>JBCCGP010000008.1:0-67700 GCA_039029215.1 Pseudomonadota bacterium
AATCGGGTGACTTATGACATCACGTCCAAGCCGCCTGGTACGATTGAGTGGGAGTAATTGCTTTATGTATTGATCCCAAATAGACGAGCAAAGAACCCAGGTTCATCTGGGTTTTGCCGCCGAAAGCCAAGCCGCCTTTGCGGCGCGGCATTGGTTTCAAACTGCAGATTAAATAGATCCGCATAAAGCCCCTTTTGGCTGAGCAATTCATCATGTTTTCCGGTTTCAACCACTCGGCCCTGATCCAAAACAATGATCTGATCTGCGTGTAAGATGGTCGACAACCGATGCGCGATAACCAAAGTCGTTCGGTTTTCTGATAACGTATCAAGTGCGGTACGAATTTGCGCCTCCGATTGAGCGTCAAGTGCGGAGGTTGGCTCATCCAACAGCAAGATCGGCGCGTCACGCAGTATTGCGCGTGCAATAGACAGGCGCTGCCGCTCTCCGCCGGAAAAATTTGCAGAGGCAGAGGCAATTTCTGTGTCAAATCCATCGGGAAGATTTTCTATGAATTCAAGAGCTGCTGCTGCTGCTGCGGCCTCCTTCACGGCATTCATATCTGCATCCGCGCGCCCGAATTGAATATTTTCCAATATCGTGCCTGAAAGCATGATCGAATCTTGGCTGACCACAGAAATTTGCGTGCGCAAGTCAGCGAGGGATAATTCGCGAATGTCTTGACCATCAATCATAATTTTGCCCTCTGATGGGTCGAACAAGCGCGGAAGCAGGTTAAATATCGTCGATTTCCCAGCGCCAGAACGGCCGACAAAGGCGTAGGTTTTGCCCGCCTCTAAGGTCAAATTAATCTCGTGTAACGCCTTGTAACCATCGGGATAGGTAAAATCGACATTTTCGAACTGAATCGTCCCATCTAGTTTTGTGCTCAACGTTTTCGCGTTTACAGGATCTGTAATCGTGTTTTTGATGTCAAAAAGCCCAAATATCCGATCAAAAGCCGCACGACCCTGCTGTGCGATCGTATAGGCAGCACCCAGCTTGCGCGCTGGGTTTGTGGCAATACCCACTGCCGTTAACAATCCCATAAACCCAGACAGCTCCACCGCGCCTGACTGAATACGTAAAGCAACCAAAAGCACCAACATCCCAATCGCAATACCGCCCAAAATTTCCATCATCGGCGACAATATCGAGTGCCATTTCACCATGGTGACACGCAGCTTATAAAGCCGTCCGAAAACACCTTTGGCTTGGTCTAAGACGCGATCCTCTAACTGATAGGTCCGTACCATGCGAATACCCGACAGGCCCTCGTTTAAATTGGCGGTCATATCTGCAATTTCTCTTTGCGTCGCGGCGGAAATTTTGCGCACACGCGCGCCAATGATCCCAACTGGAATAAAGGCAAACGCAAAAATCCCAATCACGCCCAAGGTCATTATCCAGTCGATTGAGATCATGACGAAGAATGCCGCAATGATTGTGAAAATCGCCGTCAAAGCGCCAAGCGCCACTTGGCATGCATTTTTGCCCAGTTCCACATCGGCAGAAAACCGCGTCGCCAGCGAGGCGGGCGCCTCGTCCATTAAATGCGCCAAATCCATCGTAACCAGCTTTTGATGCATTTCTTTCTGGATGCGGCGCTGCATTTTTGACAGTGCGAAGGCTTGAATGACTTGCGAGGCATATTGGGCAATGCCTTTTATCAAAACCAACGCGATAATCCCAACTGGCCCCCAGTAAATAACCGATTTTGAGGATGTCTCCAGCGCGGCGACAACCCATTCGATATATTTGGCATATCCCGCAGCTGCGACCGCAGTGATCATCATCAAAACCAGTGTGATCGCCAGCAGACCTTTGTGATCCGACAGCCATCCCCGCCAGAGCCGCAAATAGGTCTTTGAAAGCGGTGTTTCTGATGCTTTCGGTTCTGTCACATTCCGCCTCAAAATTGGTCTGACGCCCTGCCTAGCATAAGGATTTGTGAGACAAAATGCAGAATTTTTTATTTCCATTTTCGGCAGGAATCGCCCAGTTTGGCGGAAATCAGGAATACAGATATGTCCCTAAAATACGGTGTCGAAACACTTGCCATCCCTGGCCCGTCGGTCTTCCCCGATCGCGTCTTGCGCGCCATGCACCGACGCGCCCCGAATATTTACGAAGGGGAATTGGTAGAACTGACCGAAACCCTTTATCCTGATCTGAAACGAGTGGCCTGCACAAAGGGCGACGTGGCCATTTATATCGGCAATGGACATGCCGCTTGGGAAGCCACCTTGGCAAATACCGTGAACGCCGGCGAAAAAGTTCTTGTTCTGAACACAGGTCGGTTTGCCCAAGGTTGGGGCGGGGTTGCAAAAACACTCGGCATCGACGTGGTCGAGATCGATTTTGGCAAACGCGATGTGATCGATTTGGATCAGGCTGAGGCGGTGCTGCGCGCAGATAGGACGCACGCGTTTAAGGCGGTTTTGATCACCCAGACGGATACCGCCAGCTCTGTCTCAAACGATGTCTCAGCCTTTGGGAAGATGCTGCGCGGCACCAAACATCCGGCTCTTTTTATGGTTGATTGCATGGCCTCGCTGGGCACAGAGGAACATTGCATGGATGATTGGGGGGTCGATGTGATGATGTCCGGCTCTCAAAAAGGCCTGATGACCCCGCCGGGCCTGTGTTTTGTTTGGTTCAATGACAAAGCGAAAAAGGCGCGCAATCGGCTGGATCGTGTCAGTTATTATTGGGATTGGACCCCGCGCGTAACAGCAGAATATTACTATCAAAAATTTGCAGGCACCGCGCCCACCAATCATCTTTACGGGCTGCGTGTTGCCCTTGATATGATCCTAAAAGAGGAAGGTCTCGAACATGTCTGGGCGCGGCATGATCGGATTGCACGCGCGATTTGGGCCGCGATTGACAGCTGGGCAGAGGGTGGCGCGCTTTATATGAATGTCGAAAACCCCGCGCATCGCTCAAAAGCCGTGACAGCTGTTACCGCCCCGGGGCGCTTGGGCCAAGCTTTGCAAACCTATTGCCGCGATCAGGCTGGCGTGACCTTGGGCGTGGGCCTTGGCATGGCGGATCGGTTGCAACCCGAATTTGGCGATTTCTTTCGGATCGGCCATATGGGACATCTCAACGCCCATATGATCATGGGCACATTGGGCGCAATCGATATGGCGCTCAAGGCAGAATCGGTGCCCCATGGGCAGGACGCTTTGGCAAAAGCTGCGGCAGTGCTTGCGACCGGCGCCCCCTTGTAGATGCACAACAAAGGCATATTTGTGATCTGAAAACCACAGGATGTGTAGGATGAAACCTTCCAGACGGCGCGTGCTCGGCGGTACGCTGGCACTTTTCTCAGCGCGATATTTGCCCAAAATCACCCCGAAAATATGGAAAAAACGTGTGCTGACTGTCTATTTTGACAAGGCCACGCGATCCTTGCGTGCAATTGATAAAATCGTTGACTAATCAACCTCTTACGTCACGGAAGTTTCACATTTACGTGCCATATATTGCGCTGTGGATAAGTTTTATCCACATATATGGTAGCTGCCATATGAAAGGATAAGCAGATGACACCGATTAAGCTGGATGACTTCCTCCGCCAAACAGCACAGAAGGTGGATGAAAAAAGCATTATGGATCTGAGTGATTTTGGCATGTTTCACGCTGCCCCGCGCGAAGATGGCAAATTGATCCTCAATATGCGTTTTGATGCCGAAACTGGCGCATTAGTGCCCGTGATGCATTAAACAGAACTTGCCTGCGGCCTGACGCGACTCTCGCGTCCAGCCCACAACCGCACCGTCTTTCTTTGCCGCTCGGGATCTTTGCTGGCGCAAAGACTCTGTCTGCAGAAGAATCTCACGTCGTTCGATTCTTCTTTGTTCCAAAAATATCTTCTAGGGGTTTGGAGGGCGAAGCGCCTCCAATCGGTGCGACGAGTGCGGGGTTCACCCCGCCCGAGCGCACCGACCCTATCGCGCCCCAACGGGGCGCAACCCCTCTATCCCAGCGCGGTGACACGATCCATCGCGTCTTGCAAAGCGGACAGCTCACCCGCCCCAGTCTCTAACCGCGCACGATTTTCATCGACAACATGTTCCGGTGCGTTGGCTACAAATTTTTCATTGGCCAATTTCCCTTTGATCCCGCCCAACTCTTTCTCAAGCTTCTCAATCGCCTTGGTCAAGCGCGCCTTTTCCGCCTCGATATCAATCACACCCGCAAGCGGCAGACAGAACTGACCGCCTTCCACTGGCAATGTGACAGCCCCTTGTGGCGCTTCTGAGGCTTCGGAAACTTCTTCAATCCGTCCCAACCTCAGGATCATCGCCTTGTTATTCTCAAAGGCGGTCGTGGCGCTTGCGTCCAAACCCAGCGAGATCATCGGAATTTTTGCGCCTGCATTCACCCGCATCTCTGCCCGGACGGAGCGGATGTGTTCGATCAAGCTGACCACCCAATTCATCTCCGCATCCGCTGCTTCATCAATCAACTCCACACCATAACTCGGCCAATCTGTATGCACCAACATCTTCCCGCGTGGAAATTCTTCCCACAGCTTTTCGGTAATAAACGGCATAATCGGATGCATCAAAACCAGCGCCTGATCCATGACCCAAGCCAGTGTTGCCCGCGTCTCTGCGATCACCACCTCATCATCGCCTTGGAAAAGAGGCTTTGACAGTTCCACATACCAATCACACAGCTTCTTCCAAATGAACTCATAGAGGGCATTGGCAGCGTCATTAAAACGGTACTGTTCCAAGGCCGAATCCACCGCCAAACGCGCCCGCGCGGTTTCACCGATAATCCATTTGTTCAGCGTCTGTTGGGCAGATGACGGATCAAACCCATCGACAGGTTTCGCCGCATTAAACTCCGCAAACCGCGCGGCGTTCCACAGTTTTGTGCCGAAATTGCGATAGCCTTCGATGCGGCTTTCGGACAGTTTCAAATCGCGCCCCATCGCGGCCATCGCCGTCAGCGTAAAGCGCACCGCATCGGCGCCGTATTTGTCGATTAGGTCCAGCGGGTCCATGACATTGCCCAAAGATTTGGACATTTTCTTGCCGCTCTCGTCGCGGACAAGCGGATGGACATAGACAGTTTCAAACGGCACTTTCCCCGCCGATTCAATACCCAACATCATCATGCGCGCCACCCAGAAGAAGATGATGTCAAAGCCCGTGATCAGCGTGCGGTTGACATTGTCGGAGGTGTAGAACCGTTCCATAAAATCCGTCTCTTCCGGCCAGCCGAGTGTGCCAAACGGCCATAGGCCAGAGGAGAACCATGTGTCGAGGACGTCAGGGTCGCGATAAGCGACCATGTAGTCATATATTTCATCGTTACCAAACTCTGAGTTGGTAAGGAACGCATCCATTTCATTGTTTGCACCAGTTTCATCTACAATTGAAAAGTCAGATGGAACTTCTTGAAGACGTGAAATACCGAACCTATCTTTAAGAAGATTTTCGACCTCACTTGCGCTTGAAGCACAAACTTCCATAGGGCCATCGTAAAACCCATTAGGATCACCCGCTGATCCATCTTTATTTCGTCCAGGCAAATACCAAACCGGCACCTGATGCCCCCACCAAAGCTGGCGAGAAATACACCACGGCTCAATATTCTTCAGCCAGTTGAAATAAACCTTCTTATCCTGCTCTGGCAAAATCTGCGTCGTGCCGTTCTCAACCGCTTCAATCGCAGGCCCCACGATTTTGGCCGTATCCACAAACCACTGATCGGTCAGCATTGGCTCGATCACAACTTTAGATCGATCTCCAAAGGGCTGCATGATCGGTTTATCCTCAACATATGGGATCATCCGGGACTCCGGCGCGGTGGCCGGGGTGACATCCCCCGCCCCATCCTCATCCCGGACTTGATCCGGGATCTCCACCATCACCGCCAAACCTTCGGCATTGATGTCGGCGACAACCTTCTCGCGTGCCTCAAACCGATCCAACCCGCGATAGTCATCGGGCACAAGGTTCATCGCCGCGATAGTATTCTCATCAAACTCCATCTCGCCCGCCGCGATCTTCTGCGCATCTGCCGCCTCTTCCGCATAGGGGCGTCCATCGCTGCGCATCGCGCCCTTCACATCCATCAGCGCATACATCGGGATATTGCCCCGTTTCGCGACCTGATAGTCATTGAAATCATGCGCGCCAGTGATCTTCACCGCACCTGATCCGAAATCAGGGTCTGGATATTCATCCGTGATGATCGGGATCAAACGGCGATGCGCTTTCGGTCCAACCGGAATTTCACACAGCTTGCCAACAATCGGCGCATAGCGTTCATCATCGGGATGCACCGCAACCGCACCATCGCCTAGCATGGTTTCTGGCCGCGTCGTGGCGATAGAAATATAATCGCGCTCTTCTTCCAGCGCGATATTTCCATCCGCATCCTTCTCGCGATAGGTATAGGTCTCACCCCCCGCCAACGGATATTTGAAATGCCACATATGGCCCGCGACTTCTTTATTCTCGACCTCAAGATCGGAAATCGCCGTTTCAAAATGCGGGTCCCAATTGACCAGACGCTTGCCCTTGTAAATCAGACCTTTGTTATAAAGATCGACAAAAACCTTCAGCACCGCATCATGGAAATTCGCAGAATTTTCATGCCCCGTGCGCGTATCGCCCGGTGCGCCCGCCATGGTGAAGGCCGTGCGGCCATAGTCACAAGACGCGCCCAAACGCTTTAGCTGTTCAATAATCGTCCCGCCCGATTGTTCTTTCCACGCCCAGACTTTTTCAAGAAATGCCTCGCGCCCCATTTCGCGACGACCCGGCTCGCCCGCCTCGGCCAACTGGCGTTCCACAACCATTTGCGTCGCGATGCCCGCATGATCGACACCCGGCTGCCACAGCGTGTCAAATCCGCGCATCCGATGCCAGCGGATCAAGATATCTTGCAGCGTATTGTTAAACGCATGCCCCATATGCAACACGCCTGTGACATTGGGCGGCGGGATCATGATGCAATAACTATCCGCGCCGTCGCGCGCATTTGCGCCCGCGGCAAACGCATCCGCCGATTCCCATTTTTTCCAAATCTCAGGCTCTGCCTGTGCGGCATCAAAAGTCTTATCCAGCGCCATAATCGTCACTCATTCTCGAAAGTTGCGCTGTCATAGCGAAGCAGGCCCGAAATGAAAAGCGCCCCGACAGGCGGGGCGCGATATTTTGTTAGGGATTTTGGGCCGTTAGTTTTGGCGTTTAATTCGCCCCTCCGGCTCTGTCGCGGTACCGCCAGTGGCCATGTATTCCGCGACCACATCCGCAAGGTCTGGGCCATAGTCATAGGCGTTATCCGCATCGCGGAACATCTTGTACCCATCACCGCCGCCACGGACGTAATTGTTGGACACAACACCGTAGGTTTTCGCCGGATCAATCGGCGCACCACCGACCATCACGTCCTTGATCCGCCCCTCGCCCGCAGCAACAGAGGCGTCCCAAGTGAAGCTCATGCCAGAGACTTGTGGGAAGCGTCCTTTGACCTCTTCAACTTGGCTGACACCGTTTTCCAGCGCATCGATCAATGTTTGACCAGAGACGAAGAAAGTCGACAACGTGTTTTGGAAAGGCAGCACAGTAAAGACCTCGCCCATGGTCACATCACCTTGGTCGATCGAGGCCCGAATACCACCAGAGTTTTGGATCGCAATTTCAATCCCCTGATCTTTCACCCGATCCAACATCGCATCCGTGATCAGATTACCCATCGCGCATTCGGACACGCGGCAGACATCCCGCTCGCCCACGATCAGCTTGTCAGAATTTGCAACAACCGTCGCTTTCAACTCATCAATCGGACCTGCAAGCTCTTTCACCCGCGCGACAATTTCGGCATCTGGTTCAGTCGCGGCATCAATTAGGAAGCTATCACCAGACGCGGCTGTGACTTTGCCCACTTCATCAAAGTTCAGCGTTAAGTGACCCAGATATTTCGAATAGGCATAGGACTGCACAATCGGCACGCCCGCGGCCATGGTGGGATATGGCCCCGATGCGCGCTCTGCGGTGTTTGACAGCAATGTGTGCGAATGCCCGCCCACAATCGCGTCCAAACCGTCGACAGAACCCGCAATCGCGATATCGGCAGGCAGGCCAACATGGTTCAGCGCGATGATTTTATCCACGCCCTCGGCCTGCAAAGCGGCAACGTCTTGTTGCAACGCCTCGATTTCATTTTGGAACAAAACATTCGGACCGGGCGAGGATGTATCGACCGTATCGGTCGCAAGCGCAGAAACGATGCCAACCTTCTGACCACCCACGTCCAGCACCACGTGGTTTTGCACCTTATCTTTCAAAACGTTCGAGCCTGACAAATCCAGATTGCCCGACACAACCGGAAAATTCACCGCGTCAATAAATTCCGCCAGCGCTTCAGGCCCATCGTCAAACTCATGGTTACCCACCGCCATCGCGTCAAAGCCCATCAAGGACGCAAATTCCGCCTCAGCTTTGCCTTTATACGTCGTGTACATCAGCGAGCCTTGAAATTGATCGCCCGCATCCAGCAGGATCACATTTTGACCTGCAAGCTCTGCCCGTTTGGCATCAATCGCAGTTTTCAAACGCGCCACACCGCCGAAACACTTCCCCTCAATCTCGTCATCTGCACCGCATGTGCCGTCATATTTGGACACAGATTCGATGCGGCTGTGCAGGTCGTTGATGTGAAGGATATGAAGGGTGAAATCGGCATAGGCCAAGCTCGTCCCAGCAAGCAGCATTGCTGAGGCAGACAAAAGATATTTCATGGAGGTGTCCTCAAAAAAAAGAATTAGCAGTGCGCTCATCAAAACCCGTATGGGCGCATGAGTCAAAAACTATGTTCGATTTGTATCAGTTTTACGAAGAAAAGCCGCTTTATTTGGCAGCGCGGTCAAATTTTGAGGATAAACGGATCAAACTTTCGGTGCTTTTGACACCGGCCAGATCGGAAATGCGGTCCAACACCCCATCGAGATGAGTCGTATTTTCCGCCTTCACTCGCAAAATCATATCGAAGCGCCCCGAGGCTGTGAAAGCGGCCTCGACTTCCGCAAAACTCGATAGGCGCGAGACGACAGCCGCTTGTTTCGCGGGCTCTAACTGCAACAAAACCGTGGCATAGATTTCATTTTCTGCAAAATCGCTGCCCTTACGAATAGTGTAGCCCGCGATGATCCCACGCCGTTCCAAACTGTCCAACCGCGCCTGCGCTGTGGTGCGTGCAATGCCAAGCGTTGCTGCGAGTGAAGAGATTGGCAAACGCGCATTCGCAGATAGAAGTGCGATCATTTGGCGGTCGAGATCATCCATATGTCAAATTGCCCTATAAATGGCTATTATGACGAAAATTATAGACATAATTACTAATTAAACAATTCATTTCGCCGATAATTTCAATGAATGATGGGGTGAATATAGGAGTTTGCCCATGTCGCGCCATGAACGATTCTATTCCGACCCTTGCAGATATTTGGATGTGGTTCGCCCAGATACGCCCGTGCTTTTCTTTTCAGCGTCAAAACTTGAAAACCAACATCAATTTTTCAACAACCACTTTCCGGGATTGGTCAGCTTTGCCGTCAAAGCACAGCCAGGCCGCGAAGTCATCGAAACCTTGGTTTCGGGCGGCATGCATACGTTTGATGTCGCCTCGCCCGTTGAAATGGCGTTGGTGCGATCGGTCGATCCGCAGGCTGTTTTGCACTACAACAATCCAATTCGGTCGCAGGCAGAAATTACCGAGGCTTTGCGCCATGGGGTGGCGTCTTACGCGGTGGATCGCATCGGCGAACTTGAGAAACTTCTTGCGCGTCTGACCGCGCCTGTAGAAATCGCCGTGCGTCTGAAACTGCCGACCAAAGGCGGCAAGATTGATTTTGGGTCAAAATTTGGGGCGGATGAGGCGACTACGGTTGCCTTAGTAAAACGCGTTTCTCAAACAAACCATAAAATTTCGATGTGCTTTCATCCAGGAACGCAATGCCTCGATGCCCAAGCGTGGCGCATCTATATCAAGGCATGTGCAACGCTGGCGCGACAGGCAGGTGTGACACTTGCGCGATTGAATGTTGGTGGCGGCTTTCCAAGCCAGCGCACGCATGATGCGGTCGATCTGCGCGGGTTCTTTGCGGTGATCGAAGCGGAGGTTGTGAACAGTTTTGGCGATCACCCACCAGCGCTTCTTTGTGAACCCGGACGCGCCATGGTCGCAGAAGCGTTCTGTCTTGCGGCGCGTGTCAAAGCGGTGTGTAGCAATCAGATTTTCTTGAATGACGGGATTTATGGTGGGTTGTCCGAAATGCGCGATATTGGCATCTCAACACGCATTCGGCTGCACGCATCCAATCCTGCCAAAAAGACAAAACCGTATATCATTTTTGGCCCGACTTGTGACAGTCTGGATGTACTGCCTGATCCCATCACACTGCCCGTTAATGTCAAAGAAGGCGATTATATTCTGTTTGAAGCGATGGGGGCCTATAGCACCGCCATTGCAACGCGGTTCAATGGGTATGGCGAGATAAAGCAGATTAATTTAAGCGCCTAATGCCTTGTAATATCTATATTTCTCGTTCAGCAGCAATCGCTGGATTGACCAAAGGTTGCGGCGCAGCATTCATGATCACTGCATCATAGGGTTCACGCGAAAACACTTGTTCCACCATTGGGCGGAAGAATTCGATGTCTAAGGTCTCATAGTCTGGATCAAAGCTGGATTGATCCCAGCGCTCACAAAATACCACACAATCTTCAAAGAATGCGTGGCCCTTGTGTTTGTCGCGCTTGTTTGGGTCCGTACCCACATGTTCGCCATAATAAATCATCTGAAACTCACCATGCTGTTCGACCACCCAACGGCACTGCTCGCGCACAAAGGGGCGTAAGATCGTGGCGGCATATTCATCATGGTTATAGGGTGCAAAAATATCGCCGATGTCATGCAGCAAAGCCGAGACAACCCAATCAATGTCCGCCCCATCGCGCCACGCCCGCGTGGCCGATTGCAACGAATGACCAAGGCGCGAGATTTGATAGCCCGACAGCCCCTCGTCCAGCTCCACCAAGGCCTTCAGCAAACGATCCGCCGTGCCCTTGGTATGTTCAATTTCATGTTTGGTCAGGAAGTCGTAATCTTCCTTGTCCCCATCTTTCATCTGGGTGAATTTGACATGATCCATGGCGATGCTCCCTTTGCGCGTATCAGAGCGAAAACTTCACGCGCAATCAAGAAATTTTGCGCAGATTTTTTGTTCAATCTGTGCAATGTAAGCCTGAATTGAGGGGCGCATGCACATCATGGATCATGTTGTCATTATAGATGGAACCAAAAGCCGCTTGGAAGCTGGCGAAGAAACCAATGCGGGTATCTTGTATAAATTGTTAACGCAGGCAGGCGACGCAAAATCGTTGCGCGTTCACTATGATCCCGGCGTACAGGGCCATGGTTTGTGGAATTGGGTTACAATCGCGGCCGGGGTCGGCATCAACAAATCGATCTGCGCGGCCTATAATGAAATCGCGACGCGCTATCAAAAAGGGGATCGTATCTTCTTGTTTGGGTTTTCGCGGGGGGCGTATGCGGTGCGTTCTGTTGCTGGCATGATCTCGGAAATCGGATTGGTGAAACGCACATACGCAACCGAACGTGTGCTGAAACAAGCTTTTCGGCTGTATGAAAGAAAGGCGATGCCCGGCACGGTCGAGGGATTTCGCGCCAATAATTGCCATGTCGAAAGCCAGATAGATATGATCGGGGTTTGGGATACGGTCAAAGCGCTTGGTCTTCCCTATCCTGTACTCTCGCGCCTTGCGCCAATGGCCACGAATTTTCACAATGAATGCGTCGGTGCGCCCGTCAAACGCGCCTATCAAGCCTTGGCGATGCATGAGACACGACAGGCTTATCGACCTGTATTATGGGAAACGGATCCAGAATATTCAGGCGAGATTGAGCAGGTTTGGTTTCGCGGCGTGCATTCAGACATTGGCGGGCATGTCTATCGCTTTCCACCGGCGCGGAATTTGGCAAATGTGTCCTTGGCTTGGATGTTGGATAAGGTCGAAGATTGCGGCTTGGCATTGCCCAAAGATTGGCAGAAGGACTATCCAAAAGACGGCGATGGCCCATCTGTGGGTCGTTTTCGCGGCATGGCGAAACTTTTTTGGCTGCGCGAAAGACGCAAAAAAGGAGAGAAATGTTGCGAATTTATTCATCCCAGCGCGGTAAAATATCTGCGTGAAGATGATCCGGTCTTGCCTATGTCGAGAAACTAAAAGTAATCAATGCTTGCTATTGCTCCCGACGGGCGCATGTGGCAGGAACACAGAAAGACATTTACCAATCAAGAAGTCTGCCTATGATTGATTACACCCAAGCCCGCGAAGCCATGGTGGATTGCCAAGTCCGCCCTTCTGATGTGACAAAATATCCGATTATCGCAGCGATGTTGGATGTCCCGCGCGAGGCTTTTGTTCCAGACGATAAAAAACAAATTGCTTATGTGGGTGAGCATATTGCGTTGAGCGAACAACGCAGCCTGCTGGACCCGCGGGTTTTTGCGAAAATGTTAGATGTTGCAAATATTCGCGATGACGAGCTGGTTTTGGATATTGCCTGCGGTATGGGATATTCCACGGCTGTGCTGTCCAGAATGGCAGAGGCTGTGATTGGCGTGGAGGATGATCCTGAACTTGCAAATCATGCTGCGACAACGCTTGTCGATCACGGGCATGACAACGCCATCATCGTCAGCGCTTTGCCAGCCACAGGTGCGCCAAAGCACGGCCCCTATAATGTCATTATGCTGCAAGGCGCTTTTGAAGTGCTTCCCGACAGCTTAGCCTCTCAGCTGAAAGAAGATGGTCGTGTGATCGGTTTACGGCTGAAAGATGGTGTGTGTTTTTGCACATCGGGTATCAAGTCAAACGGGAAAATCACTTGGCGGCATGAGTTTGATGCAACTGCGCCCGTGCTAGATGGATTTGAACAGACGCGAGAATTCACTTTCGCGTAATTTTTCATGCGACGCACCTCTCGGCAGCGCATGATAGGAGAATGAGTATGAGAAAGCTGATCCTCGGCTGTTTTTTTGCTGTTTTGAGTAGCGGATTTGCCCTTGCAGATACCACAAGTTTGAAAGAAGCGCTTGAAAAAGCATATGAGACCAGCCCAACTTTGGGTGAGGCGCGTACAAATATCAAGAATTTGGACGAAGCGATTTTGCAGGAAAAATCCGCATTTTTGCCGCAAGTCGGTTCGACGCTCAGCTACACAGCACGCGAAAACAACGGCCTAACTACGGGCCAATCTGGCCAGCGTTCGGCTGCGACTTCTATAAGTCAGCTTTTGTTCGATGGCGGCCAAACCCGTGGCCGCATAGACGCTGCTAAACTGAATGCGCTATCCGGCCGAATGACCCTTTTGGGTATAGAACAAAACCTTCTGGTTTCCGCAATTAGCGCTTTTATCGACGTCCGTTCGGCGCAATCCACGCTGAATTTGAACGATAATAATGTGCGTGTTTTGCGTCAGCAAGTTCAAGCCGCCAATGATCGTTTCGAAGTGGGTGAAGTTACGCGAACCGATGTCAGCCTTGCAGAGGCACGCCTCGCAAGTGCAATTTCTGGCCGAGAATCTGCCCGAGCAAACGTTTTGACCCAATCTGCAATTTATCAAAATATCATTGGTGTCGCGCCACATCGGCTTGGTAACCCCGGAAATCCGCCCAGATTGCCCAATTCCATAGAAGCGGCAGAAAAGGTCGCATTGGTGGAAAACCCAAATGTCGCTGCCGCACGATTTAATTATGAATCGGCCAAGCTGAGCCTTTTGGTTGCCAAACGCAATATTATGCCCAGCGTAACCGCCAATATTTCATCTAACCTAACCAACACTGTGACAGGCGACTATACTGGTGCCGGAACTGATGGAAATTCAACATCTGCCTCAATTTCTGCAACTATTCCGATCTATCAAGGGGGCCGTTTGAAAAGCCAACAGCGCGTGGCGGGCAACAATCTAGATGTCGCGCGGTTCCAGTTGACCCAAGCAGAAAATGCGGCACGCGCAGATTTGCGCGGTGCATATTTTAGTTGGCAGGCCGCGACAGCGGAAAAGCGGGCGCGTCAAGAACAGATCCGTGCGTCCCAAATTGCCTATGAAGGCACGCTGGAGGAGGCGAATCTGGGTGCAAGAACCACATTAGATGTATTGGATGCTGAACAAGACCTGTTGCAAGCGCGCACCGATTTTGTGAACGCGTCACGCAACGAGTTGGTCGCCGCCTATCAGGTTTTGGCCACCATGGGACGCCTTACGCCTGCGGTTTTAGGCCTGAATATCGCTGAAATTGCGCCACCCGCGATCGAAAACCCACTTGAAAAGGACTCTCCCCTTGGGAAGCGTCGCCAAAAGTTGTTGTCGAAGATCGAGCAACGTTATGGGAAAAAATAAATAGAATCCCGCGAAATACTTGCTGACCCCTTTAATTTTTTGTTAACCTGTACGAAAGTTAGGGGGAGCTGCCATGGAAAACCCGCAAAAACGTCGTAAATTTTTGCCAACGGCGAGATTACTTGCGAGTGTCATTGCTGACGAAAACGCTGTTCAAGCAGAAGACGAGACGCTGCGCTTGGCATCCAATAATGGTTATGCCGTTCCAGCACGCGCCAACAATGCTTCGGATTTAGTGGATTCTGTTTTGGTCCTGTCAGACGGGGGCGACGACTCTGCATCCGGTGATGAGGACGAGAATGCATTCTCTGATATCGGCACAGATGTCGGTACGGTTTTGACACTTTCAGCGGCGAATAAAGTCGAGGAGCCGGTTGTGACACAGGCGAATGTGCGCGAAGTTGCGTCCGAACTTGTCACCGCTGAAATCAATGAAACAGCACCAGAGCTGATTCAGAAACTGATCGAGGAAATCGCACCGTTTCGGATTGCAAATATATTTGCAAATTACGGCAAGTCGCATGTTGAACAGGTAATGAATGCTTATGCGCCCGAAGTTTTGGATAAGATGGTGTCAGAACTGGCGACGGATAAATTGGATGCCGTGGTTGCAAAATCTATCGATGCCCAAGTTGAAAACCGTATCCAAGAGCTTCTGCCCGAAGGGTTAGAGATGCGCGTTGCCGAATTGGTCAAGGAAGAGCTGGAAGGCGCATTTGGCTATGTCATCACGCGCAAAATCCGCAACTTGATCCATGCCGAACTCAAGACAGCACTTGATACCTAAACTTTAGCGCGCAAGTTTGATAATCTGATCCATATCGCAATGCGTTTTGATGTGATCGGCCAGCGCATCTAGCGTCGTCTCGACAGTATCGGAGAAATTTTGCAGATCTGTTTTAATGCCGATCTGCGCAAAGAAATATTTTCTAAATGCATCGCTTTCAAACATACCATGCAAGTAACATCCTTTGATCTGACCATTTGGTGATGCCGCACCATGATCTTTACCGTCAATTGATAACCATGCATTTTCGATATCAGGTCCATCTGTTTGACCAATATGAATTTCATATCCGCGTAGGGCCAAATCAAAACCTTTCAGGGTCCCCGCCACTTCTGCCAACCGTTTCTTGGGTGTCATCACAGTTTCAACATTCAAATAGCCAAGACCATCCACACTGCCCGCGGGTCCCTCGATACCTTCTGGATCATGGATTTTTGTTCCAAGCATCTGATATCCGCCGCAAATCCCCAAAACAGGCACGCCTGCACGCACCAAAGCGCGAAGGTCATGATGCCAACCCTGTTCCTTAAAATACGCTAAATCACCGATTGTCGATTTGCTGCCGGGGATCAAAACCATCGCGGCGTCCAGCGGCAAGGGTTGGCCCGGCTCAACCAAGATAACATCGATATTCGGATCATTCGACAAAGGGTCCAAATCATCAAAATTCGCGATACGGCTGAGTTTTGGAACCACAACTTTTGCGCCATCTTTGGACGGCTGACTTTTTAAGTCAGAGGCATCTTCGGCCGGCAACAGATGCGCATGCTGAAACCATGGTAAAATACCGAGTGCAGCCCAACCTGTTTCCGCTGCAATGCGCGACATCCCGTCCTTAAAAAGAGTGGTATCGCCGCGAAATTTATTGATCGCGAAGGCTTTGATGCGCGATCGATCCTGCGCGCTTAATACTTGATGCGTTCCAACCATTTGCGCAATGACCCCGCCCCGATCAATGTCCCCCAACAGAACGACCGGAATATCTGCCGCTTCGGCAAACCCCATGTTCGCGATATCGCCTTTGCGCAGATTAACCTCTGCCGGGCTGCCTGCACCTTCGACCAAAACGATATCATATTGCGCACGCAGCCTGTTGAAACTTTCCAAAACTTTGTGAAGCAGTTGAGATTTCAAAGCACCATAATCTTTCGCTTCGACTGTTGTCAGGCGCTTGCCTTGGACAATGACCTGCGCACCTTTTTCGGTCTCCGGCTTTAGCAAAACGGGGTTCATATCCGTGATGGGTGCCAAACCGCATGCACGCGCTTGTAGCGCTTGCGCACGTCCAATCTCGCCGCCATCTGCGGTTACAGCAGCGTTGTTAGACATATTTTGCGGTTTAAATGGTGCGACTTTGAGTCCCCGCTTGGTCAAGGCCCGTGCAAGGCCCGCAACGAAAAGCGACTTGCCCACATTTGACCCTGCCCCTTGGATCATAATTGCCTTTGCCTGATCGCCCACTATAGTCATTCCTTATGAACACACCTGCACATATGATCATGGCCTGCCTTTATGTTCGGCGCGACACACCGAAACTTTTGGGTGTCGCACTGCTCGGTGGGCTGGCGCCTGATCTTAGCCTGTATCTTATGGTCTTTTGGGCACGTCTGATCAATGGGTTCAGCTTCCAAACCATCTTTGATGAAAAATACTTCTCTGATGAATGGCAGTCCGTCTTCTCTGTGGACAATTCATTCCTTGTTTGGGGCGTGATATTGCTGCTTGGTTTTTTGCTGGCCCGTAATTGGCTTAAAATCCTTGCGGCTGGGGCGTTGACCCATTTGGTCTTCGACATTTTGCTGCATCACGACGATGGGCGCGCGCATTTCTGGCCGGTTTCTGATTGGGTTTTCGAAAGTCCGGTCAGCTATTGGGATCCCAGACATTACGGGCATATTGTTGGGCCGATTGAGATCGCGCTTGTCGCGGTGATGGTCTTTATCTTATGGCGGCGATTTGCGCCGAATCTTTGGGTCTATGTTATTGCCGCGCTTGGACTTTTGCAGATTATCCCCGGGATTATGTTTTCTTTGATGTTTAGCGGACCCTAGGGCTTGATCTTCGCGCCCCGCATTTGCATGTTTTCTCAAACGCATTTGGGAGGTGCGCGTGACATATCTGGGCTTTGATCTTGGCACATCTGGTCTGCGCGCGCTTTTGATTGATGATGGTGGACACCCCGTTGCATCCGCCGAAGCACATTATCACACATCGCATCCCCATCCCGGCTGGTCAGAGCAGGACGCGGGCGCATGGACGGATGCCGCAAGCACGGTTATGGCGCAATTGCAAGCCTCTCACCCAAAGGCCGTGGCCGCGATACAATCCATCGGTGTTTCAGGCCATATGCATGGCGCAACTTTAGTTGGCGACGATGGCGAGGTTTTGCGCCCATGTATCTTGTGGAACGACACCCGCAGCCATGCAGAGGCTGCAAAACTGGACGCATTGCCCGAAATGCGGGCCATATCGGGCAATATTGTCTTTCCAGGTTTCACAGCACCAAAACTGCTTTGGGTCAAAAAACACGAACCGAAAATATTTGAGCGCATTTCCAAGGTTCTTTTGCCAGCCGCCTATATGAATTTCTGGCTTACGGGCGACGCATTTGCGGATATGTCCGATAGTGCGGGCACCTCTTGGCTGGATACTGGTGCGCGTGACTGGTCAGACACGCTGTTATCCCATGGGGCAATGCGCGTAGACCAGATGCCACGTCTGGTCGAAGGCTGTGAAATCGGTGGAACACTTCGACCGGAATTGGCCAAGGTCTGGGGCATCAAAGGCAACCCAAGCGTTGTGGGCGGCGCCGGTGACAATGCAGCCGCCGCAAGTGGAATTGGCGCCATTGGCGCGGGCACCGGTTTCGTATCCTTGGGCACAAGTGGTGTCTTGATGGTCGCACGCGATGATTATTGCCCCGACCCAGCCACAGCGGTTCATACATTCTGCCACGCACTGCCCAGCCGTTGGTATCAGATGGGCGTTATATTGGCAGCAACCGATAGTTTGAATTGGGTCTCAAACGTCATGGACGCGAGGCCCGATCAACTTTCAGCTCTTCTCGGCGATGCTCTTTCTGGTCCGTCCGATCTGCGTTTCCTGCCCTATCTTAGCGGCGAGCGCACGCCGCACAATGACAGCGCAATACGGGGGGCGTTTTTAAACTTGGACATTGCCCATACACGGGCCGATCTGGTGCAGGCGGTGATGGAGGGTGTGGCGTTTGCTTTGGCAGATTGTAAATTTTCATTGCAACAAACCGGCGCAGAATTTGATCAAATATTCGCCATCGGGGGCGGTGCACGATCAGAGATTTGGGTTCAAATGCTCGCTACAATATTGGATATGCCGCTCCATCTTCCAAAGGACGGGGAATTCGGCGCGGCAATCGGCGCTGCGCGCCTTGCAATGATCGGGGCCACGGGCGCGGATCCGGAAACCGTTTTAACAAAGCCCGAAACAGCGCGTGTTATCACGCCCCAAAAAGATCTGGTTGAGGCGTATGCCCAAGCGCATCACGCCTACCGCAAAACCTATGCAATCATGAAGGAGCTTCCATGACCGAATTTTTTGCTGGCATTGAAAACGTCACCTATGAAGGACCGGACAGCACAAATCCGCTTGCCTTTCGGCATTACGACGCAAAAAAGCAGGTTCTTGGAAAATCGCTTGAAGATCACCTGCGCTTTGCTTGTGCCTATTGGCACAGTTTTGCGTGGGAAGGCGGCGATCCTTTCGGCGGTCAAACTTTCCTTCGTCCATGGCATCCGCAAGACAATATGGAAAATGCGCGCCTAAAAGCAGATGCGGCGTTTGAGATGTTTGAGATTTTAGACATGCCATTCTTCTGTTGGCATGATGCAGATATCCGCCCCGAACAAGGAAATTTTGCGGACAATTTGGCGACGTTAAACGAGATTGTCGACTATATCGCCGAGAAGATGAAAAGCAGCAAAACCAAACTGTTATGGGGCACTGCAAATATGTTTTCGCATCGGCGTTGGATGTCTGGCGCGTCGACCAACCCCGATCCAGAGGTGTTTGCCTTGGCAGCTGCCACTGTCAAATCCTGTATGGATGCGACACATAAATTAGGTGGCGCAAATTACGTGCTTTGGGGCGGGCGCGAAGGCTATGAGACACTTCTGAATACGGATTTGAGGCGCGAGCTGGACCATATGGGGCGCTTCCTAAACATGGTTGTTGAGTACAAACATAAGATCGGGTTCAAGGGCACGATCCTTGTCGAACCAAAACCGCAAGAACCGTCCAAGCATCAATATGATTTTGACGCCGCAACCTGTATCGGATTTTTGCGAAAATATGGTTTGGAAAATGAGGTGAAGCTTAACCTAGAACAAGGGCATGCGATTTTAGCGGGCCACAGTTTCGAACATGAAATTGCCGTAGCAGCCGCCGAAGGAATGCTTGGCTCGATCGATATGAATCGCAATGATTATCAATCTGGCTGGGATACAGATCAGTTTCCAAATAACGTGCCAGAGGTTGCTTTGACCTATTACCACATCTTGAAATCGGGTGGTTTTACAACCGGCGGTACAAATTTCGATGCAAAGTTAAGACGTCAATCCTTGGATGCGCGGGACCTGATTGCGGCGCATGTGGGTGCGATGGATATCTGCGCGCGCGGCCTAATCGCCGCTGCCGCGATGATTGAGGATGGCGGTTTGGAAGAGGCATTGCAAAGCCGCTATGCCGGGTGGGACACCCCGAAGGCGAAAGCTATGCTGGACAGTGATCTTGACAGTATTGCAGCACGCGTATTGGCGGATGGTATCAACCCAGAACCTCGCTCTGGTCAGCAGGAAGTGTTGGAAAATTACGTCAATCGATTTGTCTAATCGGTTAGTCGACCAACCATTCGGTGATGCGCTGTAGGGCAAGGCCCAATCCATCCGGCGCAATCCCATGTCCTGTTCCTGGGGACGTGTGTGTTTTAACAGCAAAACCAGCGGCTGACAGCGCTGTCTCCGCCTCCGCCATGGATGAAAATGGGACCATGTCATCCTGATCGCCATGGATCAGTTGAATGGGTGGTTTTGAGGTGGCGTTATCCAAACACTCCGCCTCTAGCAAACGGCCCGAGAAGCCGATTATACCTGCAAAACTCTTTTCACGCATCGGGCCAACGTCAAGGCTCATCATCGTGCCTTGGGAAAATCCCACCAATATGGTTCTTTCCGCTGCGATCCCGGTTTCTGTCGCAATCTGATCTAAAAACCCAGCCAATACATCGCGGGATTTTTCCAAAGACATGCCTGACTCTACGGGTGTACTGCCATCGATCCAAGGGATCGGGAACCACTGAAATCCCATGGGATTCATGCGACATGTCTCCGGTGCATCCGGCGCTGCGAACATGGTATCGGGCAGATGCTGGGACAAAGGATCTGCCAATCCAAGCAGATCATTCCCATCCGCACCATAACCATGCAGAAATATGACAAGTGATGTCGCTTGTCCCGATTTGGCCTGACGGGTCTTATAGTCAAGTGTCATGTCCGGATGCCCTCTCTTTGTTTTGCGATGCGGTAATAGGCCCAAAGTTGACGGGCTGCAACGGATCGCCAAGGGCGCCAGGCCTCCGCCATTTCCTCCAGCTGCTTTTCACTAGGACGATCCTTGAGATCAAATAAAATCCGCGCAGATTCCTGCAACGCCAAATCACCCGCTGCAAATCCATCTGCGCGCGCAAGCGAGAACATTGCATAGATTTCTGCCGTCCATTTTCCGATGCCGGTAACTTCGGTCAGCGTATTCACTACATTTTCCATCGACGTATTGTGAAGGCGGCGATAATTAATGCTCGCATCGGCAAGTGCCTTCGCATATCGTATTTTTGGCCGCGACAATCCGCAGGCGCGCAAGTCTTCTTCGGGTGCAACGCGCATTGCTTTCGCAGAAGTAAATTTCGCTTTCTTAAGCTTTTCCCAAATACTGTCAGCCGCGGCGACCGAGATTTGTTGGGATACGATTGCATCCAACAAGGCTGAAAATCCATCTTTGCGCAGGCGCAAGGGTAGCGGACCCGTTTCCGCGAAAGCCGTTTCGAATCGCGGTTCGATATTGCACAAATACGCCACACCTTCCGCCACGCAATCTGGACCGTGAATAAGGCGTTCTTCCATCATATGTGGCCCTTTACCCAGTCAAACGCGGCATCGACAGTTTCGACAATCGGCGAAATGTTATGTTCAGCCCGCGCGATCAATATGACCTTTAACCCAAGTTTCCGCGCGGCCTCTAGTTTCGCCTTACCACCATCGCCACCCGCATTTTTGACGATGACGACATCAATGCCGAGTTCTTTAAACAACGCGATTTCTTCGGACGCCTCGAATGGCGGGCGCCCGACAAGATATGTTCCATTCGATGCGGGATAGTTCGACTTGGGCGGATCGATCACGCGGCAATAGATCTTTCCCGCATCAAGGTTTCGAAATGCGTCCACCGTATTTCGTCCGGTCCCCAGAAAGACAGTTTGGCTAGCATCAATCAATTCAATCGCTTGATCCACGCCTTGAACGTGAACCCAATTGTCACCCTCGCCTGCGGTCCAAGCTGGCCGCTGAAGCATCACGTAGGGACATTCGCACGCCCGCGCCGCATGATAGGCATTTTGACTGATTTGATTTGCGAAGGGGTGCGTTGTATCAACAACCCAGTCTATCTGATTGTTTTTTATATATTCTTCTAAACCCTGTTGCCCGCCAAACCCACCCGTTCGTGTCTTGATCGACAAGGCTTCCGGCTGTCGCGTTGCACCTGCCAGCGACGCAATCGCATCGATATCATGCTGGGCGAGCAGATCACACACAGCGCGACTTTCTGCCGTACCTGCCAGAACCAATCCCGTCATTTTGCACGCCCGATAATCTGGCCCGCGCGATCAATGACAATTGTATCGACTGCGATCTTATCCCCCGCAATTTTGCGCGCCGCCTTTTGCGCCCTTTGCGCGATATCTTGTGCCAACTTTGGGCCCGCAATTTCAAAAGCCTCCAATGCAGTATTTGCGTCTGCAACGGATGGGCAGTCCAGCGCATCGGCCCAATCTGCCAGCAAACCAAAATCAACCTGTGATCGTCCGGAGTGCAGATCGATTGCGCCTTGGGCAAGCTTCGTCATTTTCCCAATTCCACCACCAATCGTGATACGGTCAATTGGATGCCTCGCCAGATATTTCAACAGACCGCCAGCGAAATCCCCCATATCCAACATGGCGTGATCGGGCAGTGAAAAGAGTTTTTGCACGGTCGCCTCACTTGTCGCACCTGTACAGCCTGCGACATGGGACAAGCCGTCTGCACGCGCCACATCAATCCCGCGGTGGATCGAGGCAATCCATGCTGCACAGGAAAACGGGCGCACGACACCTGTTGTTCCAAGAATGGATAATCCCCCCTTGATCCCTAGGCGTCCGTTCCAAGTTTTCTTGGCAATCTCCGCACCCCCCGGGATCGAGATTTCAACGCTCACATTTGGTTCACGCGCAAATCGCCTTGCTTGGGCCTGAATTTCAGCTTCGATCATTTCCCGTGGCTTTGGGTTAATCGCAGGTTCCCCCACGGCCAGCGGGAGTCCGGGTTTCGTCACAATCCCAACACCATCGCCTGCAAGATAGGTGATACCCTGCCCCTCTTCTTTCACTTTTACAACAATCAGCGCCCCATGGGTGACATCGGGATCATCGCCTGCATCTTTGGTAATGCCAACGCGGACCCAGTCCGAGCCGCTTTCCGTTAAAGCCAACGGGAACACTGGCGTCTCTCCTTTTGGCAAGGTAATTGTTACCTCATCAGGAAAGCCCCCTCCCCACAGCGCGTCCAATGCGGCTTTAACTGCCGCTGTTGCGCAGGCGCCGGTGGTCCATCCCCGGCGAAGCTCGCCTTCTGGTTTTCTTGCCATAGCCCCTTATAAGAAGGTTTCGAAACGGCGCAAATCCCGTTTGTAAAATGTCGTTGTTGCGCTGGAACTGATCCTTAAAACCTGCGAGAGAGTGAGCCTGATGACAGAAACGATTCCGACCTTAAAATCTGGCTGGCCGACCCTTGAACCGGGTTGGGTTTGGCTATGCGGTGCAGGCCCGGGTGATCCGGGATTGTTGACGCTGCATGGGTTGAATGCGTTGCGTCAGGCCGATGTCGTTGTGTATGACGCGCTTGTGGGCGACGAAATATTGTATTGGGTTGGCCCTAAGGCAGAGCTTCTTTATGCGGGCAAGCGCGGCGGGAAACCGTCACCGCTTCAAAAAGATATTTCTGAGAAGCTGATCTTGCTTGCGAAAGAGGGCAAACGCGTTTTGCGCTTGAAAGGTGGCGATCCATTTGTTTTTGGGCGCGGCGGCGAAGAAGCGCAAACACTTGTGAAGGCAGGCATTCCCATTCGCATTATCCCCGGCATTTCTGCGGGCATCGGTGGGCTTGCCTATGCGGGTATTCCGGTCACACATCGCGATGTGAACCAAACCGTGACCTTTATGACCGGTCATGATCAAAGCGGCGAGACGCCGACGTCTATCAATTGGAAAGCAGTTTCTGATGGATCGCATGTGATTGTTTTATACATGGCGATCAAACACTTAGAGCGCATAGCGCAAGAGCTTTTGGATGCAGGGCGTCCCAAAGATGAGCCTGTGGCGCTTGTATCCAGTGCAACGACGGAAGATGAGATCGTCTACGAAACCACATTGTCGGGTATTCTCAATGATCCAGAGGTCAAAGAGATCAAACCGCCAAGTATCATCTGTATTGGCCGGGCCGTCCTATTGCGCCAAGCGTTGGACTGGCAATCGATGATGGCGGGGCATCCAGCACGCAATCTTGATCCTTTGGGTTTAGAATGACCAAAGGACTGATGATCGCAGCGCCAAATTCCGGCGCTGGCAAAACGACGATCACGTTGGCTTTATTACGCGCGCTAAAGAATGCTGGCTTTCAATATACGTCGGCCAAATCGGGACCCGATTATATTGACCCTCGGTTCCATGAGGCAGCTTCCGGATCCGACTGCGTTAATTTGGATTCTTGGGCAATGCAGCCCGAGCGGATTAGGGGTTTGGCCCAAGGCGCGCCGCATTTGTTGATTGAGGCGGCGATGGGGCTGTTTGACGGCGCTGGTGTTTCTGGCAGGGGATCGGCGGCAGAGCTTGCACAGATATTAAATGCGCCCATCATCTTGGTTTTAGACGCGGCCAAACAATCACAGTCGATCGCGGCCTTGGTTAAAGGATTCGTGGCACATCGAAGCGATATTCAAATCGCGGGGCTGATTCTGAACAAAATTGGCAGCGCGCGCCATGAACAGATTTTGCGCGCTGCATTGCGCCCGACGGGTTTGCCGATACTGGGCGCGATCCCGCGCGATGCAAGGCTGGAATTGCCTTCACGCCATCTGGGTCTTGTTCAAGCAGGCGAGCATCAGGATTTGGAGCTTTTTATTTCTGACGCGGCAGATTTGATTTCTGAACATGTCGATCTAGAAAAGCTTCACAGCATAAGCGCACCTCTGTCCCCATCCAAGTCTTCAGCACGCCTCATACCACCTGCACAACATCTCGCCATCGCGCGCGATGAAGCCTTTGCATTTACCTATCCCCATATGCTTGCAGATTGGCGCGCGCAGGGCGCGGAACTTTCTTTCTTTTCACCGCTTGCTGACCAAGCCGCACCCGAAGCGGATTTGGTGTTTCTGCCAGGCGGTTATCCGGAACTGCATGCCGGGAAGTTGGCAAGCAATGAAAATTTCTTGTCCAGCCTAAAATCCGCGAGCAAAGTCTACGGCGAATGCGGTGGTTATATGGTGATGGGAAAAACGTTGATCGATAAAAAAGGCCATGCACACAAAATGGCCGGATTGCTTGATTTGGTGACCAGTTTTGAACATCCAAAGCTGCATCTTGGCTATCGAAATCTACTCCAGAAAACTAGTTTTCTAGAGGGATTATTTGCAGGGCATGAGTTCCATTTTGCCGCCACCATCGAGGCACATGGTGATCCGCTATTCAGTGCAGAAGATGCAGATGGCAACCGATTGCCAGATATGGGTTTACAATCCGGCCAATTCGCAGGAAGTTTTGCCCATATTATCGACAGGAGACCATGACAATGGTCGTGGATGACACACTTGCCAAACGCAATTTGATTTTCCTTGTGGCCGCGCAAGCCTTCTTGGGCTCGCAATTGCCGATGATCTTTGTCGTGGGCGGGTTGGCGGGGCAAAGTCTTGTGTCCAATGTCTGTCTCGCGACACTGCCAATCTCGATGATTGTTTTCAGCTCTATGACAACCGCGCCTTGGCTATCACGCTTCATGCAGGCCAAGGGACGTGTTTGGGGATTTGTGATTGGCGCAGCCGGCGGGGCGTTGGGCGGGGCGCTTGGAGCCTATGCGCTTTATATCGCGAGTTTTCCTTTGCTTGTGATCGCTTCATACTTCACCGGCATGTATATGTCAGCGCAGGGCTTCATGCGCTTTGCTGCGACAGATACGGCAAGCGATGCGTTTAAACCGCGTGCGATTTCTTATGTGATGGCGGGCGGCTTGATCTCTGCCATTTTGGGCCCGCAACTGACGAAACTGTCTACCGATGCGTATGTCGTGCCTTTCATGGGCGTTTATCTGTTGGTGGTGGCTTTAAACGTCATTGGTGCGGTTTTGTTTTTATTTATGAAACTGCCACGGCTGAAAGAAGCCGCTATCGACGGCCCCCGGCGCAAATTGGGTGAAATATTGCGCGATCCAAAAATTACCGTCGCGATCCTTTGTGCGATGGTTTCTTATGGTCTGATGAACCTCGTGATGACCGCGACACCCCTTGCGGTCGTTGGTTGCGGGTTCACGCAATCTAACGCCGCGGATGTGGTGATGTTACATGTGATTGGGATGTTTTTACCGAGTTTCTTTACCGGCCATCTGATCAATCGCTATGGCGTTGTGACGATCCTGTCGATTGGCCTTGTCATATTGGCCCTGTCGGGGGTGGCAAGCATCGTTCAAATATCGCTGACCAATTTCTTCCTTGGCCTGTTCTTGTTGGGCGTGGGATGGAATTTTGGCTTTATCGGCGCAACAACGCTGCTTACGCAATCGCACAGGCCCGAAGAGACGGGGCTGGTTCAGGGGTTCAACGACTTCGCTGTCTTTGGATTTGTGACGATCGCCTCGCTTTCTTCTGGGATGTTAATGAACTGCTCTGGCAGTTCGGCCATTCAGGGGTGGAGCTACGTGAATATCGCGATGGTGCCGTTTTTGATCATGGCAGGGCTTGCGCTTCTTTGGCTTGGCAAAATGACCCGAAACCCCGCCTAGCGCGCGATTAAAAGGCGCAGTTTTTTAACGGCGTCAGACGTTTCCAAACGTCCCTCAAAGACCCGTTTTGGGTTACGGATCGCAGATTTTAGAATCTGGGTAGCCATCCAATCCGCCCGCAGCGCATAGCACGCTGGTTTCTTTACCCGCCCAACCGTTTGAATATGCCGCAATCCCATTTTTGCCACCGTGCGAATACTCTGATCGCTTTCGCCCGGCAGCGGTTCAATGCGATGCACCTTCAGATCATTATAAGAGGTCAGCCAGCGCGCCACACCCCCGCCTATCGCAGACACGCAAGCGCGGCTGCGTTGCAGATCATCCGCACCGATTGCAGCGGCGGCGATCCGGGCCAAAGCGCCTGCGGTATTTTCAATATAGTTTTCAAACGCCTCTGGATCAGAAAATCTCTTTTCATGAATATCCCATCGCCGCGCATCAATCAGGCGCATGCAATCTTCCTTCGCGATGGAACTGCCCTGCAATAACTGTCCAAACGGGTCCGCGACCTCGTGCGCCCGTATTTTTCCTTGATACGCCTCTTCCACAACATCGCGCCAAAATTGCAGACGCATTTCGGCGATCAGCGGTTCCACCGTCAGATAAGGTATACGCGCGATTTCCAAATTAAATGCATAGACAGTGAATAATGTGGCGCGGTGGCGCGCAGGTGCCGACATCACCGCAAAGAAACGGTCCGCGTCATGGGTGCGCAGGGTCTCTGCCAGGTTTTGAATTGTCTTCGACATTACCCTTGGGCGGCCGCACCATCGCGGATCAGCTTCCATGTGATCGCGTCAATCAACGCTTCAAAACTGGCGTCAACAATATTGGGGCTGACGCCAACGGTGGACCAGCGCCGCCCCTGTCCGTCTTCGCTGTCGATGATCACCCGTGTCACCGCCTCGGTCCCACCATCGGTAATACGCACCTTGTAATCCACCAAATGCATATCTTCGATATGGTGCTGATAGGGCCCAAGGTCTTTGGCCAGCGCTTTGGACAGCGCATTGACCGGACCGCGGTCAGAGGACGTCTCATCCATGCTCTCTGATGCGGAAATCATTCGTTGATCCCCGATTTGAGTGACGACAACAGCTTCAGAATGCGTACCAGTCTCGCCGCGCTCCACCGTCACACGGTACCGGTTGATTTCAAAAAATTTCGGAAATTGGCCAAGGATTTTTCGTGCTACCAGCTCAAAACTGGCTTGCGCACTGTCATAGGCATAGCCCTGATCCTCGTTTGCCTTCACCTGATCTAATATTTGGGTCAGCTTGGGGTCACCCTTTTCGACCTCCAACCCCGCCTCGGCCAATCGTTTGCGCAAATTTGACTGCCCAGCCTGATTAGACATCGGGATAACCCGTTCGTTGCCAACCATTGCCGGGTCGATATGCTCGTAAGTCGACGGGTCTTTGACAATCGCGCTGGCATGTAAACCAGCCTTATGCGCGAAGGCAGAGGCACCCACGTAAGCGGCCCATTTATGCGGGACGCGGTTCAGAATTTCGTCCAACATCCGGCTGGTTGTGGTCAGGGTTTCAAGCGCATCATCGCCAACGCCTGTTTCGTAAAGGTCTTTATAGGGTTGTTTTAACAGCAAAGTTGGGATCAGCGTGGTCAGGTTTGCATTACCACAGCGTTCGCCAAGACCATTCAGCGTACCTTGGATTTGGCGTGCACCTGCATCAACGGCGGCAAGCGAGTTTGCAACCGCATGTTCAGTGTCATTATGGGTGTGAATGCCGATATGCGTGCCCGGCACGCCCGCATCTATCAGCGCTTTCGTTGCCTGATGCACTTCATGCGGCAAGCTGCCACCATTTGTATCGCACAATACCACCCACCGCGCGCCGGCGTCATAGGCCGCTTTTGCGGTTTGAAGCGCATAGTCCGGGTTGGCTTTAAATCCGTCAAAGAAATGCTCGCAATCAAACAAAGCCTCGCGGCCCTGAGCAATGATATGTTTAATACTCTCAGAGATATTCTCGAGGTTTTCATCCAGCGTGATACCCAGCGCCTTGGTGACATGGTAATCATGGGTTTTGCCGACAAGACAGACCGCAGACGTGCCCGCGTTCAACACAGCCGCCAAAACATCATCATTTGCGGCAGATCGCCCTGCGCGCTTGGTCATGCCAAACGCGGTGAATGTGGCCTTGAGTTTGGGTTTGGTTTCAAAAAAATCACTATCGGTCGGGTTCGCCCCCGGCCAGCCGCCTTCGATATAATCGATGCCAAGCGCATCGAGCGCCTCCGCTATGCGGGTCTTATCAGCGACGGAGAAATCGACGCCTTGTGTTTGCTGACCATCGCGCAGAGTCGTGTCGAAAAGATAGAGCCTCTCTTTTGCCATCTATGCCCCCTTCCGAAATGCAAAGCATTTCGGAGCGCCCGCACCGCCCCCCCACGGGGCGGGCGCTTCGCTTCCTTCCCGCGCGGTGCGGGCGCAACTTTCATATTCAGTCACGAATTTTTTCATTCCGACAATTCCTTAAAAAAGGCTTTTAAACCCCTACTATCGAATTTTTGTGCATCAATCCCTGCTTCTGGGTCGGTACTTTGACTCCACAAAGACAAATCTAAACCTAATTTCAAACATCTATTTCTAATTCGATCGGCCTGTTCAAAAGATTTTTGACTTCGCAAATTTTGCCAAACTTCCGAGATATCATTCACCGTAAGACGATCATTTGAAGTCAATCCATAGCCGACATTCGGCTCTTCATTGTCAGGGTTCATTCCAGCGAATGAAGGATCAATCCCTAAAAATCGCAACGAGCCAGCCATTGCATTCAAATCTTCAGTATTTCCTGATTTCCAAAGTTGATGGATTCGCGCAATTGCCTTTGGTGTATTGAGATCTTCGTTTAGCGCTTCCAGTACCATCTCATCAATGCTTGATGAGTTTGCAAAAGAAGAAAGCGTTGCTCGCCATCGGTTGAAATGTGCACGTGCCTCCCGCGCCTTCTTCTCCGTCCAATCCATTGGTTTCGAATAGTGCGTCGAAAGCATCACAAAGCGCACAACCTCGCCCGGCCAACCCTGATCCAACAACTCCCGCACGGTGAAGAAATTCCCCAAGCTTTTGGACATTTTCTTGCCCTCGACCTGCAACATCTCGTTATGCATCCAAACTTGCGCGAAACTGTCATCACCGCAGCAGGCTTTTGACTGTGCAATCTCGTTCTCATGATGCGGGAATTGCAAATCCAAACCGCCGCCATGGATGTCAAACTTCTCACCCAATAAATCACGCGCCATGGCGGAACATTCGATATGCCAACCGGGGCGGCCATAGCCCCATGGGCTGTCCCAGCCCGGTTCGATCCCGCTGGACGGTTTCCACAAAACGAAATCCATCGGGTCTTCTTTATAGGGCGTAACTTCCACCCGTGCGCCCGCGATCATGTCATCAACCGAACGACCAGACAAAGCACCGTAAGCGTCGTACGCTTTCACGCGAAACAGAACATGGCCCTCGGCGGCATAGGCCAAATCCTTCTCGACCAGCTCCGAAATCATATCGACCATTTGGCCAATATATTCCGTTGCACGCGGTTCATGGTTTGGGCGTAGTGCGCCCAGCGCATCCATATCCTCATGGAACCAGCCAATCGTTTCGTCCGTGATATCACGAATATCGCGCCCTGTTTCGGCGGCGCGGGCGTTAATCTTGTCATCCACATCCGTGAAGTTCCGCGCATAGGTCACATGATCCGCGCCATATTCATGGCGCAACAAGCGATAGAGCAGATCAAATACCACCGCAGGGCGGGCATTGCCCAGATGCGCACGGTCATAGACCGTTGGGCCACAGACATACATCCGCACATTCTTGTCATCGAGCGGTGTAAAATCTTCGACCTTACGGGTCAGTGAGTTTCGTAGTCGTATCGCCATAGGCAAGGGTTTCCTTTGCAGGCGGGCTATTGGTCAAATTTTGGATATGAAGGAACAGCCCGCGTGATATCTCAGCCGGCACAAATAATACAGATGATGATGCTTATCCGTTCCATGGACCCTTCCCTAGCGCCAATAGCCTGACGGGGCAAGAACTCTATTGCCCTTGAAGCGCCCATGTTAGAAAGATGCAACAGGTGAAAAGGATAAACGCATGGACAAGGCTGATTTTCGCAAATGGTCCGACAAAGCGAATGACTGGATCGAGCAGTATTTTGACACGCTTGCCGATCAACCGGTGCGCGCGCAGACGAAACCCGGTGAAATAGCCGCGCGGCTGCCCAAGTCACCCCCCGATGCGGCAGAGCCCATGGAAAAGATCCTGGATGATTTCGCCGCGATCATTCCGGGTGGCATCACCCATTGGCAACATCCGCGTTTCTTTGCCTATTTCACCGCGAACGCCGCGCCCGTAAGTATGATTGCAGAACAGATCACCAATGCCGTTGCCGCCAATTGCATGCTTTGGCAAACCAGCCCCGCCGCGACAGAGCTGGAACAAGTCATGGTCGATTGGATGCGTGATGCAGTCGGTTTGCCCGCGGGTTATGTGGGCGTGATCCAAGACAGCGCGTCGTCTGCTACGTTATCTGCAATTTTAACCATGCGCGAACGCAGCCAGAATTTTGAGGGCAATAAAATCGGTTACGCAGGTGCGGCACCTGCGCGCATTTATTGTTCTGCACAAGTGCACAGCTCGATTGACAAAGCGTGCTGGATCGCGGGCATCGGACAGGACAATCTGGTAAAAATCGAAACCGATGACACCTATGGCATGCGCGCCGATCTCCTAAAGGCGGCGATTGAGGCCGACATTGCCAATGGGTTCAAACCGGCGGGATTGGTCTTGTGCACCGGCGGCACATCTATTGGGGCCTCTGACGCCTTACCACCCTTGCTAGAGATTGCGCGTGAGTATGGCCTGTATACCCATCTGGACGCGGCATGGGCCGGCAGCGCGATGATCTGCCCAGAGTTTCGTGCGATCTGGGAAGGTGTAGAGGACTGCGATTCAATCGTGTTTAACCCGCATAAATGGCTGGGTGCGAACTTTGATTGTTCGATTCAATTTCTAAAGGACCCGACCGCACAAATTCGAACGCTTGGGATCAAGCCTACATATTTGCTGAGCGAGAACGAAGATAAGATCGTCAATTTCTCAGAATGGACAGTGCCTTTGGGACGGCGTTTTCGGGCGTTGAAAATTTGGTTTTTGATCCGCGCTCATGGCCTGGATGGGCTGCGCGAAATGATCCGCAACCATGTCGCTTGGGCACAGGAGTTGGAGGCGAAAATTGACGCGCTGCCCGATTTTAAAGTCGTCACAAAATCGCGGTGGTCCCTGTTCACATTTCAATATTGCCCAAAGGGTCAAGATGCAAATGACGCCACCCAACAGCTTCTGGCACGGATCAATGAGGATGGGCGCATCTATCTGACACAAACATCCATCGACGGGCATTATGTCATCCGATTTGCCTGTGGCACCTTTGACTGCGCGCGCGAAGATGTTATGTCCGTCTTCGACGTGCTAGAGGATTTAAAAGCTTGATATGACACGACTACTTGTAATTGTCGCAACGCTCTTTGCCTTTGCCCTGCCATTAAAAGCGCAGGATTTGCCCGAGCCGATCAATAGCTTTGTCTCCGATTTCGCAAATCTTCTGGATCCCGAGACTGAGGCGCGGATCACAAACCAGCTGGTGAAAATCCGTCAAGATTTAGATTTGGAAATGACCGTGGTGACAATCGAAAGTCGGCATGATTATGGCAGTTTCAAATCGATTGAAGATTTTGCAACCGCGCTATTCAACTTTTGGGGCGTCGGAAATGCGACGCGCAATGATGGGGTCATGGTGCTTGTTGCACGGTCTGATCGTGCGATGCGGATCGAGTTGGGGGATGCCTATGGCCCGATTTATGATGACCGGATGGGGTTAGTGATTGATCATCATTTCATCCCCTATTTCCGCGGCAATGAATATGCCAACGGCATCGAAAGTGGTGTGTCCGAAATCATCAAACGTCTGCGGCCGTCTTATAATTTGGAACAAATCAAAAATGGCGGTGAAACATTTTCTGATGAAACCTTCACTGGTCCGACTTTATGGGATTGGATACGGGATCGTATTACATTGTTTGTCTTCATTGGAATTGCAGCCTTTGCGTTTTTTGAAGAACGCGTTCGCACGATATTTGCGAATTTTCAGAAATGCCCAAATTGTAATCTACGCCAAATTTCGCGCAGCCGAGAGGTTCTGAAACCGGCCAGCACAAGCGAATCCGGGGAAGAGCGTGTGATAACCGTGTGTTCGAACTGCGGCTATCAAAGCGAAGAAATACGGCGCATCCCAATGCGCAGTCGCACACGACATTTCAGCAGTGGCCGTAGCGGTGGAAGTTTCGGCGGCGGCTCCTCGTCTGGTGGCGGGGCATCTGGGCGGTGGTGATACAGATATGCCGTGCCCTCATCGATTAACCAAGCCCTGATTGTTTGTTGGTTATAGGTCCGAACTTTCGTTGCTTAAATCCGTCTAGCTACGCGACAGGAAAGGCCGTTGTGTTAGAGCGGGGCCGTGGCATCCGCCAACCAAGCCTGCACATCAGATGGCAAGTCGGGTGACAAAGATTCAAAAACCCGCGCGTGATAGGCGTCAAGCCAAGCGCGTTCAGCGGCACTCAACAGTCCGCGCACAATCATGGCGCGATCAATCGGGGCAAGCGTTAACGTCTCAAAGGCGTACATATCGCGATTGTCCGCGCCCTTTGGCGCATCAACAACATAAATCAGGTTTTCGATACGAATACCAAACGCCCCTTCACGGTAATAGCCCGGCTCATTCGACAAGATCATGCCCAGCTTCAACGGCACATGTGATCGGCGCGACAGATTTTGCGGCCCCTCATGCACACCCAGATAGGCACCAACACCATGCCCGGTGCCGTGATCATAATCCATCCCATGTGCCCAAAGTGGCGCACGCGCAAGCGCATCGATATCACGCCCAGCAAGACCTTTGGGAAACCGCGCCATCGAGATTGCGATCATTCCCTTTAGCACCAAGGTAAAAGCCTCTCGCGCCTCTAACGGCACATCGCCAATCGCTATTGTGCGTGTGATATCGGTGGTGCCATCCAGATATTGCCCACCGCTATCTACCAACAGAACATCGCCCCATTCAAGCTGCCTGTTTGTTTCTTCGGTCACACGATAATGCACAATTGCCCCGTTTGGACCGGAGCCACAGATTGTATCAAACGAGATATTTTTCAATGCACCAGTCTCGCATCGACACGCCTCTAGCTTTTTGACCAAATCAATCTCGCTCGGCAGTTCCTTCAACGTCGCGACATGATGCAAGAACCGCGTCACCGCCAAACCATCACGAAGATGTGCCGCTTTCGCTCCTGCAATCTCTGCATCATTTTTTTGCGCTTTCGGTGCCAGACAGGGATCGTCACCAAAGACAGCCTTCTCACCCAACCAATCGGCCAGAATCGACGGCGCGCGCGCTTTGTCCATCAGCACGTTACCCGTCAAGCCACGCACCCCATCTTCGAATTTTGAAGGGTCGTGCACGCGAATCTGGAGGCCAAGATGATCCAACAAGGCCTGATCAGTTTTTGCGGGAGGCAAGTACAGATCAAGACTTGCATCGGCATGCAGCACCGCAAAGGCAAGCGCCACAGGGGTTTGGCCCAAATCGACGCCGCGTGTATTGGTCAGCCACGCGATACTGTCTGGCTGTGTAATCACCACCGCGCTTTGATCATTCGTAACCAAGCTTGCGGCAAGCAATTTGCGCTTCTCGTCACTCGCTTGCCCCGCAAGGTCCACTGGATAGGGTTGCATTTTATCGAGCGGCGGACCGGGTTGATCCGCCCAAACGCGATCCACCAAATTATCAACTGCTAGCTGCTTCAGCGCGGGCGCCTGCTTTTGAAGTTTCTGGATTTGGGACTGCGTATAAAGCCATGGGTCGTAGCCGATCACAGCACCCTCAAATAGCTGATCTTGCAGCCATGCGCCCAGCGCATCATCGGGAATATTCAGATACGTGAAAAGCGTGTTGTCTGTCTCTGATTGCGCTTGCAATGTATAGCGCCCATCGACGAATAGTCCGACCGTTTCGCAGATCACAGCGGCAAATCCGGCCGAGCCTGTGAAGCTTGTTGCCCACAAAAGACGCTCGTCACGCGCGGCGACATATTCACCCTGATGCGCATCTCCGCGCGGGATCAGGAAAGCGTCCAGCTTTTCTTTCGCCATCTCTGCCCGGATGGCCGCGATCCGATCCGCCGCCGTTTCTGGTTTGGTCTTTGCTTCAAAGCTTTGAAACATCACCCCGCCCGTTTCATCCGGCGCGCCTTTGGATCACTGTCGAATAGAGCGGCAAGCTGTTCAGTAATCGCACCAGCCAATTGTTCTGCATCTGTGATCGTCACCGCGCGTTCGTAATACCGCGTGACGTCATGGCCGATCCCAATCGCCGTTAACTCAACCGCACGGCGTTTTTCGATCATTGCAATCACATCGCGCAGATGTTTTTCCAAATAGTTGGCAGAGTTCACGGATAACGTGCTGTCATCCACCGGCGCGCCGTCAGAAATCACCATCAAGATCCGCCGTGCCTCGGGGCGTGCACACATCCGCCGATGTGCCCATTCCAACGCCTCGCCGTCGATATTTTCTTTCAACAGCCCCTCTTTCATCATCAGACCCAGATTGGGCCGTGTGCGCCGCCAGGGCGCGTCGGCTGCCTTATAAATAATATGGCGCAAATCATTCAGGCGCCCGGGCGTTTCTGGCCTGCCCTTTTGCAACCATTCTTCGCGCGCTTGCCCGCCCTTCCATGCGCGCGTTGTGAAACCGAGGATTTCACATTTCACCTGACACCGTTCCAAGGTGCGCGCCAGAACATCCGCACAAATCGCCGCAATCGAAATCGGGCGCCCGCGCATCGAACCGGAATTATCGAGAAGGATCGTGACCACCGTATCGCGAAATTCCATATCCTTCTCGACTTTGAATGAGAGGGGTGTCGTTGGGTTGGCAACAACGCGGGCTAAGCGGCCTGCATCCAACATGCCCTCTTCCATATCAAACAACCAAGACCGGTTTTGTTGGGCTTGCAAGCGGCGTTGCAGTTTATTGGCCAATCGGCTGACCGCGCCTTTGAGCGGCTCTAGCTGTTGATCAAGATAGGCGCGCAGGCGCTCCAGCTCTGCCGGCTCGGCCAATTCCTCTGCCCCGATCTCCTCGTCAAACTCGGTGCTGTAAACCGCATAATTCGGATCGGCATCAGAAACAGGTGGCGGGGTGTATTCTGTGGGAGCCTCACCTTCAGGCGCCTCCAACTCCTCCATATCTGACATCTCGTCGCTGTCATCCATGGCAGTTTGGGCCTGCTGCATATCTTGCGCGCGTTCTGCATCGTCAGTTTCGGCGGTTTCATCCTCAGAGCTGTCTTGCGTATCGCCGGTATCTGTATCGGGGTTTTCATCCTCCTCGAAATCCTGTTCGGCTTGATCATCCTGATCTTCATCCGGCGCATCTGGATCAGAACCTAACTCGTCCCCATAGCCCAAATCTTCGATCATCTGACGGCAAAGCTTGGAAAACATCTGTTGATCATCAAGGTTTTCGGAAAATTCTTTCAGCGTCTCGCCCGCCGCCTTGCTGAAATGCCCCTTCCAAAGATTGATGATATTTTGGATGGACGTGGGCATATCGCGGCCCGTCACCAACTGGCGCAGGATATAGCCCGCTGCAGTTGCCATCGGGGCTTGGTTCGGATCGGTGATCTGGTCATAGCCCAATTTCACCGCCTCTGCCTCTAGCTTGGCATCTATATTGCTGGCCGTCCCCGGCATCACGCGCGCGCCCAGTGCCTCGCAGCGTGCGGTTTCCATCGCTTCGTAAAGCTCGCGCGCCATCGGCCCCTCGGGCGCGTAACGTGCATGGGTTGAATGGTTGTGAAACCGCGTGCGCAACGCAAATGCATCCGCAGTACCGCGTGCCAACATCACCTCGTCGCGCGTCATCCGGCGGCTGACCTGCGGCAGACGCATCGTCTCGTTCGACTGACCCGGTGGATCGACGCTAAAGGTCACATCCAATTCCGGCTCATTGGCGAGCGCTTTGGTTGCTTCGCTGAGTGCCTTTTTGAACGGATCGGCTGGGTTGTCGTTGGGTTTGGTCATAAGGGTTTAAATGATCCATAGGCGCCGCAGAGGCAAGAGAATTTACAAAGGCTTAAGCACCCATTTGTAAGAATCGTGGAATGAACCTATATTGCAAAGAGATGGAGCGCTTGATGACAGCCGAGACTGAAAATCTGATGTTGAAAATCCTGCAAGACATGCGGGCGGAATTGAAAGAATTTCGTGCCGACGTGGATGGGCGTTTCAACGAAGTGAATGAGCGTTTTAACGAAGTAGACGCCAAAATCGCGGGGCTTACCCATATGACGATGCTTTTGGCTTCAAATATGGGCGCGCATGAGGATCGGATTTCTGTTTTGGAAGACGCGCATTAAATGCTGTGATCTATGACGTCGAAAGTTAAGATTTAATCTACCCCAAACTCACACTGGCCGCACTTTCGGGCAGTTCTTCGTCGAACAAACGCTGATAAAACTCTGCCACCGTTTCACGCTCTAACTCGTCACATTTATTCAAGAACGTCACACGGAAGGCAAAACCAATATCTTTAAAAATCTCATAATTTTGCGCCCATGCGATCACTGTCCGTGGGCTCATCACTGTTGAGATATCGCCATTCATAAAGCTTGTCCGCGTCAGATCCGCGACAGTGACCATGCGACCCAACACCTCCGCATCGACGCCGGGAATTTTCGCGGCAACAATTTTGGTTTCATCGGCATGCGGCAGATAGTTCAACGTGGTCACAAGCGACCAACGATCCATCTGGCCTTGGTTGATCTGTTGCGTGCCGTGATACAATCCCGTTGTATCCCCCAAGCCAACCGTGTTTGCCGTTGCAAACAACCGGAAAGACGGATGCGGATGGATCACCTCGTTCTGATCCAAAAGCGTCAGCTTGCCGTCTACTTCCAAAACCCGTTGGATCACAAACATCACATCCGCGCGGCCTGCATCATATTCGTCAAACACAATCGCCACCGGGTTGCGCAATGCCCAAGGCAGGATACCTTCTTGGAATTGTGTGACCTGTTTGCCATCCACCAGCTTGATCGCATCCTTGCCGATCAAATCAATCCGGGAAATATGGCTGTCTAAATTTACCCGAACACAGGGCCAATTCAAACGGGCTGCAACCTGTTCAATATGCGTCGATTTGCCCGTACCGTGATAACCTTGGATCATCACCCGGCGGTTATATTGAAAACCTGCAAGGATCGCCAAAGTGGTGTCATGGTCAAACTTATAGGTGTGGTCGATATCCGGCACACGGTCAGAACCATGTTCAAACGCAAGCACATCCATAGAAATATCAAGATCGAACGCCTCTTTCGGGTCGATTTTGACTGTGGGTTGACCAATATCCAATGTGCCGTCTGCCATGGTTTAAATGTCCTTGGATTCTGCGCCTATCCGCAAGCTTGCGTCCCTATGACCGATAATTGACAGCGCTTCAAGAGGACAGGCAAAATACGATGCCGCGTTGACGCAAAACGTGAAACCCTTACTGCTAAACATGCTGCGCGCCGTTCACCTCAATCTCTGCGCCAGAAACATAAGAGCTTTGATCAGAACACAGAAAATAGATCACATCTGCAACTTCGCTGGGCTGACCCAAGCGCTGCATCGGCAGTTTTTCGACGATTTTGTCTGTACCTTCGGAGAGAATCGCGGTTTCCACCTCCCCCGGGGCAACCGCATTCACACGAATGCCAAAGGGGCCAAAATCATGGGCCATTTCACGCGTCAGCGCGGCAAGTGCTGCTTTGGATGTGGCATAGGCCGCGCCTGCAAATGGATGCACCCGCGATCCGGCAATGGATGTGACGTTGACCACAGCGCCCGTCGCATTGGACAGTTCTTCCTTCAACCCACGGGCCAAAACCACAGACGCAAAGAAATTCACATGAAAGACTTTGCCCCAATCGCGCAAGTCCGTGTTGAGTGTGTTCAGCCGACCGCCATCTTCGGCCTTGGGCGAAATGCCGGCATTATTGACCAAAGCATGCAACCGAGCGCCATCCAAACGTGACTTAATCTCCGCTATTGCATCCATTGTCTGATGCGGATCAGCAAGATCAACTTGAATATGATTTTCCGCCCCGCCGGGCCATGGGCAATCTTCTGAAAACGCCTGCCGAGAGCAGGAGATGACCCGCCAGCCCTCTGCTGCAAATCGTTTGACCGTCGCATGACCAATCCCACGGCTTGCGCCGGTCAACAAAATCGTTTTTCTTTCTGCATCCATTATGAATGCTTGAGTGATTTCATCGGAAAATACAAGTTTAGAAAATAGTTTCTCGTGTGCAGTTCTTGAATTCGCCGAGATAACTTGCAAAACAATTCCAAACCAATGTGATGGGACTAGGCGATGAAACGGATCGGTTTGTTAGGTGCGGGGCGTATCGGAAAGGTGCATGCAGCAGCAATTTCCGCACATCGGGACAGCATGCTGGTTGCGGTTGCCGATGTGGTCGAGGCCGCAGCCAATGCACTGGCGGATGATTACGGCATTGAGGCACGATCAGCTGACGCAATATTAGAGGACAAAAATATCGATGCCGTCCTGATCGCGACATCAACCGACACGCATTCCGATTTGATAGAGGCGGCGGTTGACGCAGGCAAAGCTGTACTGTGCGAAAAGCCTGTTGATCTGGATTTGGATCGCGCGCGCGCCTGTCTTGCTCATGTCAAAAAGTCGGGGCAACCGGTCATGGTTGGATTCAACCGCCGTTTCGATCCGAATTTTGCCGCCTTGAAATCTGCGCTTGAGGCGGGCGAGATTGGTCAAGCAGAGCTCTTGACGCTGACATCCTTTGATCCCGGCCCGCCACCGTTGGATTATATCAAAGTCTCCGGCGGAATGTTTCGCGATATGATGATCCATGACTTTGATATGGCGCAATTTTTAATGGGTGCTGCCCCCGTTTCTATTTCTGCACATGGCAGCTGTTTGGTCGACGACGCTATCGGCTCTGCAGGCGATATCGATACAGCCGTGGCAACCTTGCAATTCGAAGACGGGTGCATTGCGGTAATCAAAAACTCACGGAGGGCGGCCTATGGCTATGACCAACGGATCGAACTTTTGGGTGCGAAGGGGTTGCTAGAGGCAGAGAATGTTTTGGAAAATACGGTTGTAAAATCGACAAGCGATGGTGTGACCCATGCCAAACCCGAACACTTCTTTTTGGAGCGTTACATGCGCGCCTATCAAATTGAATGGGATGCATTTGTGACCGCGCTTGATACAGGGGTCACAATGCCTGCGACGCTAGAAGATGGCGTCACAGCTCTCGCTATGGCCGAAGCTGCGACGCTATCGGCGCAGTCCGGCAGACCAGTTCGACTTGCGGAAATATAAGCCCTGCGCGCCATTTTATAAATGACCCGACACTTCGAGATTAGAAAACCGGTAAACCGGTTTTCTAGTTTATTGTTTTTTTAATCTAACTCATTGATTTAATTAGTAAAATTAATTTCTCATTGATGAGAGCGCCCAATTTACGCAACGCAACGCGCCACATATCCGCCCACGAAGCGCGCCACGATCCTTTCATCTAACTGCTAAACCGGCAGATGAATTTTGATCATTTGACGCAATCTGGAATCCAGCTCCGCATCAAATTCCGCCGCTGAAGGTTTCGACAAGATCTCGTTTTTCTTCTCAATCGCCTTGGCAATCAAATCCGGCTTTCCATTCTCAGCCCATTCCTTGGGCGAGGTGCGATCCCCATAGATCGGGTAAACATAATCCGCCTGCATCCGGCTGAGTGTTTGATCAGTGCCCAGATAATGCCCCGGCCCATTTTGGCACACATCCGCAATCTGATCGAGTGCAAGCGTTTCTTCTGTCACCTCGATGCCGCGAATACAGCGCATCGCCTGCCCGATCAGATCTTCTGACAATATCAAAGACTCGTGGCAAAACCCAAGCAAGGAAGCATGCATGCCTGCGGCCTCATAAACCATATTCAACCCCGCAAGCCCGACCATGACATTGGAATTCATCTGTTCCCAACCGGCTTGCATATCTGGCATTTTGGAATCTGATGCGCCTGCCGCCGCCCCACCCGGCAGCCCGTAGAATTTATGCATTTGCGCACAAGCCGCGGACAGCAACGCCTGTTCGCCAGATCCGATGGACATCGCACCTGTACGCAGATCAAGACCGAAGGGCCATGTGCCGAAAATTGCCGGATGCCCCTCCTCAATCGCATTCACATAGACAAGCCCGGCCAAACATTCCGCACAGGATTGCACCAAAGCACCTGCAATCGTGGATGGCGTTGTCGCACCTGCCATACCCGCAGAGAGTAACAAAACAGGCATCCCCCCCCGAATACAGGCCTCCATCACCTCACAGCTTTCAGTCGCGAATTTCATTGGCGGCACAACAAAGCAATTGGAATTCGAGAGGAACGGTTTTTCGCGGTAAGCTTGTTCCCCACCCGCAATCTCGTAAACCAGTTCCAATGCGTCCGGCACGAAGCTTGGTTCTGTAAAACTTGTCCCGATATGTTTTGTTGTGCCCCGACACGCTGCATAGATGGTGTTCAAATCCATCTCTCGATTGTCGGGGATGTCACGGCACACCATTGGTCGCTGAAAAAAATGCACATTCTCAAGACTGTTGACGATCTTGGCTGCATCAAACAGGTCCTGAACTGTGCTTTCGCGATATTCATTCTTCTCGACATCGACCATATTCACAGCCGCGCCCGCCGTGCCGAAATGCACGCGGTCGCCCCACAGTTCCATATCGTTTCTGCCGTTGCGGCTATAGAGCGTGATCTTTTTACACGCGACATTCAGCGCATGTTCGACCACTTTGCGTGGGAAGCGGATACGCTTGTCTTCACCCTCAATCGCGCCTGCTTTGGTCAGCAATTCAACACCCGAGGGTGGTGCATCCGCCAAACCAATTTCTGCCAGCGCTTTAAGCGCCGTTTCATGGATTTGTTCAATCTGGGCTTGGCTCAGCGGCTTGTAGCTGCTCGATTCCAACCCTGCCCGCACGGGGCGAATATCTTCGGTTAAAGGTGCTGCACGAAGTGCCTGCCTTGCCTGTCTACCGCCAGAACGGCGTGCGCGTTGTGACATATGTCCCTCCCTCTCATGATGTCGCGTTTTAAGACAAAATCATTAAAGAGAGATGGGCGATCCCCGCGCGGCACGACCCCGATCCGCACCAATGGTACGGCTGATCAAAGTGGTCATCCAGTTCAAGTCTATCATCGCGCTGAACTATGGCGCGACGCGTGGATTCTGGCAAGATAAATTCATCCTTCACAACTTGGCGATGTGCTGGAAAATTTCAGATTTTCGACTTAGATTTTCACCAGATAGGAGTTTCTTATGACCCGTAAAATCACGATTACAGACAACCCCAATAAATTTGTGCTGACCGTTAACGGGCATCAAATTGCCGAAGTACCCTCAGCCAAGTCCTTGGCCGAGGGCAGCTATGATCCCGTGCTCTATTTCGATCCAGCGCATTTTGATAGCGCATTGTTTTCCAAATCAGATCACAGCACGCATTGTCCATTTAAAGGCGACGCAAATTATTATGATCTGACGGTGGACGGAAAAACCTATCCCAACGCCGCTTGGTATTACGAAAACCCAATGCCCGCCGCCGCGGGCATCAAAGGACTTTTGGGCTTTTATCCTGTGGTCGCGGTCTCGCCCGCTTAGGCCGCCTTGCGTCGCCAAACGGCAAAGAACAAGGACAGATACATAATCGGTCCATAAAGCGCCCCCGGGATACCAAATTCTGGGATCGTGCCACCGGCACCGATCAAGGCGGCGACCGCAATCGCAAGCGTGCCGTTTTGAACACCCGTCTCAATCGCAACGGTGGATGTATCTGCCGCATTCAAACCGAAAATCCGGCCAGAGATCATTCCCATAATCAAGCTGAGCACCAGTAGCAGAACCAAGACAAACCCAAGTTGACCGATGTTAGAGATGATCAAATCCCAATTCGTCGCGATGGCTGCCAAGACAATCAGCGCGAACAATATGGTCGCGATAATCAACAATATCCGTCCCGCCTTGGTTTCAATCGCCGGAAAAATCGCGCGGACAATCATACCTAAAACCAGCGGCACAACCGCGATCAAAAACATCCGGATTGAAATTGAGATCAATGAAAACTCTGGTGCGGTCGCACCCATAAATTGTTGGAAAGCGATGTTCAAAAAGATCGGTAATGTGATGACCGATACAATTGTCATGACGGCGGTCAGCGAAACAGATAAGGCCACATTCCCATTGGCAAGTTTTGCCACCAAATTTGTTGTCACCCCGCCCGGGCACAAAGCCAACAGAACAACACCAACGGCAAGTTGCGGCGGCAATGCAATCACAGCGGCTAGAATGAAGCCAAGGATGGGCAGCAAGATGCCTTGATTGAGCACCCCAACAAAAAAGGCCTTGGGAAATTTTGCAATCGCGGTGAAATCCGAAATTCGCAAACCGATCCCCAATGTGAACATAATATATGCCAGGCTAAGTGGCAAAATGACGGTTACGATTGTCTGTCCCATATCTGATCCCTCTTTTATGCGTGCTCTTCCAATGCACTTTGTGCCAATGCTTTATTCATCAAATCTAACGCATCGACATAATAAAGCGCACCTACTAATTCAGGTGACGCCCCATCTTCGTGCGGGGCCACCACAGGTATACGCTTTTTATGTCCACTTTCAAACAGCGGCATCGCCTGATCAAGCGTTGCAGTGGTGCGCACGTAAATTCCTTTTTTAATCAAGGCGTTAAGCTTACTTACACGACTAACTGACAGATTGTCTTTTGTTCGATACACGCTGGCAACGCTAAATTTGCTGAGCAAATACGCCTGCGGCCCCAAGGAAATCCGCACATTTCGACGCTCTAATTGGGTTATGAAATAGCTGCGATGCACCAGACGGTTTGTAATCGCACTGGCCACAGCAACCGCAACCATAACTGACAAGCCTGCCTGCCAGTCGCCTGTTAGCTCAAACACAATCAAGGTTGTCGACAATGGCGCGCCCAAAATCGCCGCCGCGACGGCCCCCATACCCGCAAGCGCATAGAGCGTTTCATCGCCTTCAATAGACGGAAACATCGCCACCGCGATCCAACCAAACGCAAGACCAGTCAACGCCCCCATCATCAAGCTGGGCGAGAAGACACCGCCCCCCATGCGCCCCGCCAAGGTAATTGTGACCGCGATCCCCTTCGTCACCGCGAAGAGGATCGCGGCCAGCAATGTCATTTGCCCGGTCAGCGCATTCGATGTCGTCTCGTACCCGACCCCGATGATATGCGGAAAATAAATCGCCAAACAGCCCAACATAAACCCTGCCGCCATCGGGCGCAGAAATGCGGGTGCGCCAAGGGCGGATTGCACACGGTCCCCCAAATCCTCGGCCCAGAAAATCGCTTTGATCAAAACAACAGCAACCAAAGCCGCAACCACACCCAAGGTCATGAATGCGGGCAATTCCACGATGAAACCCACAGTCTCAAGGGGTACAAAAAATTCCGTGATGTTGCCGAAATAAAGCCGGCTGACCGCAGACCCAGCAACAGCCGCAATCATAATGGGCGCAAGGGCACGGACCGTGTAATGGCGCAGCACGACCTCTAGCGCAAAAAGCGCACCTGCCAATGGCGCATTGAAACTGGCGGCAACTGCTGCTGCGACCGTGCAGCCCAACAGATCACGACCCGTCAAGCCATCTGCGTTGATCAGCTTTGACACTTTGGAGGAAATCAGCGCGCCGATATGAATGGCCGGGCCTTCGCGGCCAGATGACCCCCCGGTGCCAAGTGTGATCAAACTGGCCAGCGTTGAGGCAAGACCGGCCTTTCCTTCCACACGACCATCGTTTAGTGCCGCCCCTTCGATGGCATGGGCGACGGTGCGCGCACGGGCATCTGGGGTAAAATGTTGTAAAATCAAACCGACGATCAAGCCGCCGATGGTCGGGATCAAGATCAAAACCCACCAATCCAAAGTTGCCGCATGGCTGGCAAGGGTTTCGCTAGAGGCGCCATAAATCGCCTCTTCGAGATATTCGATGGCAATCCGAAAGCCAATTGTTGCAAATCCGGTAGCGATGCCCAAAACAAGCGCGCAGACCCAAACCACAGGTCTGATCCGAAGCGTGTCACCCAAGGATTGGGTCTCCATCTTTTACGCCCACCCTCTTTTCGTGGCTTTGCCCTTGGGTTAGATTGCCCCTCAAGAACTAAGGCCAGATCAAGTTATGAATCATATTGCCAAAGCTGTGGAAGAAGTCAAAGCCCTGTTGGGGGACCGTCTTTCTACGGCACCTGCAGTTTTGAACACACATGGCGAGAACGAAACCTATTTTCCACATACGCCGCCCGATGCTGTCGCGTTCCCAAATGGCGCATCCGAGGTCTCAGAGATTGTGAAAATCTGTGCCCGTCACAACTGCCCGATTGTCCCTTGGGGGGTGGGCACATCGCTTGAAGGGCATGCCCTGCCAGTGCGCGGCGGGATTACGCTGAACATGCAAAACATGGCCGATGTGATCGAGGTGATGGATGCGGATTTGGCCGTACGCGTGGGTCCAGGCATAACGCGCGAAAGACTGAACGCAGAATTGCGGGCAACTGGATTATTTTTCCCGGTTGATCCGGGCGCGAATGCCTCACTTGGGGGTATGGCCGCAACGCGCGCCTCTGGCACAACCACGGTGCGGTATGGCACCATGCGTGAAAATGTCTTGGGGTTAGAGGTTGTTTTGGCCGACGGGCGGATATTGCGCACGGGGTCGACTGCGAAAAAGTCCTCTGCGGGATATGACCTAACGAAACTGATGATCGGCTCTGAAGGCACATTGGGGATTATCACGGAATTGACCCTGCGCCTCCAAGGCCAGCCAGAGGCGGTGTCTGCCGCCGTATGTTCTTTTCCCTCTGTTGCCGATGCAGTGAATACAGTGATTGCATCGGTGCAAATGGGCATCTCCATGGCCCGGATGGAGCTGGTTGACCCCAACTCGATGAAAGCGATTAACGACTATTCCAACCTCAATTATCCGCTGGAACCACATCTGTTTTTAGAGTTTCACGGCTCCTCGGCGGGTGTTGCCGAGCAGGCCGATATTGTGGGCGACATCGCTGCGGAAAATGGTGGCACCGATTTTCAATGGACCAGCAAAACCGAGGACCGCACAAAGCTTTGGCATGCGCGTCACAATGCCTATTTCGCAACCAAGGCGCAATTCCCCGGCCAGCTTGGGCTGTCCACAGATGTTTGCGTGCCCATTTCAAAACTGGCCGAAGCGATTGCAGAAACCCAAGCCGATTTAGAGGCGCATAAGATCACGGGAAATATCATTGGCCATGTGGGCGATGGAAATTATCATACGCTGCTTTTTGCACCTCCTGAGGATAAAGATGCGCTTAATCTCAATTTGAAACTCGCTGGTCGTATGGCTGAACGCGCGCTAAGGCTTGGCGGCACTGTGACCGGCGAACATGGTATAGGGATGGGCAAGATGAAATTTATGGAGGCTGAGCATGGCGCTGGCTGGCAAGTCATGGCAGAGATCAAACGCGCCCTTGATCCACAAAATATCCTGAACCCCGGCAAGGTGGTGGAGATCAACTAGGTGAAACTTCTCTTCAGTTCCATGCGCAACGAAGGCGCGCAGGTGCTGTAATGGATTGCCTATCACATGAGCATCCGATTTGATCAGATTATGATAGCGACCAATGATTGCTTTGCTGGGTCATGAACCTAGGGGTTTTCACTGTTGGGGAATATTATGCGGAAAAGGTAAATTTTGCACCCGAGGGTTTTTTGAGCATTTATATTGGCATACCGGACATGACAACAAATTAGGGCATCTCAGGCAACATCGCGCCGTAAAAACCCAAACGATATGCAGCTTATACATCCGAAAATTGCGTCTTGATTCAAAGCGTGTAAAAGAAAATTCGATGGTATAAAGAAAACCCATCGCACGTGGGGCATCGAGGCTTATTACACCAACAGGGGGGCAGCAATTATGCTCGTTTTAGGAACATCGGTTAAAGACGAGGGCCCAGCCATGCTGGAGTGGGTCGCTTATCATCTCAGCATTGGGTTTGATCATATCATTATTGCATATAACGATTGCTCGGATGGTTCCGACGCCCTGATCCGCGCACTCGGCAAAAGACCAGATATTACCGTTTTTGAAAATAAACTCGGCCCAGAAGAAGCACCTCAACGCGCCGCGCTTGACAAGATTCAGAAAACTAAAATTTTTAAAGCTGCGGACTTTTATATACATCTTGACGCTGACGAATTTCTAAACATTCACACAGGTAACCAAAAGGTAGATTCATTGGCTTTAGTCATGGGTAATAATGATGTTTTAAGTATAAATTGGGCTTGCTTCGGCCCAAAAGAAGATGAAATCGCCTCTTCGGAGTGGGTAACAAAGCGGTTCAAACACCGCCTAAACAATAAAGATTTTTTCAGTCACACATGCAAATCCTTTATTAGAAGACCAAAGAGATTTTCCAACCTTCGTATACATGGGCCTATGAAAAAGAAGACTAGAAGGCCAAGCTTCGTGATGCGCGACAATGGGAAGGTCCTTGAAATCGGGATGGATCAAAATTTAGTAGTGGCAACGAAGTCGAAACATTATGAAAAACAGCCGGCATCGTATCAGCTGGCGCAGATCAACCATTATATAACAAAGTCGATGCCAGAATTTCGACTTCGCAGATTGCGCGGGCGGGGTGTCCGATTTCTTGATGAGAATGAGAAATTGATAGTTCGACATTCACAGGAACACTTTGAAACCTTTGCTGAGGCAAAAATTCTCGACAACACCATTCAACCAAAATTGAAAAATGCGCAAAAAACGGCCCTGCGGTTATTGTTATCCCCCGCCGTCGCACTGGCTTATTTCCAATGTAAAAGACATCGAGCGCACCTTATAAAAGAAGCGCGAAGACCTTGGGATGCCGAAAGATACGAAATGTAGTTTCTTAACCCGCCAGCAAAGCGCGCGCCGCATCGCGCGCGGCATCTGTGATTTCATCCCCCGATAACATGCGCGCAATCTCATCGACACGCTCACTTGCGGACAAAGGTCGAACCGTCGACAGCGTTTCATCCGCAGTGCTCGATTTCGACACCACCCATTGATGCGCGCCTTTGGCAGCCACTTGCGGGCTGTGGGTCACGACCAAAACTTGCGCCCGCTGTGCTATCGCCGCAAGACGCGCGCCCACGGCATCTGCGGTTGCTCCACCAACCCCACGATCAATTTCGTCAAAGATCATGCTTATGCCCTCGGCATTGCGGGTCAGACATACTTTCAGGGCCAAAAGAAACCTTGACAACTCGCCGCCTGACGCGATTTTGTTAATCGGTCCTGCAGGTGCACCAGGATTGGTTGTGACCATAAATGTCACCTGATCCAAACCGTCGGGGCCAGCGTCGCTCGCCACCACATCTGCGACAAATTCCGCCGCTTCCAGTTTCAACGGCGAAAGTTCCAAGATCATCGCCTCTTCCAAATCATGCGCTGCCTTATGTCGGGCAAGCGAGACCGCTTCCGAGACATCCACATAAGCTTTCTCTGCCGCATCAAGATCCGCGACCAACTGATCAATATGGCTTTCACCAAGCTCAATTGCTTTCAATTTTTGCTCTAAATCCGTTGAAAGATCGGCCAGATCATCGGGCTGCACCTGATGTTTTCGCGCAAGGCCCCGAATAGCAAAAAGCCGCTCTTCGGTGGCTTCCAACTCCATCGGATCGAAACTTAAGGCCTGTAACGTATCAACGACGCCACGTTCGATATCTGCCAAGTCAGAGATGACGCGTTCAAGCGCCGCGATGGGGCGGTCCAACCGGCCTTCGGTCACATCCATTGCCCCTTCCAACCAGCGATAAGCATCGCTTAAGCGGCCTTCGGCCCCATCGCCACCCAGTGCATGTGCAGCCTTTGCCACATCTTCGCGTATTTTTTCTGCGCCTTGCATCAAACGGCGCTTGGCATCCAATTCTTCTTCCTCGCCCTTTTGGGGGGCAAGTTGGCGCAGTTCCTCCAAAGCGTGGGCAAGATACTCTTGATCCCGCGTGGCGTCTGCCAATGCAGCACGCGCATTTTCCAGCTCTTTTGACAGGGCAGATTTTTTTGTCCAAGCCGCGCGCACGGGCTTTAAATCAATCTGTCCAAATTGATCTAACAGGGTCTTGTGCCCGCGTGGGTTGAGCAGGCCCCGATCATCATGCTGACCATGTAATTCCACCAAGACATCTGAAAGCTGGCGCAAAATCTCGCCCGAGACCCGGCGGTCATTTACAAAAGAGGTCTTGCGACCGTCCGCATTATTTGTCCGGCGCAAAACCAGATCGCCCTCATGCGGTAATCCAGCCCCATCCAACACATCGAAAGCGCTATGTCCCTTGGGCAGGTCAAACCATGCTGTCACTTCACCTTGTTTGGCCCCTTGGCGGACCAAATCGGCACGCCCGCGCCAGCCCAGCACGAATCCCAAACTGTCCAACAGAATAGATTTCCCAGCCCCTGTTTCACCGGTCAAGACATTCAAACCCGCTTGGAACTCCAGTTCCAACTGGTCAATCAGTAACATGTCCCGAATATGTAATCCGCGTAGCATGAGGCTGGTTTAAATCAACGCCCCAATCCAAGCCCATCACGCCAAATGCGGCGCAACCAACGATTGGCTCTTGGATCAGCCTCTTCCGTGGTCAAACCGCGCCCAGTCAACAACACATGCGCATCATTAAACCAGTCAGTCGCTTGGAAGTTATGTCCCAGAATTGCACCCGCGGTTTGCGCATCTGCCTCAAGACCCAACGACAAATAGGCCTCGACCAAACGATACAGCGCTTCTGGCGTATGTGTTGTTGTTTCAAAATCTTCAACAACAACGCGGAAGCGATTAATCGCAGCACCGAAATGTCCGCGCCGCAGGTAATAGCGTCCGACTTCCATTTCTTTACCCGCCAATTGGTCAATCGCCAGATCGAATTTCAACAGGGCAGATGTTTCATATTCGCTGCCCGGATACCGTTCGACCACCACGCGCAACTCCTGAAGCGCATTCAAGATCAACTGGCTGTCGCGACTGCTTTCGTCGATTTGATCATAATAACTCAGCGCAATGATATATTGTGCATAATCCGCATCCTGATCAGCCGGATAGAGATCTAGGAAGCGACCGGCATCTGAACGGCTGGCTTCATAATTGCCATCCAATTGATTGGCGAATGCAGACATCAGCAACGCACGGCGCGCAAAATCACTAAACGGGTAAAGCCGCTCGACCTCGCCAAACAGACGCGCGGCCTCTTCTTCATCCCCATCTGCCAATTCACGCTCAGCGCTTAGGAAGATTTCTTCGGCGGTCATTGCTTCAATACCGGCTTCTTCGGCGGCTTGCCCACCGCCAAATATACCAGCGCTGCTACCGCCACTGCTGTTTCCACTGCTTCCACCAGCCGAACTGCCAGACCCCGCAGAACCGCCCGCGCTACTATTGCCGGAATTGCCCAGCGATCCACCACCGCCACATGCGCCAAGCGAAAGAAGCGCAAAAACGGACAGAGCTTTCAGCCAGTTGTTCGACATTGGTTGATTCCGCCCCCTAAATTGCAGCTTGTGCGGTGCTAACATATTTCAATGAAAGGAAAAACAGTTTCAAGCCCTGGTTGGAAATAATTTACCGCGTTTGCGGGGGGGTATTTTCGCGTTTGAAAACTCGGATGGTCTCGTTGACTGCTCTAAAGCGTCAACTCAGATGATAAATCAGAGCCTGGCAAGGCATAAACTTGCTCGGCTGATGCGCATTCTGTGATTTCCCAAGCGTCTGTTTGCGCAAATAACGCGCGCAACAGCATATTGGTGACCCGGTGACCCGCCTTATGGCCCGTATAGCTTGCCATAATCGGCATACCGGCCAAATAAAGATCACCCAGCGCATCCAGCATTTTATGGCGCACACATTCATCATCGCGGCGGAAACCTTCGGGGTTCATGACAGTTTCATGATCCACGACGATCGCATTGTCCAAGGACCCGCCCAAAGCCAAGCCAACCGCCTGCATCCCTTCCACATCTTGACGATTACAGAAGGTCCGACAATCAGACAATTCTTTGATAAATGTCCCATTTGCCATATTAAAGGCACCGCTTTGCTTACCAATCGCTGGTGCGGTGAAATCAATATCAAAAGCGATATCAAAAGTATCAGACGGCTCTAGGCGTGCCCAAGCATCGCCATGTTCCACTTGGATTGGCTTTAAAATACGAATGGCACGGATCGGCGCGTCCTGCTCTACCCGGCCCGCACGCAAAATCGCGGTTACAAAATCGATTGCACTGCCATCCATGATCGGAATTTCTGGGCCATCGACCTCGACCAAAGCATTGTGAACACCCGTTCCGGCGAAAGCTGCCATAAGATGCTCTACCGTGGAGATTTCAACACCGCTGTCATTAACAAGCTTCGTGCAAAGGCGTGTGTCCGTAACACAATCGAATTGCGCAGGGATCATTGTGTCACCCTGATCAATATCTGTGCGCCGAAACCAAATACCAAATTCCGCCGCTGCAGGGCGAATAATCATCGTTACCGACTTGCCACTGTGCAGGCCAGTGCCAGTAATTTTGATCGATTTTTGAACAGTCTTTTGCATCAAGCTCGCAGCGGTTTTTCAGCAGTTTAATCGCAAACGCTGCGCGATTTCTCAATTCACGCTTTATGACTCACTGTAACAGAATATGTCACAAACCACCCTCACACTTTAAAAAACGTAAAAACGCGCCGATTTTGGCGCGTTTTCAGTGTGTTTTTAGGTTTTTAGTTTGCTTGGCGGCGCAAAAATGCCGGAACTTCTACCTGCTCGTCGGCCGGTGACATCTGTTCAACTTCATCTTGGAAGCTCGGCTCAGCACGCCCATCCTCGTCGTGATAGCCATCATCGGTTTGACCACCTGTCATACGCGAGATAAAGCCGCCCAAAACACCACGCTTTGGTTCCTCAGCTTGGAATGCAGGGCGAAGCGCCTCTCTTGGATCAACCTCTGGCTCTTTTTCAACAGCCTGCTGCAAGCGCCGATACGTTGCTTCGCTTGGCTCTGGGATCTGCTCTGGCTCTGGCAAATGCTCGATATTCTCTGCCACTGCTTGATGTTGGTACATCGGCTCTGGCATTTCCTCAGGCACAGGCTCTTGCGCAGCTTCTGCGACCATCGGCAACGGTTCTGGTGCATTCTGATCGAATTCAGGCACGTCGAACATCGACAGTTCTTCTGCATTTTCAGGGCTTTCCGCGACCGCTGGCTCTGGGATTGGATCAGGCTCAACTGGTGCAGCGGGCACCTCTGCGACCTCTGCTTCTTGATGGATATCTTCCTCGCGCAATGGCAAAGGTGCTTTCAATGTGCGGCGCGGAATTGGCGTTTCAAGCTCGATCCCACTTGCGTCAATGCCTGTCGCGACAACAGACACGCGGATTGTCCCATCAAGCTTGTCATCAAGCGCAGAACCGACCAAGATATTGGCATCTGGGTCGACTTTTTCGCGAATACGGTTGGCCGCCTCATCGACTTCAAACAGCGTCAGATCAGATCCACCTGTGATATTGATCAACACACCTTTCGCACCATCCAGCGAAATCTCGTCCAGCAATGGGTTGTTGATGGCTTGTTCTGCGGCTTGGATCGCACGATCTTCACCAACAGCTTCGCCCGTGCCCATCATTGCCTTACCCATCTCGTCCATCACAACGCGGATATCAGCAAAGTCGAGATTGATAATGCCAGGACGCACCATCAAATCCGTTACCCCTTTAACGCCCTGATACAGCACGTCATCAGCCATCGAGAAGGCTTCGGTAAAGGTTGTTTTCTCATTTGCGATACGGAACAGGTTTTGGTTTGGAATGATGATCAACGTATCGACCATCTTTTGAAGCTCTTCGACACCGTCATCTGCCTGACGCGCCCGTTTGCCACCTTCAAATTGGAAAGGTTTCGTAATGACACCAACGGTCAAAATACCAAGCTCTCGTGCCGCTTGGGCGATAATTGGCGCGGCCCCAGTCCCAGTGCCGCCGCCCATCCCCGCAGTGATAAAGCACATATGCGAACCAGCAAGATGATCGATAATCGTCTCTAGGCTTTCTTCCGCCGCAGCAGCGCCCACCGCAGGTTGTGCGCCTGCGCCCAAACCTTCAGTTGCTTTTTCGCCCAATTGGATTTTTACGGGCGCCTTATTCATTTGCAGCGCCTGCGCATCTGTGTTGGCCACAACAAACTCAACCCCTTCGAGCTGCTTTGTAATCATGTTGTTGACTGCGTTACATCCAGCGCCACCTACACCAAATACAGTGATACGTGGACGCAAATCCGCCACTTCGGGAATCTGAAGATTCAATGTCATTTTATCCGCCTGTTTTTTGCTCGTACCGCTTTTTTCGCGGCTTATTACCCTTCAGTTTAGCAAAGAATCTACGCCACGTCACGAAAAAAGGTCAAAAATCAGGGGCTTAGGGTGGAATTTTGCTCGGAATTGGCAAAATCCGCGTCATTTAGTGTCTTTTTACACAAAAATCTGTTTTGTTTCATCTGGTTAGCTATGTTTATTTCACAATTCCAAGATCAATTTTGTGTTTTCGGCGCTTGCGCTACGTTTACAGTACCCAACCGACAGGAGGTCCGCATGACCCAATTAAAATCCCCCAATATCCTGAATTTGTCTAGACGCTCTGCCCTGATTGGCGCAGCCACACTTCCCCTTGCCACAACATTGGCAAGCACCGCCCATTCAAGCGCGCCTATGCTTGGTGCCAGCGTGCCACAATTTATGCGCGTGAAGCTTGGCGGATTTGAAGTGACCAATATGCTTGTGGGATCGCGCAGCGTCGAAAACCCGCAAACGATTTTTGGCATGAATGTCGATGCAGAAACTTTCGCCGCCGCGTCCTCTGCCGCCGGAATACCGACCACAGCTGCGCAATTTTTCTTTCATCCCCAACTGGTTAACACAGGCGCAGAACTGATTTTGTTTGATACTGGCTTGAATGGCGCAGGCACGGCTGCGGCCTTGGCTGCGGCAGGTTATACGCCTGACCAAGTAGATATCGTGGTCCTTACCCATATGCATGGCGATCATATCGGCGGGCTTCTAACCGATGGCGCACCGACCTTCCCAAATGCGCGCTATGTAACAGGGCGGGTCGAGTATGACGCTTGGGCCGCCGCCGGGGATGAGGGCTTTGAAACAAACGTAAAACCCTTGGCAGAAAAGATGAGCTTTCTCGAAGATGGCGGATCTGTTGCCTCGGGCGTAACCGCAATGGCTGCGTTTGGGCATACGCCGGGTCATATGATCTACATGCTCGAAAGCGACGGCAAACAGATGCTGTTGGGCGCAGATTTCGCCAATCACTATGTGTGGTCGCTGGCCTATCCCGATTGGGAGGTGCGTTTTGATCGCGACAAGGCCGCCGCGGCGGCAACGCGCGTACGTATCTTGGACATGCTAAGTGCCGACAAAATTCCGTTTACCGGCTATCACATGCCTTTCCCCGCATTTGGATATGTCGACAAGCATGCTGACGGATACACGTACGTTCCGCATACATATCAGCTTTTGATAGAATAATCGGGGGTCGGCGCGTCTCTGATCAGACGCGCCAAACCTACCAGTTTTCGCGCAGCCATTGCATCGCACGGCGCACGGGCTTTTCGCCAATGCGCATTTGCGGCAACTCAAAATCCCAGCATTCATCTTGGGGGTGCGCCGCATAAAGTGCCAAACCAACGGCAGAAGAAAAATCGGGGCCTGTTGCAGCTTGGGGCAGCCCGTGAATACGCAACGGGCGTCCAAGCCGCACTTGCTGGCCCAAAATACGACTGGCCAAACCTTCCATCCCTGGGATTTGGCTTCCCCCACCTGTCAGGACGATACGCTGGCTTGGCAATGTATCAAAACGTGCCGCCATCAGCTTGTTATATGCCTCTTCCAAAATCTCTTCCAAGCGCGGGCGCATAATCCCGATCACCTCGGACCGCGTGATTTGGCGCCGGTCGTGATCCCAATCCCCCGTATTGGTATTCAGATCAATCAAATCACGATCATCCATCGATGTGGCAACCAAACCCCCATGGATCGTCTTCAACCGCTCTGCCGTGGATTTCGGCACCCGCAAGCCGACCGACAGGTCATTGGTCACATGATCGCCCCCAATGCGGATACTGTCGGCATAGATCAGATGTTTCTTCAGAAAGATAGAAATAGAGGTCGAACCGCCGCCAATATCAATACAGGCCGCACCCAATTCTTGTTCATCCTCAACAAGCGCCGAAACGGCAGAGACGTAAGCAGAGGACACAACGCCAGCAAGTTCCAAGTCGCAATGGCGCACTGCTAAAATCAAATTCTGCAACTGCGCCTGATCGACGGTCAACAAATGCATATCAACCGACAAAAGATGACCGATTTGCCCACGCGGGTCGCCCAAGCTTGGGTTTTGGTCCAACGCAAAATTCACAGGCATCGCATGGATTACCTCGCGCCCTTCGCCAATAGGTGGCGTATCACACGCAGCCAGCACATTTCCGATATCTTGATCCATCACCGTGCCCGTTGCGACCTCGGTCCGGCCCGTCAAACCATAGCTGCGGGGTCGTGCACCCGAAAAACACACCAACACATGATCCACGCGCGTATTGGCCATTTTCTGCGCGCCCTGAACGGCGGTACGAATGGCACGTTCGGCCTCTTCCATATTGGTGATTTCGCCCAATCGCACACCGCGGCTTTGGGTTTTGGCCACACCAATGACCCGAAAAGACCCGTGATTAGCAACAGCACCCAACCCTTCAGAGGCGCGCATTTGCACAACCGGATCAAATTGCATCACCATGCAGGTGATTTTTGTGGTGCCAATATCCAAAATCGCGATCACACCACGCTGCAAGGCGGCGCGCCTTTTGGAACGCATGGATTTTTGGATTTCATATAACCTGCTCATCTTGGCCTCTAATTCTGTGTGTTCAGGGTTCTAATCATTTCGGCAGAAACCTCGCTCATGCGCAAAATTGGCCGGCGAGAGACGCGCATATCCACTGCGCGCACATCTTTGTCCAAAATCTTTTGCGTCGCTTGTAGCGCGATAACGCGGTGCAACGCCGCAATCGGTTGCGTCTCTGGCAGTTGTATAATCTGGCCGCGGTCTAGGATCATATCCCAACGCCGCTCACCCATCCGGCGCAAACCGCGCAGGCGGTTTTGCAAAGGACCCGCCGCTTTGAACAACTTCAACGCCTCGGGGATCGCATCCTCGGCCCCCAGCCCTGCGATTAAAGGCAGATCTTTGCGGTCTAATCTGCTGGTGATCACACCAGCACGCACGCCGTTTTGATCCAGCATTTCCAACTCACGCCCTTTGCGCCATAACAACACGGGACGCCGCTTGGTGATCGACACTTCAAGCAACTTGCTTTCAACCAAATTCAAATCGACCGATGCAACGCTGTCCATCGCCTCCAATTTCTCGCGCAGTGTACCAAGCTCCAATTCAAAGGAGCTGACCGGAAATGTGATATTCAGCGTATTTCGAATTTCGGTCGCGGTGGGCGCATCAACGCCAATAATTTTCATCAGCTCGATTTGAAATTCTGGGCGTTGTTCCAAACTGTCGCGTGCTTCGACCAACTTCTGTGTAAAAGACTCGCGCATATCATCTTGGCTCAGCGCCCAAATCCCTGCGCCCATAATCAGGATCAGCGGCAGCGCCGTGCGCGCCATAGATCGAAAGATCGGCGTTAGCCAAAGCCGCTCAAACTTATAGCGCATTTTTGAGGGCGCAGGCCCAAGTTTCGTGGGCGTCTTCGCAGATTGCCCAAACAGCGCTTCAATTTTTTCAGACGCAACCTCGCCCAAAGGTTGGATATTCGGCGTTTCTTCTTTGCGCGCCTGAATTTTTGCAAGGACCGAGGATTTAAGCGCTTCTAAATCTGCAGGCGTTGCAATCTCTGCGCGGCGAAATTCTTCGCTGGAAGTTGGCTCAAATTGCGCAGGGCGCGCTTCATGTTCAGGTGCAACCGCATCGCCTTCGGAAACGCTATTTGGCAGATCGCCTAGACTGGGTTCTTTTCGATCTATCGGTCGCATGAGGCATCCTCGACCATCCAAGCGGTCAATTCGGGAAAACTCATCCCCATATGTTGCGCCTGTTCGGGGCTAAGCGAGGTTGGCGTCAAGCCCGGTTGTGTATTGGTTTCCAACAATACCAACCCCTCCAAACCGCGTGTCTCATCCCAACGGAAATCCGTGCGGCTTAACCCACGGCACCCTAAAACCTGATGCGCCTTTAGCGCATATTCCATACACGCCTCAAAAATATTTTGTGGAATATCCGCTGGCAAAACATGGCGCGACCCACCCGCTTCATATTTCGCAGCATAGTCATACCACCCGTCCGACAGGATATCGGTCACGGTCAAAGCGCGATCTCCCAAAACAGATGTCGTCAATTCCCGGCCAGGCACATAAGCCTCAACCATCACCGTCTCCGGCATTGCATCCGCCATCTGCGCCAAAGCATTATCGCCCGCGTTCACAATATAAACGCCAACCGATGACCCCTCATTATAGGGTTTGACCACATAGGGCGGGTTCATCGGATGCGCGTTCAATACCTCTGCGGCCGCCATCAATTTGCTGTCCGCAACCGGCAAGCCGACCGAACGATAAGCATCTTTCGAGCGTTCTTTATCCATCGCCAAACTCGACGCATAAACGCCCGAATGCGTGTATGGAATTTGCAACCATTCCAGCAAACCTTGGACACACCCATCCTCGCCCCAGCGTCCATGCAGTGCGTTAAAGACAACATCCGGTTTTTGGGATTGAAGGTCTGCAACAAGCGTTTCGCGGTTGGCATCAAGCAACACGGCATCGTACCCTGCCTCAACCAAGGCAGAGAGCACTTCACGACCGGAACTCAAAGACACCTCGCGCTCAGCAGAGGGGCCACCGGCCAAAATTGTTACGCGGGCTTTGCTGCTCATCTCCCCGCCTCGCTGTTGCCGCTTTTTTGCGGCACTTCTTGTTATTTGGGTTCTCCGACCCTCATGATTTCCCACTCTAACGTGATTTGGGAATTTTCGTAAACCTTTTTTCGCACCAACTCACCCAAAGATTCCAGATCATGCGCAGTGGCATTTCCTGTATTTATCAAGAAGTTGGGATGCATTTCTGACATCTGCGCCCCGCCCAGTGTCGCACCCCGCATGCCTGCATCCTCAATCACCTTCCAAGCCTTCAACTCATGCGTGTCATCTGCCTGACCCGTGGAGCTATATCCGGCTGGATTTCGAAACGTAGATCCACAAGATAAGTCTTTCACCGGCTGCGTCTCCGCCCGCTTTTGCAGCGCATCTTCCATTTTCTGATGCAAAACCTCTGGCGCGCCGTTGGGCGCTTTCAACGTCACAGACGTGATCACCGCACCTTCCGGCACCGTACTGTTGCGATAGTGAAAATCGATCTCTTCTGGCCCAATTTCCACCCGCTGACCATTGCGTGTGATCAGAACCGCTGCCGTGAACACATCAGCCAAATAAGACCCATAGCACCCGGCATTCATCCGCATCGCGCCGCCAATTGCACCCGGTATCGTGCGTAGAAAGGTCAGATCAATGCCCCAATCCGCAGCTTTACGCGCAACATGCGCATCCAACGCCGCGGCACCCGCAATCACTTGATCAGATCCAAGCTGCGTGATCCCGTTAAACCCACGCCCCAGTTTAATCGCGACCCCGCGCAAACCACCATCGCGGATGATCATGTTGGACCCCATACCGATGGGCATCAGCGGCACATCCTCTGGCAGGGCCGCCAAAAAAGCCGCCAAATCTTCCTCGTCTGCGGGTTGGAACAGATACTCCGCCGCGCCACCAACGCGCAGCCACGAAATCCGCGACATATCGAAATTAGGCGTCAACGTGCCGCGCGGATTATATTTTATCCCCAATTCCATCTCGGCTTATTCTCTTTTGAGCGTCCGAAATCTGGTCATCATTCGGTCAACCCGTTGGCCCAAGCGCTGATTGTGCCCGCACCCAAACACAGCAACATGTCACCTTTTCGACACTGCTCTTTAAGGAAAGCGGCCAAGGCCGCCTCGTCCGGCACACTCATCGCGGCCTTGTGCCCGCGTGCGGTCAAACCTTGGATCAGATGATCCCGATCTGCACCCTCTATCGGATCCTCGCCCGCGGCATAAACATCCGTGATCCCAACAATGTCAGCATCATTAAAACAGCCACAGAAATCTTCAAACAAATCGGAAAGTCGCGAATACCGATGCGGTTGATGCACAGCAATCACGCGCCCCTCTGTTGCCTGTCTTGCGGCAGACAAGACCGCAGAAATCTCAACAGGGTGGTGCGCATAATCGTCAATAATCGTCACACCATCCACTTCACCAACCCGCGTAAAGCGGCGATTCACGCCCTTGAATTCAGCCATCGCCGCTTTGATTTCAGACGCCTTCACACCCAAATGCCGCGCCACCGCTACCGCTGCTAACGCATTGGAAACATTGTGATCCCCGGGCATCGGTAGTTCGATCCCGTCAATCCGTGTCTCTTCTGCGCTCAACACGACATCAAAACACGCCATGCCTTGCGCATATGTCAAATTCTCGGCCCGCACATCGGCTTGGGCATTAAACCCATAGGTCACAACGCGCCGATCAGACAGGCGCCCCACCAGTGCTTGGACCTCTGGATGATCGGTGTTACAAACTGCGACGCCATAAAATGGAATGTTAGATGTGAACTGATAAAACGCATCCCGCAAACTGTCGAAATCGCCATAGTGTTCCATATGCTCTGGATCGATATTGGTCACTACAGCGATTGTCGCGGGCAGCTTGTTAAACGTCCCATCGCTTTCATCTGCCTCGACCACCATCCATTCGCCGCCGCCCATTCGTGCGTTCGATCCGAATGCATGAATAATCCCGCCATTGATCACGGTGGGATCAACACCTCCCGCGGTCAGCAATGTGGCCACCATGGTCGTCGTCGTGGTCTTGCCATGCGTCCCTGCAATCGCAACATTCGATTTCAAGCGCATTAATTCTGCCAGCATCTCTGCGCGGCGCACAATCGGTAAGCCGCGCGCGCGTGCTGCATCGAGTTCTGGATTGCCCGGTTTGATCGCGGACGAGATCACCACGACCGCGACATCCTCAATATTCTCAGCCCTTTGGGGGTAGCTAATCTTCGCACCCATATCGGCCAAACGCTCGGTTATCTTGGATGGTTTCAAATCCGAACCCGTCACCTGATACCCGTGATTGATCAACACCTCGGCAATGCCAGACATGCCGATCCCACCAATCCCAACAAAATGGATTGCGCCAATATCAATCGGAAGTTTGGTTGCCGCATTCATCGTTTATTCCGCCGTTTGTTCAACCAAATCAGCCAATCGTTCGGCTGCATCGGGTTTGCCCAGCGTTACTGCAGCGCGTGCCATTTTGGAAGCGCGATTTGCCGATTTCAGCACATGGGTAATTTCTGCGGCCAAGCTCTCGGGCGTCAGTTCACTTTCCTCGATCATGATCGCAGCACCCGCATCCACCAAACCGCGTGCATTTGCATGTTGTTCGCCGCGAATAGCGATGGCCAAAGGCACCAGTATCGACGGACGTCCGATGATCGAAATATCGGCAACAGAGGATGCGCCAGACCTACTGATAACCAACTGACATTCCGCCATCCGCCCCGGCAGATCAGTAAAAAAAGGTTCAATTGTTGCTGCAACACCTGCCGCCTCGAATGCGGCATGCACCTCCGTCTGATCGGCCTCGCGGGCTTGACAGGCAACGCGCAAATGCTGGCGTATTTTTTCAGGAATATGGGCCATTGCCTCCGCTGCCATTTGCGCAACGATAGAGGAGCCTTGCGAACCGCCAATCACCAAAATCTCCATCGGCCAATCGCCGGGCGCGATATAATCCGCGCCTGCACGGTCACGCACAGCGCTGCGCACCGGATTGCCAATATCCAACCCTTCAACCCCATCGGGCAATTCGGTTGGCCATGTGCCGCAGGCAACATGGTCAACTTTGCGCGCAAAAAACTGGTTCACACGACCCAGCACGCCATTTTGTTCATGCAAAATGCGCGGGATTTTCAAACCACCAGCGACCATCATTGCAGGCAGCGCCGGATAACCGCCAAAGCCTGCGACCAATGCAGGCCGATCGGTTTTCATCGACCGCCGTGCCGCAAAAATCCCTGACAAAATCTGAAACGGCGCTTTCAGTTTTGCGGCAATACCGCCACGTGCGAAGGTTGCGGCCTGCACAACCTCTATCTCAACCGCCTCAGGAAACCCGCCCGTATAACGCGCACCACGCGGATCGGTTGATAATTTCACACGCCAACCCCGGTCCAGCATTTCTTCTGCCAAGGCTTGCGCGGGAAACATATGCCCACCTGTTCCGCCAGCTGCTATGGTCAAAAGCTTCGCCATGGCTACATCTTCGCAATCAGATCTGCATCGCGTGTCGGCTTGGTCCGGGTAAAGGCCAACAGCATCCCCATCGCAATACCCGCTGCAACAACCGAAGAGCCACCATAGCTCACAAAAGGAAGCGTCATGCCTTTCGCTGGAAACAGCCGCACCGCAACACCCATATTGATGATCGCCTGCATGGCAAACAGTGCCGCCAAACCCGTACCTGCAAGACGAACAAAAATATCATCTTGCGCCATCAGGCGCATGAAGCTGCGAATGGCAATCACCGCAAACAGACCAATAATCACAATAACGGCAACCAACCCATACTCCTCTGCCGCCACCGCGATAATGAAATCCGTATGCGCATCAGGCAGCGCATATTTCACCGACCCACCACCAATACCCGCACCAAAAATACCACCTTCTTGAATTGCATTTGTCGCATAGCCAATCTGGGTCGTCGGATCGATTTCTTGATTTAAGAACCCATCAATCCGGCGCTGTACATGTTCAGAATTTGTGTACGCCAAATAGGCCCCTGCGGAGGTCATCACAATCACCGCAATCAACAGAAATATCGGCGCACCCGCAACGAAATACATCACCACCCAAGAAAACAGCACAAGCGAGGCTTGGCCAAAATCCGGCTGGATCACCAACAGTCCCATGACCACCAAACAGGTTCCAAAGGCCAACCGTTGTCCGGGCGGTCCGCCGAGTTTAAAACTGGCCGCCATCAGCCAAGCGGCAAACACAACAAACGCAGGCTTTAGAAACTCGGATGGCTGCACCGAAGCAAATCCGAGCGAATACCAACGCACCGCCCCCTTGTTAAAATCCGTACCCAGCCATGGCAGCAAAGCCAAAGCAATCAACCCAATCACAAACCCCAAGATCGACCAACGCCGAATGGTTTTGACCTTCCATGTCGATACCCAAAGCATCATCAGCAATGCAATTCCGCCAAAAAAGGCTTGTTTGTTGACGTAGAAATAAGGATGCAAATCATTGCGCAATGCCAAAGGGACCGAGGCCGCAAGCCCCAGAACCATACCGATCGCAAAAAGGCTCAGGATCGCGCTGAGCGTCCATCGATCAACACTGCGCCACCATTTCGGAAAATACGGATCTTGGGGCATAGACTGCCCTGATCCAAAGACCATATCTGTCATTGTGGGTTTGCCCGCCCGATTTTTATCATTTATGTCACCTCTTTTCGGGTGATTTTTTTGCTACCCTAGTGGTTTTTACGCCGTTTTTCCAACGATTTTCGGGTAATAGGAGAATGATTTCGTCACAAAGTGATAAATTTCACATTTTTTCCGCTCATGATTTGAATATCTGCAAAAAACTGTAAGAAATGTCATTTATGGCACCAAAACCCAAGAAGAACTTGAACAACACCCGTAGCACTGCGGCTTCGGGTTCTGCCGCCCGCTTGGCTAAGATTACAGATCATATTCGGCACCCGTCAGATCGTTCCGATGGGCGTGTTGAACTTGCGACAAAACTTGGCACCGGTCTTGCAATTTTGATTTGTGTTCCCTTCATATCACTTCTGTTTTCGGCAACGCTCTTTCTACTACGCGGAATCATGCGAATGATTGAGGGGACAGGCGCACGCTCCACTGAAAGCGCTTCAGCCCTTATTGAGGCAAATATCATCACCCTTCACCCCATACCTTTCGCAGCACTTTGCCTTTTGACGATTTGGGCGGCGATCATCTCTCGGCGCTGGTCATTCGGGTTGATCATTTTTGGCATGGCACTGCTCAGCCCCGAGGTCTCTGATCTTGTACGCTTTAACGGCGTCTTTGACGGTTTGCTGAACGAGTTTGGTAGTTTGGCACGATTTGCGGTTTACACATGCGTCGCGCTTATCGTGTCTATTTTCATCCTACCCTTTCGATCACTCAGTAAATCACCCACGGTTTGGATCATCACCCTTTTGATGCTAGAGGCGCTTTTGGGCATCTTTGGAGGCACACTGTCGATCTTTGGTTTGGTGTTTGAGGATTATTTCGTCTCGCCGCTCAATAGTTTTGCTTATCTTGCGATTTTGGCAATGCTGCGCGGCTTGGTCAAAATTTGGCAAGAAAACCGCACAATCCGCACCGACCTACGCAAGACCCCAAACCTGCAAAAACTCAAGTTACAAACATGGTCGCTTTGGATGCCCATGGGTCTGACCTTTATCGCTTTAATGGGTGCTGGATTTTATTGGCAAAACCAGATTTTACGCCCTGCGATTATCAATCAAATTGTCGATTTTGGAAACGCGCATCGGCACACGCAGGCGTGTGGGTTCATCGATCGTTTGCCAATCCGTACAATTCCAAAAGCGCTTGATGCCTATGCGCGCTCAGGAAATTGCGTGTTACAACAGGAAACAGACCGACTGCATTCAATTGCCCCGTCCGAGACACGCAATTTGGGCGAGAGTTTCGAAGATTATGGCCGCTCACGCCTGCCCAAGCGCTTTCCGGGTACGCAGCGCAAATCCTGCAATATCGGTAATTTTGTCGAATGCACATCGGCCAATATCGCGAAGGGAATTTTTAATTCCGGCTATCTCGTCGCGAAAGAGGCGTTTTTGCGGGACGTGCGTTTGAAAACAGAGGAATTGTCAGGAACCGTCACAGAGCGTCAAACCCAAATCCAGACCGCCATTAATGCCCGCTTGGACGCGCTGACCGCAAAAATAACACTGCGCATCTATCAAGCCGGTGCCGCACTTAGCCTGTTGCAAGCCATGCTTTTTGCTTATGCTGTGCTGGTTTTGGTGAAATCTTGGCTGATCGTCTATGCGCGTGTAATCTACAACACAATCAGCATCAGCCGTGAGGTAGGCGATGTGCGCATACGCAAAACCCCGGGTAAAATTAAAGTCCACGGCGCTCAAACCCGCCTAAAACCAGGTGTGCAAAAACGCTGGTATTTTGCGTTCAACGTCCTTGGTCCCAATGCCATTGATATGCGTCGTATCCCACAAGTATTTTCAATCATACTGCTGCGCCTTCGGACCAGCCGCTACATGCTGTGTCGCGTGGACGGGGTGCGTGCAAACAGCCCCCATCAGGTAGAATTGAAAGTCGATGCGCCCGGATCAATTGTCGAATGGGAGATCAACGAGGGAGAGGAGGTTTATATCAACTTGCGCGATCTGATTGGCTTTCAATCCAATTGCAAGCTTGGTTGGCGGGTCTCTTTTCATATCTCATCTTTGGTCTTCGGGCGCGTGTTATATTATACGGTCTCTGTGCCCTCTAGTGGCAGCGGTACGATCTATCTTGCCACAAAGGCAGAAGCCTTGGCCGGCAATGGTCCAAATGCATCGGCAATTATGCACGCAACGGCCTTAGTCGCATGGTCACGCAATTGCCAATTCAAGATCCGGTCATCGTTGACACGCTTAGATATGTTCTTCTCCGGCTATTCGATTTCCAAAGATAGCGGGCGGCGCTTTCTCGTCGCTTATGACAAGTCGCAAGATCGGCGAGTAGGGGCCGGTCGCGGCTTATGGCGCTCTGCGGTGACGTTTTTATTGCCGTTTTGATGCTTTGAATATGCAGGAAATTTAAAACTCTTTTTAAGTGGTCGATCGCCGATTGATTCAAAAATCTTAAGAACTCATTGGCAACAAAACCGAATGTTCAAACGTTCACAAATCAAAATCCCGCATTTTCAAACTTTCGAAAACCGGTTTACCTATAAACAAGAAAACTTGTTTTCCGGTTTACAAATTTACCCGTAAATCGGTTTTCTATTCTTTGAATCCGCAGCGACTAATAATCCAATCAGACTGCTAAAGCCCAGAAAACCAACCCCCCATCACGCGGGCAGTTCACCCAAAAACCGTCCCGCTGCCGCAATAAACGCCTCGCCCCGTTTTTCAAAATTCGGATATTGATCAAAGCTTGCTGCCGCAGGGGCCAACAAAATCACATCGCCAACGTCTGCATCAGCCATCGCCATCTCAACCGCTTGTTCAATTGTCCCGCATTGCGCTTGATCCAAACCACCCAGTTGGGCCGCAAATTCCGCCATCGTCTCGCCAATCAGATAGGCTTTCTTGACCCGATCAAAATGTGGCGCCAACCCCGAAATACCCCCCTCTTTCGGCTCGCCCCCAACGATCCAGCGAATATTCTGAAACGCTTTTAGCGCTTGTTCCGCCGCATCTGTATTTGTTGCCTTGCTGTCATTGACGAAGGTCACACCGTCTTTCGCCCCCAAAACTTGGCAGCGATGCGGCAACCCATTGAAGCGACCCAGTGCGTCTTCAATCGCTTTCGGCGAAATCCCGAGCGTGCGCACCGCGGCATAGGCCGCGCAGGCATTTTGATGATTATGCACACCGGGCAGGCTGGTCATATCGCGCAAATCAATACTCGCCACTTGCCGCCCTTTGCGCCATTCCACCAAATGACCTTTGCGGGCATAGATCGACCAACCGCCACCCTTAAGCTGGCGTTCCACGGACATCTCAATCACCGGATCCCCGGTGGCGTAATCTTGGCGCAAACGGTTGGCCAGATACGCGCCCTCATCCTCGTCCACACCGATAATGGCGCGATCTGGATTGCCCAAGGTGAACAACCGCTCTTTCGCCGCAAAATATCCGCCCATCCCGCCATGGCGGTCCAGATGATCCGCGCTTAGGTTCATAAACACCGCAACATTAGGGGCCAGCGAACGGGCCAGTTCAGTTTGATAAGAGCTGAGCTCCAACACAACGACAGACCCATCCGCCGCCGGGTCCAAATCCAAGACCCCGCGCCCGATATTGCCCGCCATCTGCACATCACGCCCAACCTCAGCCAAGATATGCGCAATCAAAGCCGTCGTTGTCGATTTCCCGTTCGAGCCTGTCACACAAATCACACGCGGCAGCGTATCAAACCGATCCCAATCGGATGTTGCAAAACTACGAAAAAACAACCCGATATCATTATCGACAACCGCGCCATGCGCCCAAGCTTTGCGGATCACCGGATGCGGCGCGGGATAAAGATGCGCAATACCGGGCGAAACGATAAGCGCTTGAACATCCTCCCAAGCTTTATCCTTGGTCAGATCGGCAACATGCAAACCCTCATCCGCTGCCTTTTCACGCGTTGCTTCGTGATCATCCCAAACCGAAACTGTGGCCCCGCCCGCAACCAAGGCATGCGCTGCAACCATACCAGACCGCCCAAGCCCAAGCACAGCGACATGCGCACCCTGATATCCACGAACCGGGATCATCTAAGTTTCAGCGTCGCCAGCCCAATCAACGCCAAGATCAAGGCGATAATCCAAAACCGGATCACGATCTGACTTTCCGGCCAGCCTTTCTTTTCAAAATGATGATGAATCGGCGCCATCAAGAAAATCCGTTTGCCCGTGCGTTTGAAATACACCACTTGAATAATGACCGACAAAGCTTCGACAACAAACAGCCCACCGACAATTGCCAGCACGAGTTCGTGCTTGGTCACAACTGCAATCGCCCCCAGCGCGCCGCCCAAAGCAAGCGAGCCCGTATCACCCATAAACACATCCGCAGGCGGTGCGTTATACCACAAGAACCCCAAACCTGCCCCGATCAGGGCAGAGGCAAAGATCAGCAATTCACCCGTGCCTTGCACATAATGCACATCCAGATACTCGGTAAAATCCGTGCGCCCAACTACATAGGCAATCGCACCCAATGTTCCGCCTGCGATGATCACAGGCATAATCGCCAAACCATCCAACCCATCGGTCAAGTTCACCGCATTTGCGGATCCCAAAATCACAATGATGGCAAAGACAAAATAAACATAACCCAGATTGATCAACACATCTTTAAACACCGGCAGCGCCAATTGCCGCGAAAGCTCCGGTTCATGCACATAGGCTGCCCAAATCGCCGCAACCAAGGAAATCAAAATACCAAGCCCCAACCGCGCTTTCGACGAAAACCCCTTGGTCGAATGTTGCGTGACTTTTAGGTAATCATCGACAAACCCAATCACCCCAAACCCAACCGTCACCATCAATACAATCCACAAAAACGGATTGTCACTGCGCCCCCATAATAACGTGGACGCCACAAGCGTCCCTAGGATCAGCACCCCACCCATCGTCGGCGTGCCCGCCTTTGCAATGATATGCCCCTCCGGCCCGTCATCGCGGATCGGCTGGCCCTTCTTTTGCATCTGGCGCAGCTTGCGGATCAGCGGCCCACCAAAAACCATGCTTAGGAACAATGCGGTAAATAACGCACCACCCGAGCGGAAGGTGATATAACGAAACAGGTTAAACACATCGCCGCCATCAGACAGTGCGGAAAGGTAATACAGCATTCTAACCCCCTTGCGCTTTTTGGTTCAGCGCATCAACTATTGGGCCCATCTTTGCCCCCAAACTGCCTTTGATCATCACCACATCCCCGTTGCGCAGCATATGAT
>JBCCGP010000009.1:0-64672 GCA_039029215.1 Pseudomonadota bacterium
CAAACTCATCCAATGAAAAATCATAAAACAACGCTGATTGTGCGACCTGCTGTGGCCCCATCATCTGAAAGCACCTCTTTTTATCAAAATGAATCAGGCATTAGCACTCAAATCAATCAGAGTTTTTCAACAGAATAAGCCCAAACTGCAATTTTGGATTTTCACGTGAATGACTAGTCTCAATATATTGCGTTCGATGTTAGACATTAAACATTTGCTCGAACTCCATTCAGCAAAGGTGAGATTTTTGCAGTCAGATGTGATAATGGTCACCAAATTTTAGAAAGTTCATACAAACGAGGTTGCGATAACATCATGAGCTTGTGGTTTGTAAAAAACCGTTTTCCATTACAACTCACAATAGCAATGATTCCTGAGTGCTCAATTTAAAATCTGAGTCTAAGGTCGAGAAAATTTTTGAGGGCATGATGCTTGCAACAAATCTTAGAAGATTACTAATTTATTCAGGGATACTGATAAGTGCATTTCTGACTGCATGCGTAGAACCATCTACCCAAACGCCTCCCTCGCAGAGTTCAAGCAACTCGCCAGACAAGATATTTCATCAAACGCTTTTGAGGGCCATGCCTGGACTAGAACTCACTCCTGCGATTTTGGGCAAGCCGGTGATCCCTTCACCAGGATATTCATTGCAAACTGCAAGGTCAAACAATGGTACACCAACTGGAAACTTACAAGAATTTGTTGATGAATTTGAAAGAACGGGAATGGCGGCAGCGGACATCTACGATGTCGTGCGGATAAATGGTACAAGGACCCCAATTAAGATTAGCTTTCTTGGCTGCAACCCAGGTTCTTGCAGGAAAAATGCCCGAAACTCTTCAATAGAGATCGTCCCGCATATCGAGTGGAGAAGGTATGCTTCTTCGGGTGAAACAATCCCTTCCGACAACCGTATTATTGCACGTCAAAAAATTGGCGACGTGAACTATTTTGCTGAACTTTCCGTTCATTATGATTATCGAAAGCGCGTTCGAAAATATAAGGTCGTGTCCTATCGCGACCCGATAACTGCAAAGGAAAAATCTTTGATTGAGTTTGACAAAGGAACTTTTGGTTTGGATGGCATTGCGATTTTTAGTTACGGAAAGATTGTCGCTGTAGATGTAGAAGCTTCAACCTTTAAACCTCGTCCAGGCGGCGTAATTGATCCAAGAAAAGAGCTATAACTTAATTTAAAAAAGACCGCTAACACGGCGGATAACTAAATAAATATCTAAAAGAAATTTTAAGTAAATATAACTTGCCATTTTGACGTCACTTATTGCCATTAAATAGCGCAAAATCTGGTATGCGGGACGTAGCGGACCTCGGTGGTTGCAGTAGGAATGGCAGCTAAAGGTAGCATAGACGACGTTGCTTCAATCCGTCAGAAACCTAAGAACATGTTTGGTCAATTCTCCCGGCGCTTCCTCCGGTACTGCATGTCCACATGGCAGAGCGGCGGCCGAAACGTGGGTTGCTTTTTCCTGCCAAGTCGCCTTGACGTCATAAAGCTCCCCGACGACGCTTTGCGCGCCCCAAATCGCCAACAGGGGAGCAGTGATGCGACTGGTCTGATCTTCTCGGTCGTGCTCCAGATCAATGCTTGCAGCCGCGCGATAGTCTTCACAAATCGCATGGAGCGTGGCCGGGTCACGGTAGCTGCGCAGGTACTCAGCAATCGCGACCTCGTCCACAGACCCTTCGATCTTCACTTGGCCTGCGATATGTCTGCGCAGGAAATACTCTGGGTCTGAGGCAATCATTTTCTCGGGCAGTCCATCAGGCTGGATCAGGAAAAACCACCAGAAGTAACGCGTTGCGAACTCTTGATTGGTTTGCGAGTACATTGTGAGCGTAGGCGCAATATCAAGCACGACCAGCCGCTCGACCGCATTTGGAAAATCAAGCGCAAGGCGATGCGCCACCCGGCCACCTCTATCATGGCCAACAACGGAAAACCTGTCATGGCCCAACTGGTTCATCAAGGCGATTTGGTCGGCCGCCATCACCCTTTTGGAATACGGAAAGTGCGACGGGTTACTTTCAGGTTTGTCGCTGTCGCCATAGCCCCTCAGATCGGGAGCAATCACCTGATACCCAGCCTGCACGAGGCGCGGAGCAACCTTGCGCCAGACCGCATGGGTTTGCGGATGGCCGTGCAGCAGCAATATCGGCGGTCCTGTCCCCGCACTGGCGTAATTGATGGTAAGATCAGGCAATTGAACCCTTTGGACATCAAAGCCTTCAAGGAATGCAGACGCGGCCACTTACGAGCCTTCCAACACCGCGTCAGCAATGGCCGCACCGCATGTCTTCGTGTCGGCAGGTCCGCCAAGGTCGGGCGTGCGCAAGGCCTCTTCAGACAGCACTCGTTCTATCGCGGCGACAATCGATGTGCTGGCCTGATGTGCGCCGAGATGTTCTAACATCATGGCCGCAGCCCAAACCTGCCCGATCGGGTTGGCGATCCCTTTTCCGGCAATATCCGGCGCGGAGCCATGGACCGGTTCAAACAGCGAGGGAAATTTTCCTTCCGGATTGATATTTCCCGAAGGCGCGATCCCGATTGTGCCGGTACACGCGGGGCCGAGGTCAGACAGAATATCGCCAAACAGGTTGGACGCCACCACGACGTCGAACCAGTCCGGGTGCAGGACAAACTGAGCCGTCAGGATATCAATATGGTACTTGTCTACCTTGATGTTGGGATATTCCGTCGCCATCTCCGCGACGCGCTCGTCCCAATATGGCATCGTAATTGAGATCCCGTTGGACTTGGTCGCCGATGTAAGGTGCTTTCCGCGTTTTTCCGCCAGATCAAAGGCGTATTTCAAGATGCGGTCGACACCGACCCGGCTCATCACCGTCTCTTGCACAACAATCTCGCGATCCGTACCTGGGAACATCTTGCCACCAATAGATGAGTATTCGCCTTCGGTATTCTCGCGCACGATCATCATGTCGATATCTCCAGGCGCACGCCCCGCCAATGGTAGCGGAACGCCAGGCATGGCGCGCGCGGGGCGCAGGCTCACATATTGATCGAATTCGCGCCGAAATTGGATGAGCGACCCCCAAAGCGAGATGTGATCTGGCACAACCGCCGGCCATCCAACTGCCCCAAAAAATAGGGCATCACTTTCACTCAAATGATCCTTCCAGTTGTCCGGAAGCATTTGCCCGTGCTTTGCGTAATAGTCGGCGGAAGCAAAGTCGTGATCGTCAAATTCAAATCCGAGATCGAACCGCTTCGAGGCGGCTTCCAGAACACGAACACCCTCCGGTGTAGTTTCTTTGCCGATTCCATCGCCCGGGATGACTGCGATCTTCCAGCTATTTTTTGGCATGTATTTGGTCCTCATTGTTGCACTCTGAGTAAGTCAGCCACTGAGATCAAGCAACAGAATCATGGCTCTAATCACTTATGGCCCTTGGGTCTTCCATTGAAGAACCAATTGGAATAGCGGCTTTGAGCTAATGCAAGGGTGGGTGAAACCTATCGCTTGCAAATACACCCGAAAATGCTCAATCTGATGAAAATTTGCATATCTGGGGCGAGCTATTTCTTACACCACGCATTTTGAAGCAAATCTAGTCGTCAAGCTTCGGCAACTCTTGGCGGTTCTCCGCGAAAGCTTTGGCAAGATCGCCATGGCGATGATGGCGCTGCCGCGGTATCGGCATCAGGCGCTTGGGGATTTGAACCATTTGATCCTAGAGCCGCTGATCTGCGACCGGATCGCGATTGCCATGCCGCCCAAAAAAAACAGGATCCGCTGAAAGATCTGGCGGGGTTTGCGATTTGGTCGAGTGTTTCGGATGAGGTAGACGCCAAAATCCGTGAACAGATTAAGGCGGGTGTGTTCCCCGTTCGGCTGAAAGCGGATGAGTGGAATAGTGGGTCGAACAATTGGCTGTTCGACGTGATCGCACCAGATCAGAAGACCACAGCGAATGTCATTGCGAATTTCAAACAGGTGGTCAAGGATGGCGATCTACGCTTACATCCACTGGTTGCGCGTTTGGTGGATGCGGAGACGTTGGAGAAGATGGGGGCGACACAGATGGGACAGAAAGGTAAATAATGCTACAATTTGACCTAACTCCTAAATCAGAGATCATCGATGATTACGAGATTGATCTGAGCCAATACCAATTACGCAAATCACATGACCCGAGCAGGGTTCCTAGCTCGTTTCAGCACATTGATTCTGATCTTATCATAAATTGGGGGGGGGGCAATCAGGTCTACCACGGGCGGTTCAATCCGCACGCGGGGCTTATTAGTGCTGACTCTTCTTGGAAATCTGATTTTTCATATTCATTTGTTCCAAGAGAAAATTTGGCCGTATATTTGAAAAAGTCAAAGGAATATTCGAGGCTTGAAACCGCGGAAGACAGAAATCAATTCGATCATGCTTACGGAATTTATTACTACGCAAAAAAAATCATCATGATCGAAGGACAAGAAGAAATTTGGCATGATGAAGACTTTATAAGGGTGGTCATGGATTTGTTTTTTTTAAATGGGTGTAGATCGCGTTTGAAAGATAAGAGACCCAATAGCCCAAATTATTTTCAGTTTCGGCCGCATAATTTGCCCGAGCAGTTTTGGTGTACGCGGAAACTGAAGGCCAATTCCATCCCTGGGTTGCCTGCTGAAGTTTGAATTAGAATTTATTGATTGGGGGATAACAGGGTGAGTTATTTTGACCTTTTAGAAAATCATTTGATTGAAGATTTAATCAAAACAGCGACTGAAGACGGTAAGCTGACATTTGACGATTTTTTGACCAAACTTCAGCGTTATATGGGCAAAGCTGAAAATTTCTATCGTCTAGATGAATTTGGTGATGCGCATAAAACTGGTACACTTGCGCTTTACACCAAGGGCTTTTCTGATGGCAATAATTGGATTCAGGCGGGTAACTTTGCGAAAGACATTTCCCTGCGAAATTCAGATGTGACCGTTCTTGATCATACCAAAATGGGACGTTTGGTGCTGGAATTGGCGCGCATGGACACTGTTATAAAAGCGGGTTTAGAAGATGGCGCGTCCCCAGAGGCCCTTTCAGCTGCAATAGAGGCTGAAACCACTCTGGCACAAATTTTTGATGATGCAGATGGTGATTTCAGAGCAAGTAGGGTGGGTGAAACCCACCATATCCGACCAAGTTACGGCACCCATTTATTCGCACGTTAATCTCAAAATAATCCAAAAAAATCAATACCCTAACCCCATGCCCTAGCTAGGGCATTTTCATCTTCCGCTATTATTCACGAAAAATTTCAAACACCGCAGCACTTACAATCAGCGCACCACCCACGGCCTCGCGCCATCCAAAAGGCTCGCCCGACAACAGCGCCGCTGAGGCGAGGCCGACCAGAACCTCACTCATCAAAAGCAATCCAACGCGCACGGGCGAGAGTAAGGTCGCGGGGTAGAGCGTGAGCCAGAGCATGGGTAAGACATAAAAAGTCACAAGGGCAAGCATTCCCAATCCAAACATGAGCGGGCTGTTTACCGAGAGGGTGATCGGCTCTAACCCGATGAAGACAGAAACGCCAAGCAACAGAACCAATCCGCCAAAGAGAAAAGCAGACATAAATCCAACGATTGGGATGTCTTCGGATTTGAAAAGCCCAAGCGAGGCAATCGACCAAATCACGCCAGAGGCCAAAGCCATCCAATCCCCAATATTTTCGGGCGTTGGAATGCCTGTTTTGTCGCCAAGGATGACAATCATGCCACCAAGCCCCAAGGTCAATGCGATCACCCTTGCGGGTGTGAATTTTTCGCCCAAGAAAAGGCGCCCTAAAATCGCGCTCCATACCGGGGTGAGGTAAAAGAGCAGTATGGATTTTGTCACCTCGGTATAAGCAAGGCTCATCGTATAAAGGCCGAAAGCGGTGCCCGCAAATGCACCGCTGACCAAGAGAACGCGCCAATAGGCCAAGACATTTGTGCGCGTGATCAGAAGAAGAAGGGCGATGACCAACAAGCCAGCGGAATTTATGGCGATCCCTGCCCAAGGACCCATCAATCCTGCCTCGCCCAGCAGACGCACGGGTATCCAGAACAATCCCCACAGGATGCCGCCGAACAGTAAGGCAAGTCCTGCTTGAGTTTGGGTCAGAGAGGGAAGCCTGAGCATCGCGGCGCCTGTCTATATTTCTTGATGCGTCTAAAAAAAGAAACTACAGCCGCTCTTCGGTTTCTGGATCAAAGAAATGCGCATCGGACATTTTGAAACTGATCGACAGCTTGTCACCCTTTTTATGCTTCCCATGTTCGCGGCTTTCGGCGGTGAGTTTTTGACCGTTTTTATTGGTCAAATATATATAAGACACACCGCCAAGTTCCTCGATCAGGTTCACAGTCCAATCACCGGTTTTCTTGACTGATATATGTTCTGGGCGAATGCCAAGTGTGGCCTTACCCCGCGCCTTCAAGCTGGTGGGGGTTTTCAAACCTGTGACACCGTCGGTTTTCACAGCCGAGGCGGTGATATCTGCATCTAGGAAATTCATTGCAGGCGAGCCGATAAAGCCTGCAACAAATTTATTGGCAGGATTATCATACAGCGCCATTGGCGCACCGACCTGTTCAATACGTCCATCGCGCAGAACGACGATTTTATCGGCCAGTGTCATCGCCTCGACCTGATCATGGGTCACATAAATCATGGTCGTGCCCAACTCGTCATGTAGGCGCGACAGCTCGACGCGCATTTCCAGCCGCAGTTCGGCATCAAGGTTCGATAAAGGTTCATCAAACAAGAAGACTTGCGGGCCACGCACAATGGCACGGCCGATTGCAACGCGCTGACGCTGCCCCCCCGAAAGGGCTTTGGGTTTTCTGTCGATATAATCGTCGAGGCGCAAAATCTCGGATGCTTTGGCAACCTTCTCGGCAATTTGATCTTTGGGAGTATTGTTCATTTTCAACCCAAAGCCCATATTTTCGCGAACCGTCATATGCGGGTAGAGCGCGTAGGTTTGGAACACCATGGCCACCCCGCGCTGGGCGGGATCAAGATGGGTCACATCCAATGGTCCAATTTCGATTTTGCCTTCGGATGTTTCCTCTAACCCGGCAATCATGCGCAACAGGGTCGATTTTCCGCATCCAGATGGGCCGACAAAAACGCAAAATTCGCCATCATCAATGTCCAAATTCAGCCCGTGAATGACTTGGGTTTGGCCATAGCGTTTGATTGCATTTGAAATTGAGACTTTTGCCATTGGGAATCCTCTAAACTTACTCAAAAGAAACCTTTAACCGCGGATTTTGTCAATCAATCGGCTTGACCTTTGTGCGATTCATTTGTCTACTTTCTGCATCAATTTCAGCATTCCGTTGAAATTTGGGAGGAAAATATGAAAACATTTTTGAAAACCACTGCGGTGACGTTGGCCACGATGGCGACAGCTTCACTTGCATGGGCAGAGGAATTGGTCATCAACTTTGACGACTTGAACCCAGCCCCAAAAGCGGGTTTTGAAGCCGCTGTTGAAGCGTTCAAAGCAGCAAACCCTGACATCAATGTCACGGTGAACATCAATGATCGCGAAGCGCATAAAACGGCGATCCGCAACTTCCTATCTGCAAGCCCACCAGACATTACGTCTTGGTACCCAGGCAACCGGATGGGCCCATTTGTGGATGCAGGCTTGTTTGAGCCGATCGATGATCTGTGGATGGCAGAGGGTCTAGACAAAGAAATGGCCGCTGTTCAGCCAACGATGACGCGGAACGGCAATATCTGGGGTGTGCCCTATTCATATTACCAGTGGGGCGTTTATTATCGCAAAGACATCTATGAAAAATTGGGTCTAAGCGAGCCGTCCACTTGGGATGAGTTGCTGGCAAATTGTGACACGTTGAAAGCAAATGGTGTGACGCCATTTACAATCGGGACGAAGTTCCTTTGGACGGCCGCTGGCGTGTTTGATTATTTGAACCTTCGTACAAACGGCTATGATGTGCATAACGCGCTGACTGCTGGCGAAATCAAATACACAGACGACCGGATCAAAGCGACCTTCGAAAACTGGAAAGTCATGTTGGATCGTTGTTCTTTCGTGGACAACCACGCCTCTATGTCTTGGCAGGATGCAATTGCACCCTTCGCCAATGGCGATGCGGCGATGTATGTGATGGGCAACTTCTCGGTCGCGGGTTACAAGGACGCTGGTTTGACAGATGATCAAATCGACTTCTTCCAGTTCCCAGCGATTACACCAGGTGTGCCTTTGGCAGAAGAAGCGCCAGCAGATGCATTCTTTATCCCATCAGGTGCAAAAAACAAAGAGAACGCGCGTAAGTTCCTTGCGTTCATCGCGCAGCCTGAGATCCAAGGTCCTTGGAATGAAACCATCGGTCAGTTGCCGCCAAACAATCAGGCGTCAATCTCTGATGACAAATTCATCCAAGAAGGCTTTGCGGTTGTGTCTAACGCAGCAGGTCTTGCGCAGTTCTATGACCGTGACGCACCAGCTGAAATGGCATCTGAAGGCATGAAGGGCTTCCAAGAGTTTATGTTGGACCCATCCAAGATGGATGCTGTTCTTGAGCGCTTGGACGAAGTGCAAACGCAGGTTTACAAGTAATCTGACGGATATTTGGACGGGCGCATTGACTTGCGCCCGTCTTTTTCTTTGCTAGAGTTTCATTATGGCAGTCACAGAAACACCGCAAACCAAGGGATTTTTTGAACGCAACCGCATGTCGATTGCGCCTTGGCTATTTCTGGCGCCAGCACTGATTTTCTTTCTTGTTTATGTTGTTATTCCGATTTTTCAGTCGCTGTATCTAAGCTTGTTTGAATGGAACGGGCTGTATGATGGCGATGGAAATTCGACCGCGGTTTATATTGGATTTGAGAATTACCGTAGGCTTTGGACCGATCCGAATTTCTGGGTCTCGATCACCAATAATATTTTGTGGCTGTTTCTGTATATGCTGGCGGTTCCGGCGGGGTTGTTTATCGCGCTGTTTTTGAATCAGACTGTGACGGGGATGCGGTTTTACAAATCGCTGTTTTTCTTTCCTTTTGTGATTTCACAGGTTGTTGTTGGCCTGATCTTTGGTTGGTTCTATAACCCCGATTTTGGCGTGATTGCGAAGGTTTGGCAGTTCTTTTTCTGTGAAGAGACGATCAATATTGTGGGCAATGTCTCGATCAAATGTGCGGTGCCGGTGCCCAATATTTTGCAAAGCGATCATTATGCGACCTATGGCATTATCTTTGCTGGGCTGTGGCCGCAGGTGGCCTATTGCATGATCCTGTATCTGACGGGGTTGAATAACGTGGCGGCTGACCAGATCGAGGCGGCGCGGCTTGATGGTGCGAAGGGGTGGAAAATGCTGTGGTATGTGGTTCTGCCGCAGTTGAAGCCTGCAACATTTATTGCGGTGGTTGTGACCGTGATTGGCGCGCTGCGATCCTTCGACATGATCGCGATTATGACCCAAGGGGGGCCGTTTGGATCAACCAATGTTCTGTCGCATTATATGTTTGAGGTTGCGATTAGCGAATATGGATCGCGCTATGGCTATGGGTCGTCCATTGCGACAGTGCTGTTTGGGATTATGATGATCTTTATCAGCTACTTCCTGTGGCAAATGTATCGGGACGAGCGTGATGGGCGATAGTGTTTTCAGAAATCGCGTGCGCAAGATTTGTGCGCCCTTGCCGGGTGCGGAACATTCCGATCCTTGGGGTGGTGGGCATGATGCGTGGAAGATTTGTGATAAGATGTTTGCCTGTATTGGGTCTGTGAATGAGGGCGTGTCGGTGAAAACGCGTGACATAGAGACAGCCTCGATGTTGATCGATGCAGGTGTCGGGATCAAAGCGCCGTATTTTCACAAAAGCTGGATACGTTTGATGCCGGATGTCGCCGATGAGGAACTGCGCCATCGGATCGAAGGGTCTTATGATATTGTCCGTGCTGGGCTGACGAAAAAACTGCAAGCGGGCCTTGCACCCAGAGAGGTGCATTAGATGTTTCCGCGTCCCATAGAAAAATCCACACCCGGCGCGCGTTTTGCGTATCAGGCGTTTTTGCCAGTGGCCCTGTTCCTATGGTTGTTGCCGCTGCTGGCGATTTTTATGACATCAGTGCGCAGCTCGAAGGATATTAACACCGGAAATGTTTTTGGCTGGCCGACCGAGTTTAAAATGGTCGAAAATTACCGCGCGGTTTTTGAACAATCTGAAGCACCAAGTTATCTGTTGAACTCTTTTGCGATTACCTTGCCGACGGTTGCAATCTCGGTCGCGCTGGCCTGTATGGCGGGTTATGCGCTGGCGATTTACAAGTTCCGCTTGGCACTGCCGCTGTTCTTCTTGTTCGTTGCGGGCAATTTCGTGCCGTTCCAAATCTTGATGGTGCCGGTTCGGGATTTCTCTGTCAGAACAGGGCTTTATGATACGTTGCAAGGTCAGTTCTTGTTCCATGCTGCCTTCCAAACGGGTTTTTGTACCTTGTTCATGCGCAACTTTATCAAGGCCTTGCCCCAAGAAATGATTGAGGCCGCGCGTGTTGAAGGCGTCGCAGAATGGAAGATTTTCTGGTATGTCGTGATCCCGCTGATGCGGCCTGCCATTGCCGCACTTGCGGTTTTGATTTTTACCTTCGTGTGGAATGATTTCTTCTGGGCAAACGTGCTGACCCAAGGCGAACAGGTCAAACCGATCACAGCAGGCGTTCGCGCGTTGAATGGCCAGTTTGTGAATAACTGGCATCTCGTCTCGGCGGCGTCCTTGCTGGCCGCAATCCCACCTGTCTTGATGTTTTTTGCGATGCAAAGGCATTTTATTGCGGGTCTGACTTTGGGGGCGGTCAAGTAAATGCAGACATGGCGGTTGGATGGCGGGGTGAGCACATTGGTGCTGGCCAGCTCGGGCGGTGTGCCCGAAGCTGTGTATTGGGGGCAAAGCCTGCCTAAGTGCGAAAACTTAGAAATGCTGGCGCGGGCATCGAACCTTGATATTACAGGTGGATCGCTGGATATCGTGCCGCCCTTGTCGCTTTGCCCACAGCCCAGCGATTTGTTTCCCGGGCAACCGGGCCTGATCCTGCGCCATAGCGATGGGACCGCGCATGTGCCCTCTTTCAAATTTGAATCGGTCGATGCGAGACAGGGCAGCATCACCCTGACTTGTATTGATGCGCGGCACAAAGACCTGCATCTGAGTATTGATATCGAGATGGATGCCGAAACGGGTGTTCTAAAACTGCAAAGCTGTTTCAAGGCAAGTGAGGCGATGCAGATCGTTTGGCTGGCCGCACCTGTTTTGGCGCTGTCAGAACAGGCAACCCATACCATCGAATTTGCGGGCAAATGGTGCGGCGAATTCCAGCGCTTTGAAAACCCAATCACACCGGGTGCACGGTTGCGCGAATCCGTGACGGGGCGGTCTGGACACGAGACATTCCCAAGCTTGATTGTCCGGTCACCGCGAGGGTGTCGCGGCTTTCACTATGGCTGGTCGGGTGGCCACCGGATGGTTTCTGCACAAATCTCTGATGGGCGGCGCTATGTGATGTTTGGGGACGCAACCAACAGTTCACTTGTGCCGTTGAAAGAGGATTGCTCAAAGCCGCTCTTCGCTGTTTGGGGCGGGGATGAAAATGCGATGGCGGCATCCTTCCAAACCTATGCGCGCAAGACGCTTGCGAGGCCTGCAAACACCTCCGTGCCGCGCCCGGTGCACTATAATTGCTGGGAAGCGATCTATTTCAATCATGATGTTGATACGCTGAAAGACATCGCGACACGCGCCGCCGATTTGGGGGCAGAGCGGTTTGTATTGGATGATGGCTGGTTTGGCACGCGCGATGATGACACATCATCCTTGGGCGATTGGGATGTTGATCCGCGCAAATTCCCAGACGGGTTTGCGCCGCTAATTGATCATGTGAAATCCAAGGGCATGCGGTTTGGCATTTGGTTTGAACCAGAAATGATCAACCGCAACAGCGAATTGTTCCGCGCCAATCCTGATTGGGTCTTGGGCGATCACGAGCAACCTTTGGGGCGTAATCAATTGGTTTTGAACCTGACAATGCCAGAGGTGCGCGCCTATTTGCAGGAAAAGCTATCCAACATCTTGGCGCATAACGATATTGACTACGTAAAATGGGATCATAACCGCGTGCTGCCGGTGAAGGATAGCAATCAAACGGCCGGATTCTATGACCTGCTACGCGATCTGCGTGATGAATTTCCGCATGTGGATTTTGAATCCTGTGCCTCTGGTGGCGGGCGGATTGACTATGGTGTGTTGGAACATTGCTGTCGTGTCTGGCTGTCGGATTCCAATGATGCGCTGGAGCGCTGGAAAATGCAGCTGTCCGCCTCGGCCTTCCTGCCCAGCGAAGTGATGGGTGCGCATGTTGGCCCGCGGACCTGTCATACATCAGGCCGCGTTCTGACCATGCAATTCCGTGCTTGGGTGGCTGCATCGCGCCACATGGGGTTCGAGATGGATCCGCGTGAGCTGACGGATGAGGAAGCCGCGATCTTGAAAGATGTCACGCAATGGTACAAAGACAACCGCGATTGGTTGCACAAAGCGACCGTGCATCGCCTGCCGCAATCTGATCCCGCGATGCTGGGCGAGGTGCAACTGTCTGATGATGGATCGCAGTTCGTCGCGATGGTCGCGCAGATGGACGTCAGCGAACAGGTCAGCCCGCATCGCATTCGCTTGTGCGGGCTTGATCCCGCAGCGATGTACAAGGTCAGCTTGCGCAATCCTGAAGACGCCGCACGCGTGTCCCGCGGCGATGTCGCGTTGCGCGATGGGCCTGTTACCTTGTCAGGGCGCGCCTTGATGGATCACGGCGTGCAAACACCAAATGCGTTCCCAGCCACGATGTGGGTTTTGGAAGGGACGCGGCAATGACCAAGCTGGGTGTGTGTTATTATCCCGAACATTGGGACGAAAGCCTTTGGGAAAGCGATGCGCGGCGCATGGCCGATTTGGGCCTGACATACGTGCGGATCGGTGAATTCGCGTGGAGCCGGATTGAACCGACCGAGGGTAAGTTCGCGTGGGATTGGCTTGATCGTGCGGTTGAGGTGTTGGGCGCTGCTGGCTTGCAAGTTGTGATGGGCACGCCTTCGGCTACGCCGCCCCGATGGGTGGTTGATAAATACCCCGATATGCTGGCCGTGGATGCAGATGGACGCCCACGCAAATTCGGATCGCGGCGGCATTATTGTTTTTCTCACGAGGGTTATCGCAAAGAGGCCGCGCGGATCACGGCGGTAATGGGCAAGCGTTATGGGCAAAACGATCATGTCACCGCATGGCAGATTGACAATGAATATGGCTGTCACGACACGACGATCAGTTATTCACCCATGGCGGCATCCGCGTTTCAAGATTGGTTGGCGCAAAAATATCAAAGTACAGATGCACTCAACCGCGCGTGGGGTAATGTGTTTTGGTCGATGGAGGTCCATGATTTCACCGAAATCGATTTGCCCAATTTGACCGTAACAGAGGCTAACCCCGCGCATTTATTGGATTTTCGCAGATTTACCTCGGACCAAGTTGTGCGCTGGAACAAGGCGATGGTTGATGCGCTGCGCCCGCATACCGATGCGCCGTTAATCCACAACTATATGGGTCGGATCACGGATTTCGATCACTATAAAATGGGCGCGGATTTGGATGTGGCGGCGTGGGACAGCTATCCACTGGGCTTCCTAGAAGACCGGATTGAGATGGATGAGGATTTCAAAGCGCGCTATGCCCAGCAAGGCCATCCGGATTTTCAAGCGTTTCACCATGATCTCTATCGCACCATTGGCAAAGGGCGCTGGTGGGTGATGGAACAACAACCCGGGCCTGTGAATTGGGCGCCGTTTAATCCCGCACCGTTGGATGGGATGGTGCGCCTATGGTCGTTGGAGGCGGCTGCCCATGGTGCGGAGGCGGTTTGTTATTTCCGCTGGCGGCAGGCGCCTTTTGCGCAAGAGCAGATGCATGCAGGCTTGCTAAAGACGGACGATACGCCCGCGCGGGCGTTTGTCGAAGCCGGCGATGTGGCGACTGATTTGAAGGCGCTGGGCGCCTTGGAACAAGAACAGGCCAGCGTTGCCTTGATCTTTGATTATGAGAGCCAATGGGCGTGGGAAATTCAGCCCCAAGGGCAGGGCTTTGATTATTTCCGCTTGGTGTTCAAATCTTACAAGGCGCTGCGCCAACTTGGGTTGAATGTCGACATCCTGTCGCCAGAGACACGCGATTTCACCGGCTATAAATCGGTGATTGTTCCGGGCCTGTTTCACCTGCCACCAGATCTTGTGACGGCCTTGCAAGAGAGCGAGGCGCATATCGTCTGGGGTCCGCGCACAGGGTCAAAAACGTCCGAGTTCAAAATTCCAACACCGCTGCCACCCGCAATCCCCGGATTGGAGGTCGCGGTTTCGCGTGTTGAGACGCTGCGGCTCAACAATCCACGCGCGCTGAAGGCAGGCGGCGAGGCGCATCTTTGGATTGAAGAATTGGACCACAATAAAATGCATGTGGTTGAGGAAACTGTGGATGGTGCACCAATTGCCGTCTCCGCAGGGAAAGAGACCTATTTGGGCGCATGGCTTGGCTTGAACACGCGCAGGCGGTTTTTCAAGGCAGAGCTTTTAAAGGCCGGCGTGAAGACGCGCGAAATGCCCGAAGGATTGCGCAGACGGCGTGTGAAGGGCAAAGAATTTTTGTTCAACTATGGCGCGGAAGATGTTGAATTTGATGGATTAAATATCCCAGCGGCAACTGCGATCATTCGAACTTAATGCCCCCCAATCCGTCCTAAACGGATGCCATAATCTGTTGCAATCGAGTAGCTTGGATCATCATCACTTTCGACAATCAATTGTCCTGCCTTGGACAGAAGCGCATGACAATGCTTTGAGATATGGCGCAGTTTCAAGGTTTTGCCGTGTTTTTCATATTTCGCGGCCAAGGCCTCGATGGCTTGCAAGGCACTTTCATCAACAACACGGGATTGATCAAAATCAAGGATTGTCACCTTTGGGTCATCTTTGGGATCGAATAATTCTTGGAAACCAGCGGCAGACGCGAAAAAGAGTGGCCCCTTAATTTCGTAAACACGCGCACCTTTTTCAGTTTCAGATGGGCGTGCCGTTGCCTGAATTTGGCGGGACGCATTCCACGCATAAACAAGGGCAGAGATGATGACGCCGACAATTACGGCCACGGCCAAATCTTCCATCACAGTGACGACAGTAACCGCCAAAATAACCAAACTGTCTGATAAAGGGATGCGGCGCATAAGCTGAAAACTTTGCCATGCGAAGGTTCCGATCACGACCATGAACATCACGCCGATCAATGCGGCAAGTGGGATCAATTCGATCAACCCGCCCGCAAACAGAATGAAAACCAACAAGAACAGCGCAGCAGAAACACCGGATAGCCGCAAACGGCCGCCAGATTGTACATTGATCATCGATTGCCCAATCATCGCACAGCCCCCCATGCCCCCGAAAAATCCGGTGACTACGTTGGATGCGCCTTGTGCCATACATTCTTGGCTGGCACCGCCTCGGCGTCCGGTGATTTCGCCAACAAGGTTCAGCGTCAGCAGACTTTCGATCAAGCCGATTGCCGCCAGAATAAGTGCAAAGGGCAGGATGATTTCCAGCGTTTCAAATGTTGCGGGCACAGCCGGAATTGCAAAATCAGGAAGGCCGCCCGAAATGGAGGCAAGATCGCCGACGCGTTGAACCGGAATGTCGAAGGCCAAAACCAAGGCTGTTACCAGACCGATCGCAACCAAAGGGGCGGGCAGTGCACGCGTTAGGCGCGGTGTGATCCAAATCAGAACCATCGTTAGCCCGACTAACCCAAGCGTTATCCAAAGCTCCACACCTGCGATCCACTGGTGATGACCGGACGCATCGCGGGTTTGAAACTGTTCCAATTGGGCAAGCCCAATCACAATCGCCAACCCGTTTACAAACCCAAGCATGACCGTGTGCGGGACCATACGGATAAATTTCCCCCACCGCATAAGCCCGAAGAAAATTTGGAATATGCCCATCAAAATGACGGTTGCGAAAAGATATTGCACACCGTGATCAGCGACCAAGGCAACCATCACCACAGCAAGTGCACCTGTCGCACCAGAGATCATCCCGGGGCGACCGCCGAATAAAGCGGTGATCAAGCCAACGATAAAGGCTGCATAAAGCCCAACCAAAGGTTCGACGCCGGCCACAAAAGCGAATGCGACAGCTTCGGGCACCAGTGCCAATGCGACCGTCAGACCCGCCAAAAGCTCTGTCTTGATTTGTGCCGGATTTGTCTGGAAAGTTGCGCGGTTTTCTTTGCGCAATCCGCGCGCAAAGTCGGAGATCGTAATAAAAGTAGACATGGATCGCTTTTCAATTGGAAGGTTAGGCGCCTGATAGGCATTCGCGACAGGATGTAAAGCGCCGAACGCATAAAAAACCATCATTTACGCATAGTTATCAATCTAAACCGAGGTCGGTTTTGTCCGAAGAGTTTTCGGTTTTGTGGGGCATCGCGCGTTTTCAACACGATACGTTGTCCCGATGGGGAAAGAAGCGGATTTTGTGATTATCGGTTCCGGCTCTGCCGGTTCGGCCATGGCCTATCGTTTGTCGGAAGATGGTAAAAATTCGGTTTTGGTCCTGGAATATGGCGGCAGCGATTGGGGGCCGCTTATTCAGATGCCAGGCGCGCTGAGCTTTCCAATGAATATGCCGCGTTATGATTGGGGATTTTCGTCCGAGCCAGAGCCGCATTTGGGCGGGCGGCGTTTGGCCTGTCCACGGGGCAAGGTGATTGGGGGCTCAAGCTCTGTCAACGGTATGGTTTATGTGCGTGGCCATGCGGGCGATTATAACCATTGGCGCGATGCGGGCGCTGCCGGGTGGGGATATGCCGATGTATTGCCCTATTTCAAACGGATGGAGACATGGGACCCAAACGGGCAGGGCGGCGATCCAGCGTGGCGCGGCACGGATGGACCGCTGCATGTCACGCGGGGCCCGCGGAATAATCCCCTATTCGATGTGTTTGTCGCGGCGGGTCGACAAGCGGGTTATGAAGTGACGGCCGATTATAATGGGGAAAAGCAGGAAGGGTTCGGTGTTTTTGAACAGACGACCCATAAGGGCCAACGCTGGTCGGCCGCGAATGCGTATCTAAAGCCTGCTTTGAAGCGACAGAATTGCGATATGATCCGCTGTTTTGTGGAACGTGTGGTGATTGAAGAAGGTCGTGCAGTTGGTGTGGAGATTAATCGCGCCGGACGCAAAGAGGTTGTGCGTGCGCGGCGCGAGGTTGTGTTGGCCGCCAGCGCGATTAACAGCCCGAAGATTTTGATGCTGTCGGGCATTGGTCCTGCGAAACATCTAGCGGCGCATGGTATTCAGGTGCATGCGGATCGTGCAGGCGTTGGTCAAAACTTACAAGATCATCTAGAGCTTTATGTTCAACAAGCCTCGATCCAGCCCATTACGCTTTTCAAATATTGGTCCTTATTGGGCAAAGCCTATGTCGGTGCGCGCTGGTTGTTTGGGCGGCAGGGCCCGGGCGCCAGCAATCAATTTGAAAGTACAGGGTTTTTACGTTCAAAACCCGGCGTAGATTATCCCGATATTCAGTTTCATTTTCTGCCCATCGCGGTACGCTATGACGGACAAGCCGCCGCTGAGGGGCATGGGTTTCAAACCCATGTTGGGCCCATGCGCTCCAAGTCGCGCGGGCAGGTCACACTGCGCTCTGCCGATCCAGCAAAAGCGCCGAAGATTGAATTTAACTATATGAGCCACGACAGCGATTGGGAGGATTTTCGCATCGGGATTCGTCTGGTGCGCGAGATTTATGCGCAAGCGGCGTTCGATCCCTATCGCGGCAAAGAAATCCAACCGGGTGATGCGGTGCAATCAGATGAGGCGTTGAACGCGGTTATTCGCGATCATGCTGAAAGCGCCTATCATCCCTGTGGAACCTGCAAGATGGGGGCGGTGACGGACAAGATGGCGGTGGTTGATCCCGAATGCCGTGTGATTGGGGTGGAGGGTTTGCGCGTGGCCGACAGCTCGATCTTTCCGCGGATCACCAATGGCAATTTAAATGGGCCGTCGCTTTTGGTGGGCGAGAAAGCATCAGATCATATTTTGGGCAAAGAAATGCTGGCACCATCCAATCAAGAGCCGTGGTTTCATCCCGATTGGAGGCGAACAACGAGGTCAACGCACTGATAACATCTTTTTCATCTTAAGGCGTTTTTTGGTGAGTATCAGTTTGTAAGTACAGCTTGCGGATTGCTCCGCAAGCTATCAAATGATCAGCGTGCGCCGATACGTATTTGTTTGCCGTCAAAAGTTGGAAGCGTCAAAACGAATTCATCGGTTTGATAGCAAAGCGCTTGTTCGCGAAGCATACCGATGGCAATTTCTTCGCCCATGCGCAAACTGTCATAATAATCCGAGAAGTAATGCACACCAGCCATATTGCGACCGATAGAGATATTCGCAGCGAGCTTGTTCAACTCACCTTCTAGCGTCAGAGGGCATGTTTTTGGTTTCTTGACGCCAAGCTTTTTGCCATCTTTGTCTGGTTCAAAATAGAGCGGCTGGTCGACATTGTTGAAAAAACCTGCTTTTCCATTCTTTTCTCCCAAAATTGTACCAGTGTCGAAGAATGCTTTGACGACTGTTGTACAAGCGCCGGCAACCGTTGCGTGGCCGGCACCGTATGTGGGATGCATCGGAGAGCCTTCTTGAAACGCCATTGGCAATAGGAAATTGCCGTTTGGCAATTCTGGATCGGCACCATTGAATTGATGAATTTTCTCAAGCGTAGGATCCAATTCCTCGCGCATTTTTGTTAGGCAACCACATAAACTAGGGAAGGCTTTTTCCAGTTCCTCAAAACGCGCAACTCTTCCTGCCAGCACCTCTGGTCGCAACCGTAGATGGGTGTTGAATTTTTGATAGCGCACCGCTTTGAGTGCACGCGTTGCGACTTCTGTTACAAGCGTCAAAATATGAGGCCCGCCCCAAAGTGCGAAACCGCCTGCACTTTGCTTGATGCCCTCAGAATTGCCTGGTTGATACATGTTTCGCATGCCCGAAAGCTTGGCAAAGCTTGGATCGAAAGGTGTTTTCATTCCTAACAAGATCAAAGTCGCATTTAGATAGGCCTGATACAGCGCGTCAAAATGTACATAAGTTGCAAGGTCGCGGGGCCGGTGAATAAAGCATGTATCGCAATCAAGTTTTTGACCGCTGCCGCCTTTCCTTGGATCAAATCCCTCTTGAACGCAGTGCCAATCATTCCATCTCTGCATGTAGTCATCGCCATTCACGGCGGCAGGTATGCGTTGATCGATTTTCTGAATACCATATGAAAGAAAACCGTCCTTAGCTTTATTACAATCGGTATCATTTCCCATCCACAAAAATTGTGAAACATATGGGCCGTTTTCAACACCGGGGGAAGAGCCACGAAAGGCCGTCTGACGCGAAATCTTACCTGCATTCGCGCCACTCATTTCTGTTTTTCGTGGCCGATTTGGAAATCCATCTTTGGCATATTGTAAGTTATTCATTCGATCGATGGAGTCGTTTAGGTCGCTTTCTCCAGTACCGCCACCTTGGTCAAAGGTCGTGATTGGTATGTCGCGAAGCAATGCTAATTCATAGACTTCTGCCATTTCAAATGTCAGCTCATCGCTGCATAATTCCGGGGCAGGGGCCATCGTGACTGCTTGAGCGTCAGGCCCCTCTAAATCACAAACGACGCCCGCTGTCGGTGCTTCCCATTGTCGGCGGTCCATATCTTTTTTGGGATCCACGGTTGGTGTTGCAGGTACAAAAACGCGAGATGTGAATGGCTCTGCAAAGCCTTCATCTATGCAGCCACGAAAGGCTTTGAAATGCGCCGGTACTTCGACAACACCAAGGGTTTTGTGGTGTTTTAGCCCCTTGGTGAAATTCATCAGGTAGTTTGCGAATCCATAACGTTCTTCGTCGGGGTTTGCTTCGTGAACTGGATGCGTTCTGTGACGCGCTTGTTCAGCGGCTTCAATACGCACACGATAGGCGAGCTCAGCTCTGTCAGGTTTCATGAGATTGTTCTCCAAATAAAAATTAAAATAAGATTGGTGTCGAGATTTCAGTGTTGCGCACTGAGGTAAGAAAATCAGTGCATATTTTCACCAATTAAACCTGGAGTTGAGTCAATCCAAGTAAAACATCAATTATGAGATTTTCTATTGAACGATAATCGCTTTCAGAACGGCACAGTATTGGCAGATTGCACGAACAATCTTTCAAAGTGTCGTCAGCACCATTTCTTTTAGTAGAGCCAAACGCGCGATCATATGGTCCCGGCTATCAGCATAATATTTCGCATTTTTGGCGGAGATGAAGATGAAATCGGCCAATTCAGCCGCCTTCTGCGCATCGGTTGATTTTTCTAACTCCGCAGTCAACGCACCCACCCATTTATCTTTGGATGCTTTGAACGCGGGCATGATCACCTCGTGCATACCATCCAGCATCTCTGCGGAATCTGGCGCGACTTCAACCGCGTCATACCACGCAATCGCGCCCAGTTGAAAATAGACATCCAGCTTGTCGCCGAAATCAGTCAGCTTTGCCCATTCGGCCTGTATTTCGGCCAGTGCTTTTGCCATCAAAAACGTAATCGTCTCGTGCAGCATGACCTCTCTGTTTGGGTAGAGGTTATAAAGTGTCTGGCGCGAAACATTGGCGGTAGCGGCGATATCTGACATCGTGGTCTTTTGCAGGCCATAGCGTGCAAAACTCGCCGCAGAAGCTTCCAAGATTTCTGTTTTTCGATCCGACATATGGCTGCTCTTCACATATTTTCGCGCCGCTGGCCAGTATGGCAATCCTTACTGATATGATCAACTTTACAAAATTTGACAATTTGTAAAATACCCGTATCCTTTGAGATGAATCATTTCAACAAAAGGCGATCGGATGAAATTTTTGGTCAATGGTGTCGAGCGAGAGGCAGATGTCACAGATGACATGCCCTTGCTGTGGGTCTTGCGCGATGAATTGGGGATCACAGGTGTTAAATATGGCTGTGGGATTGCCCAATGCGGGGCTTGCACGGTGCATATTGATGGGCTTGCTGTGCGGTCCTGCCAAATCCGTGCCGCTGACGTTGATGGTGAAGTTACAACGATCGAGGGTTTGGGCACACCAGATGCGCTGCATGCGGTGCAAGAGGCATGGGTCGAACATCAGGTGGCCCAATGCGGGTATTGTCAATCAGGCCAAATCATGCAGGCCGCCGCCTTTTTAGATTTAAATCCGGAGCCCACAGATGAGGCAATCGATTTTGCCATGTCGGGCAATCTGTGTCGCTGTGGCACATATCCGCGTATTCGCGCCGCTGTGAGAACAGCCGCCAAAAAATTGCAGGAGGCTTAAGATAGGACGTGTTCGAACACTCGCGCGGCGCAGCTTTCTGATTGGTTCTGCGGCTTTGACAGGTGGCGTGGCCTTTGGCGTTTATCTGGCCAATCGCGCGATCCCAAATCCTTTGCTGGAAACCTTGGGTGAGGGCGAGGCGGCGATTACGCCCTTTGTCAAAATCGCAAGCGATGGCATCACGCTGATTACACCGCGTGCTGATAAAGGGCAGGGCGCGTATTCGATCCAAGCCTATTTGATTGCCGAAGAGCTTGATATTGATCCCCTTTCGGTCACTATCTCGCCGGGCGCGCCGGGGCCTGCTTATTACAATTCGGCTGTGTTGGGCGAAGGTGTGCCTGTTCCGGCCTATGATCACAGCCCAGTTGCGGAGACATTGCGCGATGCAACCGGCGCTGTCGCGAAAATTCTTGCGCTACAAATGACGGGTGGCTCCTCGACAGTGCCTGATATGTATAGCCGCATGCGCGAGGCAGGTGCGGTCGCGCGGGAAACATTGAAACAAGCGGCTGCAAATCGTTTGGGTGTGCCGCGTGGCGATCTTAAAACTGAAAACGGAATGGTCATAATGCCGTCTGGCGAGGCGATTGCCTATACCGATTTGGCAGCAGAAGCCGCAGAAATTTCCCCCATTCGTAAGGTCGCATTGCGCCCACGGGCAGATTGGAAGCGCCTTGGTAAACGGGAAAATCCGCGCATTGATATTGTGGCGAAATCAACCGGTACAGAAATTTACGGGATTGATTATGCGGTCGAGGGTATGGTCTTTGCCTCGATCTGTGCCAATCCTGGCATTGGGGGCGGGCTGAAAAGCTATGATGCATCCAAGGCAGAAAAGATGCCGGGTGTCCAAAAAATCATGGAGGTTAAATCCGGCAATGCAGGTGTGGCCGTCGTTGCCAGCAACACATGGTATGCCATTGAAGCGGCCAACGCGATTGACTGTGAATGGGCCGCGCCGGATTACCCCGCCTCGAGCGCTGAAATGTGGGATCTGCTGGAAGATGCGGTTGATAATGAAGGCGCATTTGACCATCGCCAGCGCAATGAGGGGAATGTCGCGGCGGCCCTTTCCGAAGGTGCGGTGTATGAAGCACAATATCGCGTGCCGTTCTTGGCCCATGCGCCGATGGAACCGATGAACGCGATTGTGAAAGTCGCAGATGATCGAATTGATATTTGGACAGGCACTCAAATCCCGCTTTTCGTGCGTAATCGCGCGGCTGACCTCACGGGCCTTGAGAAGGACAACGTACATGTGCATGTCCAGCCGATGGGCGGCTCTTTTGGTCATAAGTTGGAAATGACCCATGTAGAGCAAGCTATCGAAGTCGCAATGGCGATGGAGGGCACACCGGTCAAATTTACATGGTCACGCGAAGAGGATATGACGCATGATTATCCACGACCTGCATCTGTAATGCATGGGCGTGGGCGCGTTGCAGATGGCAAAGTTGAGACCTTTGATATTTCCGTTGCCCAACAAAATATGGCGGGCGAATGGTTTGGGCGTCTGTCAGGTATGAGGCTTGCGGGCCCCGATGCAACAATCACAACGGGCTCTTGGGATCAACCCTTTGCAATCCCGAATTACCGCGTGACGGGATATAAGGCGCCGAATTTGGTGCCTGTCTCCTCTTGGCGTTCGGTCGGCGCATCGGCCAATGGTTTTTTCCATGATTGTTTCTTAGACGAGTTGATCCACGAGGCGGGCGCCGACCCGTTAGAGGAACGCATCCGGCTTTGCCTTGATAATACATCCCGCAAAGTGTTGGAGGCCGTGGGCGAGCTGTCCAGTTGGGACGGGCCAAGCATGGGCGAAAATCGTGGGCGTGGTGTTGCGTTTTGTATGTCATTTGGTGTGCCTGTCGCCGAGGTGATCGAGGTGACAATGACCGATGCGGGTCTCCGGTTGGATCGCGCCTTTGCCGTTGCTGATATTGGTCTGGCACTTGATCCCACAAATGCCGAGGCGCAGTTATTCGGCGGTATGATCTATGGATTGTCGCATGCGATTAATTCGGAACTGACTTATGAAAATCACGGCGCGCAGCAGAATAATTATCATGTCTATGAGGGGCTACGGTTGTATCAAACGCCGGAATTCACCGTGAAAATTCTGGAAAACAGTCCAAAAATTCATGGTATCGGGGAACCCGGACTGCCGCCGGCTGCACCCGCATTGGGCAACGCAATATTCGCTGCCACTGGCCAGCGCCTGCGCGAGATGCCGTTTCACAAATTTATCGATTTTGTATGAGGGTGCAGGTGATGAATAAAATAGTAGCCATAACAGCCGCACTTGTTCTTAATGTAGGCCTCGCACAAGCCGAGGGTGAGACTTTCGATCATGTAAAGGTCGACCCACCGCCCGAAGGGTCTGTAACAGTAGAACAGGGTTTGGATGCGTGGGCGCGGATTTATAAGGTTGCAAGTCACCCACGCTGTTCGAATTGCCATGTTGGCGCGGATAACCGCCCGATGTGGTCAGGCCCAGCATATGGGCGCACGCGTCCACATGGCATGAATATCAATGGCGGCGAAAGCCGTATTGGCGTTGAATATGTGCTGTGCTCGACCTGCCATGCAAGACGATCCGAAGGCGGCAATGACGCACCCCATATGGCACCACAAGTCGCAGCTGATTGGCGGCTGGCCCCGGTCGAGGCCGAATGGTTTGGCAAATCATCGGACGAGATTTGTAATCAATTGCGCGATCCCGCGTTGAATGGTGATCGCGATATGCTGGAGCTTGCCAGCCATTTGGACCATGACGTGATTTTGCATTGGGCCTGGAACCCAGGCGGCGGCAGGGAGCCCGCGCCTTATTCCTTGCAGGAACATGTTGATGATATTTTGATCTGGGGCGTCGCAGGCATGCCATGCGCGAATGATTAGGGGATTTACCAAAATGCAAACGCAACGACTTTATCAAAATGCTGGCATGCTGCTTTTCCTCTCCGCCGCGCTGCATCTTCTTGTGATCCTTTTTACTGGTGGTGCGTATCTGATGCAGATGCTAATCGCTGCGGTGCTTTGGGGTATTTTAGGCTATCTGCTGATGGGCGAGCGCCGCTGGGCGGCCTATGTCGCCTTTTTGGGCATGCTGTTTGGCATCATCGCTTATTTGGGTTTTGGTATGTCGGAATTTGGTGTTGTAAAATGGTTGTTTTTCGCGATTTTACTGGCGGACCTGCTGGCCGCTATCATGTTGTTTCGGATTATATGGCGGACGAAAGTAGTGCAGGAGGTATAGGGTTTTTCTGTCTTTTTTGGATGACTTTGTGGGTCGATTTATGGAATGACCCGTTCTCAATCTGTGCGAGCAATTTGGTAGAATGAGCAGTCGATGCACTTCCGTGCCCGCAGAAATAAGAGAAATGGCTATAAGGGAATCGGATTGTCCGATTTCTTTTTCTTAAATATCTTAATTTCAGTTAGTGAGATAAGCTTACCTAGGCGGACACACCTCAAAATGCACAGCACATGCGTATATCTTGGACCGCTTTCAAGATTTTTATGGTGCCCCCACACGGACTCGAACCGCGGACCTACTGATTACAAAGCTTTTTATCCAATTTGTAAGATACTGATATTATTGTGTAAATTATTAATTTTATGATTTTTGTGTAAGTTAATGTGTAAGTATTTTACTTGATGGATAAACGAAAAATCCTAAAAACCAAGGTTCTTAATCCTATTTCGAGATTGATTTCTGCAAGAATCTTTAAGTCTGATCCATTCCTGTAACTTTGCCTATAACTTGGGTGTATTTTCCAGCGTTACACGCAGCAAAATGGCATGGCCATTGGTGGGAGGTTGTCAGGGTCTAAAATAATTTATTGGTTTCAATACTTTGCCTTCTTGCCTCTCGTTGCCCAAAGGCATTCGAGACCAACCAAATAAGATGATTTTGCCCCTGACTCCGTCCACCCCTACAAACTATCCTTAAACTTGCGTCGGTGTTTGCTTCACGGGTCGGCCGGAGTCAGGGCCACGGCCCTAACAACCCGCATCCCCGTCTGATCGCAAAATACGAGACGCCCAATTCTTGCCGATTGCAAGTCGGCCTGATCGCCTCTGCGATCCAGTGGGTCTGCACGTACGGCAGAACCGTCCGTCCCACCAATAATTTAAAAGAAATCAAATTCTAAATCGAATACTACTCTGCCGCTGACAATGCGCCTTTAGCTTTTCGATTGTAGTTGGATTCACTATTTAGCATTTTAACAAATGCCTCATTGCGATTACTCGCACGATCGACCAATCTGTCAAATGCCAATACTTCAATAATAAGGTTCAGTTCTTTATAGTAACGATATGCCATCTGACCACCGACCTTTGACATAATAAAGTCTTCAAATTTAAGATAACGTTTCAAGCTATTATTCCAATCTGCCAAGATATAGCCACGGACCATAGTGGTTTCATCAACTTCCACCTCTCTTCCACCAGACGTTACGACTTTTCCCTTTTCTCTAATATCCAAAATCTGATTTTTTAGCTGATCGACAGGGTTCTTAGTATTGCTCTCTTTTGTCGCATCGTAGTCTTTTTTTTGTGGGCGCTTCATTTCTACGACCATTAGCTCGTTGTCATTATTGACGAGCAAATCATGTGCATACTCACCTTTTTTGCGAGCATTCCCTTCAGGCGTTCGATCACTGGAAATATATCTAGCATACGCCAAGTCATCATCAATCAGCCACAAATTGTGAGAAGAATAATCGATTTGATCGCTATCACGGTAACGTGGATAGATAAGTTGATGAACTTTGTCCTCAGTCGCTAAACCATCTTGGTTTCTGTTAAGAAGTTGGCGAAATATCTGTATCACATGATTTCTATATGCAACATAAACGGCCAAAGCTTCTTTCGCATCCTGAGGAATTTTGTTTCTGACCACATTCACCAACTCGTCGATACTGGTTTCATCATTTAGCATCGTAAAGTCAAACTTCTGCCTATACCTTTCTACAAACAGGTCGCGTGCGAGTTGCTCACGTGTTTCTGTGATACCTCTCTTCTCTACAAATTCTGCGCTGCTCTTATTGCCTAGCCCACGCCTTAGAAGAGGATCAATCGCAATTAGGTGATCTACATCTGCTTTCATTTTTTCTCGGCGTTCTGCAGTGTAAGTTTTTTCGATCTCCAAAATGTGGGATTTGGCAAGTGCTATTAGATGATCTTTTATCGTTTTCTTTAACCCGCGATACTCAATTTTACCATGTAAGTTAGTTATTCGATCTCGCGATTGGGACGATTTAAAAAAATCACTTGAAACAGCAGTAAGATAGAAAAAACGATCTTCGGCATCGTTAGTGAAAGCTTTGTCGTTTAAACCAGAAGAGATGTTTTCAAGATCGCTCGCTGCGCGATTATTTGCATAGAAATAGAGCCTGTGCTTTTTTGCCTGCTCCTCACCTACTTTGAAATAATCAAAAGATACTTTCACAACTTTTTCGCCAATCAAAATTTCTTCTGTCTTTGAACCAGCAATCGCCAAAGATTCATGGAAGTATTCAAAAAGATCGAAGGTAACACCTTGAATAGTTAAACTAAATTGCCGCGGGACTTTTCTTTGAATGAATTCAATCAAGAAATGATCGAGCACGGCGGAAACTATATCTTCTGCAGTATGCTGAAGCCTTCTATCTTTTCCATCCAAAACAAAATAATCTTCAAATTCGGCTTTGGGAGATTTCATAAGCACAGTGACACCGGAATCATATTTATGATTTCCAATATGCTCCGACCCGCTTATTTCGATTAAATTGTCCTCGTCGGAAAACGGATCGTAATAATACCGATTACTTGTGTATTGACCGTTGCTGGATAATTGAGCAGATGAATAATATACGGAGCTATAAACTTTAAAGGCCATGAAACGGCCAAATCCTTTTCCACCACGCTCATATTTGTTTCCAGTTAAAGGTGTTAAAAACGCAGACAGATTTACTGAGTCGAAACCCACCCCATTATCTGAGATAATTATTTGACTGCTAAGAGCATCAAATACAATGCCAATCCGCCCTTGGTCTTCAAGTTCATCCCCCCAACGTTCTTCAATTGAGTGAAACGAATTTGAAACCGCTTCGTAGAGTGGGAAAAGGAAACCTTGCAAGCCATCTGGTAATATCGCCCGCTTAACCTCAGACGCAAGGTCAATAGATTTGTGCTTCATTACGAAAGCCTTTCATAGAATTTTTTCAGAATACAAAAATTTTGGCCCAAACGGTGTAATATGGTTTAAAAGTAGCCTTATGAATTTGGGAAACTTAAATGCAAAGAAAGAAACTATGAAGTAATAGAAAATATGGTCGAATTTCTCAATTTGCACCCGCTATCGCCTCCATAGTATTGACGTGTCGAGAAAGATAATAGTCTTCGCCCCTATCTCCTATAAAATCAAGGAAGTCTTGAGCGGCAGAAAAAGATGCATTTTCATTGATACCGATCGCCCAATTATAGGCGGTTGCTCGACCATAATCGAGAAGTGCTGCGTCAACGTTGTGTGATTCAGAAATACAGTTTTTTACCGCTTGTTGAACTTGGTCGGTTTTAGCATCCCAATAATCTACTCTCTGTAAATCAATCTGACCATTAAGGCCTTCTTGGATAATTCGGTTATAATAGTAGAAAACAGAGGCGTAAGCTAGCCAACCATCATTCGCACTTCTGCATTCGATTTCATTTTCAGCAACAAGTTGGCCAATCTGCATTTCGATATCATCAATCGGAAAGGTCTGAATAAACCGACGCGCCTGCTTGCGAACACTTGGATTCTCATGGCCAGATAATTCAATTATTCGAGCAAGCTCGTTAGTTTCTAAAAAAGGCAATGAAACTGATAAATCGCGACCTGACGCAGGCTTGAGTTCAGGATTTTCAAGTCTAATTCCTTCATTTAGTCCATGTAGCAAACTCGTAAGAAATTCTGCATCTTCTTCGTTTTCAATCGAGACAAGATCAAAACGAACATTGGCAATATAGTCGCTGAGGTTAGCAGCAAGAAAGCGTCGACTGTCTATTCTTAAATCTGGATTAGAACTACTCAGGTCAAGAACTAAGTCTTCATATGGCACAGGAAGATCTTGAGCATACGCCACACTTGCAAACATTTTGTTGACCCAATTTGCCAATATTTTCTCGTTTTCACTTTTGTTTTTAAGTGGAATTGTCAACGAGCCGTTTTCAATAAATTGTTCGCCATCTTCCAAAGTTGGAAGACGAGGTTTTTCAAATCTCAATAAAGATGTATTGAAGCCAAATTCGACTGTTTCAGGCACAACAACTGAGGCGCGTTTGAAACAATCTTGCGGTAACTTTTGTTCCACCCTTTTTGTATCTATGTGAACACTGACTTTGAAGGGCGTTTGCGGATCAATTGTGTGATAATGGTAATGCTCATCATCCGAAGCCATATCGTCCAATACACTGAGAAACAATGTACAGATTACGCTATCGTTTTGAGCGATTACAATTCTGCCCTTATCTACTTTACTGTCATCTATCCTTACAGTCATACGAGAAGCATTCCCCACCGCCATCAATTGATGACGAACCCAGAACTCGTTGCCTGCTGAAGCTCGGTAGCCTTTAGGAACATTTTCAAATTCGATTTTCCAATGAGCCGAGTCGTTGTTTTGGGAACAATCAGCGGGTTTGAGCGCAAAAAACGCTACAAAAACTATTATGAGAACTGCTACGCCACCATAAAGTGAAATTCTGAGCGGTTTTGATTTCGCGCTGACGCCGAGATCACCATCAATTGCGGCACCACCTCCAAGAAAGCTTGCTGACGCTGCACCCCCAATTGCGAACGCAACTGCTAGGAAGCTGAAAGTAACACAGTCAAATACTACCGATCCTGGACTAATAGCAGCATATCCTCCAAGAACTAGGAAGAATACAAGAATTATTGTCGCAAAGATAACTCCAACAACTTTCATCCAACGAGCGTTTGGCATTGGGCGCGGGTTTGGGGATCTGGCCATCAAAAAAATCCTTTATGCAATAAAGTGAGGCTAACACCAAGATAGGTTCTTTGTCGAATCGGAATATTTCGACGCCAATCTTTGGGTTAGTGAAGTATCATTTCAGTATTTTCTTTTTCGGGCTGTTCTTTGAATTGATCCAAATTGGTTTTCGCAAAACTGATTTAGCGCTAGCTCTGTTATTTTCTACCACCCAAACATCCAACACCTCAGAAAAATCTTTAGCGATACTCGCAATATTCTGCGCTCGCTTTTCTGAGGTGGTTTGGATCAGCACGCGAAAATTATCGAAGCTCCCGAATTTTTTGAAAACCCTTTCGCGTCTATAAAGATGATACCCCGTCAGCTTGTCTGCAATCACACGCAACCCTTCGGTACCTCGATCTATTTCTACTAGGAATAAGCGCTTGCTTTCTTTTCCGCTCGGCAGTTCGGCTCGCATAATCAAAAGTAAATCAGGATGAACCACCAGTTTGCGTTTGCCAATCGGGTCGTGCAGTTCGTCAAATAAGCGGTAGCGCTTTTTGCCGATCAGACCTTCTGTATGCTGCTTTAGCTCTGAGTCCATGATGACCCGATGCAGGTAAATATTCTGCTCGGCCTCGGTCGCTTGTGTCCACTGCAATCGAAATTCTGATACTTGTAAGGCGTGGCGTAAAAAGAGAGGCTTTACGTGTTGTTTGAGGCTAAAATTCGGCAAGCTGTCATCGTCTAGCAGTTCACGCCCCGCCTTCTCCAAGAAATACGCCAGTTCAGTCGCGCCCAGTGGTTGGTCTTCCATTGGCTGAATGCGACCAATGTAGCCTGCGTGGTAGAGATATTTGAGCCGACGCCGTGCGCTTTGAACTGTATTGTTGTTTGGAAAGATCAAACGAGAAATCTGACCTGTGCGAAGGTAACGGTATTCGCCCAAAGCGCGCAGGATTTCTGTGTCGCGCTCTGTCATCACAAATTTAACCGATGCGTTGCGCCGCCCTGATTTGGAAAACTTTTGCGGATTAGGTGAACGGGTCATCGTCATCAATCATATCTTCGATCAAATCTGGCGCGGCGGCATCGATCTCTGCGGCTGAGAATTTTAACGGCTCTCCAAACGCGGCCACTTGTCGGGCTGTACGTTCATCCTGTAATTGCTCAAGTGCGGTAAAATAGGAGCCATTAGCGTCAATCGCGGTGGTTCGCAACTTGTCCAAACGCGTTGGACTGCGTTTGTCGAATTTCGGGGCTTCGACATGGGCTATCTGCACGGCTTTGGGTTCAGCTTGCCAAAGCTTCACAAAAGCCTGCGCCACCCCTTGGTTTTTAAGTTTGACCATTTCCATATGTTCCAACTCTTGCAGCGACCAAAACGTTCGGTTGGACAGCTCTTGGTATTCATCGCTGACGGACACCCAAGTTTCATTTTCGCCGTGCGAAGTGGAATGGCTCTGACTATCGCCCTGCGTCGTCGAACGACTGCTGGACGACGAACGCGTAGTTGAATTTCCGTATTGATGGGATTCGCCGAGTGTGCGTTGCATGCTTTGTGTCCATCCGCTCGGATCATCTTGCGCTCCAAATAGGCGACGCACGATAACCTCTCCGGCTGGGCGCATTTCATTGCGGAAGCCAAGGCTTGCACCTTCACTTTCTGAGTATTGCTCCCCATGTGTTTCGCTATTGGTGTAAGCCGTGCCTTCGGTCTGCCCTGATGTCTTGGAACGGCTGGTTCCTTGGCTTGACGAAGTGGACTTGGTTTTGACTGTGCGCTTTTCGAGCCGTTGACGCGTCTTGGTGCCATAGATTTCATCTTTTACGGCTTTGAGGTTTACAAAACCTGTTGCCACTTCATCAGCCATAATTTTGGCGTCCTCACGGCTTAAGCCGCCAAACACCACCTTGTTTTTACAATTCGTCAGCACTGAGGCGTAAAGATATTCGTCTTCATCCCGCAACTGCGCCAAATGTTGATGTGCCAGCACCATGAATAATTTGAACTTCCGCGCTTCCTCCAACGCCCGTGCAATATCACGGGTGATAAATTGCGCGAATTCGTCGATGTAGAAGTAGAACGGCTTCAAATCTGCATCGCGCGGATTGCGTAGTTTGGAACATCGGAAGATTTCGTTCACCAACAAAATACCAAGCAACTTGGTGTTCTCGTGACTGATCGCCCCTTGTCCATTGAGGTTCACCAACACGATTTTGCCTTGATCCATAACTTCGGCAAAATCCAAGACCCGTTCTTTCTGCCCTATGATGTTACGCACCAACCCGTTGCGCAGGAATTTTCGCAAACGGTTAGCGGCACCTTCAATCAAGGCTTGCTTTTGCGTGTTCGAGCTAACCTCGAACATACGCCAATCGTCCAGCACCATGTCGTTGTGAACGTTGCGCAAAAGGATTTCCCGTTGCTGGCGGTTTTGGATCGACAAAAGCGGCGCGGCTTCCACTAAGGTCAAATCATTGACCATGATGGTATAGAAGATGTTTTCTAGCCATTTGGTGATACGTGGCGTTCGATCTGTGCTGTCTTGGCCCCACGCCTTGAGACAGGCGGATACCAAGCTATCAAGCAAATAGTCCAAATGTTCGCCGTCAGTGACCACGGGATTAAAACCAATCACATGCTCGGTTTCTTGCGCGGGATTAAACAGCACCAGCCTATCTGCCAGTTCTGGTTTTTCGTGGGAAACATAGTGCAACACGTCTTCATAAAGCGAACCGTGTGGATCGATCAGGCACAAGCCAGCCTTGCGATCCGCCACATCATGCCGGATCAGCAATTCGATAAACTTAGATTTCCCCGTACCCGTCGAGCCAATGATATGCGTATGATGCTCGCGATCAGGTTGGTTCAGGCCAAAGGGTTCATCTTCACAAGTGCCGAGCGGTACATCAAACCGAATAACCGGCTTAGGCGGCGGTGCTGGTTCAGGCGGCGCTTTAGGTTCAGGACGTTTGAACTTAAACCCTGATTTCTTCCCTTTGTTGTCTGCCAGCGCCCCCAGACCTTTGACCGAGGTGCCAAAACGTTTCATTGGCTACTGCCAAGCGCCGCAATATCCTGTTCCATCAGATGTTCCATTGCTTGCAACTTGCGATCCTTTTCGGCCTTTGACAGATTCTTGTCAGCTTTGGTGCGGGAAATCTTTAGGTTGTAGAGATCAATGATCGTTTCGATTTGGTTCACACGATCAACATCAGCGGGGATGGCCGCTAAGCGGTGGATATCGATCAATTTATGTTTCTCAAACGCATCGTGAATGCTGCGATAAAGATTGACCAATTCGCCTTGGTTCTTACCGACCACTTCATCCAGTTTGGCCTTGTCCAAGCGGTCTTTTAATCCTGTCAGATGCGCTTCCACAGGTATAGAGCCGTTAAACATCGGTTTAGCTCGATTGATGGCCACTTCAAGCTCATGGTTGTCTGTAAACCGCTCGCTCATATATTCCGTGAATGCTTTGATTGTTGCTTCGCGTTCTTTGCGCAATTGGCGTTCTTTTCCACCAAACATAGAAATCTCCTTCAAAAAAATGATTCAAAAAATCGCAAGCACTCGTTTAGCAGGTGACACAATTAGATTTCAATTATAAATTGTATTCTACGGCCTTTGGAGTTCGTGTTTGACACTGGTAAGCCAGCACAAATTGCGAATTTCAGGCGGACTGTTGCGGATCAACACAAAAAGCCCGGATCAATCCGAGCTTGGCACTGTGTAGTATCAGCAACGGGACGAATGGATAACGCACTTATCCTTGAGCCGTCTGAAGTTTCGACCGGCGGGTCGTTAATCTTGTAGTAGTCCACTTTCTTCGGAAATGTGGACTACTCCCTTGCCGTATCTATCACGGTACTTGAAACACAAAATCTGTCAAATTTATCTGTTGTTTTTGTACCGCTTCACATGATCGCTGATTTGTAGTAACTTGCCATCAGCGGTTGCGAAGGCGCTCAAGGTTATAACGGCTCACGCCGCAAACCGAGCGAATTTGCGATTGAGACCTTCGGCACACTCGCGGGTGTTCGCCGAAATTCAATCGCCGCTCTCAAATTCTTACTATTCCGCCCTTTGAACCGTCAGGTTCCATTGGCAGTTTTAGAAGAATACGCCGAGGTTCATCACCTCGTAAATCCAGATCAAAGCCCGCGTGTTTCGTCATGCGGGCTTTCCTTTTACGGGGATAAGTTTGCGCTGATAAGCTCGATTTAATTTGTCATTTCTGTCAACTGTGAGTCATAAAACAACAGCAATTTTGATGATCTAATTTCGGAGTAAGAAAAGATATGAGAAATGAAGAAAATCATAATGAAGATATGAGCTTACCCGATAAACGTCGTTTGCTTTGGATTCTGAGGGGACGCGGGAAACAGGGGCTTGCTTGGATTTTAGGCGGAGGATTTTTAGCAATTGTAATTTGGGGCGATATTTTGTTGAGCTATGTCGCAAACATAGATCAGCTATTTTGGTCTAAACCCTCTCAACAACAAGAAACTGCAATAGAGAACCCTGTTCGTGAACAAACAAACATATCCGGCGATGGAATATCGGACACAACAAACACCGGCACGATCACTACGGATCAGACTGTCGATTCTCGTTCAGATGATGGTGCGGGTGAAAGCCGTGCAGAAGATGGTTCAGGTGAGGGGCGAGGTGATGATGGTGCCGTTGAGGTAGTCGAGATCGGGAAATTCCGTGATATGACGCGATCCGAGGTAAAAGCCGAAATCCGTCGCCGACAGGATTTTGCTATCGACCTGCGCAATAAAGATGAATTTGAAAAAGCATTGGCAGAGTTCAAAGCCTTGCAAACAGATATTGTAGGTTACTTCGGAGAAGTCAGTGTGGAACATGCAGAACTTCTGAACCACTTTGGCAGTGTATATACTATAGTTCGCGATTTTTCGAGCCGAGCCGCAATATTTGAACAGTCAGTCGAAATTCGACGAGAGTTGTATGGAAAAGAAAGCGTTAAGGTGGCCAATGAATTGGTTAACCTCGCGGGAGCCTACGCTGGCTCCGACCAATTGTCCCGTGCGCGACAAACATTAGATGAAGCAGATAGAATTTTTAGTGACAATGGCGTGCAAAACCAAAACTATGCAGTTGGTGTAGAATTGCGTGGCTTCATCGAAGCGCGTCGGGGTCACCCACAAAGGGCGGTCGAACACTACAAAATAGCGCTTAGCTTATTGGAACGGATCACAGGAAAATCGAGCAACAATTATGTCGACCTACTGAATAATCTTGCTTACGCATACAGAGATATGGGGCGTTGCAACGATGCGAAAGCCGCCTTTGAGGAATCCCGCGAAATCGTGAAAAGTTCTTCAGCGCTCTACAACAATCAACCACGCCAAGCAGCAAATGAAGCATTGAATCGATTGAATTGCTAAAACGTTCTCAATTTACAAAAGTGTGACATGAACTTCCGATTAACTTCCGTCGGTCACGACAGGACTATTTTCTTCGTCACCAAATAGGCTCACTCAATTTAGTTTTCCCATGCAATATTTGCGTGCCATCTTTTGCGACGGCCTGCCGTGTTTGGAATACCTGTATTCCTATAATTTTATAGGGATAAGGTTTTTAGGGCAGAGGGCAGGAGTTAGACATTTAGCAGAGCGGTATTGCTCTGGGTATCGGAGCCAATCTCAGGGCCACGGTGCAACCATCGTTGCTATCACCAGTCTGAACCACTCCCGTGACCACTTTCAAAACCACCTCGAATGCCACCATCAACGCCACTATGATTGCCACCCTCAAAACGTCCTATATCCGCTTATAGTGCGGGATAGCGCGACCTGGAATGTTTCACAAAGTCTGGGATACGGCGTTATGCTAAGCGTGATGAGACGACGCTATCGTGCCTATCTTCGAGACCCCAAGCATGTGCGAGATTACTTTCACAAATACGCGCTGTTTACGCGTCTGTTTCATCTTTGTGCGGACGGCATTTGGTGGCTCGTGTCCACTGGCTTTCTTTGGTTCATACGCCGTTTGACGCGCACTATTACACTGCCGCTTTGGAACAGCTTACGCATCAATGAAACCCAACGCCAGTATCATAGTTTTATTGTTGGCCGAACAGGAGTTGGAAAGTCTGTCCTTATTCATCATTTAATCCGCCACTATCTGGTGCGGAACACCAAACCATCCGTGGTCTTGTTCGATCCACATGGTGATTTGGCACGATCTATTGCTCAAGATCGGGCATTAAAGAATAATGGCCGATTGGTTTACATCGACCCGAATGGGATTGCCAGAGCGCAGGTGCATTTCAACCCGTTTGATCTTGCTAAACGTGATGAACACACCCTCAGCCGCGCCCAAACTCAATTTGCAGGCGCATTAGAACAGATCGTTGGGCAAAGTTTCTCACCGATCCAGCGCAGCCTTATTCGCGCTTGTCTGGGAGTGGTTTTGCATCGTCCAAACAGCAGCTTGTTGGATCTTCTGCGTCTACTGCAAGAAGACAATCACGCAGACTTATTGCGCTATGGTCAAGAAGCGCTGCCCAATCCGATTGACCGTCAGTTCTTTCGCGGCAGTTTTGGCAAGACCCACTATCAAGCAACCAAGCAAGCTTTGGTTGCGAGACTGAACGACATTTTACGCGATTTGCATGTTCGACGCTTTGCCTGCCAAAAGAGCAGCCTAGATCTGACAGAGCAATTAGATTCTGGCAAAATCATTGTGGTACGCTTTGACCCTTCCAAGCAAAGCACGGATGCCATCCGCACGATTGGACAGCTTTTGAGCGCCGCGATCTTCAGCTATGTATTGGGGCGCTCCCTGCATAAGCGTCACCCAATCCATTTTTTTGTGGATGAATGCCAGTATTTTGTTAGCCCTACGATTGCCGATATCTTAGGAGAAAGCCGAAAGTTCGGCCTGTTTGCAACGCTCGCCACGCAAAGGATCGAAAAACTCGATCCTGATTTGCAGGACGCAATTTTGGGCAACGTGGGCACCCTATGGGTGGGAGCTTCACGCGACAATACCGCCGCCAAAATTGCAAAAGAAACTGACCTGAAACCAGAAGACATTCGCGCTTTGCCGAATTTACATTTCTATCACATAGAAGGCGACAAGCCTGCCAAACGCCAACGCTTGAAGTTTTTAGGAAAGCGGTTTGCGATGAAGCCCAAAGATTGGGCGCAGATAAAACGTGAGCAAGTAAATCGATACTACCGCGATCCGAAGAAACGCGTCGAAGCCCAACCTAATAATCAAAAGTCTTGGACACCTTTATTCCTGTAATTCCACCCATTTAATGAATGCTGCTTTTTCGGTTGTCAGCCCTCAGCAATGGCATGTGCTCAAAGCACTCAGCCAATACCGTTTCCTGACGGTGGAACAAATGTTGCGTTTGGGTATTTCCAAGAACCAAAAATCGCTGCGTGACAAAACGCTTTTTACACTGCGCCACTTGGGACATATTCATTCGGAGAAGATCGGCTCGTTCTTGCCAGATGTGCACCACTTAACACCGAAAGGTCATGAGCTGATTGAAGCGATAGAAGGCTTTGCCCAAACACCTGCGTCCAAACGGTCAAGGCAACCTTTCTCAGCCCTTTTTGCACGTCATCGCTTTGCCCAAGTCGATTTCCATATAGGGTTGCGGCAATGGATCGATGCGCGCGGCGATGCTGAAATCAGCCTTGCTTTGCAGGATTTCATATCCGCACCAAGAACAAGACGCGACAAGCCAAAGCCGTCAACCGAACTCAATGTCCCGGAACTGGTCAATACGATCATTCCTGATGGCACCTTTGCTGTCAGCTTAGATACAGGACAGACGGCCGTCTATTTGGTCGAAATCCACCGTTCGACCCAAAGCAAAGCCGTGACTGAACAACTCAGTCGTTACTTTGAAGTCATAAAGTCGGGCATCATCGCCAAGAAATACGGCATTCAAGCCAATCCGATAATTTGTTCGGTGCATCATCAATCAGCCGTTCTAACCAGCGTGAAAGCGCGTCTCAATGCGCATCAAGGTTTTGCCCCGTTTAACCGCAATTTCGTGTTCAAATCGCTTGACAGTTTGACGGAAGATTTCGCAGGTGGATGGCATTTTGCAGACGACACGTCTGCCAATCCTTTTCCGCTTTCTAAACCATCGACAGATGAAGAAAGCTAAGAACCCAAAATTGCCTGCGCCACCGCCCGAGATAGACACGGAGACAGACGCACGTTTGCGTCGTGCAGCCGTGCTTTTGGTTGACGAATTTTTGCAGATTGATTCAATGAATGATACCTCACCCTAATTTCTCTCAAAATGTCCTCTCCCAAATATCGCTGTCTGCTGATGGTGCGCGTCTCAACAACCAAAGGCGCCAAAGAGTCAGAAGGCCCCGAATGGCAGATTGATCGAGGACTGGCACTGGCCAAAGACAAGTTTGAAGCAGAACCCGATCAAGTTCTTATCCATACAGAAGTCTGGTCGGGTCGTGACGAACAACGTCCGGGACTGGAACAAGCCTTTGAACTGGTAAAACAACACAACATCCCTCATGCGCTCTTTTTCGACATTGATCGGTTCACCCGCGCAGGTGTCCCGCATTACGAATTGCAGAAACGCAAGTTCGCTGCCGTGAATTGCACCATCCATGATGTGAAAGGGATCATCCAACCTGCTACCAACAGTTTAACAGGTACGGGTGGCGAATTTGGCGAGGACTTCCAATATGAATGGAGCGTCTATTCGCCTTCAGAAAAGGCCGAATTCATGGAAGCGCAGATGGCGAAGGACGAAGCCCGTAAAATTCTTGCCCGTACGGTTCCGGCGCAAATTCGTAATGCACAGCAAGGCAAGACCAACCGAGTGGCTCCTTATGGGTTTAAGAACATCAAAACCAGCGACCAAAGCGGCAAGCCACAAGCCTCTAAAGCTCCGATAGAAAAAGAAGCGTTTTATGTTCGCAAAATCTTTGAAGGTCTTGCCGACGGACAAGACATCCGCCAACTTTGTGATGATCTAAATGCTCAAGGGTATCGTTCACGCGCCCGTCGCAGATGGAACGCCGATTACAGCCAAGTGGTGGGCAATAGCGGCAGTTTACCTCTCACCCCTTGGAAAGCCCGTCAGATGGTCGCTCGTCCCGTCTATGCAGGATTTGTGTGCGAGAAATGGACGCATGACTTGCCTGTTCCTGCCAACCACGAGGGGCTTGTCTCACTTGAACTGTGGAACCGCGCCAATGAAGGTTGTTGGAAGATCATCAAAGACGCAGACAGCCCCACAGGGTGGCGCAAACTCAACACCAAACCGTCAAAGTCCAAAAAGCGACCATACCTACGCCACCGCACCGATTTTCCATTTAAGCCGCTGATTGATTGTCCCACCTGCGGCAAACCCATCAAAGCCAATTACTCAACCAGCCGCAATGGTAAGCGTTATGGATACTACCAATGCGCACGGGGCCACAAACAAGTGGGTGCACGGCGCCAGAGGCTGCACGATCATTTGCGTGAGTATCTGGGTGGCTTACGCTTTACCAAAAAGGTCGCAGATCGTTTTGAGCAGCACTTACGCGATGTGTGGGCCGAGCGTGTCGGCGACCTTAACCGTCACCTTGTCGAAGCCAGCAAAGAACTGGCCGAACTGCGCGAAGAGGCCGATCAATTAATCAAGACCATCAAGAATATTCAAAACCCTGATCTTTTGCAGCGTTTAGAAGCAGATTACACCAACCTATCCCAACGCATCAAATTGCTTGAAGCCAAGCGCGACGAAAAGGAATTTTCGGAGGCCGATGTGAACCGCGCTATCAAATGGGCACGGCACCTCGTAGAACACCTCGACGAACTCGTCATTGATGCAGATGACGACGGGCTGCGCGCAATTTTCTGGTCACTTATATTCACCCGAAAGCCGACCCTTGCCGAATTACAGAATAGAACCGCCCCTTTGTCGCCTCTTGTGCGACTTAAAGGCGACCTAGAAGATGATGATTTCGATTTGGCTCACCAGACACAGTCAGAGAGGAACCTAATTTCTAAAGAGTTGTTTCGATGGGTTGATTTAACGTTCAAACAATAACACAGCAAGAGTTACAAACGCAGCCCTGTTAATACCCTAAATTTTAGACTTTACTGAGATAATAGTTAATTTAAAAGAATTGAAATGTGCTGTGAAACCATTTCCTGATTTACTTTATTCAAAGATTATAAAGGTTGAATTAATGATTGAAGAACTGTCTTGGGTTTTAATTTCAGCGGTAGCAGGTATTTCCGCAGTTTTGTTTTGGAATTTTGTTTCTAGAATAAAACCTAACATTACTTTGGCAATAAAAGACAACGTCAAGAACGTCATAAATATAAAAGGTGCTGCTGGCTCAGAATTAGTTGAAGATTCTCAGCCCGGTGCCTCTGTAGAGGTGCTTTTTGGAACAAATAGAAACTTAGTAGAAAAAGAAGGCACTCAAGAGACTCCTAAGTCTATAAATTTTGATTTTTCAAAACAAAAAGCCCAAAAGCTTAGCCTGGGTGTCACTGAAATTTCAATCCCAACAAAAAAGCATGTGGCGGGGAAGATTGAGAGACCTGGGATCTTCAGTCTCATTACGGGCGAAAGTAAAGAACGACATTTTGTTTTACAAAGCGCTAATCTTTTAAACAAAACGAATTTTGTCGACAGAGTACGCTCTTACGATTTTGAAAGTGCAAACTTCAAACATTCTGCAATGGTCTTTATTCACGGTTTCACAACTAAGCCCAAGGACGCACTGTTTCGCACCGCACAGCTTAAGTTTGATCTACAGTTTGATGGTCCAGCTTTTACTTTTATTTGGCCAACCAGTAATAACTACTTGCGCGACATTGATGTTGCTCGAGCATCTGCGGTTAGTTTAGGCCAACTGATTCAAATAATAGACTCAATACCGGGAATAAATCAGATTAATATCATTGCGCATTCACTTGGAAATACAGCATTGGTTGAACTATTCAGTCGTGCTGAAACAACATTTAAGTCCGAGTCGACAACTATAAAACAGATTATTCTTGCGGCGCCAGACATAGATAAAGACATATTCGATCAAGTTTCCGAGAATTTCGAAAGAAAACGCGCCACTGCAACAATTTACGCATCCAGCAACGATCGTGCTTTGATGGTATCCAGAAAGTTTCGTGAGGGTTTAACTAGAGTCGGAGAGATCGTAAATGGTAATGCTGTAGTTTGTAGTGGTATCGATACTATTGACATTAGCGCCGTTGGAACAAGATGGTTCAGCTGGAATCATTCATCATATGCAGAAAGTCGCTTCTTAATGGACGATATAGCCGGACTATTCTCTACAGGACTACGACCCCCAGATAAGAGAAGTCCAATTCTTCGAAAAATTCATCAGGCCGATCAAATTTTTTGGAGGGTTCCAAAATCAAAGAGTGGGTAAAACATCTCTAGTGCCAAAACCCTTTACTCCAAAACTTCGTTTATGCATCGGCTAACAATAGGGAATACGCCGATATCATTTCCATCGTTTATTGGTTTGACAGAATTTTTTGGATTACACATGATTTTGCAAATTTGACCAGAAGTAAGATGATTTGTTTCACCGTGAGCAAATTTATAGGCGCTTTGGATTTTTGCTGCTATTGATGCAATTACAGGAGTAGCAGCCGAAGATTTTCCAAACCCAGGGGAAAAGGCTTCAATTAAATCAGTTTGCCTATTTTTTTGAGAATAATTGTAACATGCGGCTCTCAAGGAACCTGTAGGAGCAAAAAATTTCACAAGTGAGCCGTGGTTGGAACTACATCTATTTTTCCAGTGGATTCCTGAATAACCCACTTTTATTGCACCAGATTTTTTTCCCCTTTTTTTATATTCCTCTGGGTAAACTTCACTTGTATCGCCTTGAATTGTATCGAGATTAACTCCGGAGTTTCCAGCAGCTATAAATACTATCAATCCAAATTCATAAAGTGTCTCTAAAGCTGCAAAATGCCGACCATCGAAATCTATCGGTAACAGCTTTCCATTTGGCCCAGTTACTGACTGTAAACTAATCGTTACAATATCGCCTGGATGAAACCTTTCACCTCTTTGGACCTCCTCAACAAGTCGTTCTAAAGTTTCTTGCACTGAGCTAGTTTCTCGTTTCACTGGACAGCCACTTTGGTCCATTGTTTTATAGCGACCAGTAAAAAAATATTCGGAATTCGGTGCCGTACCGAATTCTTCACTGATAACTATTGAAGAAGTTGCTGTTCCGTGAATTGCATCTTTCAAGCAGGAATATGAATAAACAAAATCGTTTAGATGTCTATTCTCAAAAACTCGATTAAAATTACCGTCTACATCTTGATGATCATCAAAAATGTCATGTTCAACCTGTATTATCTGCACATTTGAAGCATCCCCACTATCAATTAAGCTCTGTTCATGAACATTTAGCTTTCGAAAAGAGTACTTCTTAGAGCCAATCAAATTCTGTGTCTCAGTTATTTCGGATTCGATCATAGAACGAGCTGAAAGTGAATTGAGGAGAGTTATATTGGGCTCACCGTTTACATAGTTTTTCTTGTCAATAACACGCGCCATACGCGCAAATATACTGCTCATGCCCCCCCGCTTTTTGTTTTGTTTATTCGGGCTTAGTCAGGGTCGCTCTGACGGTAGCAGTTTCAATATTAACTAGTGCTCTACTGGCGCCCACGACTGCGTCGATTGTGCTTTCTAGTGCCCCCCCATGAATGGGTGCATTGCTCTCTATCTTCAAGGCGGAGTTCCGCTTAGACAAGCTCGCCCATCGCGGCGCTGGTATTTTAGACACCTGCAAGTTATCTGCATTGCCGCTACCAGCAATTTCATTACTGGCAGCTACAACTGCTTTAATGACCTCACGTTGAATCTCATCAACTTTTTCTGGAGGCTCAGATGAGAATACAACAAGCACGTTCAATCTCCGATTTTGATCGTCAAAGGATTGCTCCGAGTAGACACCGTTAGGGTATGAGTCAATCGACATGAAATCAATATTACAAATTTATTTCTTTAAATTCCGTGTGTTACGTTAAAGCGACAGTACCGTACGTATGAAATTCTGTCAAAAAAACCGTGATTTTGTAAATAATATTTCCATATTGATAAAATTCTCATTCTAGGTAAATATAATTGACTGAAAATAGGGGGAACGAGTAAATTTTGACCTCTAAGAACAATTTTATTGACAAAACAAAAATATTGTCAATATTATTTACAAAGGATAAGTGTGACATTATGATCATTTTTGCTGCTCAAATGCCAAAAGAACTATTCGGTCTTGAACACAATTTAGCGAATCACATAAATTTTTATCGCAAATTCCCATCTTTTAGACATTTGAGAATTTCTGGTTCGACTAATTTTCTCGACGAAGGTTGGGAGTAAATTAACTTGACAACAAAATCAGATTTAAAAAAATTTGCGGTCGTCTCAAGTGATATCGGAAAGCTGGAGACAACTTTTCGCGATGTTCTAATGACTATTTGTACTGAACGCAGATTAAGTCAGTTTCAGATAGCCGCTATTACCGACTATAGTGAGGCAACGATCAGCAGAATTCTAAATGGAAGTCGACCGCTAACTCAAAAATTTGCTGAAAAACTAGCGGAGGCTTTGGGAGGAAGTTCGGACCTATGGTTGGAAGTTTACGAGCAAACTAGCCAGCCAAAAGGAAGCAAGAAGTCAGTAGGATATTTTACAAACCTACTATTTGGAATCATGGATGACGAAGGAATTCCGGGGTCTAGAATTCGTAGAATGCGGCGCTCAGACATAATTCAAATATTTAGCAATTCTGAAGGAATGATGGAATTTCGAGGCGCTTCCGAGGATTGCGAAATATATCCATTCGATAAGGACTCTGTAGAAGAGACCAGTTATGATACTCATGTTGGTGGATATTACTATGAAGATCGACCAAAAATTGACAGCGTAGAGGAAGCAAATAATGGTGTTATAATTCCAGCCGGAGAAGCTCGCATGATAATAACGAGGGAACATATCACTTTACCCTCTTGGCTTGAAGCTAGTCTATCGCCTGCTTGGAGTATCGGAAGCAAAGGATTGTTCGTTGCGCATGGACCAATAATTGATCCTGGAAAGTGGTCGGGGCGCTTGCATGTAAATGTGTTTAATCCAACAAAAAGAGATATTTCGATTTCTAAAGATGAGCCATTCATAACTTTAAGATTCGAAATGCAAGATTACAAATTCGTTTAAAGAAATAGAGTTTTTTGGCCGAGAAGCTCAATGCAATTCAAACAAATTTAATCTAGTGGTCTTTCCAAAATTCTATCAACGTCTCTTTATGATCTAATCCCAGTTCTTTGACCCTTCTCATGGTCAACCTGATTTCCAATCTTTTGCTCTAAGAGGGTCATGGCTCCAAACTGAGCTGATGTTTTCGCGCTTAGAAAAAATTTTCGCTTTGTTCCCGAGAATAGTTGCCGTCTTTTTGAGATTTTCCGAAGTCACATTTCGAGGGCGCCCCAGTCTTTCGTTGTTTTGCATCCACCCACAAAAATAGGGCTTATCCCGCTCTTCAATATCTGGCCTTGCAGCGACGATTTCTTCAGGAGTGAGTTTTCTACTAGGGAGCCTACATGACTTACAAAAATCATCTAGCTCACGGAGGAATACAAATGGAATCAACTTATTTTCCGAGCTGCCATCATATCTCAACATACGCGCCAACTTATAATATTCGTCATTATTGATAGAGGGATCAGTATAAAAATTCTCATCAAATTTCCAAAGTAAGAAAAAGGTTTCTTTGGGCCTCAAACCTACCGGTACCAATGATAATTCGAAAGGATATATGTCACTTATGTACATTGCTCGGAAGAGCGCTTCCCTTATTTTATAGTCAAAACTCAATTTTGAAATCTTCATCTGATCAAGATGTTCGTGAAGCCTTTTTAAGCTGTGCATCTTAAACATTCGATCTCCAAAACTTTACTATTTTTCATGTTCTGCCACACATTTAGCCCTGATCAAAGTTGAGACGGCAAAACGACCCAAACTCCTCCAGATTATCATCCTCACCCAATCCCATTTCTTTAATGCGTCGCATGTAACCATCTGGATCATTTTCCCAAGGCATTAAGTTGGCTGTAGGATATACTGCCTGCATTTGGAACCTGATGAGCCTTTCTTGACCATCTGGATCTAGAATTTGGCCATCATGTCCTGTAGCGAGCAGCCATGTCAGCTTGTTTTGTATAGAATGCAAAGTGATCGGATCGAGAAAACGGTTGTCAAAGGTTTTCAGATCAACGCCATAAAGGTGTTTTATGAATCCATCAGCACCGTTTTCATGTGCCGTGGCTGCAAGTGCAAATACCTCGGCCACAATCCCTAAAGAAGTTCCATCCAACCCTGTTACGTCCAAGGTTTTGTGCAGCGAGCCGTGGTTAAGTTCGAGCAGCACATTGTTGCCTGTTTCGGTATAGACATGCACGCCCTTACGCACTTTAGCTTTATTGTCGACTGTATAGAGCGGCACGGTATTTCCTGTATTGGGATCAACCACGGATTCGGTGGCCTTGTTTCGCACTTCGCTACCAGTGCGCAAATACTGGTCATCGCGATTGATAATCTGGCGCAAAGTCTGTTCATCTATTTCCGTTAAAATCGTTTCGTTTTCAGCAGCGGTTATAAATTCTGCAAAACTGCCCGCAACGGTTGCCGCCGCTAGATTGAGGCCAGTTCTATTCAACAATCGCGTGACGACTTTTGGCTTATCTGGCAACGCGGTTTGCAACAGATGCACCCTTTGCAGGATTGCATTGAGATATTGCTGTGTCTCTGGGTTATCAGTTGCGCCAATAACCTGGCGTAACGCTTCAACTGTTCCGACGCCTTGTACTTTCAGGGTATCAAACTTTGATTGCAAAAGCCTCAACTCAGTCGTCTTAACTTTCTCCGATCTATCTTCGATTTCTTTGAATTGCTTTTGCTTAAGCGCTGTTTCGTTTACAGCCGTCAGATCATTGGTATCTTTTTGCAGGTCTCTTTCTGCTATAAGCAACTTGCTTTCTCTACCTGCCTCTGCGGGAACTTTGTCTGGTACGCCATCTTGCACCTGCCCCGTCGTTACTTGGTTGCGGTCTTTGCGAAACCGTTCAGCCGTCAATAGCGCTATATCTTCGCGCAAGAATACAGGATCATCCTCTTCTAAACGATAGCTTGGGTCGAATTGTCGTTCTTGGCTTTGCAAGTCACTGCACGCTCTCAACATGTCAGTTGTTGGTTTGAGATCGGCAAAGTACCTTTTCGCCCAGGCAAGTGCTTCTGGCGACAACGACCGCTCAGCCGATTGATCCGAACTTTCCATCACAGAGTGCATTAAGTTTGTGCATTCGTCATGGAACCCAGCACAAGTTTTTGCACGAGCCGCCTGTACCGATTTTTCTAAGTCACCCGCCGTGCGAATTTCTGACATGGATTAGAGGTTTAAAGACCCTTGAGTACTGACCGTTCAAATTCTTTTAAGATATCCAGATATTCTTGCTTCGAGGTTTGGATGGACAGCTCTAGCGCCGTAATATCTGCGCGGAGCGCCGCGTTGCTTGCCGCCAAATCCGCGTTGCTTGCCGCCAAAGCGGCGTTAGAGGCCTCAATTTGCGCCAAGGTGCGTCCTTTGGGGTCTGTAATGTGTCCCTCCTCGTTTACATCCAACCCACGCGCACGGAGCCAATCCCGCATTTGGTTAAATTCAGCGTCCAAACGATCAATGTTGGCTTGAATTTCTCCACGGCGGCATTCGCGGTACTCTGTACGGCTCCAACCGTTTTCTATGCGCAAAGTCGCACAGTCTTTTACCGCGGCGGCGGCGTCAGCATGAACAGAAACCGGAAAAGAAGTCATCAGAAGGAGAATTGCTATCTGACCATTATACCAGAAACTGCGCCTACAACCTAAGTTTTCTCGCCATTTTCTTCCCAAGCCAGAGTCGAAGCAAAGCCCTTGGTCATGTCCAAGCTGAGCATGACTTTGCGTACGCGATCTTGCGTTACGCCTAAATAACGTAATGTAGAGGCCTCGGTTTTGTGCCCCAAAGCTTCTGACAATTCCGCTATCGGTGCACCCGCCCGATAGAGGGCGATTGCCTTTGAGCGGCGCAATGAATGCGCAGCATAGTCGTCTGGTGGCAGTCCCAACAAAATCGCCCAGCTTTTCACGAGCGATACAAAATGCTTGTGCGTGATCGGCAATGCATCGCTTTGCTTTTTGCGTGTGAACAAGTAGTCGTTTCGGCTTTTGCCTGACCATTCGATCCAATGTTGCAAATGGCGTTGAGTATTCGGTGTTAATTCCGGCCTCACGTTGTTTTTGGTTTTGCGTTGCTTTAGGTTCAGATTTTGTCGCATACGACCATCGGCATAGGTCAAGTCGGCGACTTTTAGGCGCAACAAATCGCATGACCGCAACAAGCTGTCCAATGCCAGAGAAAACAAAGCCAGATCGTGCCACATCTTTTGGCGCTCGAAGTGCTGCGCCAACCAAATCGTTTCTGATAGAGTGAAGGGCTGTTTTTGCCCTTGCGATTGGCCTTTGTTCCACGCCTGACGTTTTGGGCGCGTTTTTTTGAGCATGTATTGCTGAGGTGAGAGGTAAGCTATTTGGTGTAGCTTACCTACTTTGGCCAGAAACCCAATAAATCAGCGAATTCCAAAATTTCCTACGGAGTGTTTTCATTGCCTAAACCCAAACAAGTCCAGCAAAATAAAGTGCAAGAAAGGTTTGCTAAACCAACTTGTAAACCTATGCTTATGTTGACTAGCACTCACATAAATGAACGATTTCACAAAGCCCGTTGGCCAAGCTCAAGCTTGGGGCAAAGTAGGACTATTGCTTGCACTGCTTGAAGGCTATGAAATGGACGACCCTCGTTTTGGATACTCCGTTGAATTGTGCAAACAACTGAGTGCTGAGATTGCTAAACAGATTGGCGCACAAACCGATTAACTCAAGACATACGATTATTCGATTTGCGAACATTAATCGCTGCCGCATCTAAAGAGTTCTTCAAATGAACTGCGTAGTGTTTTTCAATCATTTCAACGCTGGTGCGGCAGTTTTTGGCGATCTGGTAAATGTCCGCCCCCTCTAAAAGGCGAAAGCAAATGTAGCTGTGGCGAAGGCTGTAGAGAGTACGCCGGTTGCCCTCTCGATCAAATTTGAGTTTCAACTGATCGAGTATTTGATTGAACTTTTTCTTGTGATCCGCCGGAAATAGGCGGTCTGTCGGCTCCGGCTGATTACGCTGAACCATCCTTTCAAAAGGTCGAACAGCACCAGTAGTGCTTTTGCAATACCCCACGCCGCGCTTGCCGCGCACTTCAATTTCAAGAATTGTCTCGCCGGTGGCGTCATCTTCGACAACTTCTACATCCCGGTACTGTAGGCCGTTGGCCTCGTCTGGACGAAGACCGGTATTTGCCATGAATAATATCTTATCGTGCAACTGTTCCGCCGCATGATGCCAAGCCTTGCCCTTAGCTTCACGGGCATTCTTTCTGGTTGCTTCGTACAACCGCTTGTATTCATCGTGAGAAAACCAAGCCCGATGGGTAACCTTGGTGTTTCCACGATAGGGAGCCGATACATCAGGCACGTTTTCAATCCAGCCATGCCGATGGGCCGTTTTCAGGACATGGCGCAGTGTTATGATTTCATGATGCATCGTGCTTCGTGACGGAGGCTTTCCATTCGCATTGTTGGTCATCCGATGGATGCGGTACTCTTGAACCAAGCCTGTTGTTACTTCCGAAATTCCTTTGCTGCCAAAGAACGGATTTAGATGGTTTCTCAATCTTGCGTAGTGGTCATTCACATACTGCTGGTTACGCTGACCGTCAGTCATAACGTTATATTCTTTTTCAAACTGCTCCGCAGCCTGCTTAAACGTAGGCTCATTTTTAATTTCGCCGCGAGCGCCTTTGCCGCGTAATTCTAGATACCAATCTTCTGCGAAGTCTTTTGCTTTAGACAGGCTTTTCTCTTTGGTACTTACCCGACGATTTTTTCCTGCCAAATAGGTTGAACATTGCCAAATCGGGCTCTCTGGTCGCTGATAAACATGGACTTTTCCCGCTAGAATCGTGTGCTTTTCGGTCATGTGGTCATGCCCGCCTATAATGTGTTGGTTTGTGTAAGAGTTGTGTAACAGTATCAACGGCTTGATAAATTATCAAGGAAAACAATAAGATATTGATATTGTTGGTTTAAATGGTGCCCCCACACGGACTCGAACCGCGGACCTACTGATTACAAATCAGTTGCTCTACCAGCTGAGCTATAGGGGCACTGCGCGGCGTTTATCTAAAATCAGCATAGAATTGCAAGCGGTTTTCGCGCGTGGTGGTGAAATTTTCGGGATGTCTTCTTATATAAAAAGATAGAGCGAGCAGGGTATAGATATGAAACGCTTTCAAGTGGTTTCGCCGCTACTTTCATTGGTCGTTTTTGCGGGTCTCGCGGTGATTGTTGCACAGGGCGAGAAGCAGGCGCGCAGCGCAATGATCGAAGGAACGGTCAACTATATTAGTGATGGTGATACGTTTAGAATAAACGGGCATGCGCATCCGATCCGGCTTTGGGGTATCGACGCACCCGAGATAGATCGCGCCGCGGGCACGCGTGCAAAAGCGCAGCTTCATGGGTTAGTCACGGGTGTCAAACTAACGTGTCATCGCAAAGCAACTGACAAATACCGTCGCACCGTGGCGCAGTGTTTTGTTGGTGTGGAAGATATTTCGTGGCAAATGATTGCGTCTGGGCATGCAATCGAGATGTGCGGTTTTTCCAGAAATGCTTATGGAACCTGCGTGGCTGCGAAGGGATCCTCCGGATAGATCACGTCGGTTAGAAATAATCCGTCAGGCGGTGCAACAGGGCCGCATGCCGCGCGAGATTTTGCATTGAGCGCATCGGCGACATCTTTGGGTTGCCAACTGCCAGCGCCCACGCGTTCCAAGGTTCCAACGATGCTGCGCACTTGATTGTGCAGAAAGCTGCGCGCGGTCAGATGGAAATCATAGATGTCACAACCCGTTTCGCGGCGATGCAAGACCTCAACCCGATCCAGTGTTTTTACAGGGCTTTGCGCTTGACACAGCGTGGAACGGAACGTGGTGAAATCATGATGCCCGACCAAATGGTTTGCAGCACTTTGCATGCGTTCGATATCAAGCGGATTGTTAATTTGCCAGACCCATCCTCGGTCTTTGGTGACAGGCGCGCGTCTTGCAATGATCCTGTAGAGATAGCGACGTTCGGTTGCGGTGAAACGCGCGTGGAATGTATCACCAACCGCTGCGGCAGCAGTGATTGAAATCAGATCAGGCTTTAGGTGGTAATTCAATGCTTCTGACAAGCGAAAGGGCGTGATGTCTTTGTCCAAATCCAGATGCGCAACTTGTCCAGTCGCGTGAACGCCTGAATCGGTTCGGCCTGCACCTGTAATTCGAACTTTTGAGCCAAGTGTTTTTTCAAGCGCAGTTTCGATTTGCCCTTGGATAGAAGGCGCCTCTTTCTGGCTTTGCCAGCCGGAAAAGCCCATACCGCCATATTCGATTTTCAGCGCAAATCGCGTCATCTTAACCGCGATAGATCACAGCAGGGTGCCGGCCAGCGAATTCGGCTCCGCCCCTGTAATTCTAACCGTGCGTAGGTCGCCAATTTGGATGTCGCGCGAGATCACATGGACATTTTGTAAATATGGATTGCGTCCGATCAGTTGGTTTTCAAGCCGACCTTTGCGTTCAAACAGTATATCCATCTCGCATCCGACCATGGATTGCATAAACGCCGCTTGCTGTTCGCCAAGCAGGTTTTGCAAGCGTTGAAGACGGTCTGATTTTACATCTTCTGGCACTTGACCTTTGCGATCAGCGGCTGGTGTTCCAGGTCGTTCAGAATATTTGAAGCTGAAAGCTTGTGCATAATTTACCTTGCGCACCAAATCCATCGTATCTTCAAAATCCTGATCGGTCTCGCCAGGGAAACCAACGATGAAATCCCCCGACAGGGCAATATCTGGTCGCGTTTCGCGGATGCGCGCGATGATCTTTATATAACTGTCTGCGGTATGTTTGCGGTTCATCGCTTTTAGGATTTTATCGGATCCTGATTGTACCGGAAGGTGCAGATACGGCATCAATGCTTCACAAGATGCATAAGCATCGATCAAAGCGTCATCCATGTCGTTGGGATGAGACGTCGTGAACCGTATGCGTTTTAACCCATCGATATCAGAGAGTTTATGGATTAACGCGGCAAGCCCCATATGTCCATTTTCATATTCACCATGAAACGCATTTACGTTTTGCCCCAGCAAAGTAATGTCTTGCACGCCGCGTGTGATCAATTCCTGCGCTTCGGTATAAATCTTGGCTACTGGGCGCGAAAATTCGGCGCCGCGTGTGTAGGGAACAACGCAAAACGCACAGAATTTATCGCAGCCTTCTTGTACCGTCAAAAATGCCGTCGGCGCACGCTTGGCTGCTGTGTTTTTTGGTAGATGATCAAATTTATCCTCTGGTGGAAAATCCGTTTCAACAAGGGCACCCTCGGTCTTCGTTTTTTCCAGCATTTTAGGCAGATTGTGATAGGATTGCGGCCCAACAACCAAATCCACCATGGGTTGGCGGCGGATGATTTCTTCGCCCTCAGCTTGGGCGACACAGCCGGTCACACCAATTTTAAGATCCGGTTTTTTTGCCTTTAACGGCTTGAAGCGACCAAGATCGGAATACACTTTTTCTGCTGCTTTTTCACGTATGTGGCATGTATTAAGCAGGATCAGATCGGCATCATCTGCACTATCGGTATTTTCGTATCCTTCAGCTTTCAGCGCATCTTGCATACGTTCTGAATCGTATACATTCATCTGACACCCGAAGGTTTTGATGAAAAGTTTTTTAGGCGCGCCCATTCGTTTGATCCGTCATACGTTTAAGCCCGCCTGTTACACCAAAAGCAAAGCGTCCATCAATGACGAACTCTTAGCTTTTGTTCAGGCCCAAACCAATTTCCTTGGCAAGTTCTTGGCGACGTTTGGCGTAAGATGGCGCTGTCATGGGATAATCCGCAGGCAGACCCCATTTGCGGCGATATTCTTGAGGTGTCAGCCCATAAATCGACATCAGGTGCTTTTTTAACATTTTGAACTTTTTACCGTCCTCAAGACAGATAATATAATTCTCGGTAACACTCTCGTCGATTGGAATGGCTGGTCTAAGTTCTGTTTGAGGCGCATGGTGATGGCGTAGCTCAAAGAGTTTTTGGTGAACTTTCGTTATAAGCGGTAACAGCTCTTCGCTTTGTACTTTTGTTTTTTGCACAAATGCCGCAACGATTTGTGCTGTACATTGCACCAAATCGTTTCCCAAATGCTCTTCAGCCTCGACCAAAGCGTTCAAATGATTTTCTATCTCTACTGCCTTGTTCATTCCACTCCCCCGCGACCGTCTCTCTATTGGTCTGATTTCAGAATCGCAGGTATTGATGAATTTTTGAATTTCAAGATATAGAAAAAAGTCTTTGATATTTTATTGCCCTCAAAGTCTAAAAAAGGCAGTAGTCGCGTGATGAATCATATCGCTTTTGACAGTTTTGATTTCAAAAAAGACCTGTCGTCTTTTATAGGCGCAGTGGCCTTCCTTTTTGTCGATGATGATCATTGGTTGAAAGAGACGATTGATCACCTAAACCATCTTGGATTTTCAAGGATATATGCAATCGGCCCGAAAGTTTCGGATTTCAAACATGAGTCTGAGGCTTTGGTTTGGTTGACACTACCGCAAATATATAACGAAGTTGCCGTCGATATTTTGAACACCACAATGTCTGATCTTGTTGGGCATTGGGTCTATTATTGTTTCAATGGTGAATTTCTTCATTTTCCGTTTGATGAGACCCGCAAAATCGATGATTTCACCGCGTTTCTTGCAGAGGAACGACGCGTAACGGCGCTTAGTACCAAAATTGATATTTATCCCGGGGCCTCAATCCTCGATCTTAAGAAGCTAAAAGTGTCTCAATGCTGGCTGGATCAAGTGGGATATTATTCGAATATTGGTCGCGATCAATTCAACAACCAGATTGCGAATTCGTTGAATGTTCAAGGTGGGTTTCGGTGGCGTTTGGCAGAACATTTGCCGGTTGATAGTCAAACGCTTAACCGAAACTCGATTTTTTTTCCGCAACACAAGCTTCGGCTTTTGCCGAATTTTAATTTTTCGTCGCTGGAATATGAAACCGCACATGCAGCCTGGCATCGCAGCCCGACAACAGTTACAGCGTCAATCCGCGCATATAAATATCTGCGTGAACATAATCGTGCGGACGATTTTATTGGGAATTTGAAGTACAAAGGGTCTTTGCCATATCAACAACGGGGCCGGCAGTTTTTGGAATTGGGGTTTATGGAACCGGGGCAGTGGTTCTAAGAGGCGTCGCTTTTACGCAGGCGTATGACAACGTCCACCTTTGAAATCTCGTAACCTTCTGGCGCTTCTGGAATGCTTTCAAACTTCACAGAATCTGCGGGTGCATCGCTTAAAAGCGCTTCTTCCTCACAGAAAAAATGAGGATGATCGTCCAGACGAGTGTCGAAGTATGATTTGCTGCCATCGACCGTGATCTCTTTGATCAGTCCTGCTTCTGAAAACAATTTCAGCGTATTATAAATTGTCGCTAACGAAACAGCGTCATCACTTGAGACAACAGAATTGTGCAAATGCTCGGCTGAAACGTGACGATTGCGCCCATCACCGACCAAATAATTGGCAAGTGTAATACGTTGCTTGGTTGGGCGAATATCACCCTTTTCCAACCATTTTAGCGCTGTTTCAGTGTGTTCTGACATCAATTGTTGCCCAAAACGTTCTCGACTTTTTCCTATATGACCCTTTAACGCCTGAAATTCAAATAATTTTCGACTTTTTGAACGATCAGCTTTGCTGCAAGGCTACACCAAGCCGCGCCCCTCCAGCAATGGTCCGACATCGGGCATTTTGCCGCGGAAAGCTTCGTAAAGGTCTTTGGGTGGTTTTGATCCGCCTTTGGAATAAATATGTCCCTCTAGTTTTTGAGCGAGATCAGGATTGAAGGGATCACCGGTTTCCTCAAATGCTTGGAACGCATCGGCATCCATAACCTCTGACCACATATAGCTGTAATAGCTGCTGGAATAGCCATCGCCAGAAAATACATGCGCGAAATGTGGCGTTGCGTGGCGCATGATTGCTGCGGGCGGCATGCCAATCCTATCAAGGATTTCGGCTTGCTTTTGCATCGGATCGGTTGGTGGATCTTCTGTATGGAACGCCAGATCAACAAATGCGCTGGCAAGATACTCTATTGTCGCAAATCCTTGATCGAAATTTTCTGCTGCTTTCAGCTTTGCAAGCAAAGCTTGCGGGATCGGCGCGCCGGTATTGGCATGTGTTGCGAATTTTTCCAAAATCTCAGGAACCGACAGCCAATGTTCGTAAAGCTGACTGGGCAGCTCCACAAAATCGCGCGCAACCGAGGTGCCAGAGATGAAATCATATGTCACATCGGATAAAATATAATGCAGCGCATGGCCAAATTCATGAAACAGCGTGCGCGCATCGTCGAAGTTCAGCAGGCTTGGTTGACCTTTGGGTGCTTTTGCAAAGTTACAGACATTTATAACATGCGGGCGCTTTTCACCGTTCAAATTAGATTGTGATCGAAAGCGGGAACACCACGCACCCGATCTTTTGCCAGATCGGGCAAAATAGTCACCAACAAAAATAGCCATATGCCGCCCGTTTCTGCTGATTTCCCAGACACGCGCATCTGGGTGATGCAGCGGGATATCCAATTCTTTGAACTCTAGATTGAAAAGCCGATGGGCAACATCAAAACAAGCTGCGAGCATTTGATCGAGTTGAAAATAAGGTTTCAACTCCGCTTCTTCGAGTGCATATTTTTCTGCACGAAGCTTCTCTGCATAATAGCGCCAATCCCATGCGCGCAAGTCATCTTTGATACCATCGTTTTTCAAAAGCGTTGAAAGTGCGGCATGATCTTTCAAATATGCCGCTTTCGCGGGCCCCCAAACCGAATTTAGCAGCTCTTCGACGGCTTCGGGGGTTCCTGCCATTTCAGGTTCAAGTTTGTAGCTAGAGAAATTTGGATACCCCAACAGATGCGCGCGTTTTTCGCGCAGCGCCAAAGTTTCGGCAACGATGTCCCGATTATCGGTGTCGCCACCATTTGCGCCGCGTTTGGTCCAAGCCGCGAATGCCTTTTGGCGCAAATCCCTGCGCGGGCTGAACTGTAGAAACGGGACCACCAAGGACCGTGACAGGGTGATGACATAGCCATCCGCGCCGCGCTCTTCTGCTGCGGCCTGGGCTGCATCAATCAAAAAATCTGGGCATCCTTCAAGATCGGATCGGGTCAGTGCCATTGTCCATGCACGTTCATCAGCAAGAACATTTTGAGTAAAGGCCGTTCCAAGTTCAGCCAGCCGTTTTGTGACATCGGCATAAGCTGCGCGATCTGTGCCCTCGAGTTTTGCGCCACTGCGGCGAAACATTTGGTGATAAAGCTCTAGGACGCGCAACTGTTCCTCAGATAACCCCAAGGTGTCTTGTGACTGAAACAGCGTATCAACCCGTTCGAATAAAGCTTCATTCTGCATGATTTCAGAGCGTAATTCCGCGAAGAGCGGCGACAATTTGCGTTCGAGCTCTTGGATTTCTGGGGTGCTATCTGTCCCCGCCAAATTAAAGAAAACTGCGGCAACTTTCGATTGAAGCGGTGCATCCTCTTCCATTGCTTCAATGGTATTTTCAAAACTAGGTGGGGCAGGGTTTTCGGCGATTTGCTTAATATTTTTGCGCTGTTCTACAAACGCAGCCTCAAAAGCGGGCGCGAAGTGACAGATATCGATCTTCTCGAAGGGCGGTAGGCCGAAATTTGCGTTCCAATCTTGAAAAAATGGGTTGTTCATCGTCTCGTTTCGCTAAAAATTAGTGGTTTAAGTCACAGATTTAAACGGAATATGCCTGGTTTCAATCAAAAACATTGTGTGTTTGACTGCCGAGATGTTAGATTTCTGTTAATGGTACGGGTTAAAATTACGACATTTATTTGAGGATGAGTATTATGAAGGGTGTGTCGGTATTTCTTGGGCTTTTTATGATGATTTTGCTTGCTGTGGTTATCTTTAATCAGGTCAAAGATCCATGCGCTGATACGGGCGTCAAAAGAATATCCGTCTCAGATGCCTCTGCTGGAAATTTACCGAAGGTCGATGGATGTTATAAAGCGCCAAACAATAGCTTTACGACGCAATATTCAACCTCTCGGATTAAGAAACAAAAGAGAGCGACGTCAAGCATTTCTACTACACAAGGGCGTGGATCGATTCTTGATCGTTATTGAACAGTAAACTGTTCCTAACCTGGTCCGGTTGTCTTCATCATTTAGAATATAAAACTGAGGGTTTTTGACAGCGTGTCGTTTCTTGTTCGCATAGGTCGGGCAGTTGCCACATAAAATCTGCTATTTTGCCAAGTATAGCGCAGCTTTTTAGGGATTCGGGATATGAAAACGCATGTCAAAGCACTTGTCGTTGGCGGCGGTGCGGTCGGAACAGGGATTGCTTACCATCTGGCGAAATATGGGTGGGATGATGTCATGTTGCTGGAACGTGACGAGTTAACGTCTGGCTCCACTTGGCATGCTGCGGGTTTGTTGCCGCTTTTCAACATGGGCTACGCGACGAGCCACCTGCATGATTATTCGGTGGAATTCTATAAGACACTGGAAGAGGAAACTGGGTTAAACGCAGGGTTCTCGGTCGTGGGTAATTTGCGCATGGCACAAACCAAAGAGCGTATGGATGAGTATATGCTTTATGGGTCCACCGCAGAGACTGTGGGGATCGGCTATGAAAGATTGACGCCTGATCAGATCAAAGAGCGTTGGCCGCTGATCCGAACCGATGATCTTGAAGGGGCAATCTATCATCCCGATGACGGCTATATTAACCCCGCTGATGTGACCATGGCGATGGCCAAGGGGGCGCGTCAACGCGGTGTAACCATCGAACGGAAATGGCAGGTCGATGGTTATGAATGGACAGGGTCTGAATGGAAAGTCACCTGCACAAAGATGGTCGAACAGGGCGGTAATCTGATCGCCTCGGACGAGCAAACCATTATCACAGCAGAACATGTTGTCACGGCGACAGGCAATCATGCGCAGCGCACGGCGAAATTGCTGGGCTTAAAAATCCCTGCAATCCCCGTTGAACACCAGTTTATCGTCACCGATGCCGATCCCGCGCTTCAGAAATGGCGCGCTGATGGTAATCCTGAACATCCCGTGATCCGTGATGCAGATGCGCAATCTTATGTGCGCGAAGAACGCGGTGGCTGGATTTTAGGCGTCTATGAAGTCGGCGCGCCCGCGCGCTTTGAATATGGTGTGCCAGACAGTTTCCGCGCGGATTTATTCCCGCTCGATCTGGAACGGATCGAGGCGCAATATATGGCGATGATCCACCGGATGCCGTCTTGCGAGGAAAGCGGGCTAAAGGACGATTTCAACGGACCGATTTGTTACACGCCCGATGGAAATCCATTGGTCGGCCCAGCACCAGGTCTGCGCAATATGTGGCTGGCCGAGGGCTTTAGCTTTGGTATCACGGCGGCTGGTGGCGTGGGTAACTATATGGCGCAAATGATGGTCGAGGGTGAGGCGGAGATCGACATGGCGTCGCTTGACCCGAAACGCTACGGCGCGTGGATGACAACCGAATATGCGGCGCGCAAAAACGAAGAATGTTACAACCATGTCTATATTTTACACCATCCCGATGAAGAGCGTGAAGCCTGCCGCCCCTTGCGTACAGCACCCGCCTATGATCGCCAAAAGGCGTTGGGCGCGCAGTTTGGGCAAGTGAATGGATGGGAGCGCCCCAACTATTACGGTCCGTTGGATGCCGCTGATAATTTTGATCACGATGCCCGCTCTTTCCGTCGCGGGGCATGGTGGGACTATGCTGTGGATGAAGCAAAGGCGATCCGTACGGGTGTTGGGTTGATTGATGCGACCGCGTTTACAAAACATCGCGTCTACGGCCCGGGCGCGGCTGCGTTTCTTGATTGGTTTACCTGTAACAAACTGCCGCGCGTCGGGCGGATCAATCTGACCTATGCGCTTACCGATCATGGAACGACGCGCACCGAATATACAATTGTGCGTAATAAAGAAGATGATTTTTATCTCGTCTCTGCTGGTGCGTGGACGGCCTATGATGCGGATTATCTGCGCAAAGCAGAAGAGGATTGGTTTGCCGAAAATGGTGGGCCAGACACATGGTTTGGCATTGAAGATGTAACAACCAAATATGGTGTCTTCGCAATTGCCGGTCCAATGTCGCGCGATGTATTGAAAGAAATCATCAAGGACCCTGATCCAGAAACGGCGCTGTCCAACAAGCGTTTCCCGTGGTTGTCCGCACGCGAAATCGAATTGGGCATGTGTCCGGTAAATGCAATCCGCGTGGCTTATACGGGCGAGCTGGGATGGGAGCTGCATCACCCGATTGAGATGCAGAATTATCTGTGGGATCAGCTGATGGCGGCAGGGGAAAAGCACGGTATGAAACTGGTCGGTGCACGGGCGCAAAACTGGTTACGCCAAGAGAAATCTTATCGTGCTTTCGGAACGGAACTGGGGCGCGATGCAACGCCTCAGGAAGCAGACCTGCCGCGCTTTATCGATTTGGAAAAAGAGTTCCATGGCAAAGCTAAGATGATCGAAACTGGTGTTCGATTTAAATGTGTGACTTTGCTCATCGATGGGCCAATTGACGCCGACCCATGGGGACGCGAGGCGCTATATGATGGTGATACAAAGGTTGGGCGCCTCACATCGGGTGGGTATTCGGTGCATTTCGAAAAATCGATTGGGATGGGGTATGTCACGCCAGACATGGCGAATGTTGGTCAAAAACTGAAAGTTCGGATGCAAGGTAAGCTTTGGGATGCGGAAATCGTTGAGGACAGCCCGTATGATCCAAGGAATGAAACTATTCGCAAGGATGGTTAGGGGGCTTTGCCCCCTTTGGCGTTCCGCCATTCACCCCCAGGATATTTTGAGACCAAAGAAATGCGTGCTTTGTTTGGGAAACGCCCAAAACAAAGCACGACTTCTCCGGTCGCGGCCATCGGCTTCCCAGCCTGTACCGCATGAAGAGTGTCCGATATATTGGTTAAGAACCTGATACTTCTTTGGTCTTTAAATATCCTCGCCGAAGGCGAAGGCGCTTCTATGGGAAAGCGCATCGTGGTCGGTGGTGCCGATCCAATTATGCAACGCTTAAAGCAGCTCTTTCCAATCATATTTGGGTGCAAAACCAAGCATATGCTTTGCTTTTTCATTTGAATAAAAAGTCTCGCGCTCGCCCATTTCGTTGCGAAGCTCCACGCCTTCATAATATTCAGCAATCAAGTCGGATGTTGTCGTGTCCACGGAATGATGATCATTTGAGACATTAAAAATCTCAAACCCAAGCCCGTCTTTTTCCAAACAACATTGAACCATATGCCCCAAATCACGCGCATCGATATAGGCGAAAATATTGCGCAAACGACATTTGGGATCGGCAATAAATTTCGGGAAAAGCTCTTTATATTCATGGGGTTCGATGACGTTGTTGATGCGCAATCCGTAAATATCAAAACCGGACCGCGCGTGAAAGCTGCGCGCGGTGGCTTCGTTGACCACTTTGGACATGGCATAGCTGTCTTCTGGAATCGTTGGATGATCCTCGTCAATCGGCAGATAACTAGGTTTCATCTCGCCATCGGCAAAACAGATGCCGTATGTTGTCTCCGAACTTGCAAATATGATCTTCTTGATCCCAAATTTCACAGCTGCATCAAGAATATTATAGGTCCCAACTGTGTTTACACGAAAACACTCATTATCTGAATTTTGCAACAAACGTGGTACAGCGGCGAAATGTACAACTGCGTCGAATTTTGGAACACCCGTGCCCGCCTCCATTTCCCCGTAATGGGCGTAAGCGGACATCACGTCATATACTTGGCCCGCATCCGCGATATCCGCGATGCGATCTGATACCCCGTTCATTTTTAAAGGCACGCGGTCCATATTCACAATCGTATGGCCCTGATCCTTCAAATAAGCGATGGCATGTTTTCCAGCCTTCCCAGACCCGCCTGTAAACAGAATGCGCATTTTTAAATCCTTTGATTTTATGGGCAGCGTAGCAAAGTGGCGACCTGCGTCAATTGCTCACAAAAAGATCATTTTCATGTGAACACAGGGTTTGTTTAAAGCAAGGAAACAATCGGGGAATTCCTATGCGCTTTGTAATGACTGTTCTGCTATCCGCTTTTTTGAGCACTGCGGCCCACGCAAAAGATGTGCAAACCGCCATCTTTGCAGGTGGATGTTTCTGGTGCGTGGAAAAAGATATGGAAAGCTTGAAAGGCGTGATCAGCGCTGTGTCTGGGTTTTCGGGTGGGTCTGCGGAAACCGCAGATTACAAAACCGTTACAAAGAAAAGCACAGAGCATCGCGAGGCTGTCTTGGTCACTTTTGATGCGGATGTGATATCCTATGAAAGCTTGGTCGATGTTTTTTTCCGGTCGATTGATCCGCATGATGCATTTGGATCTTTTTGTGATCGTGGAAACAGCTATCGCACAGCAATTTTTGCAACCAATGCCCAAGCGCCCGTTGCAAAATCGGTAAAAGCTAATCTTCAGCAGACGTTGGACGAGGATATTTATACGCCGATTTTGCCAGCAAAAGCTTTTTTTGCCGCAGATGATTATCATCAGGATTATTATAAGTCGAAAGACAAAGTGGTCACGCGGTTTGGCGTTTTGACCAAGGCAAAGGCCTATTCGCGGTATCGGAAGGCCTGCAAGCGCGATGCGCGCGTGAAAGAGATTTGGGGCAAACGCGCGGCCTTTGCAAAATAGTGAAGGTGGACGAAACTTCGGGGCATCGAGCCCCTGCGTTTCGTCCTGTTTTAAGTGCGACTTAAAACAGGGTCTATCTTTGATCCGCATCGGCGCCAATCCGAAGATGGGCCATGATCTGACCGTGATCGGATGCAAGTTTGTTGTAGGGCGCTTCTGGATGAGAGCCATCGGTTAAGTGGTCATTGAGAACGGAAAAATACTCCATCGCGCCAATCGCATTTGTATTATCGGGATGGAAATCGCGACTGAGTAAGATCTGATCAATGCTCTCATAAACACCGCCAAATGCCGAGGTGTAAACCATATCGCGCAAGGATTTGCGAACGAAGAGTTTTTCAGCGGAAACCAGACCGTAGCGTTCAATTTCCGCGCGAATGATCTTATTTTCTTCGTCGCTATAACGCTCGTTTGCGCGCTGGGCATCATGGCGCCGCATCCATGCATAGTTTTTAAATGGCACCTCGCCAGAGATGATCTCTGAACTGACGGCATGTTCGCTGTCATTATAATCGCCCAACACAAGGACGGGATGTCCCGCTTTAATCTCTGCAACAACTTCGCGGCGCAAGACCAAGGCCTCTGCCATACGCCGCATGGCTGCGCGTGCGGCGCCCATTGCGCGGCCAAGCGGGTTGTAATCTGTCAAATCGGCTTCTGGTGCAAAACTGGCACCGTCGGGGCGTTCATATTCGCCCAATTTAGATTTCAGATGGCAATTGAAAACGGTGACGGTTTGATCACCGATGGCAATGCGCGCCTTGATAATCGGACGCGAGGTGCGCGAAATTGTGAATTCGCCAGCGCTATTCTGTCCGCCCAAGTCTTGGAAACGAATGGTTAGTGGTTTTTGCAAAACCTGAATAATTTCGGGGTCCTCGACAAATCCAAACCGCGACAAAATCGCCAGACCGGGTCTGCGATGTCCCGGTTCACCATCATTGGCGTTTGGCGCAAAAAAGAGCGAACCATTGTTATAACTGTCATAGCGTAGTTTCTTGAATACCGCTTTGCGGTGATAGCGTTTGGACGCATCTGGGATCACTGCATCATTGCTTTGCGCACCGCGCTGATTGGTTTCTTCGATGACATCATAAAGTGCTGGGCGTTCGAAGATTTCTTGAAAACAAACAATATCAGCATTCATCGTAAGCAACTGGTCTGATAACCAATCTTTTTTCCATGCATATTCTTCGGGTGTATATTTTTCGAACCGATAATATTCCTGATCCGCACCGATCAGGTTTTTGACGTTAAAACTTGCGATTGTGACATCTGTCATGAAGAGCTTCCATAGGTTTCAAGGACATGTTTAAAAAGTGCTGTATCCACATTTCCACCCGAGGCAGTGACGATCACATCATCGCCCTCGATTTGATCAGAGCGGAAAAGACTGGCCGCCAATGCGGCCGCGCCGCCCGGTTCGATCACCAGATGCAGATATTGCGCCGCCAAAGCCATCGCGCGAAAGGTTTCTTCATCGCTGACGGTCAAGCCTGGTGCGCATAGCCGTTTGAGTATTGGAAATGTGAGTTCGCCCGGCGATTTCGTTAGGATCGCATCTTGGGCGGAGCCCGAGAGGGAAGGGTTCTGTTCTATTTCGCCCGAGCGGAGCGAGCGTGCGACATCGTCAAAGCCAACGGGTTCCACTGGGCGGGCTTTTAGTCCAGGCGCCTCCGCCTTCAAGGCAAGGGCGATGCCACTGGTTAACCCACCGCCACCGCAGCAAACGAGAACTTCTGCCGTTTCAATTCCGAAACCTGCGGCCTGTGCGGCTATTTCCAATCCGACGGTGCCTTGGCCTGCGATGACATGTTCATTGTCAAATGGTTTGATCAGAATGCGTGATCCGTTGTGGTCGACGCGTGCGGCAGCTTCGTCGCGATCCTCTGTCGCGCGATCGAACGTGACAACTTTGGCCCCTAAAGCCTTGGTATTAGACATTTTAATCGCGGGGGCATCTTCTGGCATCAAAATCGTCGCATCAACACCATGTGCAGTTGCTGCATTGGCCACACCTTGGGCATGATTACCAGAACTATAGGCCAAAACGCCGCGTGTGCGCTCTTGTTCTGTCAATGCGCCAACGGCGTTCCAGCCTCCGCGAAATTTGAAACTGCCAGTGATTTGCAGACATTCCGCTTTCACCCAAACCCGTCGGCCCGCGATGTTATCGATAAAGGGGGAGCGTAGCAAAGGCGTGACCAAAGCATGCCCTTTGATCCGGCTGGCGGCTTGCCTGATGGCAGCGATATGTGTCATGCGGCACCCGCGATTATATCGGGCACGCTATTTAAATCGCGTGCAATTTTCCAAGGGCGATGGGGCAGCCGATCCGTCGGCTCGTTGCCCCGATTGACCCATAGAGTTTTAAAACCAAAGCCAGCGCCACCGGCGACATCCCACCCATTCGACGACACCAACAGGATTTCATCAGCCTTGCATCCAAATCGATCAGGGACCATTTGATACACTTTGTCATTGGGCTTGAACACGCCCACATCCTCAACGCTTAGGATGTCGTCCAGATACCCCTCGATACCAGCGGATTGCACAGCGGCCTGCAGCATATCTTTGGACCCGTTCGACAGGATGCTGGTGGGTATATCGCCCGCTTTCAGGGCCTTTAATACGGCCACCACCTCTGGATAGGCAGCGAGCGACCAATAGAGTTCTAATAAAGCAGATTTGGTCTTTGTGTCGGCCAAGTCATGTGCCTCGAGTGCAAAGTCCAACCCGTCCTCGGTCACAGACCAGAAATCTGTGTAAGTTCCGGTGATTTCCCGCAGCCAGCTATATTGGAGCTGTTTCAGGCGCCATGTGTTTGCAACGCTTGGCCAGATATCTTTCAGATGTTCAAAACCGTCGCGTTCGGCCAAATTGCGCGCTGCTGCCGCGACATCGAACAATGTTCCATAGGCATCGAAAGTCACGGTTTTGATTGGCATGGCGTGCAGGCTCCTTTGGCCTCACTATCTATGATTTCTGTTTTTGGTAAAGGAAAAAGACTGCTTACAAATAGGCGCGGATCAGCGGCAAACCGGCGATCAAGAATGTTGTTGTTGTAAATAGATATGCGGCAAGCAGCAATGCGCCTTGCCCAGGGGTGAGTTTGCGAACCTTCACATAGGTCTGTTGGCGGGCAAGCTGCGGAATATAAAGCGCGGTTATCACCATCACGATATACCATTGCAGATAGGCCGCGACCGCCATGGCAAGAATAATTGTGAAAATGTTGAATGGGCGTTCGAGTTTTGGGAAGAATTGACCAAACAAAACCCGAGAGATTTTGCCGCCATCTAACGGCCCAATCGGCAGCAGATTTAAGAAATTTAGCGTAGCGGAGGAAATGCCGAAATGCCAAATGAACGTGCGTGCAATATCGGGCATATCGATGCCTGCATAGACAACAGATAGCGCAAGCAGCGTCGGTGCCAGACAAATGGCCGGACCCATAAGTGAGATAAAATAGTCCTCCATCGGTCCATCGGGTGCGCGGTTTGAGATGGCCACGCCGCCCATCAGGGGAACAAGGCGAAATCGCGCATCGTTATGTCCGCATATTCTGAATGCGGCGACATGTCCGAATTCGTGAATGACAATCACGATGATGAGTGCCATGCCTTGGGACGGGCCAAAGAAATAGACCATCGCCGCTATTGATGCGGCGGCCATGATCCATGCATCCATCGGTGCGTGAAACGGCAATTTTCCATTCGGATCGCGCCAACCGCCACGCAGGATATAAATCGTCACAAGGCAGTAGCAGAAAGAAAGAAAAATCATTTAAATCAATGGCCTGCTTGGTGAAGCTTATAAATTCTCTGGCTGTGGCATGCCAAGAACATGATAGCCACCATCGACGCGAATGATCTCGCCCGTTGTGCATGCGCCTTGTTCTGAACACAGATAAACCGCTGTTCCGCCGACAGCTTCAAGCGTTGCATTGGCCCGCATCGGGGCGTTGGCCTCTGTCTGGCGGAAGGTTTTGCGCGCCCCGCCGATTGCCGCACCTGCAAGAGTTTTCATCGGGCCCGGTGATATGGCATTTACGCGAATGCCGTTTGGACCAAGATCGTTTGCAAGGTAACGCACGGATGCCTCTAACGCGGCTTTTGCCACACCCATGACATTGTAAAACGGCGTGACCCGGGTGGAGCCTTGATAGGTGAGCGTGATAATTGATCC
>JBCCGP010000010.1:0-63411 GCA_039029215.1 Pseudomonadota bacterium
GGATTATGAACCCCGGAGTGATTTTCAAATAATAACGCACCGCCGGAATGAATGGGCGGGGAGATGGCAAACAGCGTGTTCATTTGGAACAGATATGTTTTGGCGGGATATGGTTTAAGAATTATTAAAAATTTAAGGTTTTTACAGAAATTTAGCCAAGGTCACGAAAATTTTTGAGCATAAGAGCTATCTAGGCCCTAGTTTTCAAAACAGAGCGTAAGTTTTGTGAGTAAGATGAACACTCAATCTGAAGTTTGTGGCGCGAAACCCATTATATAACGAAGCATACCGATCAAACATGTGTCGGAAAATGCGGTCATTTTCATTCGCTTTGGCGCCAAACCAAGACAAAGCCACATATTTGATCAAAGAAACCCATATTATTTTGCCATAGTCGCATAATGAACGGACTCGTTTTTATCGGCACTAGAGAACAAAGATTAGATTAATTTCGATCATGTTTAAAATATGAAAGTCTATTCCAGATGTTATTGTTGTTTACTGAGCTGGCTTTGGCTGCATGCTTGATATTGCCGGTACGCGTCTGAGATCGGAAGATAGAGCGGTCAAAACCGCAAAATCCCGCGTTCAGTGACAATCGCATCAAGGGGATAATCGGTGTCTTCACGCGGGATCATCATCAGTTCTTGCGCGTCATAGGCAAAGCCGACCGCGCTGATTTTCTTCATCTCGGACAGTTCGGCAAAGCTGCGGTCGTAAAACCCACCGCCATAGCCCAGCCGGTAGCCCGAGCGGTCAAAGGCCACCAAAGGCGTGATCACGATATCGGGGATCAGAAGCGCACCCTCTTCGGGCACGGCAGCACCAAATGCGCCCGCTACCATTGTGCTGTTGGGTGTCCATTCATGGAACTCTAGCGGGCTGCCCGCCGCGATGACGACAGGGACGCAGATCCGGTGCCCGCGTGCATATGCCTTGGCCATGGCCAGAAGCGGCGTGACCTCTGTCCGGATCGGCATATAGCCGGCGATGGTTTTGTCAGGCGGCAGTTCCTTAAGATAGGCGGTGAGTTGGGAATTGGCTTTGATGTCCAAACCCTGTGCATGCGCTTCTTTGCGCGCGGCGAAGGCGGCTTTGCGGGCTTGTGCCTTGAAGGATTGAACGTCGCTCATGGCGGATGCTTAGGCGAGGCGCGTGGCTTTGGCGAGGGAAAAATGTGACGGGACCACTTGGGGGTTTGCACCCCCCGCAACGGTGTCTGCGGGTATACTCCCGAGACCTGGACTTACCAGGTGGGTGCCAGATGCAATAGGCCAGGACCAGTTGCAGAGCCAGCTCCCGTATCAGAAATTATCGGCCACTGGAATAGAGCAGCGCACCAGAAGGGCAGTACCCGCCACAACCTGTAATTTAGACCTTGGGTGGGCAAACGACAAGGGCCGTTTGCCTTTGGGATTTATATGGGTAGTGTTGCCGCGATGTTGGAAGGTGAAACACGAGCGCTCAAACCGGGCGAGGTGCTGGCCCGCGGTGTGGCGCGGCATTTGGGGCAGCTGGGCTTTGCGCCCTTGCTGGAATTTGTGCCCAAACGCGGGCTGCGGGTGGATGTGATTGCGCTGGGCCCTAAAGGCGAGATTTGGATTGTGGAATGCAAATCCAGCCGCGAGGATTTTCAGAGCGATCATAAATGGGAGGGCTATTTGGAATTTGCGGATCGGTTTTTCTTTGCCGTGCCAACAGATTTTCCGGTGGAGATTTTGCCGGAGGAATATGGGTTGATTTTCGCAGATGGCTATGGCGCAGAGATTATGCGCGATGCGCCCGAGGTGGTGCTGAACGCGGCGCGGCGCAAAGCGGTGAGTTTGAAAATCGCGCGGAATTCCATGGAAAGATTGCAACGATTTGTGGACCCGAGAGTATGAGCGCGCATCCGTCGGTTTTGCGCGTGATGGACGCGGCTGCGGCGGCAGGTGTTTCGATAGAGATTGTCCGGTTTGAGACGCCTGCAAAGACCGCGGTGGCAGCGGCAGAATTGCTGGGCTGTAAGCCTGCGCAGATCGCCAATAGTTTGATTTTCGAGGGGCGAGAGACGGGCGCGCTGCTACTACTGCTGACCTCTGGCGGACACCGGGTGGATTTGGAGCATGCGGCCGCGCAAATTGGACAGGGGTTAAAACGTGCTGATCTGGATCGGGTGCGCAAAGAGACCGGATTTGTGATTGGTGGGGTTGCACCCTTTGGGCATCTTTGCGCGCTTACATCTTATATTGATGAGGCGCTTTTTGACTTTGATCAAGTCTGGGCCGCAGGTGGCGTTGCAGAGACGGTTTTTGCAATTGCACCTGATGTTTTGGAGCGAGTAACTGGGGCCAAGCGGTTTCAAGCAGCTATTTTGCCTTGAGCGTGGTATTGGAATTTCACCAATTCGAAACTGTCGAACATGTCTGAAATATTGAGTGTGATGATTGTCTCGCTGCCCTTTGGTTGGCGTTTGATAAGCCCGGCCTTTTCCATTTGTCTGAGATGATGTGCCATCGCTTGGGCATTGAGCCCGACCAGCTCTTGAACTCTGCCATGCGTTGTTGGTCGGCCAATATCGACCAATGCATTATAGATTTTTATCCGGCGTGGATGGGAAAGCCCCATGTAAATCGGAGCGTGGGTTTTCGGGAGTGACATGATTTCATTCCTTAACAAGTGATGAACATCACGTACAGTAAACCGGTTTAGTTAAAAATTGTTTAGCGCTTGGTAACGTGTCGGATTTGACGAAAAATGTGATGATGGGCAGACCGTGTTATCGAAAACGGATGCGCCTTGTTCGGTCCGCCTCTTTGAGCATCATGCGCTAACCAACAATCAGCTTTTGGGTTCCGGTAGCGTCCACGACGCGCCAATGCGTGATAATGTCCGCGCCTAATTCCAGTCTTTGGTGCAACTCAAAATTTGCGGCGTCCTTTAAGAGGTTTAAACCCGTTGGACCGACGGCGCTTAGCCCTTCGGCACCAATAATCTTACCAGCTTGCATCAGCACGATTTGATCGACCAGATCGTGACGGATCAGGTTGCCCGCAAGCTTTGCGCCACCTTCGACAAAAAGCCGTGTGATACCTTGCTTTGCCAATCGCGCGAGCGCATCCGTCAAATCAAGCCCGTCTTCAGATGTTTTGGCGGGCATCAGCGTCACGGTCTTGGGAAGATCGGCTACAGCTTTTTCACCATGGAGGATCCATAAGGGTGTATCTTCTGATGTCGTAACCAACGTAGATGTCTTGGGGATCGACAGGTTGCTGTCCAAGATCACTCGTACCGGGTTTGGCATGTCGCCCAATCGACGCACCGTCAGGCTGGGATCATCTGCGTGAACCGTGCCGCTGCCCACCATGATGGCATCGTGCTGAGCGCGCAGAAGATGTGTGTAGCGCCGCGCCTCTGGTCCTGTGATCCATTGGCTTTCACCCGATTGGGTTGCGATTTTTCCATCCAGCGTCGTCGCAAGCTTTAGTGTGATCATCGGGCGGTTTTGGGTGATGCTTTTGAAAAACCCCAGATTTTGCCAAGTTGCCTGCTCTTCGCATAACCCATGGTCAACTACGATACCTGCGTCTGCGAGCATTTTTGCACCTTTGCCTGCGACCTTTGGGTTTGGATCGCCAACCGCGTAAACAAGCCGTGTGATACCGCTTGCGATTAGGGCTTCAGCGCAAGGGGGCGTTTTGCCGTGATGCGAACAAGGCTCTAGCGTAACATAGGCGGTCGCACCTTTGGCGGCTTTACCGGCTTGAGCGAGGGCCTGGGGTTCAGCATGCGGCACGCCGCCTTTGGCAGTCACCGCACAGCCAAGAATTCTGTCACCCTTGGCAATCACGCAACCCACAGACGGGTTCGGCCAAGTTTGACCCAAATGACGCGCGCCCAGCCCCAAGGCCAGGCGCATCATCCGTTTGTCTGTTGCGCTAAATGCGCTCATTCATCGTCTTTTTCAGGATTTGGGCGAAGCTCGTGCACAAACTCTTCAAAATCATCCGCTGCTTGGAAATTCTTGTAGACGGATGCGAACCGGACGTAAGCGACCGTATCAATACGCGCAAGTGTATCCATGACAATTTGACCGATTGTATCGCTGTCAATATCGCTTTCGCCCATGCTTTCAAGCCGGCGCACGATGCCCGAGATCAGCTGATCAACACGGTCCGGTTCGACGGGGCGTTTTTGAAGCGCAATACGGATGGAGCGTGCGAGTTTATCCCGATCAAAATCCTCGCGCCGCCCGTTTTTCTTGATTACTGTCAGGTCGCGCAATTGCACGCGTTCATAAGTGGTAAAGCGCCCCCCGCAAGACGGGCAAGACCGCCGCCTGCGGATCGCAACATGATCCTCGGCGGGTCTGGAATCTTTGACTTGTGTATCCGTGCTGCCACAAAACGGACATCTCATTTTGGCATCTCCTGCTCTTTTATGGGGTGTGCCCCCGTTTTGACCACAGTTTATACATCAAGCCACTAGGTTTGGATAGAGTCTAGTTGCGTGCCACTAGATTTGCGGGTTTTTAGGAAAATGCGGCGCTTGCGCGCCAATATTTAAACCTCTCCCGAAAAGGGGGCTTTGCCCCCTTCTTGCCCCGCAAGGGGCAATTCAACCCCCAAGATATTTTTGGAACAAAGAAAGTCATGCAATGATTTTCTGTCGTCCATAAATTGCCGCCTATTGTGCAAGAGATAAAGAAGTTGATGGTGGCCCGATAGGTTCCTTAATTCAAGCGCCCGTAAAATGTCATTCGGGCGTTTTCAGACAAGGCAACACCAGGCTTTGAATTATAGGCAAGCACGGCCAACATCCGGGTTTTATCACTTTCATTTGGTGAAACACGGTGGATCGAATTGCGTCCGCGAAACAAGACAAATGTGCCCTCTTCGATTTCAAGATGAGCCGGTTTTGTTGCGCCGTCGAGAAGTGCAGTGACGCCTTCGTAGTTCATGTCGCCTGCATCGGCATTGCGCAGGTCTTTGATATATTCAAAAGCGCCGCCGGCATCGGGCTTTTGAATAAGAATGGTGATCGCAAACGAGCTGTTATCGAAATGCCAACCGAGTTCTTGGCCTTTATTTGCGTAATGGATATTAATCGATGAAAGCGGGTCTGCATATGGGTGCACCGCAGGCGCGCCGGTGATTGAGGTGATGAAGGTTTTAAATCCGTCTGATTTATAAAGCGCGCGTAGCGGTGAATTCATGGGCACGACATCGTCGCAGATGCATCCTTTGGAGGATGTGACGTGCCGATTTGCGGCGTGATCCTTTGGGAAATTTGGATTTGGTTCGGTGAGGTAAACTGAGTGGGTTTGGGTGCAGAAATAGGCGTGATCTTTACAGGCTTGCGCCTCTGCCTTGATTGTCTCAAACGCTTGGGATGTAAAGAAATTTGGCAAAGTCAGGACACCATTGGTCTCAAGCCTGTCTGCGGAGATCTTTTGAAATGCGGGATCTGAGATTGGGTATTTTGAAAGATCTATTATTTTGTCGAGCTGCATCGGACCCTCGCTTTGGATGCCTTAGCGTGGCGGGTTTTTCCCATGAGTGCAAGTTTATGGTTCACGGGCACGACAGCACGACTTAGACTGCAGTTATGAGCAGCCAAAACCGATTCATTCATCTTCGTCTTCATTCTGAATATTCCCTTTTGGAAGGGGCTATTCATGTCAAGAAATTGCCCGGTTTGGTGGCCAAGGCCGGCATGCCTGCGGTTGCGCTGACAGACACAAATAACATGTTCGCGGCGCTGGAGTTTTCAGAAGGCATGGCCAAGGCAGGTTTGCAGCCAATTATAGGCTGTCAGATTTCGCTGAGCTATGCGCAAGCCGATAATCCGCGTGATGCTGCACCCAAGCCTGCGCCGATTGTTTTGCTGGCCCAAAACCGTGCGGGTTATGAAAATTTGATGCAGCTAAATTCGGTGCTTTATTTGACGGATCGGGATAAAGCACCGCAGGTTTCGGTGAATGATTTAAGCCAGTTTGCGGATGGCGTGATTTGTTTGTCGGGTGGCGCGGCGGGGCCGCTTGGTCAAATGATCCTCGACAATCAGATTGATCGCGCGGATTTGCTGGCGCGCCAATTGGCGGAGATGTTTCCCGATCGGTTCTATATCGAGTTGCAACGCCATAAGGACGAGACGGGGGAATTACCACCATCGGAGGCGGTAACCGAGCCTGAATTTTTGCGCATCGCCTATGCACATGATCTGCCGCTGGTGGCCACTAATGATGTCTATTTCCCTGAGCCGAAATTGTTTGAGGCGCATGATGCCCTGTTGTGTATTGCAGAGGGCGCTTATGTCGATCAGCAAGAGCCGCGCCGTCGGGTGACGCCAGAACATTATTTTAAATCACCCAAAGAGATGCGCGCGCTCTTTGCGGATATCCCCGAGGCGATAGAGAATACCATCGAGATCGCGCAACGCTGCGCGTTTAAGGCAGAGACGCATGATCCAATCCTGCCGAAATTTGCCGAAAATGAAATCGAGGAATTGCGCAGACAATCGCGTGCGGGGCTGAAAGCCCGCCTAGATGTGATCCCGCAGGCAGCGTCGATTGAAGAGTATGAAAAGCGTCTGGAATTTGAGCTTGGGATTATCGAGGGAATGGGATTTCCGGGCTACTTCCTGATTGTTGCCGATTTCATCAAATGGGCGAAGGATCAGGATATTCCGGTGGGGCCGGGCCGTGGCTCTGGTGCGGGCTCGCTGGTCGCTTATGCGCTGACGATTACTGATTTGGATCCTCTGCGCTATTCGCTGCTGTTTGAACGGTTTTTGAATCCCGAACGGGTCAGCATGCCCGATTTCGATATCGATTTCTGCATGGATCGGCGCGAAGAGGTGATCCGCTATGTTCAAGAAAAATACGGGCGCGATAAGGTCGGGCAGATCATCACCTTTGGTGCGTTGCTGTCCAAGGCCGCGGTGCGCGATATTGGGCGGGTCTTGCAGATGCCCTATCCGGTTGTCGATCGGTTGTCCAAGCTAATCCCGGTTGAAGGGGTGAAGCCGGTGTCGATTGAGAAGGCCTTGGCAGATGAGCCGCGTTTGCGTGAAGAGGCGAAATCCGAAGAGGTGATTGACCGGATGCTGACCTACGCAGGTCAGGTTGAAGGATTGCTTCGGAACGCATCTACCCATGCGGCGGGCGTGGTGATTGGGGATAGACCGCTGGATGCGCTGGTTCCGTTATATCAGGACCCGCGGTCCGAGATGCCCGCAACCCAGTTCAATATGAAATGGGTCGAAGCGGCAGGCCTCGTGAAATTCGATTTTCTGGGCCTCAAGACGCTGACCGTCGTGCAAGGTGCGGTGGAGCTGTTGAAGGCGCGCGGGGTCGAGATTGATATTGGCGCGATCCCGCTTGATGATGACGCGACATATGACCTTTATGCGTCTGCCAAAACGGTTGCCGTGTTTCAGGTGGAAAGCTCAGGCATGATGGATGCGCTGCGGCGCATGCGGCCCACGACGATTGAAGATATCGTCGCGCTTGTGGCCCTGTATCGGCCGGGGCCGATGGAAAATATTCCGCTGTTTTGTGATGTGAAGAACGGACGTGCCGAACGCGAGTCCATCCATCCGACGATTGATCATATTTTGGACGAGACCCAAGGCATCATCGTGTATCAAGAACAGGTAATGGAAATCGCCCAAGTCATGGCGGGCTACACGCTGGGGGGTGCGGACTTGCTGCGCCGTGCGATGGGCAAGAAAATTCAAGAGGCGATGGACGCAGAGCGGCCAAAGTTTTTGGAAGGGGCCGCCAAGAACGGCGTGGAAGAGGCCAAAGCGGTCGAGGTTTGGAACCTGCTGGATAAATTCGCGAATTATGGCTTTAACAAATCGCATGCCGCTGCCTATGCCGTTGTCAGTTATCAGACGGCATGGTTGAAGGCCAATCATCCGGTGGAGTTTATGGCCTCCGTGATGAACTGTGACCTGCATCTGACTGATAAGCTTCATGTTTATTATGAAGAGGTAAAGCGGCTCGAGATCGAGATGATCCCGCCATGTGTAAACCGGTCCGAGGCATTGTTTAGCGTGACCGATGGTAAAATCGCCTATGCGCTAGGGGCGTTGAAAAATGTCGGCGCCGAGGCGATGCGGTTGATTACGGATGCGCGGGTGGATGGTGAATTTGTTGATCTGGTTGATTTTGCGCGGCGCGTGGATTTGAAACGTGTCGGCAAGCGGCCCATGGAAATGTTGGCCCGCAGCGGCGCCTTTGATCAGCTTGATGGAAATCGGGCGAAGGTTTTGGCAAGCGTGGATCAACTGGTTGGATATTCAGCAGCCGTGCATGAAGAAAGAGGATCCGCCCAAGGGGGATTATTTGGCGATGCGGGCGAGGACCTGCCCGCGCCGCGCCTGCCGATGCCTGAGGATTGGTTGCCTGTGGCCCGGTTGAAAGAGGAATTGACGGCAGTGGGTTTCTATCTGTCGGGCCATCCACTTGATGATTACATGGGTGCGTTAAAGCGCAAAAACGTGCTGACCTTGCGCGAGGTGGAACAAAAAGCGACAGGCGGCAATGTTCCGGTTAAAATTGCAGGTGCTGTCAGCGGCATCCAAATCCGCAAATCTGCGCGTGGTAATCGATTTGCCTTTGTGCAACTGACTGATCCAACGGGATCTTATGAGGTTACGGTGTTTTCGGACACGTTGGAGAAGGCCCAAGACCATCTGGTGGTCGGCAATAATGTTGTGCTGTCGGTCGAGGCGGAGATGGAGGCAGAGCAATTGAAAATGCTCTGCCGCGGCGCGTCACCTGCCGATCTGACGGTGGCAGATGCAGCCGCGATGGGGTTGAAGATTTTTGTAAGTTCAGAGGAGGCCGTGGGCGGTGTTGCTGAACGCTTGGATGCGTTGAGCGAAGATAAAAGCATTCGCGGCCGTGGGCCGGTGCATCTGATTTTAAGCAACCCCGAATTGCCGGGCGAGGTGGAGATGGCACTGCCCGGCGAGTTCCCGATGAACCCACAGGTGAAAGGGGCCTTGAAGCATATTGGGGGGGTTTTGGATGTGGTGGAGTTTTAGTGAGAATATTTTTTAGATTGGATAGGCATGTTTAAGTTCATTGAAAGACAAAAAGTAAAAAGAGAAAATTCACTGAATGGTGGTGCAGCAAAATTTGCCCACTATACAAGCGTCGAGGCCGCTGTTTCAATTTTCCAAAATTCCGAAATTTGGCTGAGAAATGCAATTAATATGAATGACTATACAGAGATAAAGTTTGGTGTAGATCGGATCGCCCAATTTTTCAATAAAGATACAAAACAGGGGGCTGCGCGCAGGCAGCGTTTCAACGACTTTATACCAGGAATCTTTGAGAATGCCGCTTCAATCTATGATCAATATTTAGACGACCTAAAGTTTGAATCTTACATATTGAGCTTATCCAAATTCGATGAACAAAATGAGAGCGATGGAAAACTCTCTATGTGGCGCGGATACGGAGGCAGAAGCGCTGTTGCGATAGTCTTAAATTCCCAAGCTTTTAATTCGGACTCTAATTATTTGGGAATTTATAGTAATGAAGTGAACTACTTGAGCGAAGTTGATTTCGATGAAGTGATGCAATCATTTATAGACGCAATCCCAAATGAACCGATTGAACAAACACCGCAAAATGTAGAGCAGGCTGTATGGTCGATTTGCTATTGGCTGTCTGAAGTAGCACTTTGTACAAAACACAAAGGTTTTTAGAAGAAAGTGAATGGCGAGTTTATGCTACCCCAATTTTAGGTGAAGCAAATCCCAATGCTATTTCTACGAGAGTCGAAACAGTGCGTGGTGTTCCCCAACTTATAAAAGCTATAAAACTAGCTGACTATTCCGAATATGGTGTTTTTGGTTGTGAACCTAATGCACTTCTTGATCATATAATAATTGGACCTGCCCCAGACAAAGAACGGGAATTATATTGGCAGTTGTTCCATTATCTGATGACCAACATTCTAAAAATAGAAAATGCTTCAGATAGAATAGTCTTCTCTGACATTCCATATAGATTCCAATAGGCGCTTTTCTCGATAGTGCAGGGATATTGAATGATTGTATTTTGTTGCTTAGTTTTACCCTAGATCAAAGACGATCTGCTCTTTGCGAAGGGTATTAATAAACCGAGGGGCGGCGGAACAGTGAAAAAAGTCAAACCACAAAACCAGAGTTTTGAAATCCGTGGACGTCAGGGCTATCTGGCGCAACCGATGATGAAAGCGCTGGGTGTGAAAATCGAAAAGATCGAGGCGGGTGAGGTTTGGCTGTCGATGCCGTTTCATAAGCGCTTTACCCAGCATCACGGGTATCTGCATGCAGGCGCCTATACATCGATGATGGACAGTGCGTCGGGCTTTGCGGCCTTCACGCTGATGGCCGAGGATGAAGAGGTGGTCACGACAGACTTCAAGAACTCGTTTCTGCGACCTGCAACGGGTGAGCGTTTTCTGGCCAAGGCACGCGTGATCAAGCCGGGCAAAACGCTATATTTCACACAATGCGACTGTTTTGCGCTGGAGGGTGAGAAAGAGAAGATCATTGCGCAAATGACAGCGACGATGATGGCGGTGAAATATGAGGGCTCAGCTGCGGATCAGTAAGACAGGATTGGCGGTGGGGTTATTGGAGCACTGCGGACTTGGAGATTTGCGGGCTTTTAAAATTGGTTCATTACCCATCCATTAAACCGGTTTACTGTATCAATATTTAAGGCTTTCTTTACCGCATTCAAAACGCTTTTGAGCGTTCTTCCACCTCCAAAACCATCAAATATTTCAACATATCAACTCCGCGCGACAAGGGTTTTGAGCGCCCCGCGCTTGGCATAGTTTGTGCCCAAAGAGGAGTTCGCCCCATGAAGACCGAGAAGTTTGAATTTACGGGCCATGATGGCTCGACACTTGCCGCACGCCTAGAATTGCCCATGGGCACACCGCAAGCCACGGCAATTTTTGCGCATTGCTTTACCTGTTCCAAGGATATTCCTGCGGCCAAGCGGATTTCGCAGCATCTGGCCGCCCAGGGAATTGCCGTTCTAAGGTTTGATTTTACCGGGCTTGGGCATTCGGGGGGCGAATTTGCAAATACGCATTTTAGCTCAAACGTGGATGATTTGTTGAAAGCTGCCGCCGCTTTAGCTGAAAGGATCGAAGCGCCGTCTTTATTGGTGGGTCATTCCTTGGGCGGGGCGGCGGTGATCAAGGCGGCGTGTGAACTGCCCTCTGTCAAAGCGGTTGCAACCATCGGCGCGCCGCATGATCCAGAACATGTGATCCATAACTTCGGGGCGTCGCTGGCGGAGATTACGCAGAAGGGCGAGGCAGAGGTTTCTTTGGCGGGCCGTCCGTTTACGATCAAGAAAAGCTTTATCGAAGATGTGCAGGCAACGTTCTTGGATGATTGTTTGGGGCGGCTAAAACGCGCCTTGTTGGTGCTGCATTCGCCGATTGACGCGACCGTGGGGATCGAAAACGCCTCTGCCATTTTTACGGCTGCGAAACATCCAAAGAGTTTTGTGACCTTGGACAAAGCGGATCATCTGGTCACACGGGCAGAGGATGCGGCCTATGTCGCCGAGGTGATTGGGTCTTGGGCAACACGGTATCTCGACCTAAAACCGGATTTACATGCAAAACCAGATGACAGCGTGATCCGGTCGACTGAATTGGACCCAGATGCATTCCTGCAACTTATACAATCGGATGTGATTGCAACCTATGCCGATGAACCCAAAAGCTATGGCGGGTCTGACGTCGGTCTAACACCGTTTGAGTTTCTATCTGCGGGATTGGCGGCCTGTACCGCGATGACGATCCGCATGTATGCGCGCCACAAGGGAATTCCGCTTGATCATGTTGAGGTAGATGTGATCCATGACAAGGTGCACGCGACCGAGTGTGAGACCTGCGAAACGCAAGATGGCAAGGTCGATCAGTTCGCGCGGCGGATTACATTGGTAGGAGACTTGGATGACGCGACGCGCGCGCGCTTGTTAGAGATCGCGGATCGCTGTCCGGTGCATAAGACGCTGCATGCGGAAGTATCGGTGAAAACGGAGCTGGTTGCAGCCTAACTGAAATCCCGCCCCATGCTAAAGAACTCGTCATTCGGGCGCATGCCTGTGACATTGACCATCCGGTTGGACAGACCAAAGAATGCTGTGATGGCACCGATATCCCATATGTCTTCGTCTGAAAATCCATACGGCTTCAGCGCATCAAAATCAGCTTCTGAAATTTCAGCGCCACCTTTGCAAACTTTCATTGCAAAATCGAGCATGGCACGTTCGCGCTTGGTAATATCGGCCTTGTGGTAATTCACCCCGACCTGATCCGCGATCAGCGGATCTTTGGCGCGAATGCGCAGCACAGCCCCATGGGCGATCACGCAGTAGAGGCATTGATTATAACCGGACGTCGCAACGATGATCATCTCCCGCTCTTTTTGGGAAAGACCACTCTCTTTTTCCATCAGCGCATCGTGATAGGCAAAAAAGGCGCGAAACTCGTCGGGGCGATGCGCAAGCGCCAAAAACACATTGGGCACAAAACCGGCCTTTTCCTGCACGGCCAGAATACGCTCTTTAAGGTCATCGGGCAGGGCGTTGATATCGGGGATAGGATAGCGGCTGATTTTTGTCATCTTAGTAATGCGGTGGTTTCTCGCCAAAGGTGATCTGTCCACCATCTTCGCTTGCATCCTGCGCAAGGTCCATCAATGCGGCGATCTTAGTCTCGGCCTTTACAAGCCGTCTCGTGACATCAGCGACGATATCAGACAGTTCCTCGTTCACACGCTCCAGATGCGCAATGCGGGTTTGCAGATCGATCAATTCTTTGGTCATGCAATTTGGATACGCTTGGACGTGCCTGCCCGCAACCCTTCTTGCCCCGAATTTCCCAATCCGTTAGAGGGGGCGCGAATGAAGGATTTGCCAAAAAATGGCCAAAGATAAGAAACAAAAACAAGCCCGCCCCAAGGCGGTGACGCCCAAAGGCTTTCGCGACTATTTCGGGGCGGAGGTTTCTGAACGTGCGGCGATGCTTACCCAGATTACCGAAGTGTATGAGCGCTACGGATTTGATGCGCTTGAAAGCGCGGCTGTGGAAACGGTTGAGGCCTTGGGAAAATTCTTGCCCGATGTGGATCGCCCAAATGAGGGCGTGTTTGCGTGGCAAGACGAGGACGATCAATGGATAGCGTTGCGCTATGACCTGACGGCACCGCTTGCGCGTGTTTATGCGCAGTTCCGCAATGATTTGCCGACACCTTATCGTCGCTATGCAATGGGTCCCGTCTGGCGCAATGAAAAGCCGGGGCCGGGCCGCTATCGTCAGTTCTATCAATGTGATGCCGATACCGTCGGCGCGCCCAGCGTTGCAGCGGATGCAGAGATTTGCGCGATGCTGTCCAATTGTTTGGAAACCGTGGGTATCCCGAGCGGTGACTATATTGTGCGCATCAACAACCGCAAAGTGCTGAACGGTGTTTTGGAAACTATGGGCATTGGTGAAGATATCGCAACCCGCGATGCAGTGCTGCGCACAATTGATAAGTTTGACAAAGTCGGCGAGGCAGGCGTGCGTGAGTTGCTTGGCAAAGGACGTTTGGATGCGTCGGGTGCCTATATCGATGGTGTCGGGCTGAGCCATGATCAGGCCGAGCCTGTATTGGCCTTTCTGACGTCCAAAGCTGATGAGGATGCCAAGACGATTGCGAATTTGCGCGACGCTGTTGGTGGGTCTGAAATAGGCGCGCAAGGTGTTGAGGAGTTGGATCAGATCGGGTCACTTCTGGCCGCGGGCGGCTATGATGCAACCCGCACGACGATTGATCCTTCTGTCGTCCGTGGTCTTGGGTATTACACAGGCCCGGTCTACGAGGCGGAGCTGACCTTTGAAATTCTTGACGAGAAGGGCCGCAAACGTCAGTTCGGCTCTGTCGCGGGTGGTGGGCGTTACGACGATTTGGTGAAACGGTTCACGGGCCAAGAGGTGCCTGCAACGGGTGTCTCCATCGGTGTTGATCGCTTGTTGGCTGCATTGCGCGAGAAGGGGCGGATTGGCTCTGTTGCGAAAGGTCCGGTTGTTGTCACTGTGATGGATCGGGATCGAATGGGCGACTATCAAGGCATGGTTACAGAGCTGCGCAATGCTGGCATTCGTGCGGAGGTCTACCTTGGCAATCCCAAGAATTTTGGCAATCAGATGAAATATGCCGATCGACGTGAAAGCCCAGTGGCGGTGATCGAAGGGTCGGATGAAAAAGATCGTGGCGTGGTTCAAATCAAAGATCTGGCCCTTGGCGCGCGCCTCGCGGCAGAGATCGAGACGCCAGAAGAATGGAAGGCGCAGCCTGCACAAAAAGAAATCCAGCGCAGCGAATTGGTTGCAGAGGTGCGCGCGATGATCGCGCGTGCAGGCGAGGCGTAATGTTGCAAAATGAACGTCGCGCTGCCATCCGCGCCGAAGCTGCGCGGATCGAAGCTGCGTTTGTTGGCGCGGATGCAATGCGGATCGAGGCGGATGCGTTGTTGGATGCAGGCACCTTGCTGGATCTCTACGGCGAAGATATTCGCGGTCGTGCCTATGTGACCAATGATCCGGTTTTGGGCGAACGGATGATGCGCCCAGATTTCACCGTACCATTGGTCGAACGGCATATGGCAGAAGGCGCGGAGCCTGCGCGGTATTGTTACAATGGCCCGGTTTGGCGGATGCAGGAACCCGGATCAGATCGACCAAGTGAATATGTGCAAGTTGGTTTTGAGCTGTTCGCGCGGGATGATCGCAGTGCCAATGATGCAGAAGTGTTTCATCTTTTCACCTCGGTCCTGCCGGGTGGTTTGCGGATTACAACCGGCGATGTTGGTTTGTTGACGGCCGCGGTTGCGGGCCTCAGCCTACCAGATTATCGCCGTGCGGCTTTGATGCGCCACCTATGGCGCCCCAAACGTTTTGCAGCGATGCTAGATCGCTTTTCCAAAGCAGGTGCGCAAGATGCACATCGTGCGGATTTAATCACAAAATCAGTGGTTTCCGGGCCGAAAGTTTTGATCGAAGACGCGGGTAAGTTCATCGGCCAGCGCTCTGAGGCAGAGATTTTGGCACGGATTGAGCGTTTGACGAAAGATGCACAGGAAAAACCCTTGCCAGAGGCGGAGGGCAATGCATTGCGGGCTTTGCTTGGGCTTGAAACCAATCTTGCTTCGGCAGCTAAAGCTTTGGATCCATTGGCAGAAGTTTTGCAGATTGGTGACGCCTTAAGCGCATTTTCTGCGCGTGTTGATGCCTTGGACAGTTTGGGTGTCGATTTGGAAGCAACAGAATTCGCCGGCGCGTTTGGGCGCACAAGTATGGAATATTACGACGGATTTGTTTTTGCATTTTCTGATGGGTCGCAAACAATCGCCTCTGGCGGGCGTTATGATGCGCTGACGCGCCAAATTGGCCAGGCGCGCGAAATTCCAGCGGTGGGTGGTGTAATCCGACCTGAAACCCTTGTCGATTTGGGAAGAGCGTCATGAGCTTAAAACTCGGCATTCCATCCAAGGGCCGCTTGCAAGGCGCGACATTCGAATGGTTCGCAGAACGCGGCGTGGAATTGAAACGCACGGGCTCTGAACGGGAATATACGGGGCGCGTCGATGGTGTGGATGGTGTGGAGTTGGTTTTACTCTCGGCGGGCGAAATTCCAAAAGAGCTGGCCAAAGGGCGCATTCATCTTGGTGTCACGGGCCAAGATTTGGTGGCTGAGAAACTACCGCCCAATTCTGAACTGCTGACACAGATTTCAGAGATGGGGTTTGGTTTTGCCAATGTGGTCATCGCGGTCCCGAAGGTTTGGGTCGATGTCAGCACGCTGGCCGATCTTGATGCGGTCGCGGCACAGTTTCGTGCGACGCATGGGCATCGTTTGCGCATTGCTACGAAATATCACAATATCGTCCGCCGTGCGCTGCGCGACTTTGGTGTGGCGGATTATCAACTTGTGGACAGCCAAGGCGCGACAGAAGGCACGGTGAAAAACCTGACCGCAGAAGCGATTGCAGATATCACGACGACGGGGTCCACATTAGATGCAAACCATCTGAAACCTTTGGCGGACGGCCCCATTTTGCGATCACAAGCCACAGTGTTCCTATCGCGTGTTGCGGATTGGGATGACGATAGTCGAACAGGCTTCGCAGCGCTCAGCGCGAAATGTGGATGGCAGAAGGTGGCGCCATGACGGTGACTTTCGAAACCATCGCCGCGATGCGCGCCAAAGTCGCGGCTTGGAAAGCCGACAGGGTGAGCGTTGGTTTGGTCCCGACAATGGGCGGGCTGCATGCAGGTCATGTGGCGTTGATCGACGCGTCGGTTGCGGCATGTGATAAAACCATCGTGACGATCTTTGTGAACCCGACCCAGTTTGGCGCGAATGAAGACCTCGATAATTATCCAAGCGATCGGCAAACTGATTTGGAGACGTTAAGTACGGCAGGCGCCGATGCGGCTTTTGTTCCAAGCGTGGGAGAGATGTATCCAGACGGGTTTGCGACGCGTGTGATCGTGGACGGGTTGACCGATTGCCTCTGCGGGGCATCGCGGCCGGGGCATATGGACGGGGTGACGCAAGTGGTCTCGAAACTGCTGAACCAAGCGCAAGCGGATCGTGCTTATTTTGGTGAAAAGGACTGGCAGCAATTGGCGGTGATCCGGCGTATGGCGCGGGATCTGGATATTCCGACAGAGATTGTGGAGGTGCCGACCGTGCGCGATGAATTCGGCTTGGCGCTATCGTCGCGGAACTCCTATCTGGATACGGTGCAGATCGAGGTTGCGCGGAAGTTCAATGTGATCCTGCGCAAGGCGGCGTATGATATCGCGGCAGGCGGGGCACCTGCTGAGGAATGCGCGAAGGCGGCGGAGGCGATATTGGCGGCTGGGTTTGAGAAGATCGATTATGTCGAGTGCCGCGATTCGGAGAGTTTGGCCGCTGTGGAGGCGCTGTCCGAACGGCCCGCGCGGATTTTTGCGGCGGCCTTTCTAGGGCCAGCGCGGTTGATTGATAATCATGCGGTTGTTTAGGATGTCCAAGGTTGGACACAGATTTAAGTATTTGATTTTTATATATTTTTAAAAATAGAAGATGTTGCCAAGACTATAACTGCCGCGCCAATTTTAGGACATAAACGTCTCCTGAGATGCCAATTCCGCAGTCCCTGACGTCCCGATCTAGCAAATTTCGATTGTGGCCCTTTGAGGCAATCCATTGCTCAACAACCTGCTGCCCATTGGTGTTATAAGCGATGTTTTCGGCGAGTTTTTTGAAACGGTAACGAGCGGCTTTGGTCCGGTCCGCGACCGTCGCGCCGTTTTTGCTGAGATGACCCGACCCACCGATATCTTTGCGTCCGTACCCGCGCGATTGCAATTCCACCGCATGGGCTTGGGCGGCTTTTGTTAAGCGTGGATCTAGGGTGAGTGGTTTGCGGTTTTTCTTTTTGCGTTGGGTGTTGATTTGGGTGAGCATGCCCTCGGCTGAGATGGTGGCCGCGCGGGCAGGCAAGCAGGTGACGACAGCCAAAATGCTAAGCGAGGCGGTGCGGCGCGAGAGGAACATGGGGTAAGTTTAGAGGAGAGGGGTTGGGATTTCAACGATTAGACCCAAATCGACTATTTGAGCATCGCGCCTAAAATTAAAAATCTGACGGTGGGTTTGAACCCAGCGTGCATAAAAAGGGTGCGTGCCCGACCGTGGGTGGGCGCCGTACAATCCCTGTTCGGGGCAGTTTATGCTAGCCACATTAGGATTGCCTTGAATGGACAGGCAAAACCTCACAAATGCGCCCGCCCTTGCGGACGGTCGGGCGCGCACCCGGGCAGCTTCGCTGCTATTCCGGGCGCAGTGCCAAAAAACAGATTTGTCCCGTAAACCAAAGTCAAACCGCAAACCTGTGCAGGTTTGAATTCAAGGCCGTTTTCGTTCAAAACCACTGTCACGGGAAATCCAGTCACGGCCGTAGAGTTGCCTTGAATTGGCCTAAAATAACGATACTTTCGGGGGTGCTGGATGCCATGACACGCCGCTAAGCCAGCAACCAACCAGAGCCTCTAGAGCGCAGAATACATGATTACAGTTACAAATTTCACCAAGCAATACAAAGGTTTCACCGCCGTAAAAGACCTCAGCTTCTCTGTCGCGCCGGGCCAAATTCTTGGGCTGGTTGGGCCAAATGGGGCGGGTAAGACGACGACGTTGCGCAGCTTATGTGGGATTATCCCGCCGACCTCGGGCCAGCTTTTGATTGCAGGCCATGACATTGTTCAAGCGCCCATCGCGGCGAAACAGAATATCGGCTATATTCCCGACGATCCGCGGCTGTTTGATACGATGACGGTTTGGGAACATCTGGCGTTCACCGCGGCGGCTTACAAACTTACAGATTTTGAGAAAAGCGCCGAGGCGCTGCTTGCGTCATTCGAATTGACACATAAGCGCGATACGATGGTTCATAACTTGTCGCGCGGGATGCGCCAAAAGGTGGCGATCGCCTGTGCTTTCTTGCACGATCCAAAGGTGATCCTGTTTGATGAGCCGCTGACTGGCCTTGACCCCCAAGGCATCCGAGGCATTCAACAGGCGATCCGCGACCGCGCGCAGGCTGGTGCTGCGATCATCATAAGTTCGCATCTGTTGAGCCTGTTTGAGAATTTGTGCACGCATATCATGGTGTTGAACCTTGGTGAGTGTTGTCGATTTGGCACGATGGATGATGTGCTGCGCGAGGTCGGCGAGACCGACAGTAGCTCCGCCCTTGAAGAGGCGTATTTTGCGATCACGCATAATCAAGAGAAGGGCGAGGCCTGAGTCATGGATTCAGCGCTTTTTCGTCTTCTCTTTATGCGGTTGCGTGGGGGGCTTCGCCAGCGGCTGATCCAATTGACAAGTTTGCGCGGCCTGTTTTTCTTCCTTGCATTTTGCGGGATCATTTGGCTGTTGGTTGTAACCAATAGCACCTCTTCAGAGTTTGGAATTTCGAGTGATGCAGCTTTGGATCGGCAAGATTATAGTGCGGAAATCCGCACCTTCATGCCGCTTGGCATGCTGGCGATGTCCTTGCTGACTGTTGTGTTGACAACGGGTCCGACGTTTCATTTTTCGCCAAGCGAGATCAATTTTCTTTTTACTGGGCCTTTCAAACGGCGCGATCTGATCATCTACAAATTTAGCGCTTATGTTGCCGGTGTTATCTTGAGCACGGCATTGATCATCCCCTTTGCGATGACGCAAACCGGATCCGCCTTTTCTGCCTTCATAGCTTCGCTTCTGACGTTGGTTTTTGTTCAGTTGAACAGCGCTGTTATCAGTATGGCCGTTCAGGCACTGGACGGAAGCAGGTTTGATAAAGTGCGACGCCCTGCTGTTGCGCTACTTTTCTTGGCGGCACTTGCCACAGCGTTTTATGTATGGACCGCGACCGACCGCAGCTTGTTTGCGTTTTTGTCCGATGTTCGACACTCTTGGATCGGGACGATCATTCTTTTGCCTTATATTGTGTTTGCCGAACTTTTCGTTGCACCTTCGCTGTTTCCAGATTTGGGTGTTTGGGCCTTGTTTGCGGTCCTTATCAATGCGGCACTTTTGGGTCTGGCGATCCTGCTGGACGCACGCACAACCGACCGCGCGTTGAAAGAAAACGCCCGATTAAGCGAGCGTTGGGAGCGTGTTAAGCAAGGCGGGTCCTTCTGGGCCAGCGACCGGACCGAGGTTCGATCCTTCCGGCGCGCACCAATTTTCGGTGGCATCGGACCCATTGCTTGGCGACAGGCGCTTAATGCGGCACGCAATTCGTTGAAGATCATCGTGATATTCGTGGGCATCGCGGCCTGCGTTGGGCCGCTTGCGGTCGCATTCGGTTTGCCGGTGACGGACTCGCGGATATTAACGTTTATGTATATCTTTTTTGGGTTCATCCTGCCGCGCACATTGGTCTGTGATTTTCGCGGTGACCTCAGCCGAATGGAAAACTATAAAACCCTGCCCATAACCCCGTGGCGCATCTGTACGGGTCAGTTGGTGGTTCAGGTGCTTTTGGCTTACCTTATTGCGCTGACCATAATCCTCAGCGTTTTAATCTTTGACGATGGTTTCACCATATCGATTGCCTTGGTCTTTGCAGCTTTTGCGCTGCCATTGACCGTGCTGATCTATGCCGTCGAGAACACGATACATCTGTTGTTTCCAACCAAGCTTTTGCCCATGGGACAGGCGGATTTCGAATTTCTTGGCCGTTCACTGGTTGAGTTTATTGCGAAGACAATTATCGTTCTGGTTGCTGCTATTGCCTCGGCGAGCGTTGGGTTGATCACATTCAGAATGTCAGGAACGTCTTTTGTCGTGCCTGGATTGGCCAGTTGGATCGCATTGGCCCTGATAGGGGTTTTGATGTTGGTCGTGATGCAGTTTGCGTTTCGGCGCTTCGCAGTGGCCGAAACCATCGACTAGCTTGGTTCATCGCCACCCATCAGCGCCTTGAGCATCACATGCGCATCTTCGTCATTCCATTCCGCTTCGCCCTGTAGACGGGCGATTTCTTGGCCGTTTTCATCCAATACTACTGTCACGGGCAAGCCCAGCACGGCCATAGAGCGTGAGAATTTGGTTGTGGGATCGGCATGTTTGGGAAGTGTTTCGATACCCGCCTCTTTGAAAAACTGGGCGACGGCGGGTGGGGGGTTGCGGCCAGATGAGACGGTGATGACCTCAAAATCCTCCCCGCCGAATTCCTGATTCAAGGCATCAAGCGAGGGCATTTCCGCACGGCAGGGTCCGCACCATGTCGCCCAGAAGTTTAAAAGCACGGTTTTGCCCGCGTAATCTGCCAAAGTGATGGGGTTTCCATCCACATCTTCAAAGGGCGTCTCGTTCAGCTCTTTCGGCTCTTTGTGAATGATCATCTTGCGCATGTCGCCTGCGCGCAGTTCCAAAAGCGCATCACGGGTCAGCCCTTCGGCGAAGACGGGGTTTACGCCCATCACAACTGCGGTGTAAAGCAAGGCGGAACTTAGGATAGAGCGGGTCATTTTGGCCTCTTTCAGAATGTGACGCATGTCAGATAAAGCGAAATCGAATGCAATGTGGGGCGGGCGGTTTGCCCAAGGCCCAGATGCGATTATGGAAGCGATCAATGCCTCGATCGGCTTTGATCAGCGTCTGTACGCGCAGGATATTGCAGGCTCTTTGGCGCATGCGGCGATGCTGTCGAAAACTCATGTGATTTCAGATACAGATTTCACCCAGATCAAGGAAGGGCTTCTCACGATCTTGTCAGAGATTGAGACGGGTGATTTTCAGTTCAGCACGGCCTTGGAAGACATTCATATGAATGTGGAATCGCGCTTGCGTGATTTGATTGGCGATGCGGCGGGTCGGTTGCATACGGCGCGGTCACGCAATGATCAGGTGGCGACCGATTTCAAACTGTGGGTACGCGACCAGATGGATGCCGCGATTGAAGGTCTGGGCGAGGTGCTTTCCGCGCTTGTTGGTCAGGCCGATGGCAATGAGGCGATGGTGATGCCCGGGTTTACCCATCTGCAAGTGGCGCAGCCTGTGACCTGGGGCCATCATATGATGGCTTATGTCGAGATGTTCGCCCGCGATCGGGCGCGGTTTATCGATGCGCGCGCGCGGATGAATGAAAGCCCGCTGGGTGCCGCGGCCTTGGCGGGCACTGGGTTTCCGATTGATCGTGAGATGACAGCCAAAGAGCTTGGGTTTGATCGACCCGCGGCGAATAGTTTGGATGCGGTTGCGGATCGGGATTTTGCGTTGGAGTTTCTGGCAGCGTCTGCGATTTGCGCGACGCATCTGAGCCGTTTGGCGGAAGAATTGGTAATTTGGTCTTCGGCCCAGTTTAAATTTGTGACGATTTCTGATCGGTTTTCGACCGGATCATCGATCATGCCGCAAAAGAAAAACCCAGATGCGGCAGAGTTAATTCGCGCCAAAGTTGGGCGGATTAATGGGGCGATGGTGGGTCTGTTGACGGTGATGAAGGGCCTGCCACTGACCTATTCCAAAGATATGCAAGAAGACAAAGAACAGGTCTTTGATGCGGCTGATAGTTTGATGCTGGCCCTTGCGGCGATGGCGGGCATGGTGCGTGATATGGTGCCCAATTCAGATGCATTGCGCGCGGCGGCGGCCAGCGGGTTTTCAACCGCGACCGATTTGGCTGATTGGTTGGTGCGTGAATTAGGCTTGCCATTTCGCGATGCGCATCATGTGACAGGTGCCTTGGTTGCCATGGCAGAAAAGAAGGGATGTGACCTTCCTGATCTTAGCCTTGCCCATATGCAATCAGTGCATGCCGATATTACGGATGCGGTGTTTGATGTGCTGGGCGTTGAAAACTCTGTTGCCAGTCGCGAGAGTTATGGCGGCACCGCACCTGTGCGTGTAGCAGAGCAGGTCAAACGCTGGAAAAAGGAGTTGGGTTTATGAGAGTGCTGTTGTTGATCTGCGCGCTTGCGCTAGCTTCTTGTGGGATCAAGGGTGATCCTGAACCCAGAACCGAAGGTGTGCCATGTCCGTTTTGCGAATAATCTATCTGATCGCTGCGATTATCGGTGCGATTGTGCCGATGTATTTCTTTGTCAGCTGGTTCAATGAATTCGGCTGGGACATTGTCGAGATGTCCAAGGCTTGGAATGTGAACGATGCGGCCAGTGGGTTGGTGTGGGATTTGACCATTGCCGCCCTTGTGCTGGCGTTTTGGGCGATTGTAGAATCGGTGCAGCGTCGTGATTATTGGGTGCCGGTTGTGACGATCCTTGCCACGTTTTGTATTGGTGTGTCTTGCGGGCTGCCACTTTACCTTTTCTTACGTTCGCGCCCGAAGGCTTAAATCATGGATCACTTCCTGTATAAAAACGGCGTGCTTTGCGCCGAGGATGTCCCCCTGCCGCAGATCGCGGCAGATGTTGGGACACCGTTTTATGTGTACTCTACCGCGACATTGAAGCGCCATGTGGATGTGTTTGATCAAGCGCTTGACGGGATGGAGCATCTGGTCTGTTACGCGATGAAAGCCAACAGCAACCTTGCGGTCGTGAAGCTGTTGGGGGATCATGGTGCGGGCATGGATGTTGTGTCGGGCGGCGAATATCGCCGTGCGAAAGCCGCAGGTGTGCCGGGCGATCGGATTGTATTTTCAGGTGTGGGCAAAACGCGCGCGGAAATGGCCCTGGCGCTAGAAGGGGGCATTCGGCAGTTCAATGTTGAAAGTGAACCTGAACTGGAAGTATTGTCAGAGATTGCAAGCGGGATGGGTAAGATCGCACCGATTACAGTGCGGGTGAACCCCGATGTCGATGCAAAAACGCATGCCAAGATTTCAACAGGCAAGTCCGAGAATAAATTTGGCATTCCGATTGCCAAGGCACGCGCGGTTTATGCCCAAGCAGCGAAGTTGCCCGGGATTCAGGTTGTTGGGATCGATGTGCATATCGGATCACAACTGACCGATCTGGAACCTTATCGCTTGGCCTATCTGAAGGTTGCGGAATTGACCGAGCAATTGCGCGCAGATGGCCATGATATTCGCCGTCTTGATCTGGGCGGCGGATTGGGCATTCCATATGCAGCATCGAACGAGGCGCCGCCTTTGCCGATGGATTACGGAAATGTTGTTCGCGAAACGGTTGGGCATCTGGGCTGCGAGATTGAGATTGAGCCGGGGCGCCTGATCGCGGGCAATGCAGGCCTGTTGGTCACGTCTGTGATTTACAACAAAGCCGGTGAAGGGCGCGATTTCTTGATCGTGGATGCCGCGATGAATGATCTGATCCGGCCCGCAATGTATGAGGCGCATCATGATATCGTACCGGTGATCGAGCCAGCGGCAGGTTCAGAAAAAGCCCCGATTGATATCGTGGGACCGGTTTGCGAATCAGGTGATACTTTTGCAAAGCAGCGCCAACTTACCTCAGTGGACGATGGCGAGATGATCGCCTTCCGCTCTGCGGGGGCATATGGTGCGGTTATGGCGTCTGAATATAACTCTCGGCCTTTGATCCCAGAGGTTTTGGTGGATGGGGATCAATTCGCTGTTATCCGACCCCGCCCAAGCTTTGACGAAATGCTAAATCGCGATAGACTACCAGAATGGATGACAGGCTAGGGCCTGCCCAATTCTGAAAGGTCTGCATGGCTGATGCTGAACGTGCAAAACTTGCACGGAAGATAAATCAGAAAATTACGCTTACCCGCGCCGTCATGGTGTGGGAACGGTTTTTATACGCGTTTTGGCCGGCGCTTTGCTTGATTGCGGTCTTTATCGTGCATGCGCGCTGGGGGATTTTCGGCGGCTTAGCCGACCAATTGCGATTTTTGGCCTATGGCGGATCGGCAGTAGGTCTTTTGGTGTTGTTCGCCCGTGGCACTCGACGCTTTAAATTTGTATCGCGTGACGCGGCGGTTGCACGGTTGGATTTGGCCTTGGAAGATATGCCGCTGACCGCTTTGGATGACACGCTGTCGCAACAATCTCAGGATGATCAGACAAAAGCACTGTGGGCATTGCATCAAGCGCGAATGGCCAAACGGGCAGAGGATGCAGCTGTACCGGGCGCGACTGTGCGCCTGTCTGACCGTGATCCTTGGGGATTGCGATTGGTGTCTTTGGTTGCATTGGCGATGGCTGCAGTTTTTGCAGATCCAGATGCGGGACGGCGTTTGGCCAATCTGAATTCGGATGAAACCGTGACGGGTCCAAGGTTTGAGTTTTGGGCGCGCCCTTTGGCCTATACCGGCATGCCAACGATTTATTTAAACGATGTTGATGGGGCAGAGGTGATCACCCTGCCCGTAAATACCGAGATTCTGTTGCGCAGCTATGCCCCTATTGGCGAGCTTCGGTTGAGCGAAAGCGTGTCTGTCACGGGCAGTACTGTTTTGCCAGATAGCGGTGCGGATTTCCAATCGATCAATTTTTCCGCGACCCAAGATGGGCATATCCGGATGACGGATATGGATGGGGAAGATCGCGCATGGGAAATTGTGATCACCCCTGATGCCCCGCCCGAGGTTGAAATCACGGGCGAGATGACGCGCAATATTAACGGGGCAATGCAACTGCCATTTGAGGCGCGCGATGATTATGGGATCACGGGCGGCGAATTGACCATCACGCTGGATGTCGATCAGATGGAACGGCGGTTTGGCTATGCGTTGGACCCAGAACCACGCGCAGATTTGCGGGCTGAATTACCCCTGCCATTATCTGGCGATCTGTCCTTGTTCAGTGGCGTGATCGAAGAGGATTATGCAAAACATCCTTGGGCGGGCTTGCCAATTGAATTGGACCTGTCTGTGCGCGACGCTGCGGGTGGGGAAGGTGCGATTGAAACACTTTCAACGCCGTTTGCGAAGAAACGCTTTTTCGATCCGCTGGCCGCTGCGATTGTAGATATTCGTGCGCAGATCCTGTGGAACCGCGCCAATTTGGATCGTGCGGATTATCTGCTGCGCGCGATTAGCTATAAACCCGAAGGGGTGATCAATCAGAAAAAAGCCTTTTTGCTGATGCGATCTGCAATTCGCCGGATTGGGTATTTTCAAAGCACTGACATTGCTGATGATGAGGCGATTAATCTATTGGCGGATCAATTGTGGGAAGCTGCATTGTTGGTTGAGCATGGTGACTTGAATGACGCGCGTGAACGTTTGGAACGTGCCCAAGAACGCCTAAATGAGGCGATGGAAAATGGGGCGACGCCCGAAGAAATCCAAGAGTTGATGCAAGAGCTGCGCGAAGCGACGCGCGATTATATTCGTCAACTGGCCGAAAGTGCTGAACGCCAAGAGCAGCAAGCAGGCAACGCGCCCCAAGGTCAGCCGATCACCCAAGACCAATTGCAAGAAATGATGGACCGCATTCAAGAGTTGATGGAGCAAGGCCGTATGGAAGAGGCGCAAGAATTGCTGCGCCAATTGCAAGAGATGATGGAAAATATGCAAGTCGTCCAACAGCAAGGCAATGGTCAGGGCGAAGGTGGCCAAGGCCTGCAAGATACGTTGCGCCAGCAACAAGATTTGGCCGATGATACATTCCGCGAATTGCAAGAACAGTTTGATCGCCAAAATGGGCAGGGCCAGCAAAATGGTCAAAACCAGCGTGGTGAAAATCAAGAAGGCGAAGGGCAAGGCCAGTCACAGGAAGGCAATGGTCAAGGTGAAGAAAACTTGGGCGGGGGCGGTCAGGGCGGCGAGGAATCCCTGTCTGATTTGGCCGCACGCCAAGAAGCTCTGCGCCAAATGCTGGAAGGCCAGCGCGGGCAATTGCCCAATGAGGGTGGTCAAGCTGGCGATCAGGCCGAGGAATCGCTGGGCAATGCAGGCGAGAATATGGAAAGCGCCGAAGATGCCATTCGCGAGGGTGATTTGGGTGAAGCGTTGAACCAACAAGCCGAAGCCTTGGACGAATTGCGCCGTGGCATGCGTGCGCTTAATGAACAACGCCGCGCGGCAAATAGCCAAGGCGAAGGCGGCGGCCAAGGTGATGCCGCCGCTGATGGACGCACGGGCTTTGGCAATGAACAAGATCCCCTGGGGCGGTCACGCGGTGGATTTGACGATCAAAATGGATCGGCCATCTCTGACGGGCGGTCGGTGACGTCAGATCAAAACAGACGGCGCGATGTCGAGCAGTTGCGCGACAATCTGCTAGAGCGTTTGGAAAATCGCGAACGCCCGCAGTTTGAGTTGGATTATCTAGATCGGTTATTAGATCGGTTTTAACGCCAACTAAATTTTTGCGGAGAGGCCCCACGCCGCATAAACTGCTTTGAGATGTTTCGCGCTGTGGATTTCGACAAGTGGTAGATCGCTCGTATGTAAAACTTTCAAATATCGATCACTGCTTTTCTTGGATTTGAACAGAACCCAATCGATCATCTCCCATTTTAGACTATCCCTGCCACCCTCCAGCCCGCCTGCGCGCTGCGTGCCGGCAAATAATGTGCGTATTAGGTAGCGATAAAACCGCAGCCACCTGTTTGAGCGCAAAAATATAATCCCCGTTGCGCGTGCCAAACGGGGTTCAAACAGCGATGAATAATTGCCATCCATTACCCACGCATCTTTTGCAATCGCTGCGTCATGTAGGGTTGCGAAGTCGGCATCTGGTTTGATCTGCCAATCTGTATTTGGAATATGACGCAACTGGTCTAGAAAAACCGCCTCGACCCCAGGCTTTTCAGAGATCGCGACGGCAAGTGTCGATTTGCCTGCATTTGAGGGCCCAAGGATAACAATGCGCGGGCCAAGTGAGCGTAAGGGTTTCATGCGGATTTGCCCTTGCAAAGACATGCCAACATGCGGATCGAACCGCGATTTGAGTTAGAAAAATAGAAAAGCCTGCGCTGTCTATTTACCGAAAATTGGACATGATATTGTCAAAGAAATTTGGGAAGCCGGGCTCGCCCGCGCCGCCATAATACAGCTCTTGGATCACCATGCGCCCAGAATCGACATTTGCGGCATACCCTTCGGCGACGCCTGCAAGCGAGGGTACGCTTTGTGCAATTTGAGGGGCAACCAAATAAAGAAGTGCCGCACTGATGCAAATAAAGCAAGCGACGGCAAATCCGGTTGAGAACGAGGACGTGTCCTTTGGCGCCACAGCACCGCCCAGCGAGATATCGGTATCTGCGTCGCCTTCAGGTTGCGATTGTGCATCCAGCTTGGAATTTAAGTCATCGATATTTGTAAACGCATCCCGCGCACGTGTTTCTGGTGCTTCAGGTATGTCTGTTGGAATTGGCTCTGGCGCAGGCGCAGGTTGTTGCGGACGGCGCAGGCCAAGATCTTGCAACGTTGGTTCCGTGACAGTCGCAACAGTGTCGCCAGCGGATTCAGCATCTAATACTTCGCGCAGGCTGCGGGCCTCTTGTAATGTTTGTGGTGCTTCTGCTGCGGGCTCTGCCGCAGGTGGTGCAGCAGGCGTTTCAGGCTCTGCCGGGGCAATTGGTTCTGCGGGCGGCGGTGTATCAAACATCCGCGGCGCGGCGTCCAAAGAAAGTTCCGCTGCGGCGGGCGCAGGTTGCTCTGGTTCGGCAGGCGGTGCAGGCTGTTCCGTTACGGGTGCGGCTGTTGGGTTGGGTTGTTCTGCAACAGGCTGTTGTGCTGCCCCATCAGGCGCGGAATAGGCGCGTTCCTCGGTCAGAATGCGTTTGATATCTTCGGTCAAAGATGTCGGCGGTGCGACCTCCGCCGGTGCGGATACTGGTGCAGGTTCTGGTTGCGCTATTTCCGCTGTGGCCTGTGGCGCGGCGGCTGGTTCAGCGGCTGCGCTTGCTACGGGGGCGTCTTGCGGTACTTCCGGGGCAGGTGCAGGCGCAGATTGCGCTGGCTCAGCAGAACGATCAACACGCGCAGAGCGGAATGTAGCACCCGCAGGTGCCGCAGCCTCGGCCGGGGCAACGTCGTCTAGCATCATCGGGGCCGCTGGACTGGCCTGAAACCAAATATGGGAGCATTTTGCGCATTGGACATCACGGCCAGCGGGTGGGATTGCATCCTCTGCAACCTCGTATTGCGATGAACAATTCGGACATGTAATTCTCATGAAGCGCCCCTAAGCTCTTTGACAGTGCGACCCAAATTGCAGACCCGAAAGCGAGTATTGTTCCCAATGGGAATTATGCTAACAAGAAACCGCAAAAGCGCCACAACCTGTTGGAAAAATACACATTTTTTCAGCGCCGTCTACCCTGAGCAGGGCGGGGATGTGGTAAAAAAGGAACAAGCATCGTGATCCAACTTTTGAAGGTGGGCTTTAACTATTCAGGCGCGGATATTTTCGAGGCGTTGGATTTGCGCCTTCCGAAGGGTAGCTTTCAATTCTTAACGGGTCCGTCGGGGTCGGGTAAGACCACGTTGATCCGGTTGTGTTATCAAGCACTTGCGCCCACAAGCGGGACAATCAAACTGTTTGGGCGCGATGTGCGCGCCATGAACCGCGACGATGTTGCGGTGATCCGGCGTCAGATCGGGGTGGTACATCAAGATTGCCGATTTTTGGATCATCTGAACATACGCGATAATATTATGATGCCTTTGCAGGTCAGCGGGCATGATTTGGATCAGCATATCGATAATCTTATACAACTGTCGAAATGGACCGGTTTAGAAGCGAAAATGTCGGCTTTTCCAGACGAGCTGTCGGGCGGTGAACGTCAACGCGCAGCTTTGGCGCGTGCCGTGATTATGTCGCCAGAGGTGATTATCGCAGATGAGCCAACAGGAAATTTAGATGAAACCATGGCGCATCAATTGCTGCATTTGCTGATTGAGCTGAACAAAATGGGCAAAACAGTGTTGATCGCAACCCATGATATGGGGCTGATCCGCAAGGCGCGCAGTGTGCATACCGCCCGCGTTCTGCGCATTCAAAACAAACGCGTCTATGCCCAACAAGCGGAAACCGTGGCATGAGCGCCTGGCCAAATTTCTCTTCCGTTTTTTCGGGGGACAGGCAGTCCGATCAGATTGTGCCGCCCAGCGGGCTAACAGCACGATTAACCGGATTTACCGCCGCGGCGATGGCGTTTTTATGCGTTTTTGCCTTGGCCCTATCTTTGGCCACGGGGCGGCTGGCAGAAAGATGGTCCACAGAATTGTCAAAAACATCGACCATCCGCATATCCGCGCCTGAGACGCAATTGGCCACACAGACGGACGCTGTCTTGCGCATACTAAAAACAACGCCGGGGATCGCATCCGCGCGATTGATGAGCGAGGAAGAACAGCGCCAATTGCTGGCCCCGTGGTTCGGACCGGACCTGCCGCTTGAGACATTGCCGATCCCGAACATTGTGGAAATCGTCGAAGAAGAACAGGGACCAGATATGCAAGGGCTGCGCTTGCGCTTATCGGCGGAAGCGCCTGGTGCGGTGTTGGACGATCACACAAGATGGCGACGTCCTTTGGTGCAAGCGGCCAATCGCTTGCGCATAATAGCGCTTGGATCGATTGCTTTGATTGTGGGTGCATTGGCAGCGATGATTTCGCTTGCCGCCCAAGCGTCGCTATCGGCCAATGCCAATGTGATCGAGGTGTTGCGCTTGGTGGGCGCCAAGGACAGTTATATCGCAAAGGCCTTCGTGCGGCGTTTCACGCGGCGGGCGTTTATTGGTGCGCTGATTGGTGTGATTGCCGGAATGGCCGCGATTTTCTTTCTGCCAGAGGCAGCAGAAGAAGGCGCGTTTTTGACAGGTCTTGGATTTCAGGGATGGCATTGGCTGATCCCAGCCGTGATCCCAATCATCGCTGCTTTCATTGGGTTTGCTGCCACACGCCGCGCCGCATTTCGAAATTTAAATAGGACGAGTTAAACCATGCAGTTTCTTCGATCTTTGATCTTTCTGTTTTACGTCTATGGCTTGATGGCGGTGTTGGGGATACTCTTTGCGATCCCCGCATTTTTATCGCGCAACCTGGCCTATTTTGCGGTACATTTTTATACGTGGCTGGTGATCAAAGGTGCGCATATCTTGGTCGGTATTTCTTTAGAAATTCGGGGAAAAGTGCCCTCAGATCATGTTGTGGTGGCCTCCAAACATCAAAGCTTTTTTGATGTGATCATTCACTCGCACTACATGCCGCGCGCAACGTTTGTGATGAAACAAGAGCTGCGCTGGGCGCCAATCTTGGGTTTCTATGCGATGCGGATCGGCGTGGCGCCTGTTGATCGGGGGAAGGGGGCAGAGGCCGTCGAACAGATGATGGATGGGGTGGGAAAAAACCAAGATGCCAATCAGTTGGTAATCTATCCTCAGGGCACGCGTGTCCCGCCCGGAACCCATAAACCCTATAAGATCGGGGCGGGTGTTTTGGCGCAGCGCACCGGTCGGCCCGTGGTTTTATCTGCAAATAATGTGGGGCTTTTCTGGCCAAAACGCGGGATTATGAAATATCCAGGCCATGCGATTGTGGACTATATGGGCCCTGCTGATGAGGGTTTGGAGTTGCAGGAATTTGTTGTGCATTTGGAAGACAAGATCGAGGCGCGGACAAATGAATTGTTGGAAGAGGCAGGGTTTAAAGCAGGCTAGGGTATGTTTTTTGCGCAAGGGTTGATGGTAAATATTGCGTTAAAAATTGATACACTAAACCGGTTTAGTTTTGCGATGGTGAACAAATTTTAACCGATGACGACCCCGCTTTGAGACAGCCAAATCAGTCTTTATTCTTCGCGATATGATCCAGCACCGCGTTCACAAATTGTGGCTCTTTCCCATCTGGGAAAAACGCTTTCGCGACATCCACAAATTCAGAAATCACAACTTTCATTGGGGTTTTGCCAATCAAAATCTCTGCCCCGCTGGCGCGAAAGATTGCGCGCAATGTCGGATCGATGCGTTCAATCGGCCATTTATCGACTAGGGCCGTATCGGTCAGTTGATCAATCTTGGCCTGCATGCGCAGCGCTTTGTTTAAAAGCGCTTCAAAAAGGTCCACATCCCCTTCGGCATATTCATCGCCCTCGATCACTGCGCCAAAGCGATGATCGACAAATTGATCACGTACATCATCAATGGTCTGATCTGCCGCTTCCATTTGGAACAAGGCTTGAACCGCGTAAAGCCGTGCGGCGGATTTGGATTGATTGGACATGATCCCCCTAAGCGTTCAGGCGATTTCGATGTTTTCAGAGGCGGGTTTGAAACTACCACCTGAATACTGCGTCTCTACCAAGCGGGCAACATAGCGTGCCAGCGTATCGATCTCAAGATTGACAATATCGCCGGATTGCAAATCGTCCCAAGCGGTCTGCGCCTTGGTGTGCGGGATCAAATTGATATCAAAGGATGCGCCATCAACATGGTTTACCGTTAATGCGATGCCGTCTAGTGTCACAGATCCTTTGGGGGCAATGAATCGCGCGAATTCCGCGGGTGCGTCGAAAGTCACAACGCTGCTATCGCCGCTATCCTCGATTTTGGTGATCGTGGCTGTTGTATCAACATGACCCGATACCAGATGCCCGCCCAATTCGTCGCCCAAACGCAGCGCACGTTCTAGATTGATCCGGTTGCCAATCGCCCATGCGCGCCGACCCGCATTAATGTTGGTTTTGGCAACCGTCTCGGCCGAGATGTCGACATCAAACCAGTTTTGATCCCCGTCCACCCCTTTTGCAGTTACGGTCAGGCAAATACCGTTACAGGCAATCGAGGCCCCAATATCGATCTGATCCGCGGCATAAGCTGTTGCAATGCGGGCATAAAGATCGCCCTTTTGCTCGAGCTTCAGGATCGTACCGACATCGGTGATAATGCCTGTAAACATTGGACATGCCCTTTGGCTTGGATTGACCCAAAGGGATGCATGATTTGAGTTCGCGAGTAAAGGGTGAAAACGGCACCGACCCACAGTGACGCAATGCAATTTGAACTTTGGGTTTAATTGAATTTGAATAGTCTTATATTAGTCGCAGAGGGCTGATCTGGGGACAATATCCATCGTGACACCGCAAGACCGATATTTTCTTTTTTTACAAGGGCCGCATGGACCGTTTTTCGCGGGTCTTGCGAAAATCATAAAGCTGTCCGGTGCACGGGTGGAAAAAATTGGATTCAATCAGGGCGATGCGTTTTATTGGCGCGATAAGTCTACCTATACGGGGTTCTTTAAAGCGTCAGAAGAATGGCCGGACTATATTGCGCAGAAACTCGCCGCTGGCGTGACAGATCTGGTCCTTTATGGCGATGAAAGGCAGATCCATCAGGTCGCGATTGCAGAGGCCGAGAAACAAGGGATTCGCGTTCATTATTTTGAAGAAGGGTATTTGCGGCCCTATTGGGTGACTTATGAACGTAGCGGCGTGAATGGATATTCGCCGCTTATGGATATACCGATTGTGGCGATGCGGCGCGCGCTTCAAAACCTCAAGCCCGAGCATCCCAAGGCGCCCGCGCGCTGGGGCGAATTGCGCAGTCATATTTTCCATGGTGGAATTTATCATTTCCAAGTTCTTGTGCGAAATGGCCGCTATCCGAATTTCTCGTCGCATCGTGCGAAATCTGTTGGGCAAGAGTTTTATTCGCATCTTAAGAAGCTTATTCGCATGCCCTATATGGCTGTAAAAACGGTGCGCGAGCGGTTTCAGATTTTCCAATCGGGTTTGAACTATCATTTGGTGTTGCTGCAACTGGAACATGATGCATCTATCCGATTGCACAGCGATTATGACAATTTGCAGGATTTCGCCCGCGATGTGATTGAAGCGTTCGCCAAAGGCGCGCCGAAACACCACTCACTGGTTTTTAAAGCCCATCCGTTGGACGATTTTTCAAATGGATTGCCACGTTTTATTCGGCAATGCGCCAAAGAACATGGATTGAAAGGGCGTGTAAGGTTTGTCCATGGCGGGCGTTTGGCACGCTTGTTGGATCAGGCAAGTTCCGTTGTAACGGTCAATTCGACAGGCGCACAACAGGCCCTATGGCGCGGCATTGCCGTCAAGGCGATGGGACGTGCGGTTTATAGCAAACGGGATTTGGTCTCGGATCAATCCCTTGATGCATTTTTTGCCAATCCAACCCCGCCTGACCGCAATGCCTATGAGGATTATCGGCGTTATTTGTTGGCGACATCGCAGATCGTTGGTGGGTTTTATACAAGGCGCAGCCGAACAAGACTGTTCCGTCCAATTGTGGATTTCATGTTGGCAGACAAAGATCGGTATGAAATTTTGGCAACGCCAAGTGCGGTAATTACGCCACAGCGCGACTCCGCCTAATTTTTGCCGAAACTTAAACTGGTAATTCACAAAAACTTTAGCTAGATTCTGGCCAAAAGCGGTAAGAGACCAAAAGGTCCAAACTCAGGGACAGATTATGATTTTTTCCAGCACACAAAAGATTATGCGCGGCATGGCTATGTTGGGCCTTGTGACATTGATGGGCTGCGGCTTGCCCGCAACTGGTCCGACCAAATCCCAGCTGCTTTTGAGTTCCCGGGAAAAACAAGGCGATGCGGTTGTTGTACCCGTCAATGCCGAGGTCGTGCGCAGAACCAATTTCCGTCAAACGCGCAGTTTCCCATCAAGCTTCTATGGTGCGCCGTCGATCAATACCGATGTGATCCGGACCGGTGATGAATTGATTTTGACGGTCTATGAGAATGTTGAAACAGGCGTTCTTGGACCAGCTGGAACGCCGTCTACAATTACACCTATCCAAGTTGATAACACGGGCCACATCTTTATCCCTTACGCGGGGCGTATCAAAGCGGGTGGAAACACGATTGAATCTGTGCGGTCGCAAATCGCGGATGCGTTGGCGGTGCAAACACCCGACCCCCAAGTGCTTCTTGCGCGCTCGGAGGGTTTGGGGTCTGCGGTTACAATCGTCGGCTCTGGCGTTCAAAATGGAGTTTATCCCATCGGGGTGCCAACAACGCATCTGACGGGGATGCTGGCGCAAGCGGGCGGTTCTGTGAACGCAAATCCAGAATCGACGATCGTGTCGGTGACACGCGGCGGTCGCAAAGGGTCGGTTTGGCTCTCAGACATCTTGGACAATCGTCGCAATGATATTCATTTGCGCCCAGGAGATGTTGTGCGTGTGGATGAAGATATTCGGACATATACAATGTCAGGCCAAATCGGCAACGGCGTGCAAAAATTTCCGAAGCCAAACTTAAGTTTGTTCGAAGCTGTATCGAGCGCAGGCGGTATTAGCAACGCGACTGGTAATGCAAGCGGCGTTTTTGTTCTGCGCAGCGAGCGTGGCGAGATCGCAAATCTGTATTATTCGTTTAATGATCCAACCGTTAATCGGAATGTGATGTATATCTTTGATCTCAAGGCACCGAATGGTGTGTTCAACGCACGCGATTTCTTGCTGCGCGATGGGGATATCATTTATGTTACCGAAGCTCCGTATTCACAATTCTCCAAGGCCATCAGCGCTTTGATTACACCGATAAATTCTGCAAGCGGTCTGGTACAGGCGGGCGACCAAGCGGGCTTGTAAGGTCCTTAAAGGCGTCACCTATTGACAGAAAAAAAGGCAACCCTGACGGCACAAAGCCTTGGGTTGCTTTTTCGCAAATACCCTCAAAAAATTTTGCGCGCGCATGGTTTTCCGATCACACGCCTTGGCCGCTTCGACGCGGTTCTGACATGGGGGCGTGGGAAAACCTATAAGCGCGCCAAGAAGTTTTCTGATCGGTCCCAAAAACCACTTTGGACGGCAGAAGACGGTTTTGTCAGATCGTTAAAAACCGGGCGCGAGGGCGATGTCGCCCTTTCGTTGATGTTGGATAAAACGGGGGTGCATTACGATCCCAAAAGTGGATCAGATTTACGCGCCCATCTGCGCGAGAATGCACCGCTGTCAGAGCAAGAAGAGGCAACAGCCAAAGAAGCCCTTCAGCTGTTGAAATCTTATCATTTGTCCAAATACAATGCCTTTCATTTGGATGACTTGGATTTACCAAAAGACTATGTCTTGGTGATTGATCAGGTCCGAAATGATGCGTCAATTCGATTTGGCGCGGCAAACGCACAAAGCTTCAATGATATGCTTCGGGCTGCAATCCAAGACCATCCGGGCAAGCCGATTTTGATCAAAACCCATCCAGAAACACGCGCGGGGCGCCGCAAGGGGTATTTTTTGGGAACAGGTAAGGGGGGATTGATCTCTTTTTATGACAAGCCTCTATCGCCTTGGACATTGTTTAAACATGCGCGTGCTGTTTATACCGTCAGCTCGCTTATGGGATTGGAGGCAATTTTTGCGGGACATCGGCCAGTTGTTTTCGGACGCCCCTTCTATGCTGGTTGGGGACTGACCGATGATCGACATCCAGACGAGGGGCGGCGTGCATGGTGCAGCGAAGTGGACTTGTTTCATGCCGCCTATCTGAAACACACTTTCTGGTATGATAAATTTCGTGAGATGGGCACTGATTTTTTTGGAGTCGCCGCCCAGATAAAGGCCGAGGCCGCGAATTGGCGGATCGCCGATACCGCAGAAGTTTTCCTTGGGTTTCGATTGTGGAAACAGTCGTTTTTGCGGCGTTATTTTCGGGCCGCGCCCAAAAAGCGCATTTTTGCAAAAGGCCCCAAACGCGCATTGCGCGCGGCCAAGAGTAGAGATGCCCCGCTCATGCGTTGGGGGCGCAGCGGTGGCAAATCCTTCGAGGCCGAGGCGGCGCGTGCCGGGGTGCTTTTGATCCAAGTTGAGGATGGATTTATCAGATCGGCCGGGCTTGGTGCGGAACTACGCCAACCCTATTCGTTGATCTTTGATGATATCGGCATTTATTTTGATGCAACCCAGCCCAGCAAGTTGGAGAGCTTAATTGGGGACAGCGTGACCTTGAATGCGCGTGCGTTGGCGCGCGCTGACGCACTTAAGACACGATATTGCGAACTCGGGTTGTCCAAATACAATCTTGGAACCGCATCCAAGCTGGTTTTCCCTGCGGAGAAAGAGACGGTTTTGGTCCTTGGGCAGGTCGCGGATGATGCCTCTATCACCTATGGTGCTGACGACATCGCGACCAATGAGAACCTGCTTTGGGCGGCGCGCCAGGATTATCCCAAAGCGCATATCGTCTACAAACCCCATCCTGATGTCCTTGTCGGTTTGCGCAATGGCAACGTCAGCCAAGAGGTGATGCGCGCCACCGTTGATCAATTGGTGACAGAGGCAAATATTGTCACGCTTTTGAAACAAGTTGATCGTGTGGCAACAATCAGTTCTTTGGGTGGGTTTGAGGCGCTGATGCATGGGGTTGCGGTGACATGCTATGGTACGCCGTTCTACGCGGGCTGGGGCTTAACGACCGATAAAGGTAATGTCCCAAACAGGCGGCGGGCGCGGCCAAATCTGGCGCAACTGGTGCATGCGGTGTTGATCGATTATCCAAGCTACTGGGATCCGATCACAGAGGTGCCCTGCACACCGGAAGTTTTGATGGATCGCTTTGCAAAACGGCAATTCGGGCGACGACGACCGGTGAACAAAAGCCTATCATGGGTCCAATCCCGATTTGCGCATATGGCTTATTTGTGGCGGTAGATGTGATCTGCACCCAAAACAAATGGCTTGCCTGGCAACGCCTGTGCAGACAGCTTTAAGATTTCGCAGCGGCCCGCGCACGCGCAGCCGCAGCTTGAATTTCAGCGGCAATTTCTTCGGCTTCTTCGGGATCAAAATCCAATGGAATTTCGGCTGTCTGTGTCTCGATAAACAGGCGCACCATCCCATCGCTGGTCGGTCCAATCTGAAGATTTGCTTCGATATCACTTGGAGTGTTTATGCCCATAAAACGCCTGCCTTCCTTGGCTATCGCTACGCCGAGATCAATCAATATTCCAGCCGGAACAGTCTTGCAAGCACACATCCCATGAGTTACACGACGCTCCAGTGCCGACGTAGCTCAGTAGGTTAGAGCGCTTGATTGTGGATCAAGAGGTCCCCCGTTCGAGCCGGGGCGTCGGTACCATAAAATTAATGACTTAGTTAGGTTTTATACTCAGGGGAGGCAGTTTTAGTCTCTTTTTAGTCTCATAAATGTTGATCATTTATTTTGACTGATTGCCAAATCAAGTTTGCCATTCGAGATTGAATCACTGAAACTGTAGTCCTCGACCGGGGATTAACCCATCGAGGCATCGCGATGCTCTTTATCAAAGGAGACATGGTGATGCGGATACTATCGAAACGTGATTTGAAAGAGATGATTTTGTACTCCCCTCCGCCAAAACGATTATCGGCAAAGAAAAAGAAAAAAATGTCGTGACCGCAAGGAAGATCAGAATACCAACGGGATGGATAATAAGTTGCCGCACAAGATGGGCAGAGTTATGAGCAGGTTTGATAAATTTCAGACGCTTGAACATTCGCAAGAAAGGCTTTCTTCTAACCTGAAAATGTATATCGGCTGTTGGACTAATGAAATAGGCTTTTTGGCCACAAGCTTCGCAATTACCGACGAGCTGATCGAAAACTACCTAAAGAAACAAATTCAACATCCTACCGGCACCGGCTTGTAGTCGTTTAGTTAGCATATCTTTCGTTCAGGCAAGTCGACACTTGTAAGATCAATTACCAGATTGTTTCAAACCCAATCGAGATACCGTAAGCTTCAAACGAGCCATCGCCGAAGCCGTCATAGTAACCAGACAAGGAAATGTTGACACCGCGTTTCAAAGCGTAGTCGAAGCCAAGTTCTACGCTTGCCCTTAACCCTTCGTTGGCCAAAGTTGTCGGATCAGAAACCAGTGCACTTGCGGAATTGTTTTGTGCAAACGACCAGATGCCGTTGAGAGAAACGAATGGCGAGAAAACAGAGCCACCGTCCAGGGCAAAGCTTGTCGAAATGGTTGGTCCAAATTCAAACGTGCCGGTTTCAATCGACACAGAGGGCACCAGATTTCCCAAACTGTCTGTATAGGCGTCACTAGTCTCTTTAAACCAAGACAGCTTTGCCTGCGGTTGAATATTGAATTGACCAAAGTCAAAATCACCAATCAAAGCAGCGGTTGCAAGCCAACGTGTGGCGTCAAATTCATCTGTGAATGTACCGAACGGAGAAATTGAGTTCGACGACTTGCCATATGCCAATCGGGCATCAAGGTAAAATTGCTCGGACAAGCGTGCCGTTACATATGGCCCCGCCATATAGCCAAACCCATCTGCGGTACTACCGGTGGCGTTATTAATATCCGTCCAATCTAATTGCAGCCCAAACCCCGCGAGCAGATTGGGACTGACCAGATAGTCTGCCCCCGCGTGGACAATACCGAAAGAGCCAGTAGATCCCACTGCATCGAAGCGCGAGTAGCTTCCTTCCGCCCAGAAATCGAGACGGTTTACGAATACATCCTGTGAGGCATCGAGGCTAACATTTGGGTCTGATACACCAATAGGGCTCGCCTTTGCTGGCAGGGTATTCTGTGCAACGGCCAAGTCTTCAAAATTTTCTTGTGGAGAGGAGGTGTTGGAAACGGAATCCTCGAACGGTGCGCTTATAATCGCCTTATGGCGCTGCCAATTCCCTACATAAGTTTCAGCCGCCTGTTTCTGGTCTGCTACATCCACATTTGCATGGCCAAGTAGAGTTTGAATATCGGCGGTATAGCTTGTGTCGTTACCTTTGGCATTTGCACGCGCCGTTGAATAGGAAAATGAGCTGCTATTCTCGCCGATTTGCAATGCGAAAGGAATGTTTCGGCTTGATACGGAAAGGCCGAAACCTGAAATACCGCCATTATTCGTGGCCACACCGTTTAGCCTGTCCAATCGGCGCCCGACGGAGGGTTGGTTTTGTAGGATTAATCGGGCGCGGTTCTCGATCAGATTGGTAATAATCTGCACCGTATCGCCAATGACAGTGCTGGTAACGGTCACTTGAGTTGCTGCTTCGCTGGCGTTTCCTGCCAGGTCGTCAGCGGCGCCTGCGGCTATATTGATGGTGATGTCGCCACCACCGGTCGGGGTCAGCGTCACAGTGTAGGTGCTGGCATCAACAATCGTAAAGCCAGAGGTATTGGCATTGATCACTGCGACGTCCCCTTGCACAAACCCCGTAACAGCTTCCGAAAATTGGACAGTAATATCGAACTCTGTCACACCATCATTCGAAGCGGGCGCATTTAAAATCTCGACTGTTGGGCTGATCGTATCGTTTTGAACTATATAGGTTTGATCAATTGGCGGCTCCGCATTTGTCAACACGGCACCGGGCAGGTCTGTTATGTCTTGCGAAGAAGATGATAGATCCAATCCGACGACTGCATTTAGGTTTTCCAGATTACCACCTGAAACGGTCAGGTCATAGACGCTCGCACTTACCGGGGAGACATTTGTAACCGTGGCAGTCGTGCCAGTCACATCAAAATCCGCCCCATCCACATTTTGCACATCTTCAGAAAATGTCGCACGAAAGATTAAGCTATCTGCATCGGTTGTCTCCGTGGTTGGTGTCAGGCGTTCAAATGCTGTCACCGTCGGGGCAAGATTGCCATTTCCGATGATAACAAATGTAAACGGGTTTTCATCCGCATCATCACTATTCACGGTTACTGTAGCAGAATGTGCGCCCACGGCAGCTGGATTGTACTGAATTGTAAATGTCGCCTGAGCAGACGCGGCCACCGATCCAGAATTTGTCAAATCAGATGTGATGCTAAAGTTGGTTGTATCTGAAATTGACAGAGCATCAGCAGCAAAATTCAGATCCGAAGTCCCTGTATTGAAAACTCGGAACGTGCTGGACGCATTTGAACCAACCAAGACATTTCCAAAATCGGTTCCCTTTGCGGCCGTTGCCATCGCGGCCGTTTCGCCATCTAAAAGCGATGTATCATTTGCATCGTTGCGAATATCAATTTCTGGTACTGTCGCATTGCCGACCAGCACAAAGGTAAATGGATCATCGTCACTATCGTCGCTTCGAATGGTTACAGTCGTCGTTTTCATGCCCGTAGAAGCGGGGGCAAACCGAATGCTGAAGCGTTCAAGGCTGCTGGGGGGAATAGTATCGTTATCGATCAAATCTGTAACAATAAAAAAGTCTGTTGTGTTAGAGAGTGCAAGCGCGGTCGCACCAAGGGTCAAATTTGTTGAACCGCTGCTGATAACGCGAAACTGGTTTGTCGCATTACCGCCAAGCACAATAGACCCGTAATCTGTGCCATTTGTCGTAGAGGCAGCCGCCGCAAGAGCCCCATTGGTGATCGCATTGCCATTGCCATCGAACGCAACCTGAAGTTCCGGCTTTACGCCTTGTCCGGTGATCACAAATGTATAGGGATCTTCGTTTGCATCGTTACTGCGTACAGTCACGGTTGTTGTTTTCGTCCCCGCACTTTGGGGGCTGAACTGGATCGAAAATGTTACATTGCCCGTCGGGTTTACAGTGCCAGAATTTGTCAGATCAGTTGTGATCGAAAAGTCAGTTGTGTTCGAAATCGCCAATGCATCGGCCCCGAATACCAACGCAGCGCTGCCCGTATTTTTTACACGGAACGAATTTGTCGCGTTGCTTGCTACAAGCACAGTGCCAAAATCAGTTCCTTTCGCGGTCGTTGCATCGCCTGCCATCTCGCCGGATAAGATGTCGGTGCTATCCGTATTGTCGCGGATATCAATCTCAGGCGCCAGCGATGTACCCGTTATAACGAATGTATATGGGTCTTCGTCTGGATCATCACTTCGAATTGTGACGGTAGAGGTTTTGGTACCCGGACTTGTTGGATTGAACTGAATTGAAAATGTCGCCGTGCCTGGCGCTAAAATCGTTCCAGAGTTGGTTAGGTCGGTAATAATTGAAAAGTCTGTTTCATTCGACAAAGCCAAAGCATCAGCACCTAATGTTAGCGTCACAGTGCCCGTATTCTTCGCTTTGAAAGAGGTCGTGGTAGTTGTATTTACCGCAATACTTCCAAAGTCTGTACCCTTGGTCGTCGTAGCGTCGCTTTGACCCTCTCCGCTGGCAATATCTTCTGTTTCCGCATTGTTCGTGACATCAAGTTCCGGCCCAAGACCTGTGCCCGTGACAACAAATGTGTATGGGTCTTCGTCTGCATCGTCGCTGTTAATTGTAACAGTGGTTGTTTTGTCGCCTGCTGAAGTTGGGTTAAATTGGATTGTGAATGTTGTCGAATTACCAGCGCCCAAAGTGCCAGAATTGGGCAAATCGGATGTAATTGAAAAATCGGTTGCATTCGAAATCGACAGCGCGTCTGCGTCAAAAGTCAGAGCTTTGGTGCCGGTATTTTGTGCTGTAAATGTGCTGCTTTGGTTTGCCCCAACTGCGACATTGCCAAGCGCTGTACCTTTTGCAGCTGATGCGTTCGTTGCAGTTTCCCCATCAGAAATAGTGATTGTGCCTGATGAATCAGATATATCCAATTCGGGTGCCGTCGGCACATTGGTAAATGTACATGTGACAATCTCGGCGTTTTCGACGTCGATTGTTGCAGACCCCATGCCGGTTGTTGTTTTGCCGCTTGGGTCGACACAAGACACGGATTGCAGATAATTTGCATTTGCGGATTGTGTAACTGTATAGATTCCTTCGGCGACATCTGTAAAAGTCCGCGTATTTGACAATGTGCCATTCGCATCATCATCCAAGCTAAAGCTATTCGGCGTCAGTCCACCCGTAGCTGTAAAGCTAAAGTCCTGTCCATCATCTGGCACCGTATCTTGGACGATGTTTATCGTGGACAGACCACCACCAAAGGTGCCGCCTGTGATTTCACTGCTGACGAATGTATAGCTTCCACCATCAGTTACACCGGTAAGGCGCACACGAACACTAAAATTATGGCTTGGCGTTACGACAGAATAAATCGCCTCGACATCGGCATTGGAACAATTATCCAGACTGACCAAGGCAGGTCCTTTTGGTGTGGGTGTTGAGTCAACGGGCGCGCTACATCCCCCAGAGGCGCTCGTTTGACTGACCTCAATATCAAAACTCGTTACACCCGCAGGCGGGTCACCAAAACTCTCCCCTAGGGCGGTTCCATTGAAGAATGAAGCTAGTGCAAAATCATCTTCGTCATAGCGTAAATTGAATCCATTATTCGCCGATGGGATGGCGGTGTTGCTGCTGTTTTCGCATGTTCCATCATCAAAATTCACAAGTATATAAGAGTTGCCAGGTGGACTCGGGGCAACAGTCGTAGAGCATGACGTTACCTGAGCCATTGACGCTGAAACAGTCCAAAGAAATGAAAAACAAACCAACAAAAAAAGCGCAACAATATGTTTAGAGAAGTTTTCGCAATTTGTCCGAAACTGAAGAACATTTTTGATCATGCGTGTTCGAAAATACGCGTGCCTAGTTTTGAAAAAACTCATTTCAATTCGCCAATCTTCTAAATTTGCTTGGACAACTTGAAAAACTTTTTCAAATTCCCCTGCTCCTACTCTGTGGCAGGCTCTCAACAGTCTCGCTTTGAGTCAAGAAAAACCTAGGCTACGTATTTGCAAATAGTAAAATTATTCACTCTTTTATTTCGAATTATTTAAAATCGTTGACAGAATTCAAAGCCGCCAATTATGCTTTCACTGTAACTGCGATGACGCGACTGCTTCTTTTTGTGTTTATTAAGGCTGTTTAAGTTTTCGTTTTGGAGCAAAATTATTGAGGGGAATTCGTTTGTGTCAGAACCATTTTTAGCCGAAATTCGCATCATGGGGTTCAATTTTGCGCCCCGCGGTTGGGCCAGCTGTGATGGCCAAGTTCTTCCGATTAATCAAAATCAGTCGCTTTATAGTCTTTTAGGCACGACTTATGGCGGCGACGGGCGGACGTCGTTTGCACTGCCTGACTTAAGAAGCCGCACGCCGGTGCATCCAGGACTTCCCCCACAGGGCTACGAAGCGATCCGGTACGGTCAAAAATCAGGCACTGAAACCCATACGCTGACAATTGAAGAGATGCCTGTTCACTCCCACCAAATGTTGGGAACAACCAATGCTGCCACGTCTGATAGCCCATCAAATCAGATGTATGCGACGACAAATAGGACGCCATATCTAGCGCCAGGTTCGGGCACCCAAACGACGCTTTCTTCAAACTCAATTGCAAATGCAGGGGCCAGTGTCCCGCATGAAAATATGCAACCATTCAGAGCATTGAACTTCTGCATTGCGATGCAGGGTCTCTTCCCATCTAGAAGTTAAGGAGGCGCGAGATGTCAGAACCATTTGTTGGCGAAATTCGAATGTTTGCGGGAAATTTTGCCCCGCGCGGGTGGGCGTTTTGCGATGGACAGCTTATTGCAACGGCCCAAAATGATGCTTTGTTCAGTTTATTTGGAACGGTTTACGGCGGGGATGGTCGAACCACTTTTGGTCTACCTGACATGCGTGGGCGCATCCCTGTCCATGCGGGCACTGGACCGGGCCTTTCAAGTCGCCGCCTTGGTATCAAAGGTGGCGCTGAAACCGTTACCCTGAATGCGATCAACTTGCCGGCGCATAGTCACAGCCAATTTGCAGAAACATCCGATGCAGATCAGACCACCCCAACAGACCATATGTTGGGAAAAACGGGCTCTGGAAACCCTTACTATGTCGGTGATCTTTCGCAAGATTTGACAGCTATGAATATTTCCACACTGCAGAACGCGGGCGGATCGAACGCACACACAAACTTAATGCCGTATCTCTGCGTGAACTTCATTGTCTCGCTTTTTGGCATCTACCCATCGCGAACATAAAGGAGCGGATAAATGTCAGAACCTTTTATCGCAGAAATTCGTATTTTTGCTGGCAATTTTGCGCCCCGCAGCTGGGCATTTTGTGAAGGGCAGCTTTTACCAATTTCGCAAAATACAGCATTATACTCTTTGATCGGAACAACCTATGGCGGCGATGGACGTAGTACTATGGGTCTTCCAAACTTAAAGGGGCGCGCGCCGATGCACCCAGGCCGCGGTCCAGGTTTGACCACACGGCGTTTAGGCGAAAACGGTGGGGTGCAAGAGGTGACTTTAAGCAGCACACAAATGCCCTCGCATAATCACGTCGTGAACGCGTCATCGGAAGAAGCTGCGGCAAACACCCCTGACCCAAATCTGGTGCCCGGTGCGGATTATATCCATTTCAGTGGAGCGAGTAATTTCGCCGGTATGTCGCCCGAAACTGTTTCGACCGAAGGGGGCAGTCAGCCGCATTACAATATGCAACCGTTTTTGGGCATCAATTTCATTATTGCACTTCAGGGCTTGTATCCCTCTCGCAGTTAAGCGCGCCAGAAAAAAGGAGTTTCATCCATGGGACGTAACGAACCAATTCCTGCAGGGATCGACGAGAATGGCGACGTCATACCGCTAGAGGTCGGCGAATTCTCTGCGATTGATTATGCTGCAGTTAAAATTTTTGTCGCTGGCGTAAATGTTGGACATGAACTGGTCTATTGCCGCCAAACCAGTCCGAACAGTCGAACCTTTTCCAAATGGCAAAATATGGGCAAACAGACTTATTATTATCCGATGGATTGCTCTACCACGATTGGCGGTGATGTCGTCATCGTCGCTATCGCAACCGAAACGAATACTGTTCAATATTTCGCGGAAACACCAAACAAAACGGCTGAGTCCCCCGATTGGTTGCCGCCCGAGGATTTAGGCGCGCCGTCGGGGATCGATTTGGCAGGGGTATATGCGATCCAAGTAGCGCAAGATTTAAATGGACGTGATTGTGTCTTTGTTTCAGTCGCTCATCCAAAAGGTCAGACGCTTTGGTGGAAATATCGCAACCCACCACAGATCGTCGAGAAGACCATAGAAGTGACGCCGCCAGGCGCGAAAGATCCAATAAAGATCACAGTTCAAGAAAGCGAACCGCCTGCTCAGCCATGGAGCGATTGGATTAATTTGAACGGCAATGTGCAGGGTGCATTTAAGTCTTTATGTGTAACCAACAATGCTGATGGGCGCTTGGTGATCACAGGAAATTTGGAAGACGACGATACCGCGCATGTGCGCCAGCAAGATACCGATAACCCATATGATACAGATAAATGGTTAGATTGGGTGCAACCCGGTGGTGCCGCAAACGGTGCAGTAGCTCAGCTTGTAAAACCAATTTTAGATGGCGAAGGCTATGTCAGTATTTTTGGCAATTTTGCTGGAACGTTGATGCGAAGCCGTCAGAAAACGCCAGGATCGGCTGATTGGAGTGATTGGAGCGCGCCTGGACTGACCGAAGATACACTTGGCGATTATAGCGCATCGATTGATGGGGATGGCTGCGTCTATGTGATGGCGTTAAATATGCCCGAAGGTTCGGCATCAACGAAGATCTTATTAAACAGAGAGTTCAACACCGCGCATGCTGCGTGGGTCGGTTGGCAGTGGTCTGCGATGACAAATGCAGGGTCACGCATTGAACTATCTTATAGTGCCGATGGTAGTATTTCGGCCTTTGTTCAGGTGCCAAGTGGAGGTGATTTACTAGTCTTCAATCAGGTCGCTATAGATTCAACCGAATGGTACGCTCAGCCAACAAACATCGGCGGCCAGCTTAACACATTCGCGCTTACGCGAGATATGACACCCTAGGCACCACGTTGGGCTTCCATCTAAATAAAACAGACAGCAAAGCACGCGCAAAGGGCGTGTCCTTGCGCGAGATGAAGCCCACTGATTTAAAGTTTATTTCGAAGGTCTATGACTCGACGCGCTTAGACGAATTGGCAAACACAGGCTGGAAAGACATAGAGATTTCTGCGTTTCTAGATATGCAGTTCGAAGCACAGCATCGCCACTACCAAGACCACTACCCAGATGCGCAATGGCTGATCGTGCTTTACAATAAGAAGCGTGTTGGACGGCTCTATATCGAGGAGTGGGAACGCGAGTTTCGATTGATCGATATCGCATTGCTTCCTAAGGCGCGTGGTCAAGGTCTTGGGGGTGCAATTCTGTCTGACATCGTTGATCACGCGAGTGGATTTGGTAAATCAGTTGGCATCCATGTCGAAAAAAATAATCCTGCTATGGGGCTTTACCATCGGCTTGGATTTACGAAGACCGAAGATAAAGGTGTTTACGATTTACTACATTGGTGCGAAAAAAATCAGTTAAAAACTGCCTCGTAACGCGTGCCTTGTTCGTCTCGGCCAACCGGAACAAGGAACAGATCATTTTTATAATTTGGCCCCTTTAGAGTATATGTTTGTTGTCCTAAAACAGCTGTATTCTTGCTGATAAAGACCAATGAAAACGCGTCGATATTGGGCAAGCTTGCGTTTAAGTCGGAAACTTCCACGAGCTCCAAGTGCCCAAATTCTTCATGGAATTCGATTGAGAATTTCTTCCCAAGACAAGATTTAAAGAATTCTCTATCATATTCCATACCAGATGTTCCGCATAAAATTTGTCTAAGTCAACGCATAATGGATGTTGCGATCATTTTGTTTCAACAACATGTTACGCGTATTTATCACTTTATCAAATGTGCGCAGTAATTCTGCGCGACCATAGAACCTATTGCGAGCCTAAGATTTTTATTTTCTGCTGAGTTTTTTATTTAATGGTGCCCGGGGGCGGATTTGAACCACCGACACGAGGATTTTCAGTCGAGATCGCTGTTTTTTAAGATACTGATTTATATAGATAAAATGAAGTTTTTAATGTCGATGTGTAACTTTATGTGTAAGTGTTTTGGGCTAAGAAATAGTTTTTCAGGGTGCTGTGTAAGGCAAAAACCCGCTTAAATCGGGTTTAAACCGCCACCTGATCCCCAGTTGGCACCCCAGTTCTTGAACTGGGGTATCTAAATTCGTCTGAAATACGGCTAAAGCCCTTATTTTAAACGAAAATACTCTCTCTTCTCTCGTCGGGTCTACGCCCGACCCCAAACGCCTTTCCTGAAACAAATTGAGCCAGCTGGCAATCAATGTAGTTTCAGCACGGCGTTGGGAACGCAAGTTGGAAGCGGAGCTTTCTCGACATGGTTCCCAGCTTGGGTTCGTTCAGGCGCGTCTGACGCGGCGCCTGTCCTTCACCAAGGCGTTTGGGGTCGGCCGACCTCGACGCCGCAACGAAATTTTCAGACGGGGGTCATGAAAATTTCTGCTTGTCGGGTCCCGACGAGAGAAGAGAGATTAGGGAGCCTTGTTTCAAATTTGGCATTTGAAACAAAACAAATCCATGGATGGATTTATGGCGAATTCTTCGCTTTTTGAAATGGCAGTTTGGCCACAAAGCTGCCTATTAATTGAATTGAACTATTGGCTGCTTTCGGATTTTGAAAATCTAATGCGGGAGCGTTCTTTGTAGGTGGCGAATGCCGCGCCTCCCAAAATCAAAGGTGCTGCAAAAAATAGCGCGGATGACACGCCAAAATTGAATAGAAAAAAATCCCCCAGAAGTGGCCAAAGCAATGCTACATGCTCAAATGATGCAAGCCGAGAGGCTTGGGCGTGGCGATATGTGCAAACCCGCCAAACAGCCCCGAAGCGAACAACAATAGAAGCGTTTCAGCATTTGGCAAAACCCAACCCCAAGGCAATGTTAACAATCCAGCAAAGCTTGAGGTAAGGGCAAAATAAAATGCAATGGGGCCAGGGGTTTCCGTTTTATTCAATCGGCGCACCATCAAAAGTGCGAGTGCTGTAAATATTGCTGAAATAATATCGATCATATAGCCGATCAATCGATTAGGATTGCTAGATTCATTAAATTCAGGCCAGACAAAAACGACTACACCAGCAAAGCCGAATGCCAACCAGCCCATACGCCAAATGGTCAACCGCTCGGACAAAATGATAACTGCGGCTATGGGAAGTAAGATGGGCGATATCTGCGTGATCAATACGATCTCGGCCAAACTCAACCGGGCAAGTCCTGCGAAATATCCAAACAGCGCCAGCATTCTAAAGCCAGAGCGCAGAATATGTCTCACAGGTCTCTTTATGCTTAGACCTTGTGGGAATTCTGAACGCAGCCAAAGGAAAACAACAAGCGGGATAAAGGCAAAAAAAGATCGGAAAAAGACGATCTCACCCGGGGGTTGTCATCGCTCACCGCTTTTACGCTCATAACCATGCCCGCAAATAACAAACCAGACAAAAGGCGCGTGCCGTCCTAGGGATGTCAACGCTAAACTTCCTTGGCTTTGGTGTACAACCGCCTAAAAGAGTAGGCTAAGATTCACCAAATTGGGTATTTTTTAACCAACTTGAATTGATTTATACACAATAAAAAAATGACCTAAAGTCACGCAAATTATTGCAAAAACTAGAGCATAATAATTTTTAAGTGGACTGGAGTTGAAAACGTGCGAACGCCACTTAACTAAAAAAGCACTGGCGATTAGGGCAAAGGGTATTATAGAAAGTCCTAGCCATGCCGGTGAAAATAAGTCTGGATTGCCTTGTATGTCCCAATGCACAGGAATTTTTGTGTGCAATCCGATTTTCAAAAGAGTATAAATCGAAATAATTATTAACGATAGACCAATAATTAAAAGTAAAAATATTGATCTTTCCAGCAAGTTATTCTTAATGTTCATGATTTCCTCATGGGTTTATGTTACTAGCCTATTTTGGAATGCAAAATTAAACAATCCCCAGATATTGTATATTCGATACCCTTGAAGTTAGGCGGCGGCTTTCTATGAGAGACAAAGATAGCTGCACTTTTGTTTTCTTTCCGAGCAAATTCGGCAACAACGGAGTTTTGTGTTTCAAATTCTAAATTTGAAGTCGCTTCGTCCATCAAAAACAGTTTAGGACGCCTTAAAGCTGCTCGCAAAAAACCAACCGTTTGTTGCTGCCCGCTGGAAAGACCACTTCCATCAGATGAGACTTGAGTATTTAGACCGTCCGAAAGACCCGATAATACTGCATCTAGGCCAAACCTTCTTGCTGTTGCCCAAATCTCCTCATCTGTGTGTTTTTCGCCTAGCAGCATATTCATACGCACCGATCCTTTAACCAAAAAACTACTAGAACTTAAGTAAATAGTACAGTCGTTCATCGACCGAGCTATTTTGCCTTTTGAAGGCCTTTCTAGGCCAGCTATAGTCTGGAGTAAGCGCGTTTTTCCTGAGCCAACGGGAGCATTTACCCAAAGTAATTCTCTTTCTGATAAACTTAAATTTGGCACTTTCAGTGGCGGCTTTGTCCCTCTATCAACAGCAAGATTTCGGCAACTCAAAAGAATTCCTAGTTTGACTGGTTTGATCCATTTTTTGGTAGATTCGCCAGCCCTTAGCAATGGCTCCACTCGAGAAAGCGCAATTTGAACTCTTTTCCAATCGTCTGCAAGACCTGCAATCATTGTTAGAGGATTTGTTAATCGCGCCAGTATTAGGTAGAACGCCATTAATCCGCCAATAGTTAAGGCATCTTGTAAAACAAAAAGTGCCCCGAAAATCAAAGTGGATATTTCTATTAATCTTGTATTAAGTTTTCCGAAGGTGCTAAATTGCGTCACCAGTTTTTGAATGGAAAATTGGCGTCTAAATAGAGACTTTTGTCGTCTGCTAATCGCTGTATTGAACCATAATTTGCTTCCAATGTTATTAGCCTCCGCTCTATTGGAGATCGCAGTTATCAATAGGTTCATATACCTAGCCTGTTGTTCCATTATTCTTTGTGTTGGCTTATTAACCATGATGCCATTCCACCTAGCAATTAGGAATGAAATTGGGAATCCCAACCAGGCGAGAAGCGTTAAGTACGGATTCAAATAAAACGCATATAATGTTGCGATAAAAAGAAATAGGGCCTCGGTGATAATTCTTATTAACGCATCTGTAATTCCGGCATGAAGTTGTGAAACGTCTTGCATTCGACTTGTTATTTCACCAGTAGACATGTCTTTTCCGCCACCACTCAGCACTCTATCAACTAAGCTTGAAGCAAGTCTTGTTCCCATTCGCATATGCGAAACTATGCGTAGAATAGAAGAAAGATAGCTGGATAAAATTAGTGTAATCGAGGCTAGTAACAACAAAGTGATTGCATTTTCGATAGACGAGTTTGAAGTTTTAGTAAGTGCATCGAATAAATTTTGAACAGCAACAATTGCTAATAGACTGAGAGTGGCATTAAGCATTTGTATTATCGCTATGACGGCGAGTGGCATACAGGGCTTGTTTTGTCGGCAGCAGGTTTCGGCAACTACTCGATAGAGCAGCTTGCGAAACACAAATGTGGATAAGTTTAAATCAACATCTTGCAATATCTACGGAGCGCCAACCTGATCATAGTTATTACTTTGTGTTCGTTCGACTGAGCCTGATTAGGTGCCTTCTTTTTTCAAGAAGGCGTTTTGGCTTGGCATACTTCAATAATCCATATAGATTTTAGCCGAGGTTCATAAGAATTTAGTTTATTAGATCACTGCGAGACGACGGGGTAAGCAATACTGCTTCGAATTAGCTCCTCAAACAGAATAAATCAAAAAGTGAATTACACGTACATGTTTGTCAGTCGCTGAACCGAGAGCTCAGGATATAAGCCGAAAACAACTAAACTATTTTACAAGAAATTCGTTTACTCCGTCGCATATATTCCGACGTTGACGTTTTCAACAATCTGACCAGATGGGTTGTTCAGATAGATATCGTCGGGAAGAGCGATGCGTGCTAAATTCTCGACTGCATCTCTTCCTACTGCACCACTCTCAATCTGCGCCTTAATTGCTTCAAACGAGCTTAGATACTTTTCAGTTCCGTATGATTCGGGTTGAATTTCCAAGGTAACTTCCACAGTTTGATTCATACAGGCAATCCCGTCGCCCACATCACATTCTTTACCTTTCATTCTGGTGATCCATTTGCCGGAACCTATAAGCACTCCTGCATACATCATTGATGCTCGAGGTTCTTCAACACCACCCTCTAGCAGTGCTTCATAGAACATACGCTGTGTTTGAAACCAACCACGAACTGGTCTTACCGACTTGGAGTAGTGATCATGTAGAACTGCGGCTGGCAAAGCAGTACTCTCAAAAGGTACACCGACAAATATTTGGGCAAAACGAGGGATCGATGCGCCATCGGTGATATCGCCCTTGTCTGCTTTCCAACCAAGCCCACTTCTATCTATGTAGCCAAAGTCCTCTCCCAGCGTACATTTGCCTTCTTCTTTACATTCTTCTGGCTCTAACACTAATTGCCCGATGAAATCAGCTTGCGCGGTGTTTGAGATTGCAAATGCAAAAAACAAAGCCGTCAAAAATAGATTCGAAAAACAATAACGCATTTTTATAGACCTTCTCAAAATATAGGTTTTTACCAAAGCCATTCTTGCATTAGTCTAGGTTGTTTTGTCAAATGTATGGTACAGTGGTTTTGGAAGCCCACATCGCCATGCCTTTAGGCAGTTAAAAAACGCCTTATGGTCGAGTATACTCAACTGGCGTACCATTAAAGCCGATAGTCAGTGTTTTATCTTGGTCAGAAAAAGCAAAGTCGCCCGTGTATGTACCAGAATAAACCGCGTCAAATACAATCTCTGTGCCATTTATAGTACAATTGGCTCGAAGCTCCGCCGATTCAATCTTTCCATTTGAAATTGCCCAAGTTCCGAGGGCATCGGGGAAACTTCCTGCAAAATGCCAAGTATAGGTGCCATCTGCGCGTAACACTACATCTTCATCACCAGCAATTGAGAGCCAGTGCCCAACTACTTCATTCGCGTTACCAGAAATACGATCAAATTGCATTGGCCCCCAATCCAAGCGCATCCCGTTGTTAGAAAGTGAGTATGCAAGACTTTCTAATACGAAGTAGCTACCATCTTCTTTAAATTCATATTTGCGGTTTCCAGAGTCCCAAATATGCACAAAGCGACCATCAAAATTTGATTTATCGATGCTTTTGGACTTGTCTGAAAATTCAGGAGCAGAGATCAGCTCCATAAAATCTGGTGAGGCAATCGCCAATTGCTCGTCCGCTACCCTGCGCAAAGTTAGTGTTTTCTGACCAGAGTCCGAAATTGCGACCGAACTCGAAACCAAAGAGCCGAGTGGAAATTTTCGCAAAAAGCTTTCCAGCTGGTTACTTGGCAGGCTGTATTGAAGCCCGATCTGAGGTTGCGCACCTATAACAGTCAACGTCACGATACCTTGGCCGCTAAATGCAACTAAAATGGAAGATCCATTTTCTTTTTCCCTGCTTAAATAAATTTCTGTTGCTGCCTCGGAATCTCCGTCCGATACGCGGTCACGAATTTCTTCTACGATGTGTAAGCCGTGGATAAACATAAAATATCTCCCAAAATAAAATTTGATTCTAAGGTCAGATTAGCAGAGGTTTTGATCACAAGCACCTTACCTCGCAAATTGTTTCGTCCAGCTTCGGTTAGAAAGCCCAAAATCTTCGTAAACAAAGAAACGCCCCAGAGAATTGCTCTGGGACGAATTTATGTGATCAAATTGTGCTTGCAGACAACGCTTGATACCAAATCGCGCGAAAACTTGATGGACGCTTCTTGTTTTACAAGACGCCAAGCTTCGCTCCACTCTGCGGTAATTGCCAAACGTTTTGAACGGTCAGTGACTTTAGAAAGCCGTTCTTCAAACTCCTGAACCAACTTTGCGCGTTCTGCTTGCAAATGCTCCAGAACAGGTTGTTGCTTTGCCTCGCGACGCTCTCGTGCCAATCTGACTTTCCGCGCAATCTCATCCATATCAATCGCTTTAATCTCAGGTATGCGTGATCTGCTTTCGGAGTGCGTATTTGCATTCCAATCGGTCAGCAAAATAATTGCTGCCAAAAACACTAGAATTATTGAAAGAACCATGATTATCCTCTTCTCACATGTCGGATCAATTTATTTCAAACCGACATCTGAATTTTGGATGTAAATATCATAGCATAATTTCGGCATTTTGTCGAATTTTGAGGGAAGCATTTGGAAGTACTAAGTTTCATTTTAGTGGCCATTATGGTCGTTATCACGATAGGCATTTTTATCGCAGCAGGCGCCATTGCCGCTGGAGCAGCCGTTTTCATTTTCTTTACAGTAAACTTGACAGGCTGGCTGCCCATCCTGATCTGCGCGGCCAACGCCACTTATGCCATTGGCTTTGAATATGGCTTTGTTGGTGGTTGGGCACAGCTTGCTTTGATCATCTATTGGATTGAAGCCATAGGATTACTCTACCTGCTTTTCACCAAGCCTGATCCTGATGGATTACCAGAGGGTTGGAAATTTATTGGCCGCTTCTACACTTATGAGCCTTCTAAAAATGCAGAAGCCAGCTTTGCAATGGCAGAGCCGTCTTGGTCAGCAAAAGGTTTTGGACGCTATATCAAAGCAGGCGCGCCTGAATGGGGGTTCAATAAAGTATTGAACGCGCGTCAGATGCAGCAAACTGCCAGAGATGCCCGCGCAGAAGCAGCCAGGCTCAAACGCGAAAATGACCAACGTGCTGAAGAATTAGAAGCCGCAAAAGAAATGGCCGATGCCATGCTGGAACTTGAGCGCGAAAAAGCGCGCGCCCAAAAATATGGAGAGAAAAAATGAGCGATGACGATAGTGACACACCGACACCAGAAGACGAGAAGAAACTCAAAGAGCTTGCCTTAAAGAGAACCGAGCCAAAGAAAAATGTCGTATCTTCTGTTGCGGGGAGTATTCAAAGTGCTGCGCAGAACTTTGAAGATTCCAAGAAAGTCGCACATGCAAGGACGCTCAATGCACTCAGCAATGAAGCGGTGCGTCATTTGGAAATCACCAAGCGTGGTTTGGTCTTGCAAAAAGAGCTCGATAGTTTCGACAAACTCGTGGAAACGGCCGCTGAAAATGTCCAATCCGATTTGCTCGCGGCTCGAAAGTCACGCCTAAATCTTGAAAGTGAAATCGCCAATCAAGAAGCAGAAGATGCAGTGCGAAGCCAAAGCCATGCCGCAGACTTTTCCGAACAAAAACTCCGACAAGCACAAGCCGAAGCAGAGATTGCAAAACTGCAAAGCCAGAAAGACCCCGTCGAACAACTTGAGGCGCAAATAGATCGCGCCGAGAAAAAACTCCGTGATCTCATTGCCGAAAAAGCTGAGGCAACAAAACAAGCAGGTGGCGAGCTGGAAGAAGCTGTGGAACGCAATTTCGGGACCAGTATTGCGGAAACCCATGCGCGATTAGAACGTCTTAAAGACAAGCTTGATGCATATTTAGATTAAGCGGTTGGGCTAATGGGGAAACTGGTTCGATTGGGACAGGGATCAGATGGTGAAATCACCGTCGCGGATCATCTGCGTGACACGCATATGCATATCCTTGGCATATCGGGTCAGGGCAAAAGTTATTTCATCGAACAGATCGTGCGCGAAGATATTCTAAACGGGCATGGTGTTTGTGTGATTGATCCACATGGCGAGCTTTTTGAAAACCTCTCCCGTTGGATTGTTACCAAAAACATCGATACCTATCGCAAAGTGCATCTCCTTGATCCATCCAATCCAGATTGGAGTTTTGGCTGGAATCCACTCGCAGTTGAGGATGGAAGGTCACTCTCAGCTAAGGTTGAAACCTTGGTGGATGCTTTCGAAAAAGTCTGGGGTGGCGGCAGTTTTGCGCAGACGCCAAGGCTTCGCAAATGTCTATCCGCCGTTCTCTATGCGCTTGGGCATAACAAACTCTCTTTGGCAGAAGCACGGTTTTTTACACGGTTGCAATTTCGGGATGTTGCCAAGCGTCTAACAGCCAATATCGACAATGAGGAATATGCGGCTCTTTGGAAAGAGTTCCTATATGACATGCCAGACAAAATGTTCCTTGAATATTTTGACAGCACCGTCAGTCGATTAATGGTGTTTCTGGCCGATGACACAATCCGTACCATTGTGGGGCAAACAGACAATGTCATCGATTTCAAACAGGCCATGGACCGTGGTGAGATCGTTTTGATCAATCTCAATAAAGGATCAGCGCTCACAGATGAAAGTGCACGGTTGTTAGGCGCACTCATCTGTTCTGATCTCTATAATGCAGCCTTTGCACGGGACTTAAAGACAGCCAAAGAAAGACCGTTTCATCTCACCATTGATGAATGTGCGGATTTTCTGACCGGATCAATCGTGAACTCGCTTGATCAAACCCGTAAATTTGGTCTGCATATCTGTCTCAGCCATCAACGCCTCGCGCAACTCAAAAAATATGGTGATGACTTCTTCAACGCTGTTATGGCCAATGCACAGCTGAAAGTGATGTTTAAGGCCGGTGATGATGACACGGCGGAAGTCATGGCGAAGCATCTTTTTCGGCGCGAATTTAATCTCGAAATCCCCAAAGAGATATTAAGCAAACCCACGGTGGTTGATTACGACATCTACACATTGCAATCGAAATCTGAAAGCCGGTCTGGTGTGACAGGTTCGGGAAAGGCCGAAGGATCATCCTCGGGTATGAATGCAGCCATCTCGCAGCTTTTCAATCCCGATGGCGATGAAATCGGAGGCTATACCGAGTTTAACTCTGAAGCCTCGGGCAATTCGCAATCAAGCTCAAACTTTTCGGCGACTGGGCAAAGTGCCAGTATGGGCGAGAGTGAAACCTTAATACCCGTTTTGGAAGTGCTTCCAACCGCGACCTATTCCCTTGATGAGCTTGTGCATCTCGGCATGGTCACTCTGCTCTCCTTGCCAAAGCGTATGGCTTACATAGCCTCGCCTGAACTTCCCGCGCGATGCTTTTCAACCCAGACCATCAGGCCTGCCTTGATCTTAGATAAAGGGTTTAGGCGTGCCTTAAATGCGGTACGCGGCCAGTCTGAATTTTCTATTCCAAGGCAGGATGCGCAAGACGCAATCCTAACCCGTGCACAATCGATCTTAGGCAAAGATGCCGAACCCGCACTCGTTGATCCAGAGGATGACGGGTGGGGGTAATGGGTGCAGCGCAAAAACTCCTTGATCTTGCGCCCACCGAGGATGATGCGCTCATCATGCTTGAGACCTTTCAAAATGACATCATCGATGCAGATGCGCTTTGTGGATTACTGAGCCATCGCGCAGATGCCTCTCTGCGCGTGCGTATCCGAAAGCTTGCGCAAGCAGGATATATCGAAGAACTCAAACAACCGATTTTTCGGCGCGGTGGTGGGTCTTTTGCCAAACGCTATCGCATTGCCAATCTTGGCGCGCGACATCTCAATGAGGTCTATGCGCTCGATATTCCAACCACACGGTGGGCAACCAAAAACAAAAATCTCACACCCGGACATATTCTTCATTCCCTTCGCGAAACCGCCTTCCTGTGCCAGCTTCGTGGTTCAGTTGCAGAACGCGACGATATTGAATTCCACTTCCCGCGTGAGATTTATGAACGCTTCAAACCTGATCTCCTTAAACTGCCCGCACTGCCAAATCTGCTCCAAACAAAGACGTCTTTCTTCGGGCATAAAGGCATCGAGGCCACCCAGTGGGATCGGTTCTGTCAGCTAAAATATCTCGCCAACCCTAAAGGCAAACAAAATCGATTTCTTTTCGTTGAAATCGATATGGGGCATGAAACCATCAATCCCAGCGATGCAACACTCCGCAAGCAAAGCTTTTGGCGGGGATCATCATTGTTACGCAAATGGGTGGTCTATGCACAAGCCTTTCAAAACGGGTCGCACAAAGACCAGCTTGGCATTCCAACCTTTCAAGTGCTCCATATCACTACCAACCGCGACCGTGTTTTAGAAATGATTGAGGCGCTCAAAACACGTAAAGCCAAAGCTGAATTAAACTTCGCACCTGCGCGATTTCTCTTCACCGATTTTCCAAGCCTCAGAGCCGTTTCAGGCGATGTCCTCAATGCCGCTATTTTCGATGCAGACGGCCAACCTTTTCGCCTTGGTGCAAATTACCAACCCAAAACAGATTAACTTATGCCTTATATTGCTCTCGCTCTTCTTATTCTGACCTTCTCCCTCATTGGAACAATCACCAAGATTTTTGAACATGATCCACATGGCTATTCAAAAGACAAAGCCGCCAAATCTTTATCACAAATGGGCAAGGTGAATTACTTCCGCGCACGGCTGTTGTCACATCCATCCTCAACCTTTTACATAAAAACCAATAGTCAATGTATGGGTATGCGCACCTTCCCAAAAGGCGCTAAGCTCTTTGCCCATATCGAGCGAATTGGCTATGTGACGAAACTGTCTTTTCGCTCAGCAATGCCCGATCCAGTACATGCAAAAAACATGCTGCCCCTGCACGTTGAATATCGCTTTCTCGATAAAGACAGATGCTCAGGACATTCTTGGGCCTATAGCCCGCATGAAGAAATCCAATTTACAGAGCGCGCCGAAGAAGTCGCGGCAATCCACCAAGAACGTGTAGAAGCCTTCAAGGCAGAGCAACAGCGCATAGCCAATACACCAAAGCCAAAACGACCAACGGTAGATGATATGTTTACTGCGCTGACCACAGGCGTTGATCCACTTCGGCAAGATGCAGCGACAAAACCTAAGAAAGCAGTGCCAAAGCTACCAGAGCGGAGATACGATTATGCGATTAGAGGCGCTGGCCCGAAATCCAGTGATGTCCTCGTTGATATGGCGGATCGCGCACTCTTCAAGTTGAAATTCAAAGCCACGCGTAATCCAAGTGATACAGCCGCACTCACCAATGCCATCACACTCTGGCAAAGGCAAAATGGCTACCCAATCCAAACACTCGACAAGCCAACTGTTGATATTCTCTACAATCAATCAACACGGCATGATCGAGACAAATATGTCTATCGTGGAAATGCGAAGGCAGCGACTGCAAGCACTGAGAGTGCGACGCAGAAGACTGAACAAAGCAGTTCCAATGCCGCAACCGCAACATCCTCACGCCCCTATAAAAAGCAGACCTTGCGGATTTCGCGGGCAGATTGGAGACGCGTCCAAGCAGGGCTCAAAAAGCTCGGTTATAATCCAGGGCCAATAGACGGCGTACCCGGGGCACAAACCTCCGCTGCCATTCTAAAATGGCAAACAGGTAACTTTCGAATTCAGACAGGAATACTCACCGAAAGCCAAGCCAATGCCATTTTGAGAAAAGCTGATAGGAAGTAAGATTGTTGAGTCAAAGGTTAGAACTTTAAACGCAAACGAGATTTGAACAATGACAAAAAAACCGACGAAAAAAGTGCCGCTAATACTTACGCCAATGAGCCGTCTCACCATGACGTTTAATGAAGAACTGAACTTGGATCAGAACAAAGTCTTTAACAAAGAATATTACGACAATCTAATCGCACGATTCCTAGAAGTTCAGGCCTCGCAAAACGCGCTCGTAAAAAACCTGGGCCTTATCAACACAATACTATTTTTGATCCTCCATGGACAAGAATGGACGATCCCGATTTTGAATGTTGAAATCGCCCAAATTCCTGCGATCAAAGAAATCTTTGTATTTTACTCTTCCTTAGCTTTCTACTTCCTCTGTATGGTTTTTGTGAATGCGCAGAGCTATTCTGGTCTCATCAATCAATGTGGTAACCGGGTTGTGGATAGTAGACTGATCGACCCCGACTATTACAATGCCGCCAAGATCGAACATTCCTTTCCCCTTAAACTTTACAGGCCAAAGTCAAACATATGGGGCGTCGATTTCTTTGAACCAGGCAAAGGGTTCAGAATACTTTCGTTCGTTAATAACCTCACAATCATTCTTGCAGCGCTAATTATCCCTGCCATCCATTTTGGGCTTATCGGCTATGCTCTTTACTTGCTTTGGGACATCACAACGCCATTTATCCTAGCCATTCCATATTTGGCGATTATTGCCATTCTGAATATAGGCGGATTACTCCTTGTGATTGGCATGTCAGTCAGTTTCACTTTCTACCAAGAAATCAAAATTGAAGAGCCAAAAGAGCTACCTAAAACGAAGTCGGTAAAGAGGAAAAGTTAAAGCCTGCAGAAGGTCAAAAAACGCATGCACTTAGGCTCTGTGAAATACTCATATTTCCATTCTTCGATGGGAAAAATATGAACCCAAAGTCGACTTATCAATCTTTCGAGCAATGTTCTCATACGCGGTCTGCTTTAGCGGATACGGCGATCGATAGTGCTTCAAAGAGAGACATTTCTTTTGGTTCAGCTTCCCAAAGCTTCGGACGCTTTGGGTTGAGATGCGCCACGCGTGGAAACCGTTTAGCAAGACTGTCATTTCGTTTGAAGGTTTTGCCAAATTCGGTTCGGCGGCGGATTGAAACTGTTTTGACGCCATGCAGCCGTGCAGTCTTTTTGATCTCTTTGATGATCTCGCGTTGCTTCTTTCCCTTCGACTTTGCGGTACGGAAATCCTCTGCAATCACAACACTGGGTGAATATAGTTCCAACCATCGTTGCATACATTTTCGGGCGTTTGCAACGGAACGAATACCAAGACGTGATTGGTGATACTCCATCAGTTTGCCATCGTAGAATAATACACAAGCCAGCTTGCCATGTCGCGCTGACACCGACAGCACACGCTTAGCTCGCATGCGCAATTGGGTTTAGGCTGTGCAAAAATTCTTCGATGCGGGCAATCGTTTGTCTGCGGATATCGCGATGAACCCATTTCTTGTTTGCTGGTGGCAGGCTTTCCAAACACGCAGCCATATTCGCACGTACATCATCCATCATATGTCCAAACAGGCTTTCAAAGCTCTTCCCAAACATGATCGATAAACCAATGATTTCTTTTAACTCTGGATCACGCAATCCGCGTTCAATTGCGCAATACTGATCTTCTGAAATACTAAGCAAACGTGCACAATCCTTCTGGGTCAAACCAGACGCATGACGCACATCGCGCAACTCCATAACAAAGTCGTTCAACATAACTCTACGTAAATTCTTACTGAATAACGCATGAGATTTTACTGAATTGGATATAAGAAAAATACAGGTGCTTTTCCGTGGAAATCACGGATGGAAAATATGGCTAAGGTTGGCCGTTTTTTAAAGCATTATAAAATTTTCACAAACTACAATAACCGCAGACAATATATAAAATACTGACTCTGTGATACATATTGTAGCGCAACAATATCCCTAAATTGCAAGCCGCGCCTATATCCTAAAAATGCTACACTTGAGGTGCTTCCTTTCCAAAACCCCCGTGAGATCTAAGCGGGAGTTTTGGAAAGGAAGCATGATGCTTACAAAAAAAATGTTCATCGACAAAATTGCAAAGCAACCACTAATTCAAGTAATTCCACGCTGTTCCGAGTGTGGACATGTTGAAGAGACACAAAAATTACCAATTGTCCAATTTGGTATTGCCGAACATGGCATTTGCTCGGAATGCCATCGAGATCATTCGATGGAAATGTTTCGGAGTTTTGAGGAACCAAACTTAAATGACCTGTTTCGTTCTAGATTATCGACTCTTGATGGTCGCGCCATCGTACAAGCAAAAACAACTTTCTTTGACGCTTTTCAGTCTTCCCAAGAGCTAATTGATGAAATCTTAAACACCATTGCAAAAAGTCAACCGACTTCAATCCATTCGCATGTCCCTGGTGAAAGCGTCTGTCTTTCTCGCACTCGTGGGAATACAATCATAGCCGGCGAGGTTCAAAGCATATGGTCTTGGAAGTTGCGACCAGTTTATGAAATCGCACGCGACGATTTATGTTTCTTCAAAAGAGAACTTAAGGTGGAGCAAATCCGATAGCGGGTTGCTCAAGCAATTTAGCAATGAGGCCACGAACTGTGGCCTCTTTTTTAACAATCCATCCAATTTCTTTTCCGAAAGCCATTGCGGCTTCAAATTTCAAAGGGGCATAATTCAAATCATCATTTTCAACAAATATCTTGCGCGATATCTCTACGAAGTCTTGGCTATTGCTCGTCTTTCGTGCGGCATTAATTAACTCGTTTGGTGTTAATGCCCGCCAAATAGCTGCACGAAGGCGAGCCTCATTAAAGCCATTTAGATTGCATATCGTTTTGATATCTACGGTCACAAAAGGGCTTGGTTCCGCCGTTTCACTTGCCAGATTGCGCCAAACTTGAATAGCTGAGGCAACAGCGCAACAAAGATCCGCTTCGGTAGAAATACGCGGTCCAGTAGACAATTTCCAAGAACCAGCGACTTTTTCATCGCTTAGTATCAGGCCGCGATTGTTATACTCGAGCTTCTGTTTTGGGTTCGTATGAAAAACGAATTCATCAAGTAAGCCTGTTCGGTATCGACTATCGATCTCATCGCGTCGACTTTCAATCTTGACGAGATCATGGGCAGATAAATCAGCGATCTGAGAAATGATTGTTAGCTTATTTGTCTCGCGCTTCCATGGACACTGACTTGAATCCCAATTAGGCAAAATCACAGATTCAACAACTACGGGATCAATCCAATTTGCTCTCTGATCCGTGCGCTTTAAATACAACTCTTCAAGATCTTCCAATTTTTCTTGTGCTTCTGGACGCAACAACCCCACTAATATTTGAACCGATGCAGTTATACGGGCTATTTTAGTTTCGAACTCACGGAGCCGAATTTGAAGTTGGCCAAGCGCATCACCAGAAATAACTGCTGGAACACAAAAAATAACACTATCGCCCGCGCTGGTTAAAGCATCCTTAACGCGTTCTTGTTGTAGCACTTCTTTATACTCGTGAGTCGCTGTGTAGTTCACAACCACTTCATTGTTTAGATATTCTGTTATGTTTTGAGCGAGTAATTGACCAGCATTTGTTTGAGGCGAAAAGACATGGGTAATCTTTTTTAATCTCGATATTTTTCTAGTGAGACGGTATTTGAATGCTTGGTCGGAGAATAATCTTTCTAAATCAACGTGAAAACTATGATGTCGATATTGAGCATTTGATGTACCAAAATTCATGACCTTATTTGTCCCAAGACGGTGGACTGAAAATATTTTTTTGCCAGCATAACGTTCAAAAAATGCTTTGTAGCGATCGTTGGTATAGCGTCTTGTTGTGAATTTTCGTGTTGCTGGCTCCCAATAATTGGGAAAATACGTGGAGTTATCAACTGTGAAAACCCGTGTTTCGATCGTTTGCCTGCCTTCAACGTCGCCTTGCAATCGTCGTTCACTTCGAAATTCGGCGATATTGCACAGACATTCCCAAGGCTCATCCGTACAATTATGATCGGTGAAAAATGATAGATAGGTTGTATCAAGATCCTTAAAATCATCCAGAATAGATTTGAGTTCTTCAATTAGTTTTCCTGAAGACGCAAAGCTGACGAGACAAAGCAATTTGAGCTTTCTTAAGTTGCACCGATTGACAAAACTTACAAAACTGTTTCGTTCTCGATTAACTGAGTCCAACATGTATTTTGTTGAACAATGCCATTCCACTTGCCTACCGCAATATTCTAAAAGAGTATCCCTTATACAAGATATCAATGAGCTTATAGACCAAGAATCTCCGTACACGCTGTAAATATCGCGTAGATATGGGAATAACCAAAAACAAATCGCATGCTTGAATAAGGCGTTGCTTTGAAGATTGCCTACACGCAGAAAATAGTCCTTCATATCGCCCGAGGGTAAATCAAAAATCGCACGACCCGAATGTTCAAACAGCCCGTTTGTATCTTGTACAAAATGAAGCAACTCTTGCTTTTGAACTTCTGCAACTAGCAATTCAGGAGTATCAAAGTCTTCAGCAGAAAGTGGAGAGTGAATGCTTTCTAGGTGGTGTTCAAAATTTGAACTATAGATGAGATACTGACTGTTTTCGTCATTCCGCGAGCGACAGTAAGAAAAGAAATCCGTTAAATCAAAATCAATCGAATTTCCAGCATCAACCTTCCAATTTATGCGCGTATCTAAACGATAAAATACAACCGTGGCTTCGTCTTCCACATTAGCTGCTCTCAAGTTCAAAAGGGTGTCTGCTGCAGCCTTACAAATTTCATTAAGCGTTCTGACCGCTTCAGATAATTCGCCGCTGAAATCAAAAAC
>JBCCGP010000011.1:0-61558 GCA_039029215.1 Pseudomonadota bacterium
ACCGCCCAAAACCTCAAGAAAATGGCTAAATTGGCTATCAATCGCGAAGCGCATGCGACCTAAGAAAGGAGCAAGCGCTACTCCAAAAAATACGAGACAGAGAGCCAGCTCTAGAACCGTTAGTTTTTCAACAGAATTGGCCCTTAGCTGACATTGACAGCTATAAATTGTGGTCTGGCCATCGCATCTAAAAGCAGCCACGCGCTTTCAATAAATTTTTAAAAGTTTGAAAACCCAAATGAACATTAAGCCGTGGCTAGACAGATACCTCGAAAGAAAAGCGCGATATAGTACGTGTCTGAATGTGGGGAATGGAAGTGAAAGCGCAGTATAGTCTTAGGGTCTTTGGATAAAGTGGCATTCTCCGCATGTAATACAATTTACCCGATTGCTGACCGCCTTGGCAATCATTCAATATGATTATCTATGAGTTATAACAGATGATATTATCTTATTAAATTAGTCGGGATTGACATTGTTGATTAAATCACTCAATTATTATGGATTGGAGCGGATCAGCCGCTTTGGTCGAAATCTAAGAGAGAATCTTTGCATAAACACACTTCAAGTCAGCGTATAGAGACTATCAGGCATCGCGAAGATGGCTTGTTGCTTTCGCTGGAAGTTGGCTATGCAAATTTCTGAAACGTCGAATGGTTGTTGTACCGGCTCGAGTTTTCCAGCCGATTAGAGCGTCAGGATCGACCCACTGCCATTCCTCACCAAACACACCTGCAAAGGGATGAAAGGGACTAACAAAATGAAAATGCTAAATCTTACGGCAAGCGCATTGGCAGTAACTGTTTCAATGTCGCAACTAGCTTTTGCAGATGGCCATGTAACCAAAGCAGCCGTTTTGGACACATATGCAAATATCGCCGCAGCCAAATACAGTGATAGCCTTGCAACAGGCAAATCACTTCAAGCCGCTGTAGACGCATTTCTTGCAAGCCCATCTGCAGAAGGCCTTGAGGTTGCAAAATCTGCGTGGCTAGCAGCGCGCGTTCCGTATCAACAAACAGAGGTGTTCCGCTTCGGGAATGCAATCGTTGATGATTGGGAAGGCAAAGTGAACGCATGGCCATTGGATGAAGGATTGATCGATTATGTTGATGCTTCTTATGGCGGGCCAACGGATGAAAACGCAGCCGCCATTTTGAACGTGGTTGCAAATGAAAGCTTCACTCTAGGTGGAACGGATGTGGATGCATCGGCTATTACACCTGCCTTGCTCGAAGAGACGCTACAAGAAGCTGATGGCGTCGAGGCAAATGTTGCAACGGGCTATCACGCGGTTGAATTCCTCCTTTGGGGTCAAGATTTGAATGGTCATAGTGCTGGCGCTGGAGCGCGTCCTTGGACGGATTATGCATCTGGTGACGCTTGCACAAATGGCAATTGTGATCGTCGTGGTGAATATTTGAAAGCTGCAACCGATCTGCTTGTGTCTGACCTGGAATGGATGGCCGGCCAATGGGCGGACGGCGGTGCAGCACGTGCGGCTGTTTTAGCAGACGAAGATGCTGGCATTGCGTCCATTCTGACCGGTATGGGATCACTATCTTACGGTGAAACAGCAGGCGAACGGATGCGTCTTGGTGTCATGTTGAATGATCCAGAGGAAGAGCATTCTTGTTTCGCGGACAACACGCATAACGATCACTTCTACAATGGGGTCGGCATCCAAAGCGTCTATCTTGGAAGCTACACTGGCATCGATGGAACCGTAACTTCTGGCCCGTCCGTTTCTGATCTTGTTGCAGCTACAGATGCGGCACTTGATGCGGAAATGAAGGGCAAATTGGGCGCAGCTGTTATGGCGCTTGGTCAAATTAAGATCGCTGCTGAATCTGGTTTTTCTTATGACATGATGTTGGAACGCGGAAATGAAAAAGGCGAGGCCTTAATCATGGGCGGCGTCAACGGTCTGGTTGATCAAACTGCGTCTATCGAGCGCGTTGTCGCAGCGTTAAGCCTAGACGGTATCGAGTTTGAGGGCTCGGATTCTCTCGACAACCCATCTGCGGTTTTTGAATAATATAAAACAGGCGCGGTCAAAATAGATCGCGCCATTTATCACCCCTGGGTTAAGAAGGCTTATGCGTCAGGGTTATTTTTATATCACTCTTTTATTTATTGGCTCGGCAAGTTTTGCCGAAACCAATCTTGGCGATCCGCACCTTAATTTCATTCCGCGAACGACCGCTGAAAGCGAAAGAATTCTTTCAGTCACAACCCCTACCAGTGATTTTTCAAAGGCCCAGAAATTTGAGGCCAATAGCGGAGGTGCTGCCACGGTGCGCCCTCGTCAAAACCGCGATGCATTTTCTCAAATTTCAGCTAATGCTGACTTTGAAAAGGAGCTCGAATTCAAAATCGGCAATGGCTTGTTCAAAAAGCTCTGGGCGTCTTCGCCGTCATCCACTTTGGCATCCGACGGGCTTGGTCCAATCTATAACGCGCGGTCATGCCAACGATGCCATATCAAAGATGGTCGCGGGCACGCACCAGATGGGCCGGAAGATAATCGCATTTCAATGTTGATGCGACTCTCTATTCCGGGTGACCCATCAGATGGAATAGAAGAAATCAAAGACTACTTGGCCAGTTTGCCTGACCCAGTTTATGGCGGACAATTACAGGATTTTGGTGTGGCAGGCCATGCTGCCGAAGGTCGCATTGAAATTGAATATGAAGAGCTGCCCATTCAGCTGTCCGACGGCGAAATGGCGTCACTACGAAAGCCTACTTACAGTATTTCCAATCCTGCTTATGGAAATTTTCATCCTAAACTAATGATGAGCCCGCGGGTCGCGCCACAAATGATTGGCCTTGGTTTGCTAGAGGCGATCCCAGCCGCAGACATTCTGGCGTTGGCAGATGAAACTGATGAAGACAACGACGGAATTTCAGGACGCCCGAATATCGTTTGGTCTTTCGAATATGAACAGTCTATGCTGGGCAGGTTTGGATTAAAGGCCGGAATGCCTACATTGCCGCAACAGAACGCAGACGCGTTTTTCAATGATATTGGAATTTCTTCTCCCCTACTTGCCGAAGGTTGGGGCGGCTGCACCGAGGCACAATCTGATTGTCGCAACGCGATCCACGGCGATGGGGATGAACGTGTGACCGAAATTGATGCGCTTGGGATGGATTTGGTGAATTTTTACACGCGTAATCTGGCCGTTCCTGCGCGTCGCACCATCGATGATCCAACCGTTTTGAAAGGCAAAGAAGTGTTCTATTCGACAGGATGCATTGCCTGTCACACGCCCAGTTTTGTCACACACAGATTGGAAGATCGCCCTGAACAAAGCTTCCAATTGATCTGGCCGTATACGGATATGTTGCTTCACGATATGGGTGATGGGTTAGCCGACAATCGACCGGAGGCACGTGCAACAGGTCGCGAATGGCGCACCCCACCCCTTTGGGGAATTGGGCTGACAGAAAATGTTTCTGGGCACACCCAGTTCTTACATGATGGGCGTGCACGCAATTTGCTGGAAGCCATTCTTTGGCATGGCGGCGAGGCTGAAGAACAGCGAGATAAAGTAATCACCATGCCAAAATCAGATCGCGATGCCCTGATCGAATTTTTGGAAAGCTTGTAATGCGCATATTATTCATTTCGTTTTTCTTGATGTTCACAACCCCAATTTCGGCTCAAGAAAAGATGCTGGATAACGTGATCGAAAATCACATTCTGCCTAGATACCAGCAGTTGGCCGAAAGCGCGGAGGTGCTGAACGAACAAGCCCATGAAACTTGTGATCCAAGTGATCAAAACCTCAAGGATGCATACCACTTGGCGTTTGATGCGTGGGTGCTTGTTAGCCATCTTCGATTTGGCCCGTCCGAACAAGAAAACCGCGCCTTTGCCCTTGCGTTTTGGCCAGACAGTCGCGGCAAAACGCCAAAAGCTTTATTTGGGTTTTTGAATGGCGCAGACCCAGCTGCATTAGAAAACTTAGAGGTTTTTCAGACAGTATCTGTTGCCGCCCGTGGGTTTTACGCACTGGAATATATGATTTTTGATCAGGCTTTGTCCGAAGCTGGCGAAAAACACTGTGCATTGATGCGCTTGATTACCTCGGATATTGAAGCGTTGAGTTCTGACATTTTGACAGATTGGCAAAACGGCTATGCGGATGTTTTGCGCCTTGTTAGTAAAAATGACGCTTATCGTTCACGCTCTGAATCGATCCAACAACTTTACACATCGCTTGTTACAGGGTTGAAATTCACTTCGGATCAACGGCTAGCAAGGCCGTTGGGAACATTTGATCGAGCACGACCCAAAAGAGCAGAAGCAAGACGTTCGGAACGCTCTTTACGGCATGTGAAGCTTTCCCTCGCGGCAACCCAGGAACTTGCTCTACTACTATCCAAAGACGACCCAAGAATTGATCAGTCTTTCGCGCTTGCATTGAAAGATGCGGACAACATCGACGATCCAGCATTTGCAAAAATTGAAGACCCACAAATGCGATTTCGTGTTGAAGCATTGAAGTCAAAAGTAGACGCTACCTTATTGCTATTGGACCAAACACTAGCCCCAAAACTGGGTGTCAAAGCAGGATTTACTTCATTGGATGGAGACTAATTGTATTTTGAAAATGGTGTAGGGCCAAATTGGAGCCAATGATTTCTGGATTTAGAACGCTCCAAAAACTGGAACTTCATAATTTCCTATTATCCTTTTCAATAAATTCACTTTGGATATATTTAAATGCATCAAATTCGCTTCTAGGCCGTTTTTCTTCCCGCTGGTAATTTTAAAGCGAAAGACCTTTAACTTGAATCATCGTAGCACCAAAATCCCGTTCAGCCGAAGGCTGAGACAGGGTTTTGGTGGCTCAGGTTTAAGGTCTTTTGCTCTAAGTTAAGCGCAAGAATGAATGACTGCTTTAGTACAAATATATAAGAATGTTTAATAACGCATCTAAAGGCTGCTTTCCGCCCAAATGACGCGTGTAAAATAAATCTAGTGGAAGCTATTGTGGCCAAAGCGCGACTTTGCCCCTCAGTCGATACTAATAAAGCTATAATCTCTTCATTTTAGATAAACTAACTCAATTTATACCGCAGTGCTCACAACGATTAATGAGGATTAAAAGAGGATATAGGGTTCGAAGAAAGTATGATACTTTTTCTAAGTGTTTGTTTTTATTGGCGCACCCGACAGGATTCGAACCTGTGACCTCTGCCTTCGGAGGGCAGCGCTCTATCCAGCTGAGCTACGGGTGCTGTGCTTGTGTCTATAAGACAAGCAATAGGTGACATCAATTGTCAATCATGCCACAAACCCACAACAGAATTGGGAGATTTACATGAGCTTTAACGCATTGGTCGTCCGCAAAGAGGGCGACGACAAGCCTACCGCGTCTGTTGAGCAGATCACGGTTGATGATTTGCCGGACGGCGATGTTTTGGTCGCCGTCGATTATTCCACGGTGAACTACAAAGATGGTCTGTGTATTGGGCCCGGCGGCGGCTTGGTGCGGGACTACCCGCATGTGCCGGGCATCGATATGGCAGGCACGGTTGAAAGCTCTGACAATCCAGATTTCAAGGCAGGCGACCGTGTGGTGCTTACGGGCTGGCGCTATGGCGAGGTGCATTGGGGCGGCTATGCGCAGAAAACCCGCGTCAAAGGGGATTGGTTGGTGAAACTGCCAGATGCACTGTCAACGAAACAGGCAATGGGGATTGGTACGGCAGGCATCACATCGATGTTTTCCATCATGGCGCTCGAAGATCATGGGCTGAAAACGGGCAATGGTCCGGTTTTGGTAACAGGGGCCGCAGGCGGTGTTGGCTCTGTTGCAACGGCGATCCTGTCCAATCTTGGATATGAGGTTGCGGCGGTAACGGGGCGACCTGAGGCGGCGGAGTATCTTAAAGACCTCGGCGCGACCCAAATAGTGCCCCGCGAAGAGATCAATGAAACCACCAAACGCCCGCTTGAGAAAGAGATGTGGTCAGGCTGCATTGATGCGGTGGGCGGCGATATGTTGGCGCGCGTGCTGGGTCAGATGCAATATGGTGCGTCTGTCGCAGCTGTCGGATTGGCGGGTGGCGCGGGGCTACCAGCAACCGTTATTCCATTTTTACTCCGTGGTGTGAACCTGCTGGGCATCGACAGCGTCATGCGCCCGCGTGACAATCGCGAAGCGGCATGGGCGCGTTTGGCCACAGAACTGCCAATGGACAAGCTGGAGGCGATGATGGTGCCCGCAACTTTGGCTGATTTGCCAAAATTGGGATCAGATATTCTAAAGGGCCAAGTGAAGGGGCGGGTGGTCGTTGATGTCAACGCCTAAGCTTGATCTCGAGTTTACCCGCGCGCAATTTCCAGCATTCGCTGAAAACAGCCTGAAGGGGCAGGCTTTTTTTGAAAATGCGGGCGGGTCATATACCAGCCGTCATGTCATCGACCGGCTTTTGCGATTTTATAAAGAGCGCAAGGTCCAACCTTACGCACCTTATCAGGCCTCCACCCTTGGGGGCGCGGAGATGGACGCGGCGCGTGACCGCCTTGCCGCCTTGATGGGTGTTCAATCCGACCAGCTCTCTTTCGGGCCGTCTACGTCTCAAAACACCTATGTATTGGCGCAAGCCTTCCGCGAGATATTGAGCGCGGGCGACGCGATCATTGTGACCAATCAAGATCACGAGGCAAATTCTGGTGTTTGGCGCAGATTGGACAGCGCGGGGATCGAAATTCGCGAATGGAAGATGGATCCAGCGACAGGGCATCTTCCACTCGAAGCGCTTGATCACTGGCTGGATGGAAAAGTAAAGCTGGTTTGTTTCCCGCATTGTTCCAACATTGTGGGCGAAATCAATGACGTGGCTGCAATCACCAAACGCGCGCGTGATGCTGGTGCATTCACCTGCGTCGATGGTGTTAGCTATGCGCCACACGGATTTCCAAATATCGGCGATCTTGGCGCGGATGCATATTTGTTTTCGTCATATAAAACCTACGGACCGCATCAGGGGATCATGGTCCTGTCAGATCGGTTAAATGCGGCCCTTCCCAATCAAGCGCATTTTTTCAATTCGGAGAGTAGCTATAAGCGTTTCACACCCGCTGGCCCTGATCATGCTCAGATTGCGGCCTGCGCTGGGATGGCGGATTATATTGATGCGCTTTATGCACATCACTTTGGCGATGACGCAGATGCGCCCGAAAGAAACACAGCCATTCATGATTTGATGCGTGCGGCAGAAATTGAAAATTTACAACCTGTGCTGGACATGTTGTCGGCAAAAAACTCTGTGCGTTTGCTTGGACCTATCGAAGCCGCCGTGAAAGCGCCGACCGTTGCGGTTGTAACCAAAGAGGATCCCGAAAGCTTGGCCGCAGAACTCTCCAATCATGGCATCATGTGCGGTGGTGGGGATTTCTATGCCGTGCGCTGTATCGAGGGGCAGGGCGAGGAATCAAAAAAAGGCGTCTTGCGTCTTAGTTTTGTGCATTACACCTCCAAAGAAGAGATTGACCAATTGCTGTCCGCGCTAGATCAGGTGCTCTAGCAATCGGAAACTATCCCCATGCAAAAACCAATTCTTGTTTGGTTCCGCCGCGACCTCAGGCTGTCTGATCATCAAGGCTTGTCTTGGGCCACCGCCCAAGGTCGTCCGATCATTCCTGTATTCATTCTTGATCCGGAAACGGAGGGGCTAGGCGCCGCACCAAAATGGCGGTTAGGATTAGCCGCAGAAAACTTTGCAAAGTCGCTAGGGGCACTTGGGTCAAAGCTTATTTTTCGGCGTGGTGATGCGATTGACGTGCTGTCCGCCTTAATTGCAGAGACAGGTGCAGATACGGTGATCTGGTCAAGGGCCTATGATCCGACATCCATCGAACGCGATACGCGGGTGAAGGCCGCGCTGCAAGATCAAGGGATAGAGGCCAAAAGTTTCGCGGGTCATTTGCTATATGAACCATGGGTTCCGAAGACGAAAACCGGCGGGCATTTCAAAGTCTATACCCCCTTTTGGCGCTCTGTGTCGGTCAGCATGACGGTCGAGGTTCCTTTGCCTGCGGTCACGACATTGAACCCGCCAGAAAATTGGCCGCAAAGCGATGCAATCGCCGATTGGGACATGGGCGCAGCAATGCGCCGTGGCGCAGTCGTGGTTGCGCAATATATTTGCGTCGGTGAAGCGGCCGCACAAAATTGCCTGTCAGATTTCATTCAAACCAAGATCGATGCGTATAAACAAGATCGGGATTATCCGGCAAGTGCAGCGACCTCTGGTCTGTCAGAGAATCTCACTTACGGTGAGATCTCGCCGCGGCAGGCGTATCATGCGGGTCGCGCAGCGATGGATGCAGGTGCAAAGGGCGCAGAGCATTTCTTGAAAGAACTGACATGGCGCGAATTCGCGTATCATTTGCTGTGGAACTTTCCCGAACTGGATCAAAACCCGTGGCGCCCAGAATGGTCAGATTTTTCTTGGAAACAAGAAGACGCGTTGTTTTGGAAACAAGGGCGGACGGGGATTGAATTTGTCGATGCAGCGATGCGTGAATTGTATGTAACAGGGATCATGCATAACCGTGCGCGGATGATTGTGGGGTCCTATCTGACCAAAAACCTCGGTATAGATTGGAGGGTTGGTCTGAAATGGTTTGAGGATTGCCTGATCGATTGGGATCCGGCATCGAACGCGATGGGCTGGCAATGGATTGCAGGCTGCGGCCCCGATGCCGCACCCTATTTTAGGATTTTCAATCCCCAGACGCAGGCCGAGAAATTTGATGTTGATCGGACCTACCGGGATCGCTTTTTAGATACGGAAAACTCAGGGGACGCGCGCGCGTTCTTCGCCGCTTGCCCAGTGTCTTGGAACCTTGATTCTAGCGAAAGGGTTATTGAACCTGCGGTACCATTATCCAAGACGCGCAAAAATGCACTGCTTGCCTATGAAAAATTCAAAGAATTGCGCGGCTAAATCTTGCGTATCGCTATTTTTTGATTAGGCTACTGCCGCAACGAGGGAGCTATAAATGACAATTTTGACCTCAACGGACAATCAGAAGAATCTGCCGCTGTATTTTAAGCAAGTATTTAAAGTTGTTTCACGCATTGATCAGGGCGGCTTGGAATTTAAATTGCCAGATGGCCGTTTGTTCCGCGCTCAGGGCCCGACGCCGGGTCCAATCGGCCACTGTGAAGTGCTGGACACAGACTGTTTTTCGCGTCTCGTTCGGGACGGCGATACTGGCTTCATGGAAGCTTATATGGACGGGGAATGGACGACGCCTGATCTTCAGACATTCATGGATGTCGTGTTTATGAATTTTGAAAAGGTGAAAATCACCTTTCCGGGCAAAAAACTTGTGCGTGCTTTGGAACGGCTTCGCCATTGGTTGAATTCAAACACCAAGCGCCAAGCGCGCAAGAATATTTCCTATCACTATGATCTTGGAAATGACTTCTATGGCGCGTGGTTGGATGACACGATGACCTACAGCTCTGCCCTTTTCAAATCTGGGCAAGAAAGTCTTGAGAAAGCGCAGATCCAAAAATACGCGCAGATGTGTGACACAATTGGCGTCAAAGAGGGCGATCATATTTTGGAAATCGGCTGTGGCTGGGGCGGCTTTGCGGAATATGCCGCGGGCGAGCGGGGCGCGCGTGTGAAGGGCTTAACCATCAGCCAAGAGCAGCATGATTATGCGGTTGCGCGTATGAAACGTGCGGGTCTTTCCGATCGGGTTGAGATTGTGATGCAAGATTACCGCGACGAGAAGGGGCAATATGATGGTATCGCATCTGTCGAAATGTTCGAGGCGGTGGGCGAGAAATACTGGCCGATTTATTTTCAAAAGGTGAATGAGTGCCTAAAGACAGGCGCAAATGCGACATTGCAGATTATCACCGTCCCAGATGATCGGTTTGAAGCCTATCGCAACTCCGTCGATTTCATTCAGAAATATATTTTCCCAGGCGGCATGCTGCCATCAGAGGAAATCATCAAACGCGAGCTGACCAAAGCTGGGCTTACATTCAAAGAAATTATCGACTTCCGCAGATCGTATTCCGTGACCCTGCGCCGCTGGTTTGAAACCTTCAACGAAAAATGGCCTGTGATCGAGAAGATGGGATTTGACGACCGGTTCAAACGGATGTGGAATATTTACCTCACGGGCTGCGCCTCGGGGTTTGAATATGACACAACTGGTTTGGTACAAGTGACGATGAAAAAAACCTAAATGCGCACAAAGGGCAAAATCCTCAATACAGCGGGTCGGTTGATCGGTGGTATTTTATTGGGTTTGCTTGGCTATATCGCGTTCCGTCTGTTCACAAATTCAGGCGGAACAGTGACAGGCGGTATTCCTGAAAGCGCGCATTATATCGCAGCTGGGTGCTTGTTTTTTGCAGGATATCGCGATTTGGGCGGGCTTGCGGGATTGAACAATGCAAATGCCGCGGCGACCGGCGTAAGGTCCACAGTTCTTGGCGTTGTGATTGCATGTACTGTTTTCGCGATCCTATTGATGTTTCGCTCATTTGCCCAAGGTCAGTATCTTGATCCGTATAAAGCCGTCTTTGATTGGATCCGTTTGATTTTTGATCTGTTCGTTCAAGCGGTAACGTCACCGGTCATGCTTCCTGTTCTGGTCATTGGGGGCGCCATATCGGGTATTTTGGTGGCCAAGGCCAATCAAAACTGGCGTTGATCTGGCTTGTATCTTTCCGCGCTCTGCTGGTAACCTCTGCCAAAGTTAAACAAGGAATTTCCTATGAACCGCTACGCCGATTTGCCAAATGCCGTGGGCAATACACCACTGATCAAGCTCAAACGCGCCTCTGAAGAGACGGGTTGTGATATTTATGGCAAGGCAGAGTTTTTGAACCCCGGCCAATCGGTCAAAGATCGCGCTGCACTTGGCATTATTCAAGATGCAGAGGCCAAGGGTAAATTACAGCCCGGTGGGACAATTGTGGAAGGCACAGCTGGAAATACCGGGATTGGTCTTGCCCTTGTTGGCAATGCGCTGGGTTATAAAACGGTTATTGTTATTCCAGAGACGCAAAGCCAAGAAAAGAAAGATATGCTGCGCTTGGCAGGTGCAGATTTGGTCGAGGTTCCGGCAAAACCGTATAAAGACCCCAATAACTATGTAAAATATTCCGCGCGTTTGGCGGACAAGCTGGCGGCAACAGAACCCAATGGTGCGATTTGGGCCAATCAATTTGACAACGTTGCAAATCGCGATGCGCATGTCGCGACAACGGCACCCGAAATTTGGGATCAAACAGATGGTAAGGTCGATGCGTTTATCTGTGCTGTTGGCTCGGGCGGTACGCTTGCGGGGGTCGCTGCGGGTCTGCGATCCAAAAATAAGGACGTGAAGATTGGCATTGCGGATCCCGATGGTGCAGCACTTTATAACTACTATGCCAATGGGGAGTTGAAATCCGAAGGCAGCTCGATCACCGAAGGGATCGGACAGGGCCGCGTCACCGCAAATCTAGAAGGGTTGGACGTTGATTTCGCCTATAACATTCCCGATCGCGAGGCGTTGCCGATTGTCTTTGATCTTCTAACGGAAGAAGGGATTTGTATGGGCGGATCGACTGGTATCAATATCGCGGGTGCGGTTCGGATGGCCAAGGAGATGGGCCCGGGCCATACGATTGTGACCGTGCTGTGCGATTATGGCACGCGCTACCAGTCCAAGGTCTATAATCCGAAATTCCTTGCGGCAAATAACCTGCCAGTGCCAGAGTGGCTTGCCAAAGCCGCACGCCCAATCCCAACAGTCTTTGAATAGTCATGAGCGCGCTGATCTTTCTAGAAGATGCTTATCAGCGCGAAGCAAGTGCCCAAGTTTTGTGCCAAACAGACGATGGTGGCATTGTTCTGGACCACTCACTGTTCTACCCAATGGGTGGCGGCCAACCCGGTGATACGGGTATTTTGGCCTATGAGGGGCGCGGGATACCGATCAAGACAACGATCAAAGGTCCGCAAGGTATTCCGGTCCTGATCCCAGAAGAAGGGGCAACCTTGCCCGAAAAGGGCGCCAAGGTTGACCAAACCATTGATTGGGCAACGCGCTATGGTCATATGCGGGTACATACGGCGCTGCATCTTCTGTCCGTTGTTATTCCGCTTCCGGTGACGGGCGGCCAAATTTCTGCGCAAAAGGGACGTCTAGATTTTCTAATGCCCGATCCGCCCGCAGATAAGCAGCCGCTCGAGGACGCGTTGAACGCGCTGATTGTCAGGGATTTGCCCGTCACCCAAACATGGATTAGCGAGGCAGAATTGGATGCAAAACCAGGGCTTGTGAAAACCATGTCTGTAAAACCGCCCAAAGGTGCGGGCCAAATACGATTGGTCCGGATCGGGACAGAAGAAGATCAGATCGATCTGCAACCTTGTGGTGGCACACATGTTCATAAAACGGGTGAGATTGGACGCATCCGTTTTGGAAAGATCGAAAATAAGGGAAAACAAAACCGCCGGGTGCATATTCACCTAGAGGACAGTTAGAATGCTCAGCTATCGCAATTATTTTTGCGGCTTATCAGACAGGATAAGGGTTTTTGTAAAACGCTAAGCCCATATTTTTTGTGGATCAGCATCGCCTAAATGCATATCGATCACGGCCAAAATTTTGTCCTTTTTGACCGGCTTTGCCAAAAAATCCACCATGCCCACTTCCCGGCAAGCTTCTCGGTCCGCATCAAATGCATTGGCTGTCACTGCGATGATCGGTGCGCGCGGCTGGCCCTTTTGATCTTGATGTTCAAAGATGGCTTTCGTGGCGGTTAGCCCGTCCATAACTGGCATTGATAAGTCCATTAAAATCAGATCGAAATCCTGCTCTTGGATCAAGTCGACCGCTTCCTGACCATTTTCACATTCGCTGACCTTCAACGCGGTTTTCGACAAAAATTTCCGCAAAACCAAACGGTTGGTTTTGTTGTCATCAACAACCAGAACAGATCCTTCAAGTTGACTAAATTCGGTAGATTTGTGTGCGACAGGTTTTTCAAAGGCAATCGGTTGCAACGGCAAATCGATTTCAAATTGTGCCCCCCCGGATTGCGGGTGTTCCAATCTGATGGATCCCTTGTAGGCCTCAACAATCTCTTTGCAAAGGGCAAGCCCCAATCCAACCCCGCTGTGATGGGTCTTGTTCATCGCCCCACGTTTTTCGAAGGCAGAAAATGCGCCCTCAATTTGTTCGGGCTTGAAGCCAACGCCTGTATCCTGAACGACAATCACAAGACCCGTTGGACGTTTGAAGACCTCTAAAGTGATCTCGCCTGCTTCTGTAAATTTGACGGCGTTGTCCAACAGATTGCTCACCAGTTGCGCGATCCGAGCGCGATCGCCTATATAGAATTGCGACAATTCTGGATCAAAATTTTTGCGAAAGCGCAACCCTTTCGCAAAGATATCGAATTGAAAGCCTGCGGTAACTTCGTCGATCATCTGACGTAGATCAAATTTTCGATCGACCAAAACCACGCCATCTGATTCAATTTTTCCGATATCCAGAAGATCGGAAATAATATGCTCCAAACTGGATGCTGATTTCGCAGCAATCTCTAGATTCTCTCGTGCTGCTTTGGGCAGTTTTTGATCCCGCAATTCGCCCAACAATCCGACAATGCCATGGATTGGCGTGCGCAATTCATGGCTCATACTGGCCAGAAATTTGGTCTTGGCTGCATTGGCATCTTTGGCTTTTTGTTCTGCTTTGCGCGACGCTGCGCGCGAGGCATCAAGGTCTTTGTTCCGGGCATTGATGTCATTGATATAGTTTTTGGTTTGCAAAAACATCGGGATAAAAATGACGATAATTTCGAACAGCAAAACAAGCAAAGCAATCAGATAGCTGATATCAGAAAAATACTCCGCTCGATTTATCCCTGCTTTGGACATTTTTTCAAACTGCTTGACCGCGCGGTTCAAGTCGAACAACAGCTTTTCTGAATTAAATTCTCCAAGCGCTTCAACCGCCACCGTCTTATCTTCGGCGTCCAATACTGCCTTGCCAAGAACCGCGAATTCACGGCTGCGCCCATCCAAATCCACCTTGCCAAAATAAAGTTTGTAAAGCGCATCTTCAGGGGCAGCGATTGCGCGTGCACGATCGCGCAATATTTCATGCGTTTCGGTGAATTCGGTCACCGCTGCCTCAAGCAGTTTTGTATGCGCAAGATTGGAAAAGTTGGATTGCGCATAAGTTAGGTTACGATGTTGGATACGTTGGCTCAGCATCCTTTGGCGGCCTGACATGTTGATGGTATTGGCCATTTGATCCTGCGAGGAGAGAACCAAGCTTGACGAAAAATGTGACACTGTAACCGTGATAAAGATCAGAGAAATCGCAAGGATATATCTGATCAGCATTTGTCGCGGCTTTAGTGTTTTTGTGGTGCGCAATAGCCCGCGTATCACAGGTCTCTCCGATTTGGCTACGCGTGGCTTGTGGCAAAGAAGCGCTAACAAGACCCTCAACAAGGCTGCAAAAAAATCACAAATTTAAGGCAATTTATCGATAGGTTCTGCCGCGAATTTTACCTTGCCCGTGCGAACGATATGCCTATAAGCAACGCTCACGGACAGGTGGCCGAGTGGTCGAAGGCGCACGCCTGGAACGCGTGTAGGCGGGGAACCGTCTCCAGGGTTCGAATCCCTGTCTGTCCGCCACTCATCTTTCGATTTCAAAACAGTACCTGCCTTGGGCGCAATTTTCAGGTTTTTTCGGGCGCTTGCACATTCTAGAGTCTCTGTGAGATAGAACGTGACTACAACTTTGTGGGGCACATGCGCTTCGTCTCAATTCCTCCAAATCGGCAACCTAAGTTTATTTTTCGGACTGATTAACAGGGAATTAACAGGGAATTTGAATAATTTTGGCCGATTAGAATTTGGATCTAAAAATCAGGCTTTCGTCACCATGGCCAAGAACATTTGCTCTTGATCGCTCCATTGCAAAGGTATCTGCGATTGTACAAACATAGTCGGTGTCCAATTATGGGGATGATCTCCAGTGACGATGCGAGATTGAATTACCGGTGATAGCAAGCCCAGACGAATACGTTTGCGGATTTGATCAGCTGGACGATTTTCTGCTTTTGCGATTTGAGCAATGGACCGACCTTTTTTGAGTTCCTCGATCCAAGTCCGTGCTTCTTTTAGGCAAATGAGTAAATTGTGGTTCGGTTCAGATTGTGTCTCGCCAATTACGATTTTTACCCCTTGGGAACGACGGCTGAAAGTAAATGCATTTTCAAATATCAATGCGCCTTCATTGATCGAGCAGTCTTTGATTGAATAGCTATCTGCAAATTGCGATTTGCTGAGGCTAATTTGAATAGGCTGCACCTTGATGTCGACACGTTCAACAATACTTAGAACAGCCGTCCGAGCCCAAAATGCCTTTTTAGTTTAAGGTACACCTAACAGAAATAGATATTTCGCCGACATTCTCGTAAATTAAAGTCGATACTGCTGCTTTTTTCAAAGCGGCCATTCTTATTTAAAGGGCGGATCCATTAGCTTATTTAGAGGCTATGATGGTGGCCTACAAAATCTGCAGATAAATTGGTTTCGTATAGGCTAACTCTTTCAAGCCACTTCGCTTTGTATCTCAACTAAATTTATTTTCTTTCCAAATTTGGATGCTCAACAACGCGTAATTGATTAGCTTTCACGCGCAGCTCACTAGAAGCCCCATCCGCCCAAAACACACGCAGTAAGCCCGCTTCATCTTGTCCCATCCCGAAATGAATGCGTGGAGGTTCCTGCACGTTTCGATGCACGCCTCCATTTTGTGCGCGATACTGTATAGTGTCGCCCGAAACGAGTTGAAGGCGCGCACCTAAGCCTTGCAGCCCCTTGTCATCAATCAAATCAACCTCAAGCCAGTTTGTATTCACGCGTCCTTGAAGGAATTGATAACCGCCATTCAGGTAGAACTCCCGATCTTGAAGATCCAACGCACCGTCCGCTATTACAAGGTCTATTTGAGCATCAAGTTTCTGGTCTGCGGTCGAAACGCGGGCATATCCAATAATCATGCCCCATGATGCCAAAAACCTTCCAAAACTCAAACAGTTTTGTCATAGGTTTTTGGAAGCGGTAAGCGGTTGATATTTGAGGTTGAGAAAGAACGTGACAAAAACGACCGTTTTTGACCTAAATACAGAATAAAATTAAAACTGTAATATTTGCTCTGCTATATTCGGAGCTGCAGGATAAGAAGGATAATGTGATCTAAAACGATTAAATTCAGCTGTGAAATCAATCTCACCACTAGAAATTTGGCGAATAATATTTACCATTTCTTCTTCATCGTCAATATATGCAGATTTAACAAATCCCTGTTCAATGAACCTATCGAGCGTATCGACTTGTCCTTTGTAGAGATACTGCAATACTGGGGTGTTGAGGTAGAGCGCTTCGGTTAGTGACGTTGAAAAATTCCCAATAACAAGTTTTCGTGAGGCAAGAGAGGTAGCTATATCTACCTGTGTATCAAGCTTAATAGTACGTCGCTTTTTTTTACTCCATTGAATAAATATGTTCTTGTCTATTGTTGGGTGCAGCCTAACTTCACAATCACAATCCAATTCGTTCGCAATATTTTCCCAACGGTCAAAATGATCATAGAATTCTATCTCTCCAAAATATTCCCGTTCTTTACTTTTAAAATTGTATTTATTCACTTGTTGGAGAAACAAAATTGATGTGCGATCCACCTTGGGAAGATCCATAAGCTTATCATAAGCCGGATTGCCAGTGACAACAATGTTATCTGCAACTACGTATTCTTTTTCTGCCCACCGTATTTTGGCAAACTCATTTGGAACACAAAGGGTGTCAACGATCACGGGGTTACTGGGTGATTCAGGATTAATAACGTCCGCTATAGCGATGGTTGGAATACCAAATTTTGCGGCAACCATGCGCGCCGCCAGTTCAGTTCGAGGTGATATGCTTGTGACCACCAAATCCGGTTGTACATCTTTGATTAATGTTTCTATCGAATCAAGTGGTAGAAAACAGTTTCTCCCGTTAGAAAAATAGAGTGAAGCAGCGCTCCGTGTACCTTCTCTCACCACATTATTAAGATAGTTTAAGCCAAGATAGGATATTGATTGTTCTCGAGTTAATCCAGAAAATGGATTATAGTTATCATGTAGTAATTTTTTTCCGTACTGATTGACCAAATCACGATTTCGTTCATGAACAAGGTCTGTATAGTCTATACACTTAATTCCAGAGGCACGAAAATTAACCGCTCCAGTAGATGCACCAAGAACAACGCAATTATAATTCATTTTATCCAGAATCTTAATTACCGGAATTAGAGATTGCGCATGCCCCCCACCATAAGCCACAAAGAAAATTGTCTTAATAGTCGCCCCCCCTTTTTTCTTTTGGGATACCTCAAGCCCATATCACAGCATATTCAATGCACAATTTTGGTTTGATTGAGTTGTTGTCATCAATATGTTGCCCAAATTCACCCTAAAGATCGGCTCGATTTGGCGCAAGTGTACTCAACCTTATATTTCTGGTTATACCGCATCAACCTACTAAATCTGGCAGGTTTAGCGATTCCAGATATATCTCCCTTCTAAAGAAAGGTTCACTCTTTCTTAGAATAAGCCTTTTATCTAATTCATCAACTCTATTGCAAACATCTATAAACTTGTCGTTATATCCATTCAGCCTGATTTTGTAGGAAGTGGGTATCTTAATGAAATTACATTCTAACAATTGAGCGCTATTATCTACAACGTTGTCCCTCTTACATTCAGCCCAAATAGCATCAATTTGCGAAGCTGGATTATTCCACACATCACCATCCATTTCAGCTGTACACTCTATCGTTATAAAGGATTTCCCTTCTTTGTTGACTTGGTTTCCATAATAGCCAGCCGCTGCGGCTCTAAACATCGAACTATCTGGATCAAAATTCTGATGATACGTAAATTCCTTAATTTTGTCGATGTCAGTCACCATAGAGTAAAAAACTAGAGGAGTACCTTTCAATAGGTCGTTAACGTCGGTTTCCCACCCAAACATCCTCGTAAATTGGTCTATCTCGTCATTAGACCATACCACACGATCGAACTCATAGTGGTCGTCAAGCATAGAGATAATGATATTTGATTCTTTCAGCTCTATGCGTTCAATTTTTGTCCCAAGATGGATATTCACCCCCCTACTTCTTAACCAAGTCGCGGCTCTCTCACACCACCCCTTCATACCCTTACCATCAGATGGATAAACCGATGTCAGGTCATCTATCTTACCTAACGCCTTTCTTCGGGCTGCAAGGCGATCATTCAGCCATGGAATATTCTTGAGCAACATCATTTGTTCATCGCTTAAGAATTTCGTTCGATGAAGGGAAGTCTGCTTTACCGCCCGCTTCTCCGCATCTTGTGCCTTAGTTTTGTATATGCCTTCAAATATACGCGCATATATCGTACCGATAGTATTGCCGAAATTTCTATCAAAATATTCTTGCAAATTCCCCATTTCCAAGTCAGCTTTACCTTCGGAAGCAAGCTCTATCAGTTCAAAAATAATTTTGTTTTTCTCTTCCTGACTAATACATTCCAAGTTTGGTAAAGAAAAATTTTCTGTAACTTCTTGGCCAAATACACTTCTCGACCAATATCCAATCGGCCTTACTTTGCCATCCATTATTTCGGTTACTATGTCTATTATTTCTGGCGGCATTGAATTAAAAAAATGGACGCCCTTATCGACGATGAAATCTCCCATCTGCATAGAATTCATTATGCCGCCAAAGAACGGGACGCTGTCGATAATGGTGACATTATGCCCCGCTTCTTGCAGAGATAGAGCATCACAAAACCCTCTAAATCCTGCGCCAATCACTGCAACCCGTCCCATTTACCGCTCCTCTTATTCATAATATTTACCCGACAAATTACATCGCATTTAAATCTAGCTCCCGCTGCGTCAAATACACTGGTAAACAATGTAATAAACACGGTGCTAATCCGCTGACATAGCTACTTATTCGGAATCATAACTTGATACAGTCCTAAATTTGTTTGGGCTATTATAACATTAAGAAATCCAATGTAAGTGTCTTAATACCAAAGGTGAGAATTTCTGACTCTTTTGGGAATCCCTTTATTTATTTTTGGCGGTGAATTTTGTTCGGTCTCTAAATCCAGAAAAATTGTCAGAAAGCTTCCATATCAAGTATCTTAATTCTTTGTGCTTCGCCTCGGTGAATATAGACAGAATTAGTGCAATCAAATTTGATATCACGATGCAAAATAAAAAGATTGACCATTTTGAATAATCATTCATCACTTTGATCATTAGATAGATTATTGAATAGTGCACTAAGTATAGAGTATACGAGTAATTTGCGAACAAACTGGCATACGAATGCTCGTAATCTTCACTGCGTGACTCCAGCTTACTGACATAAATAATTATTGAGCTAATCGCGATCGAGATTATTATCATAAAATTTAGGTCATACATATTAAATGGCCGACCTCGGATAACTGGCACCGCAAAATCAATGACAGCCAATCCTATAGAGCCAATTGCTATTGTAACTATCGAATTAGTGCCGATTTTTGTCCAATGCGGTCGCGAGAGCCATAATAAGCTTCCTAGCACCCAGACCAATGCCAGCCCCCCAGCATATCGGCTCGATGACATCATGTTGGCAATCGGAACAAAAGCTACACATCCAAATAAGATGAGCCATTTCCGCTCAAAAATTTGTTCCCTTAAAAAATATGCCATCCCAAATGACATATAGAGCCACCACTCAAAAGATAAGGTCCACAGAGGTCGTCCTGACCCAAATTGGCTAAAACCAAATGGGGACTCACCCATAAGCCCACTTAAAGATGGAGCATTTTGCAACATCAGCAGATTTACGACAAAATGCTTAATTGATATCGATGCAGCGTTCACGTGAGCTTGCCAACCAAACTCGTTGACATAGTAAAGATCAATAGCCGCGATTAGTATAATCGATGGAAAGAAGGCGGAATATATTCGAGCAAACCTAGCAATGAAGAAGCTCTTGAAACCTTTACCGGCAGCGCGATTGCGTTGAGCAGAACTCGCTATCAGATAGCCTGATATAAAAAAAATATCAGCACACCAAAACTCGCCATATACGAAAGAGTTTTATATCAGAATATAAAGCTAACAGCGTGTCCTATCAAAACCATCTGAGCCGCGCTTGCTCTTACAATATCTAGTAAATAGGCCTCTTTAGAGTTAACCTGCATAACTACTGCTTCCAAATTTCGAGAGATAAGCAGGCGTTTTGAATTGCCAAACTTACAATCAAGATCATATATGGACTAACAATCAGTGAACTTTGTCAAGCTTTTAATCACCGTGTCCGCCCCATATCCTTTGACGGGTCGTGTCAGATAAACTTGCAATAAGCGACAGATTTTGACAGATTTTTGGTTATGCACAAGCCAAATCCCTTCAAGTATTTCAAAACCAGCCCCGAAATCATCAAACTCGCGGTGATGTATTACATTCGATGTCCGCTAAGACTGCGGCAAGTTGAAGATCTTTTGGCTGAACGTGGAATTGATGTCTGCCATGAAACAATCCGGTTTTGGTGGAACAGGTTCGGACCCGTATATGCGAAAGAAATCCGTCGTAATCGCCAAAGCAAGCATTCAAATTGGCGCTGGCATGTCGACGAGGTTTTTGTGAAGATCAACGGGTTAAAACATTATTTGTGGCGCGCAGTTGATCATGAGGGGACGGTTTTGGAAAGTGTTGTTACAAAACGGCGCGATAAGCGTGCTGCATTGAAGTTATTGAAGAAATTACTGTCGAGCTGTGGTTCGCCACATGAAATTGTTACCGATAAGCTAGGCTCATACCGAGCGGCTTTGCGCGATCTGGGCATTCAAAAGCGTCACGAAACGGGCCAGTATCAAAACAATCAATCGGAAAATTCGCACCTCCATTTCCGAAGGCGAGAACGGGCAATGGGTCGCTTCCGATCGATGGGAAGTTTACAGAAATTCACCTCCATACACGCCGCAATCGTCAACCACTTCAATCATCAACGACATCTCGAAGCCCGATCAACCTTCAAATACCTCCGCGCTCAATCGCTTACAGAGTGGCGGAGACTCAGTGTTGGATAGAAAAATGCGTCTGGTAAATACAAAGACCCGTTCGAATTTGTCTGACAGCACCGATTTTAGGGCAATCTATAGCGAACAAGTGAGGCAATACTTAAGCTGCAGAGTTTGGAGTTATCTCAACAATTGATCCGTACTCCTTATCCCGATACCCAAATACTGAATGACAGTATTTCTGAGTTGGACAATGCAATTGTTGTTCCACCGAAATGGAATAACAAAAGAGAAAAAAGACCAAAACTTGGCGTATTTACCAAAGAAAAAAATTTTGAGCAGAATTCAATAAATTTTACACCTAAAGGACAACTCAATTGCCAACCTGATTTTCCGGAAATGCCATATTCGCAACTAGATGGAAATTGGATGTATATGGGACCATTGCTTCATCATTTTGGTCATTTTTTAACTGAGTCTATCGCTCGAATTTGGGCTTGGGATAAACTACACAGTGATTTAGACGGGCTTCTTTTCGTTCCCAAACAAAACAATGAAAAACAATCAGAATTGTTAAATAGGTACTCAAAAGTCATTGAGTCTCTTGGTGTTAACACCCGCTATAAATTAATTTCCAAACCGACAACCGTAACCAAATTATTCGTACCTCGCGTGGGTTTGGGAGTCGGATCCTGGATGTCTGGGAGCAGAGCTTTTAGAGATTTCGCTAGAAAACGATCATCAATACGAACAACTTCAGCAAAAAAGATATACATATCACGGTTTGCTCTTTCGAATAGATTTTCTAGCTATTTAGGTGAAGGATATTTTCAAAAATTTATTAAGCAATGTGGCTATGAAGTAATCCACCCACAACAATTAACTATAGAAGAGCAAGTCAAAATATTACAACAGGCGTCTCATATAATTTCGCCAGAAGGCACTCCGTTACATTTGCTTTCGCTTGTTGGAAATAAAAATCAAAGAGTCTCAATAATACCACGTCGAAAAGCTTGGGGAGGTCGCGATTTTGTAGGGCAGTTAAATACTCTAGCTGGCGCGAAGGCTCAGAAACATGACTGCTTGTTGGCGGAATGGTTGCCTGATACTCTGAAGAAGCTGGCTAATTATCAATGGGGCGAAATTGATTTTCGATCTCTCGTTTCTGAACTGCATGATTCAAGCATGATAGATGATAATAAACTACCTTTTTATTTAGATACTTTCGACATAGATGAGGAACTGGAAGCAATTAAAGCTATGACTGGAACAGAATTAAAGAGAAGAGCGGTCTAACATAAAAAGGTGGCGACTATACTAGCGCCTATCGGAAGCCAAGCTTATATAACCAAAATGAAAGCTCCCTACAAACGCGGTGATCGCAAATAGACAAGTAAAAGCATGGCCTCTAAGCGAAAAATAATCACAATACATATTGGGCCACATAAAACTGGTTCTACCGCCCTTCAAAAATATTTGTATCAAAACTCAGAGAGTATCCAAGAGAAATGGAATTATGAGTTAATCCCAAATGATTGGGCAAGGGACTGTGCATTGCACCTCGCCAGAAATGAACTAAAGCAAGCTCGCCAAAGTCTAAAAATTCTTCAAGAAGAAATTTTGGAAGATACTGGCGATCGCTTCTTGATGTCTTCTGAGGATTTTTGCGGTCTCTGCCCAGGCAGAAGGGGAAGCAAAGGGCTGTATGCGAAAATAGTCAGAAACCTAAACTATATTCGAACCAACTTAAACAAATTGGATGTAAAGTTTGTTTTTTTTGTGAGGTCGTTTGAAAGCTGGAAGACAAGTGTATTTCATCAAAATATCAAGTACTCTTATAAATTCTCATCGCGAGATCAGTTTGAAAAATTACTAAAACTCCCGAACGATTGGAATGAGTTGATCGAAGTGCTAAAATCGAACTTTGGATCTGAAATAGAAATTGCCGAATATAGCGCTGAGGCAAACATCTTAGTAAAGAATTTTGCAAAAGCAGTTGGCGTTCCAGTTTCAAAGAGCGCATTACCTATTAAAATTAAACACTACAATCGAGGTCTAACGCCGCTTGAGGAAAAGGCATATTTGCAGATTGCCAGGGTCAAACCTTCGCATAACGCGTTAAAGAATTTTAGATCACTCCACAAAACTCTACCCAAAAAGGGCGAATTGAATAAACCAAAACTTCAAAAACGCTATCTCACTTATTTTTCTGAACTTCTGGAAAGGTCGAGGCTGAAAGCTCGCTTCCAAAAACAACCTTGTTTGTTGCCCCGAGTGAACTGTAATTTGGACAGATATTGTCACGATTTCATTGACCCAACGACAGAGTTTAAAAACTATGAAAGACGTCAAATGGAGGATCAAGAAGTTTTGCTTAAGTTTGCTTTCAAGGGGCAGCCAAAAATTTTGTATCTAAATGCTCTTTGTATTTCTTATCTAAGACGTAATACGGATCATACCGATAAGGCCCTCAAATTGTTTAGGAGAATATGGGCCGAGAAAGCAGACGTCATGTTGGCGTTTTCAAATGCCCGCTGGTTGATTTCCTCTCTTCAGACTTTTGCGGATCATCCTGCTAGCGAGAGCCAAAGAACCACCGCCACTGCGGGATTTATTTTTGCGAATACTATAAAAATATATGAAGCGGAAAGGAATTTGAATGATCTGTCGCCCAACGAGGGGTACAAACGGCTTCGCCCAGAGGGCGCCAAATCGGTGCCGGGATTGGATCATATCGGAGTTGGAAGATCCGATATTATTCCGAACACGTTGGCTTTCTTAATTGAAGTGGCTCGTGGTGATGAAATATCAGGTTCAATTTTGTTGGAGTTTTTGTCGAGGGTCCGAGAAAACCATTCTGTGTTTTCTAGATTTGACAATGAAAGAATAAAGCATGACGTGAATATTCCCCCATTTACTAACTGTTGGTCCTTTGGAGTAAAGCCTTGAACATCAAAAGACAAAGTGACGATGCTAAGCACGAAAAGCGCAAACTTTATACAAGTTTCGGTTTAAGATATTGAGAGTCCTTCTATGTCGGTAGAATTTTTTCTGATTTTAGGAAATCAAGGCTTGTCCTTTAAATGTCTATTCGAATTCCTCGATAGCAAAAAATCGATACTTCTGAATCAAGGCGTTCTGGTTCTTTCAGAAAGGACAACAACTCTACTTCACCAAGAACTTAGCTTTGCTAAGCAAGCGAGTTATAGCACCAACGAAAAAAGGGAGGTTCTAAATTCATTTGTAAATTTAGGAATAGATCAAATTTTACGCTCTAATAAAATTGATTTTCCTGAGATTAGAAAAGTCATTTTATGCGGTTCAGAACTGATTTGTGATAAGAAAAGAACATTTAGAAACAATGGTCCTTTTTTTCACACTCACGCGAATATTGCTAATTACACTTCTTTTATGTCACCAGACTATTTTCGAGTTTTTACAGCCATCCGGTCGTTTGCAACTTTTGTTCCTGAAATATATTGCGCCTCCGTTAAAGAGCAAACAATGAATAGATTCAGTGATTTTTTAGAAGGTGTAAATTTAGAAGAACTTAGTTGGCTCCCGATGTGCAAGAAACTAATCAGACCTTTTGGAAGTGTCGAAAGTGGTGATTGCCCTGTTTACGTTTGGAAGTTTGAAGATTGGCGAGAGCTTTGGACTGGAATCATTCAGGATCTCTGCGGAATTTCGGAATTAAGCACAACATATTTTGATAACAATAGTAACGAATTTTCTTGTTCTCTCAAAGCTGCCGATGCATTTTCAGAGTATGAACTTCGCCAACAATTTAGTCCAGTAGAACGAAAACATAGGTTGGAAATTTTTGAGAGCGGATATCCAATAAACTCTGACCCAATCGAACATCCTTTTTGGTCGGAAGAGATTCAAAATGCACTTGAAAACAAATACCATGAGCAGTGCCGTGAAATTAGTGACATGAGAAAAGTACTTTTTTTAACTTCTTCCTAATTTTTATTTCGCGGTATTTTCGAGTATTTTGGATGATCAAAAAGGTGAACACTTCGTATTTTAATAAAGTAAAACACGTCTCATACTTTCCAAGTAACAAAATTTAAAGAATCCACGCTTCAAACTAAGCCGCAGGGTTAAAGGAGTGGTGGCTATGGCATCGGTGCTAGGAACACTTAATTGGGACGGTCATGAGATCGAATTTCGAACTGATAACAATGTATTCTTGAGGTGTAGTGGCGGCGACGTAGAAATTAATGTCGAAGAATTTTGGAATGATTTTAAGCAAAGTTCTGTTTTTCTAGATAGTGATTACGTTGAAGCATTTAGCGGTTTAGATGGAATCAAAAGAATTTATACGAGCTGGGGCGACGACATAATTTATAAAAAGAGCGCAGGTGTCTTCTCTGGCGATGGCAATGACAAAATTTACGTCACCGCTACTGCCGGAACAGGGCAAATACATACTTATGCTGGCCAAGGAAACGACAAAACATATCTCCGCTTTGAGGCAATTGATAGATTTTCTCATGGTCATCATGCTCGAGGATCGGAAGGTAGTGACACCTTCTTATTTTCTCACATCAATCAAGTATCCGATACAATAGTAGGAAGAATTGAAGATTTTAATTTCTCAGAAGATATCATAAAAATTAATGGTGAAGTACTCGATTTCTATAATCTACCAGACAATGTTCGTATTGTAGAATTTAATGGACAAAACGACGATCAATTAAGTTACGCGCAGCAATGGATGCTCATCGAAACTGACGCAGGCGGTGAAATCTTTTATGCGTTGAACGGGGCTAGAATTGATATGGATGGCTCCATTGGAACGCAAGAACCCCACTTCATTGACGTTTCCGCTTTGCCAGATTTTGATCAATTGGTAGATGTCGTGTTTCGTGACGAGAAAGACTACGTGCCGGCAGGATATACACCAGATGGAGGCATAATAATTAACGATACAGACACTGTAATTAGTGATGTATTGGCGACTGTTTTCGGATCTAACTACGGAGACCTAATTGCCGGTGGTCTGAATGATGACAAAATAAATGGTCGCGGTGGAGGTGACTACATTTGGGGTGGAAGTGGTCACGACATCATTCACGGAAAACATGGAAACGATACTCTAGAGGGAGGCTCCGGAAATGATGAAATTTATGGCGGAAAGCAGAACGATGTACTTATTGGTGGCGATGGAAACGACTTATTGAGAGACGACAGTGGTCAGGATGTATTCGATGGTGGAAACGGCATCGATACTGTCTCTTACCAAGGCTTCTTTAAACCACAAGGCTTATTCGTGGACCTAGAGACAGGCGCAAATAACAGTAGCAATGACACCTATATTAGTATCGAAAACGTAATTGGTTCGCAGCTTACGGATGATTCAATATATGGAGACTCAAACTCTAATACGCTTTGGGGATTAGCGGGAAGCGATCTTTTATCGGGCAGGGCTGGTAACGATAAACTTAATGGTGGTGCCGGTGACGATACATTAATCGGCGGGGAAGGAAACGACATGCTGATTGGTGGATCAGGTGCCGACGTATTTGTATTTGATCTCAACTCTGGGAAGGATACTATTTCGAGTTTCGAATTAGGTTTAGACAAGATCAGAGTGTTGAATGGCAATTATGACGATCTTGAAATTGAAGCTCAGGATTCTGATACGTTGGTGACGTTCTCCGATGGATCTACCGTTTTAATATGGAACACTTTACCCAGCGAAATTTCTGAAAGTGACATAATTTTCCTTTGATACTCATTGGCAAAATGCGTCCAACAATACTCAATCTATTATTTGATCGGAGGAAAAAATGACCAATCAAAATCGCAACTCAATCATAGGTACGAATACAAATGATAGCCTTACTGGGGACAACGCGTCCAATTCTCTGATTGGTTTGTCTGGAGACGACACCATGGAGGGACTTGATGGGAACGACCAACTCCATGGCGATTCTGGCAATGATACGGTAATTGGAGGACTTGGCAGAGATACAATTTTCGGTGGTGATGGTTCTGACAAACTTATTGGCGGCGAGGGGGATGATGAGATTTTTGGCGGCTCAGGAATTGACACATTGTATGGTGGTGCTGGAAATGATGATTTATTTGGAAATGTTGACCATGATGCTATTTTTGGTGGGTCAGGAAGTGACAGAGCATTTGGTGGGGTAGGAAACGATCAGATTTTCGGTGAAAGTGGAAATGATTTGTTGGTAGGAGGATCGGGGAGGGATCAGCTCTTGGGTGGCAGCGGATCTGATAAACTACTCGGAAACGCTGGCCGCGACCGTATTTTTGGAGGAAGTGGAGACGATCAATTAGGCGGTGGAAAAGGAAACGATTTCCTAGACGGTGGCACTGGTAACGATGTGGTATCAGGCGGTCTGGGAAATGACGAAGTAAACGGTGGCGAAGGTAATGACAAGGTCACTGGGGGGAAGGGTGACGATGTTGTTATTGGTGGCAAAGGAAACGACGATTTATGGGGAGGAAAAGGATCGGATCTGTTCATTTTAAAAACTGGTGACGGCAAGGATACAATAAAAGACTTTGAATTGGAAAAAGATAAAATTGATCTAAGCGATTTTGGGATTAGCTACGAACTTCTTGAAACGGTTATCGCTCAGTTTGGCAGGCATACAGTTATTGAATTATCTCAAATCACTGGGGCAGGAAGCTCAGATAAGTTGGTTCTAAAAGATTTAAGTGCTGAGGAGCTTACGGAAGATAATTTTATCATCTAGGGTCAGCACTCAGTTCCATGCCTTGATTCCTTTGTGATGTTTTGATTCATTGGTTCAAAACAAGTGACACCCCCCCATTTTTAGAGGGGCGGTTTGGTAGAATATAAGCTGCTTTTTGGCTCTGTATTGGGGTCATCCCACCGACGCCCATATTTGGTCTTTCACTTTTATATGTCCAAAGCCATTTCGTAGCGTGGTCTTGTGCCTCGTCAATGCTGATAAGATGATACCGACCTGTCTTCGCCTCTATAACTGTGCCATTGTTTGTGGACCATAGGAGTCATGAAGGATGGCAGAGTTTCAGGGAGCCAGGACACGGCCCTCATTTTTTAATCGTGCCCAAAATCCCACATTGAAAAATGACAGAAATGCGTCATTTTGCACATTGTTGCCATAATATATTGACCCAGCAAGAGACTCACCCTAAGAGTGTGTTCGCGAAATGAGAACACGCAGCCTTTCGCGCTTTGGGGGGAATACACAATGTTTAAAAAGACGTTTGCGTTGGCCGCTTTGGCGGGCGTTGTTCTTGCGGGTCCACTTTGGGCTGATCTTGAAAAAACAGACCTAAAATTTGGATTTATCAAACTGACCGATATGGCGCCGCTTGCGGTTGCGCTTGAGAAGGGATTCTTTGCCGACGAAGGCTTAAAGGTCACGCTAGAGGCGCAACCAAATTGGACGGCAGTGACAGATCGGGTCGCGAATGGCGAGTTGGATGGGGCGCATATGTTGGCAGGCCAGCCGCTGGCGGCCACGCTTGGGATCGTCACTGACGTTCCAATGATAACGCCGCTTTCTATGGACCTAAATGGCAATGCGATCACTGTGTCAAATGAGGTTTGGGACTTTATCAAACCCAATATTCCAACCGATAGTCGCGGTCGCCCGAAACATCCGATCAGTTCTGAATATCTGAAGCCTTTGGCCGACAAAGCCATCGAAAACGGCGCACCTTTGGAAATGGGGATGGTGTATCCCGTTTCGACGCATAATTACGAACTTCGTTATTGGCTTGCCAGTGGTGGTATTCATCCGGGGCTTTATGCCGCTGACGATTTAAAAAGCCCAACATCGGGCCAAGTTGATGCGGCGATAAACCTGTCGGTTACCCCACCACCGAAAATGCCTGAAACTTTGGCCTCTGGCAAAATTGTCGGCTATTGCGTGGGCGAGCCGTGGAACCAAGAAGCGGTTTTTAAGGGTATTGGTGTGCCCGTCATTTCGGACAATTCCATCTGGCGCAACAATCCAGAAAAGGTTTTTGGCGTGACCGAAGCTTTCGCTGCAGAAAACCCAGATACATTGAAAGCCATCGTCAAGGCGATGATCCGTGCGGGCAAATGGCTGGACGATGGTGGTACGTTTAACCGCCCCGAAGCCATCGGTTTTTTGGCACAACCCAATTATGTTGGTGCAGATTATAATGTCATTGCGAACTCTATGTCCGGGACATTTGAGTATGAGGCGGGTGATTTACGGATCGAGCCTGAATTCAACACATTCTTTGCCAATTATGCGACCTATCCGTTTTATTCGGATGCCATTTGGTATCTGACACAAATGCGCCGTTGGGGGCAGATTACTGAGGCCAAACCAGCGGAATGGTATCACGAAACGGCAAAACGTGTTTACAGACCGGACATATATCTGGAAGCCGCCAATGCTCTGATCGCAGAGGGGCATTTAACCGAAGAAGAGGTGCCTTTGGGCACAGATGGATACCGCGCCGCGACATCGGAATTTATTGATGGTGTGGAATATGATGGACGTGACCCAATTGGCTATTTGGCTCGATTGCCACTTGGGAACACAAATTAAGGGATGGAATGATGCGTAAATTTATTAGAAATTTAACAGCACTCGCGTTTTGCGCGCTTGCACCGATGGCGCAGGCGCAAAATACCAATCAATCGATTGGAATTATGGCCGGCGCCTGGGGCGACACATCGACCGTTTTGGGGGAAGAGCTTGGCCGCGCCATTGATGGCTGGTCAGGCGTGAACGTGAAGGTGATGTTTGGCCGCGGGTCGGAACAGAATATCGATGATTTGCTGTTTTTGCGCGGTGTTGATTTCGCGTTTTTGAACACCGATGTGATGACAAATTTGCGCATCTCTAATCCAGACCATCCAGCACTAGATGCGCTGGCCTATCTGACCAAGGTGGCTGATGCGGAAATGCACCTTTTGGTGCGCAAGGATAGCGGGATAAATTCGATCCAAGACCTGCGCGGGCGTCGGGTCAGTTACGGTAATGTTGGCAGTGGCTCGGCCCTGACATCGCGCTTGATGCTGCGTTTGTTCAATACAAATGTCACAGGCGTGTTTTTGGACACCAACCTTGCGTTGTTTTCTTTGATGGATGGCGAGGTTGATGGTGTTTTTGTAGTGGGTGCAAAACCACTCCCTATTCTTCAAAATATCCAAGCCGATGATAACCTAAAACTTGTGCCGATCAGCTTTGCCGCGCAACTGGAAGGTATCTATGAAGAGGCGGCCTTTGACGCGGCTGACTATCCAAATTTGGTCGAAGATAAGCTTTTGCCGACGATCTCGGTGCCTGTGGTTTTGGCTGTATATAACAAATTCGCCAAAAACAGCGTGCGTTATCAAAACATCGTCTCGTTTTCAGACGCGTTTATGGAAACGATCCCACGGCTTCAACAGCCGCCACGCCATCCAAAGTGGCAAGAACTCGATCTGGATGCCGAAGTCGAAGGATGGCAACGGTTTTCTTATTTCGAAGATTTAATCGCGCAACAGTGACGCTGGAGAGTTTAGATGACATTTTATAAATACATGAAACTTGGCCTGTTGGGCTGTTTTGCAACGATTTTAGCGGCGCTCAGCCACCCTGCCATCGCCCAATCCCAAGAAGGGGTTGAAGCGAATAAAGGCCGTCTTGGTATCTTGTCTGCGCGTTCAAGCGATACGCATGCGGCGGTAACAGCTGATATCGCGCGCGTTTTGGACGGAAAATCCGGCCTGCGCATCGTGCCATATCTTGGGCCGGGATCGGTTCAAAATATCGATGATGTTTTAGGGTTTCGTCATGCTGACATGGCATTAATCAACTCGGACGCAATGACCTATCGTCGCCTGCTAGAACCAAATTCTGACCAGCTGAACAATATTTTCTACATTGCCCAGCTTTTCTCGCTTGAGATGCATTTGATCACCCGGACGGATACAGGCATCAGCTCGATTTCGGACCTGAATGGCCGCCGCATCGCCAGTGGAGAAAGCAAAAGCGGGACGTTTTTAACGGCGTCTTTACTGCTGCGCTCTGCTGGTATTCGGGCAACGGCGATTGCTTTGCCAATCGAAGACAGCTTGTTGGAACTCAAAGACGGCACCATTGATGCGGTCTTCTATCTTGGTGGCAGACCATCGGCGACGTTACAAAAAATCAGCGCCGATGAAGGGTTGGTTTTGGCCAATATCCCACATTCATCCGCTATGGCGTCCGTCTATGGACGCAGCGAATTGACATCGGAAGATTACCCAACACTGGTGCAAGATAAATTTATTGAAACCGTCAGCGTGAATGTGGTGCTTGCCATGCGCGGATCACCACCCGCTGGCAGCAATGAATACACGGCAATCCGTTCCTTTGTGTCGGAGTTCATTCGCAATTCGGCACAGTTCCAACGCCCCCCAAGCCACCCGAAATGGGCCAATTTTTCTTTCGAAACCGAAATTGACGGCTGGGAACGCAGTCCAATTGTTCTGGATGTCTTGGCAGGTAAGGAACCCGAAGTCCAAGAGCAGGCCACGATTGAGGACCTGATGCTTCAAGTGATCGAAGAGAATAACAGCAACAACTAGGTGCCAGGCTTTCCGATATGAATGCGCATACTGAATTTCTGGCCGCCGGAGCGCTTCTAAAGGATAAGTCATATCGGGTGCACGAGGCTATCGCCACCCACCCAACGGCGATTGCCTATTCAGGCACACGTAAATCTGGGCAGATTTGCACGATTTACGCGCTCAGGCAGTCCGCTTCCTATCGGGTTCTTGCAATGGATGAGGACCGAAAACTTACCGATGCACATCGATCAGTTCGCGCAATTTTGGGTCTGGCGAATTCACTTCGACGCTTGGATCATCCGCTTGTCGAGAAGATCATCGATGTCTTTGACGAAAATGGAAAATCGTATGTGATTTTTGACGCGCCATATCGTGCATGCATGACGCACGATTTGCAGTCAAAACTTGTTTTAAAGGACCCTAAAAAGTTCGAAGAATTCGGAACGGAACTCGTTCAGATTGGTGCGTATGTGAGCAAGTTAAAGTTTTGCCATTTGCACATCTCGCCAGAGACAGTTGCGGTTGATCATGAAACGGGCCAGCCGGTCTTTCTGTTAAGCCAATTTATAAATGGTGATGCCAAACCAAAGTTGCGCGACACGTTTCTGGAAAGGGACGCGGTGTTTGCGGTTGGACAGACATTGAGCGCAGTAATGTCGGAGTTATCGCAGCAAGCTGCCAATACGCCCACGGCGTCACCAGATCAAAATGAACCTTTCGAAAATGCCTTTTCCGAGAAATTTCATTCCGCTCTTCACAAGGCGTGTTCCAAAGATGAAGGATTTGGTTTTTGCAAATGGGAACAAATGCTGACCGGAAATCCCAAGGTACAAAAGAGCACGAAACTTCGAACATTCGCTATGGCGAGCGCAGCAAGTTTTGCGGCCGCGGCTGGTTTGCTGTTTTTTTATCCGGATTTGCTCAATTCACGCCTGAATACGGAAACCGTTCTTGACGATCAATCTGATCGCCCGGGTGATGTCATTGTTGATAAGGCCCTGACGACGCAAACGGATACAACGATTTCGCCCACAAAGCCCGAAGTCATAGCTCAAAGCGCTTCAGAAGGCGAAGCGATTGAGAATGATATCACAAGAGATTTGCGGCCCGTTGATGCAGACATTGCCGGGCTTGCGTCGCTCATCGAGCGACGAGAAACGCAATTGGAAAATTCCACGGGCTTCGATCCCAGCGGGGATGGTACCACGACGGACGGAATTACAAACTCGAATTCTGTGTTGTTTGATTTGGTCGAGAAAGGTTGGACACTTTCGCTTGGCGCGAAACTTGAAATGACATCGATCAATGGCGTGACAGCCATCCAACTTCATCAAAGCGACACTGCCACCGTTTCAAGCGCATCCGACAGCCAAAACCTTGATGCACTGACAATTACGAAAATCGGCACTGTTCCGGTCACATCACCAAAAGTTTTCAAAGACGCAGTTTTGTCTTACTTTCAGCAAAACAATCCCCCAACGCCCGAAGTTATGGTCATTGGGACAAAAGCAGATTCCGATATACGAAGTGAATTTTCAGTTTCAACAAATGTCATGCGCTATGTGTCGATTGGCGGGTGTGAGCTTATCCAAAGACCAAATTCTGGGCGTTTCTTTCTAGAGGTCGCATCAGACAACGGATGTTTTGGCGTTTTCAAGTTTGGCGATCAAATTTTTGGAGAACAAAATATACTCAAAGGTATCGATACGGTTGAGGATCTTTCGGAAGCAGTCGAAAAGCTTAAAATGATGAAATACACAAAGGCAAGCTTTGTCGTGCGCGAAGCTGACGGCCGGATCCAAACTAAGGTCGTAGAACTCAAGGGCAACCTCAGCTTATAAGTGGGCGAGGAGTTTTTTTTAATTACGCGTTTTTCATAGCTGTATCCAATCAGAAAGCACAAGACAGATTGGCGCTATTACGTTAATCACGGTTGTCTAGCCCCCAATTTCAGTTCCACCAAATTTCGATTTCTCTAATAAGGTTTCTGGCGCTGGAGGGCGCATGCCGAGGGCACGGTGCGGGCGGATGTGGTTATATTCTTTGAGCCACGTATTGATTGCGACTTGTGCCTGTTTGACGCTGTGGAACCATTCTGCATTTAGAAGCTCTTGATGCAGTATGCCGTTGAAGCGCTCGTTATAACCGTTTTCCCAAGGGCTGCCTGGATAGATCTGGATGGGTTTGACGCCGACACGTTTGAGCCAATCCTGAAGGGCTCCGGCTATGAACTCTGGGCCGTTGTCAGAACGTATGTATTCGGGCTTTCCGTGTTTGATGAGCAGTCTATAGAGCGCGTCTAGAACATCATCGGCGCCCATCGTCTTATTCACCTGCACACACAGAGCTTGGCGCGTATATTCATCCAAAACAGTCAGCATCTTATAAGGCTTCCCGTTGCTGAGCTTGTCATGCACAAAGTCTATTGCCCATACATGGTTCTTATGTGTGGGCCGCAGGCGAATGACTGAGCTATCCTTCTGGTAGAGTCGCTTTTTCTTCTTGTGCCGCTCAGGGAGCTTTAGCCCTTCTTCGCGCCATAAACGCTCCACTTTCTTATGGTTGACGCGCCATCCTTCTATCTGAAGGAACTCTGTGATCTTGCGGGATCCATAGCGCCCATACTTCTTGGCCAATCGGATCATAGCAAGCCGTAAAACATCATCATCTTGAACTTTGGCTTTGTAATGCAAGCTAGAGCGCGACACGCCTAAAACCGTACAGGTACGACGCTCTGAGGTGTTCAGCCTTTGGCGGGTGTGGATCACGGCCTGACGCAACCCATCAACCGTCAGGCCTTCGGCTTTAAATGATCCAAGCTCTCCTTCAAGATCAGCTTATCCAACTGGAGATCAGCAACAATCTTCTTCAGCCGATCATTCTCTTTCTTAAGTGCTTTCATCTCCGCAAGTTGAGGACGACCAAGCCCGCCAAACTTCTTACGCCAACAATAATAGGTCTGTGATGAAATGCCCGCCTGGCGACACGCACTCGCTAAATCCATTCCATCATGCAAATGAACCTCTATCTCGCGCAGTATCTTTAGCGAGTCCTCATCCGAATGCCGTTTCCGTGCCATGCTTCATAACTCCCGTCTCTAATAAATAATGGCACAGTTTTAAGGGGACGAGACAATCCTAGATAGAAAATGAATCATGCTGTTTTCCGATCTAAGATCTGCGAAACCTAGGCCGTAGACTCATAAGATTTCAGCCAAATTCGGATTGAAGCGAGGATTATGCCGCCCATGAATTGTTCAGCGTGTTTGTCATAGCGTGTGGCTAAGCCTCTGTATTGCTTGATTTTGTTAAAGAACCGCTCGACCACATTGCGCTTTGCGTAGCTGCGCTTGTCGAAGGGGAGCATGGCGGCTTTGCGATAGCTTTTGGGCGGGATGGTGACCGTTGCACCGCGTGCATTGGCAAAAGCGCGGATTGCGTCGGCGTCATAGGCACGGTCTGCGAGGAAATTCTGCCCCGCACGGATATGCTTCATCACCTCAAGCGCGGGTTTTGCATCCGCGACCTGACCACCTGTGATCAACACGTGATGCGGGCGGCCTTGCCCATCAACCATAGCATGCAAAAAAAGCACAGCTGGTGATTGATGCGATGAATATGGCAGTGACACAGCGCAAGCCAGAGAATGTAATCCACCATTCTGATCAAGGATCACAATACACATCTGTTGCCTTTGGGTTGCGCTGCAAAGAAATGGGCGTGCGTCCCTCAATGGGATCTGTTGGAGATTGTTATGATAACGCCATGTGTGAAAGCTTTTTTGCTACGCTCGAATGCGAACTCTTTGATCGCCGTTCGTTCAAAACCAAGGCCGAGGCCCGTGTCGCCTGCTTTGAATTTATTGAAGGATGGTATAACCCGTCACGGCGCCATTCCGCTTTGGAAGATCAGTCGCCCATAAAATACGAAAGGAACACACTATCACGGCTAGAATCTGCTAGCCATTAACTGTCCACGAAAACGGGGGAACTCCAGACAGTTTTTCATTGGAGCCTGATCAATTTGCCCAACTTGTACAAAGCTGCAAAGCTACTTGGCAATCTATTGGCATAGTTGACTATGGTCTAAAATCAAGTGAGCGTGGAAATGTTCAATTTCGACGTTCGTTATACGTGACGAAAGACATCGCTGTCGGCGAGAACTTTACTTAAGAAAATTTAAAATCAATTCGGCCTGGATATGGACTTGAACCTATGAATTTGGACACTGTCCTAAAAAAAACGCGCGGCCGAGAATATAAGTCGCGGAATACCTCTTTCCTGGGACTTGATAGAATAGTTTATCGCCTCTATTTGGCTTTGAAATGACACAAGAACCACGTACGACGATTGTCACAGTCACATTTAACAGCGCGTCTGTTATTGAAAATATGCTTGATAGCTTACCCAAGGATAGCGCCATCATCCTGGTAGACAATAATAGCCAAGATCAAACTTTGGAAATCGCAAAAAACTATACCTGTACGACAGTTACTTTGGATGAAAATGTTGGTTTTGGAAGGGCGTGCAATATTGGCGCTGCGAAGGCCAAAACAGATTATTTATTTTTTTTAAACCCAGATGCGCAGCTAGAGGCTGAAACACTGTCTAAGCTAGAACAGACTTTAGATGAAAATTCGCAAATTGGTGCTGCCAATCCGACTTTAAAAAATAAATCGGGTTTCGCTAAGCTTAAAACAAGATCTATGTTCTCGCCGAAAAATTGGCCGCAGGTCGATATATCAAAGAATTGCAAAATGCCCATCTTATCTGGTGCCGCATTATTTGTACGACGAAAAGCTTTTGAAGACGTAGGGGGGTTCGATCCAAATATCTTTCTTTACCATGAGGATCACGAACTTACATATCGTCTACGTCAAGCTGGGTGGGACCTTTATCATGTCGCAAATGCGCAAGCACGTCATATCGCTGGGACGGGAAGTGCACGCACAAATGATACGGCTTGGTGGAAAGGATACCATATGTCGCGTGCGGGTATTTACGCATTTAGAAAGACTTTTCACCGTTCACGTCTCTTACAAACTCTCGCGTTCAGCATTATGGGCGTCATAATGCCTCATAATCTTTTTTCCGGCAGGCATAGAGCGAAGTATCTTGGGCAGATCGTTGGTGCGTGGTCCGCTCGAAAAGATGGCGGAGTGTTCAAATGATGTGTCGAGAAATCGCCCCAAGAGAGGAACGCGTTCAGAAAATAATGAGTTCTCAAAAGATTACTTGAAAAATTCGTGCTTATAAGAACGTCGTTTTCCTTTCCGCGTTGATCAGTCGAATTAGCTCAGCAGCGACTCTGTCCCTATTTTCCAAAGCAGCATCTTTCGATTTTTGCGCCAAGAAAAACTCATATATTGCACCTTCATGCGAAGACATCATGAGCTTCGTTAGGAAATCTTGGATATCGGACGATTTAGAGTTCACTTTAAGCGCTTTGTTGATATCAAATGAAGGATCAAACTTGATTACGCCTTTGCAATCTTGATACCAAGTGTGTCCAAAAACTATGCACGGCTTGTTGATACAAATCGCTTCTGACCTGACACTGAACTTTCATCCATTTTTGACAAGAGTCCTTTTGGTTGATACGCGTTGCCGCGTGGTTTGAGCAAGCGTCAATCTAATTCGGGATCAATGCCCCAAATTTGTTGCAACTGAGAACAATTTTCATTCGTCTGTGTCCACCGCCACAAAAATCTTTTCTTTGGAATAAGTCCACCGATAGGAGGGCGGTGTTGGTCCTTTGTTGCGCTCGCCGCGTTGGCTTTGCTCCCACGCATGCGCCAAGATGCCAACGGATCGCGATAGACAAAAAATGCCGCGCGCAAGCGGTGCATCAAATCCCAATTCCGCAAAGATGACCGCGGTTGCACCATCGATGTTCATCGGAATAGGCGCGCCTTTTTCGGCGGCAAGCTGCGCTTCAATATCCTCTGCAATCGCCGCAAATCTACCAGAGACAATGTTCGATTGCGCCGCATCATGCACCAATCCCAGCAATCTTGGCGCACGGGGGTCTTGGGGTTTATGAAACCGATGACCAAAGCCCGGAATTATGTGCCCATGTTCTTTGCGCCAAATTTCTAAGGCGTCGGCGACCCCATGTTCCGCCGCCAAGTGATAAAGTTCCACCGCCTGTTCGCCTGCGCCGCCATGGACATCGCCCAAGCTATTGATCGCGCTTGCCATCGCGTTTTGTAGCCCGACACCGCAGGTTATTGCCATGCGCGAAATGGCGATAGAGGGCGCTTGTGGGCCATGATCAACCGCCGCAACCAATGCAGCCTCAAACAGCTTTGCCTGCCCTTCATTTGGCAGATCACCGCGTAACATCAACCAGATCATTTGGACAAAGCTGACATGTCCAATCAGATCAGCAATCGGGCGCCCGCGAATATCAATGCGCCCGGGTTCCATATCGATAATCGAGGTTTCCCACCAATCGGCCACATCGCTGTCACTCATATCACGCCATCCGCTTTTAGCTTCTCAATCTCTGTCTTTGATAAACCAATTGCGCCCCATATGTCTTGGTTATCCTGCCCCAGCAGGGGCGGCGGGCGATCTACATTTAACGCCGTACCATTTAGTTTGGCGCCTGTTGTGACGGTCTGAATATTCCGATCTACACCCGGCACATTTTCGAAATCGGCCAAGAACCCGCGATCTGCAATTTGGGTCGTCTCCAGCACCTCTGACACGGTCAATACTGCACCGGCCGGAACGCCAATGTCGTTCAATTCCTTGGCCCATTCCCGCGCTGATTTTTTCTGCAAAACCGTTTCCAAGTCTTTGCGCAGTGCGAAGCGGTTTCGTTTTCGATCCTCTCGGGTCACGTAATTTGGATCCTTGCGCAACGTGGTCAATCCCAAATGATCCGTCAACAACACCCATTGCTCGTCTTTGTTGGCAGCAATATTCAAAACCCCATCTGCGGTCTCAAATGCGCCAGAGGGTGCAGAGGTCCAATTTTCATTCCCGCGTGGTTCGGCATTTTGCCCTGCAATCAATTGGTTAGAGACGACCCAACCCATTGTTGCCATAACGGATTCCAACATAGAAATGTCCAAAAATGCACCACGGGGCCGCGCATTTAGTGCCGCAGAAATCGCAAAGGCCGCTGTCATGCCCCCCACCGTATCAGCAATCGGATATCCAACGCGCAGCGGCGCGGTGTCCGTATCGCCGGTAATCGACATCACGCCGCTTGCCCCTTGAATGATCTGATCATAAGCGGGCCGATGCACCCAAGGCCCATCTTGGCCAAAGCCGGAAATGGCACAGTAAATCAGCTGCGGATTGGTGTCTTTCAGGGTATCGTAATCCAGCTCTAAACGCGCCATGACGCTCGGCCGAAAATTCTCAACCAAGACATCTGATGTTTTAACAAGATCCTTCAGAAGTGCTTTGCCTTTGGGGCTTTTCAAATTCAAAGTCACAGATTTCTTGCCAGCATTTTGCGCCAGAAAGGACACCCCCATGCCTTTGCCATTTAGGTCTGGATCGGCGCCCAATTGTCGTGCCAGATCACCACGCCCCGGTGCCTCGACTTTGATCACTTCTGCCCCAAAATGCACCAGCTGATGGCAACAAAACGGGCCTGCAAGGACATTCGTCAGATCAAGAACGCGAATGCCCGCAAGCGGTTTAGTCGCCATCCGCAATACCTGCCATTCGCGCCCTAGCACGGCGTGCGCGGTAGCTTGGAAGGAAAATCAGCAAAGCGGCAATAACAAGCAACCCAAGCGTCATTGGTCGCTCGTAAATGAAGCTGGCCCCATCATATAGGTTCATCGAACGCGAGAAATTATCCTCCATCATGCGGCCTAAAATGAACCCAATCAAAAGTGGCGCTAACGGATAATCTGCAAATCTAAATATGGTTGCGACAATCCCAAAGCCAACCAACATCAAAAGCTCGGTTGCATTATTTTGCCCGATATAGGCCCCCATCAATGTGAAAAACAGGATGAACGGAATAAGGTAATTCCGTGGGATGGTCAGAATTTTTGCAATATAGGGGATCAATGGCAGGTTCAGCATCAACAGAACAACATTGCCAAGATACATCGAAATGATGACCGCCCAAAAAATCTCTGGGCTGTCCACCATCAAACGCGGGCCCGGTGTGACGTTCAGCGCGATCAACGCGCCCAGCAGAATTGCCGTTGTCCCAGACCCGGGGATACCCAAGGTCAGTAAGGGCACGAAGGATCCCGTACACGCCGCATTATTCGCCGTCTCTGGTGCCGCCAACCCTTTGATCGACCCTTTGCCGAACTGGTCTTGTTCCTCTTTAGGGGCAATATTGCGTTCGACTGCATAGCCAAGGAAACTGGCAATCGTGGCACCCGCGCCCGGCAACACGCCGATGAAAAACCCTTGCAAGGATTGACGCCCAACGACGGGTGCAATCTGCTTTGCTTCTTCGCGATTGATCCGAAGGTCTGTGATTTTTTCACCGCTTCCGCCTGTGTCAGATCGTTTGGGATTTAACACCAGAAACAGCGCCTCGGGCAGTGCAAACATCGCCATCGCCAAAGTGATAAATCCAACACCTGATTGCAGGTCCATCAACCCCATCGTGAAACGCGGCATATTAAATTGCGCGCCTTCGCCAACGGTTGCCAGCATCAAACCCAGAAGCGTCATCAGCACCGCTTTCATCACCTGTCCGGTCCCGGCAAAGGCCGCAATTGCAGAAAGGCCAACAACCATCAGCGCAAAGTATTCTGCCGAGTGGAACAACAAAGCGACCGAGGACAACATGGGTGCAAAAATCATCAACAGGATCGCACCGATGGTGCCGCCTGCAAAACTTGCGATCGCCGCAATCGTGAGCGCCTTGCCCGCCTTGCCATCACGCGCCATCGGGTAGCCATCAAAACTGGTGGCCACAGTGCCCGCAACCCCGGGCGCATTTAACAAGATCGAGCTGGTCGAGCCGCCGAATATCGCGCCGTAATACACACCGGCCAACAAGATCAGGGCCGTTGCTGGATCGCCCATTGTGATCGCCACTGGGATCATAATGGCAATGATCGACATGGGTCCTAATCCGGGCAACATCCCGATGAATGTCCCGATCAAACACCCCGCAATTACAATCAAAATATTTTGGATGGAAAAGGCCGTTGAAAGGCCGATCATGATACCTTCAAGCATGGTTTATGTCCCCAAGAAGAAAGGCCAAGGTCGCAGGAATATTCCCAAAACCTCTTGAACCAAATACCAAACGCCGAAAGTGGCGATAATTGCGATTGGAATAAGATACAGAAATTTGCGTTCGCCAAGTATCGCCGCGCCAATAATCAAAAAGCCCGACGTGGACCCAATGAAGCCCACAGGGCGCAGCAGCAACGCATAAAGGATCATCAGACCAATCAAGGAGGCGGCTTGGCCGTAATTATAGTCCAGCAACCGCCTGTAATCGATGCCCGAGGAATCGCTTCCTTTCGAGGATTTCTCAAACCCAAGCAGGATCACTAATGATGTGATCATTGCGCAAATCGCAATGACCTTTGGAAAAGAGGAGGGCCAAATCGGATTGTTGCGCATGATAGGGGGCAACAGCTGGTCCATCGTGAAAAACGCAGCATAGCCATACGCACAGGAAACCGCCAAAATAATGAGCGCGATCCACCGATCTAACGTCATCATGTCCTCCCAGAAATATCTGTGACGCACTTGCGCCAAAACGCCCCGGCCATATCCTGGCCGAGGCTTTTCTTAATCGCCAAGCTTACAGGAAGCCCAACTTTTTCATAAGATCCCCAATGACCTTTTCTTGCGCTTCTAAGAAGCTTGCAAAATCGTCACCGGGGTTATGGATGTTCACCCAACCATTGCGTGCACGTACCTCTTCCCATTCAGGCGTGTCATACATCTTTGCAATCGCATCTTGATACATGGCCAGCTTGTCATCTGGTAAACCAGGTGCTGCAAAGAACCCGCGCCAGTTTACAAATGTAGTATCGATGCCTTGCTCTTTCATGGTCATCGCATCGGGTGCGGCATCCACACGTGCGTCAGATGTGACACCAATGATTTTGACTTCACCCGCTTCGGCCAATGCAACCGCTTCAGAAAACCCGGTTGAAAGTGCTTGGATTTCACCAGACAGCAGACCCGCCATGGCAACACCGCCGCCGTCATAGGGGATGTATTTCACGGCTGTCGCATCCGCACCTGCCGCTTCCATCACCATGGCTGCCACCAAATGGTCCATACCGCCTGGAACAGAACCGCCACCAATTGCCGTACCTGACTGATCGGCATTATACGCCGCGACCAAATCTGCCATAGAATTCATGCCACTATCGGCTGCAACAACAAGTGCCGCATAATCGCCAATTGTGCCCGACACCAATGTTAGATCGCGGAAGTTATGTGGAAACACACCTGTCAAAGACCGAATAACGATGGGTGTTGAGTTCACCATCAGTGTTCCATGCTGACTATCGGCATTTTCGATCAAGAAACCAATCGCCTTACCGCCGCCGCCGCCAGACATATTTTCATAAGATGCAGAGCCGACCAGTCCAGCTTTCGTCAAAGCTTCGCCTGTGCCGCGCGCTGTACCATCCCAACCACCGCCGGCACCACCTGGGATTAAGAAGTGGATGCTATCGACAACTTTATGGCCATCTGCAAGTGCGGGTGCACCAACGGACATGGCCGCCACCGTCGCTGCCATCATGGCGCGACGCGTCAACTTTACTAAGTTCATTTTTTTCCTCCATATTGACAGCGGCCAGCTATGCCGCCAATCACAAGTAAATTAAGCCCTTAAAGCTGACATAAACCTGACAAACAGGGGAGATTCGACCGTCACATGCGGTTTCTGTTGATCGAAGACAACCAAAACCTCGCCAATGCAACCATTGGGCGTTTGACCATCGACGGGCATGTTGTCGATCACGCAGCCAGCTTAGAAGACGCAAAATTGTTTATCACTGCGTCGGATTACGACCTCATTTTACTCGATATTATGCTGCCAGATGGGGATGGACGAAGCTTTTTAAAAACCCATACACAGTCAAGTGATACGACCCCTGTTATCGTCACCACCGCCCGATCAGAAGTGTCTGACCGTGTTGGCATGCTGGATTTGGGTGCGGATGATTACATTATAAAACCCTTTGATTTTACAGAGCTAGAGGCGCGATGCCGCGCTGTTTTGCGGCGCAAGCGTGGGGATCGGGGCAATGTCAGTCGATTGGGGGATATTGAATTTGATTCCCTTTCTGGCACATTGAAAACCCAAGACGGGCGTCTAAAGCTGCGCAACCGAGAGCTGCGCTTATTTGAGATATTTGCAAATGCACCAGAACAGATTTTTGCAAAATCAAAACTGGTAGATCGTTTGTTTTCTTATGACAAAGACGTCACCGAAAACGCAATCGAAGTATATGTTGGTCGCCTTCGCAAGCACCTCAAAGGCACGCGGGTCGAAATTCAAACAATCCGCGGCATGGGTTACATGTTGGTCATTACATGAAACGCTATCCAAATGTCAGCGGCTCGATTCGGCGTAGACTTTTGCTGATCTTGCTCAGTGGTGCTGTGATCCTCTCGCTTGGACTATTTTTTACGTTTCAGAATTTTGCGGTGAATTTGGCTGAAGAAAGCCAAGATAATATTCTTAAAGCCTCTGCGACTTCGATATTGGATGCGGTGTCGGTCGAAAACGGAGAGCTGAATCTGGACCTGCTATATGCAGCTTTTTCAATGCTCAGTAACGATGCGGATGATCGCGTGTTCTACGCGATCCGCGCGAATGAAGAGTTTCTGACCGGTTACAAAGACCTACCACGGCCCGAAAAGGCGCAGCTTACTGAAAATTATGTAACACTGCGTTTTGAAGAACAGCCTGTCCGATTGGTGGAACTGGACCGCATCGTTTCGGTTGCAGGAAGCCCGACAGTTATAAGCGTCGCCGTTGCGCAAACACTGGACGGCCAAAATGCGCTGCTGTCTCGCATTTTTACCGTGGCGGTCTCCGCAGGGCTTGGCGTCTTTGCTTTGGTGGTTTTGCTGGCGTTAATCTCTGAACGCGCAACCGTCAGCCCGCTTATTCGCATGACAGATTCTGTTGGACGTCGTGGACCAAACGAGCTTCGACCCGTGGCCGCCCCTGTGCCTGTAGAGATGGAGCCATTGGTGGTTGCGCTGAACGGATTTATGGACCGGTTGCGCAAATCACTATCGCGGACAGAGGAATTTATCGCCGATGCGGCCCACCGCGTGCGCACACCCTTGGCAACTGTGCGCACCCATGCCGAAGCCACGCTTTTGCGTGTTCAAAAAGAGGAAAACCGCGAGGCCTTGTGGGAAATGATCCGGGCCATTGACGAAAGCAGCCGCGCCGCAGGTCAAATGTTAGATCATGCGATGGTCACGTTGCGCGCGGATGATCTGGAACGTGAAAAAATAGATTTGGGCGAGTTGGCGACAGAGCTTGTTGACCGCCTGACACCGATTGCAGACTTGCGCGATATTGAGTTGAAACTGACCACGAACCCCAATGTGACAATCGAAGGTGACCCGATTTTGATCCAAAGTGCGCTTCGAAACCTGTTGGACAATGCGATCAAATATTCGCCGCCCGAAAGCGACGTGTCGATCAGTGTGAACCATCAAGGCGCCAGGGCCAGTGTTCAAATCCAAGATCAGGGTCGCGGCTTCAAAGCGGATAATATTCCTGAATTGACCAACAGGTTTCAACGCGGTGAAAATGTCGATGGTATCATCGGATCAGGGCTTGGATTGACCATCGCAGCAGATGTGGCGCGTGCGCATGTAGGCGAATTAAAACTTCACAACAACAAGGACATTGGCGCATGCGCTACTTTATTATTTCCCTCTTTATAATTCTTCTGCCATGGCGGCTTTGGGCCTATGACATCGAGGATCGAATTTATCTTGGGCCTCAAAACGCGCCAATCGTTCTAAAAATTATTTCAACAGCAGATACAAATTTCTTTCGCAAAGTGATCGAGGATTTTCTGACACGAAATACAGGCATTGCGATTGACTATGTTGTTGTCAGCTCTTCTGATCTTATGACAGCCATTTCTGAAAATGAGGAGACGTTTGATCTGGCTATTTCCAGCGCCATGGATTTACAAACCAAACTCGCCAATGACAGCCTGACCAGCGCCCATCAATCCGATGCGACAAATGCGATGCCAGATTGGGCGCGCTGGCGCCAAGAGGTTTTTGCCTTCACACAAGAACCTGCTGCGATTGTTCTGTCAGCCGCTGCATTTGATGGCTTAAAACTGCCTAAAACACGCCAAGACCTGATTGAAATTCTCAGGGACAATCCTGATCGCTTTGCTGGGCGGGTTGGCACTTATGACCTTAGAAAGTCAGGCGCTGGGTATCTCTTTGCAACACAAGATTCCAGAACGTCCGAGGTTTATTGGCGATTGACCGAAGTTATGGGTGGATTAGATGCCAAATTGTATTGTTGTACATCCGACATGCTTAACGATATTGCCAGCGGTGATTTGTTGGTGGCCTATAATGCGCTGGCCACTTATGCGCTGTCACGCGAAGACGCGGGCAAATTCATCGTCATCTATCCCCAAGATTTTACCACTGTTATGATGCGCACTGTGTTGATCCCTGCAACGGCAGAAAATAAGGCAGAAGCGGCCCGCTTCATCGACTATCTTATTGATATTGCTTGGGCGGGCGGGGCGACGAGTTCTTCGCCGCTTTCACCGCTCAGCGCGGATTTGTCTTCGGTTGAAGACGCTGTTCGGCGCATCCCGATTGATCCCGGCCTGCTGATTTTCCTTGATGAATATAAACGGCAAAGATTTCTATCGGCGTGGGAAGATGCGATTTTGCAGGAATAAGCCCACATCATTTTCGCGTCGTTACGAAGCCTCAGTCCAATTCCAACTCCGCAATAAGATTGGCGTAAGATGCGCCATGCATATCCGTGTCATGTAAGCTGCCTTGAATATGTGGGCGCGGAAGACTGAACTTTACAACGTTCAGATCTGCAATATCAAAACGTTTCAGCTCTTGCGTATTTGCACCCAAAACAGCCGCAACTGCCTCTGTTTTTAGCCCCGAACAGACTCTTGCAAACGCAGCATCTGAACCGCAAAAAATATCAATTGTCAGCCAAAACGGCCCCGCATTTTTCGACCGCGTTTTTTTGACGATATCAGCGACTTTAGCCAAGCTCATGTACCTCCAAGCGAAAGGCATCCATTGGGTCCGCAAGCGGCAGCACATGATGCAAACAAAACCCAAATATTTTCCCGCGCGGTATCGCGGCGGGCGAAAACGGAAACGCAAATGTGGGTTGTTCTTCTTCTTTCGTCAGCGGGTGGTGCAGCATATACGGGTCCAGCATTTTTGAAATCTCAGCCACGATATCTTCACTTTGCGCCGTGACCACACCCAAGACACCGGCCTCTGGTGCGGTCCCTGTTTTGGTTTCAAGCGCGCCCAAAGTGGCATTTTGACCAATCACATGAAGGGTGATCGAAAACGCATCCGCGCCCAGACCCAACCGATCCATGACTTTCGCACTGCATTTTTCGTGGATATCTGCGGCCCATTTCTGCGCATGCGCCACATAATCAGGATTGCGGATCAGCGACAGCATCGCGGTTTGAAATCCCTCCTGCCGCGCGCCCTCTAGCTTGACTGTATAGACATCTGCAACCTTCCATTCCGACCCTTCCACACGCACACGCGTTTCGTCCAATGCCTGATAGCTGGCATCGGTCACATCCAAAACACCACCGGGTTCCGTCAGGATAAACGGGTCTGAATTTTCATATAACATATGGGCCGATACTGTATGGGGACTGGCATGCGCCCCATCGGCCAGCGGCACAATCGTAAAACCGGTTTTGTCAAACTCCACGATAATCACACCCGATTGCGGATTGGTTGCACATAGCGCCCCACATTCACCGATCTTGGCCCCATGCCAAGCCGCACCTGCATGATCGCCATTTTGAAGGGGCAGGGCCGCAATAATCGCCGTATCCGTCGTGCGCCCCGCGATGATAATATCCGCGCCCGTATTGATCGCGGCTTGCACTTGCTCCGCACCTGCAAGGGCCACAATATTTTCGCAGGTTTCAATATCACCCACTGAAACCTCCTTGGCGCCGGGCAGGGGGATGATCTGGTCCATTTGTGCGGCAATTACTTTCGGGTCTTGCGACGAATAAAGAAGCGCGACCTTCACCTTTTGCCCCAGCTCCGCTGCGATCTCTTTGGTGATGTCAAACATCCAATCCACGGTGTCGTCCGTCCCGCATGTGCCCGCGGTTCCAATCACCAATGGTACGCCTGCCTGCGCGCGCGCCTCCATCAACCCGGCCCATTCCAGCTTCGTCGAGGCGCGGGAATATTTCGACACACCTTGTCCCAAATATGCAGGGCCAGAATCCGTCGACCCACCATCCACGGCAATAATATCGGGATTCATATCCAAACCACGTTGAAGCGCGACCTTGTCGTAATTCAACCCCAATGCCCCAGATGGAACCAATACGCGTGTCAATTTGAGTATCCTTTTATCATGGCAGGTGGCCAAAATCAGCGCCCCAATCGCTGGATGGTCTAGTACTTGGGGCGTCGCTCAACTCAAAATCCACCTAACATTCGATGATTTCCCGCGCAAGTTTGTTGACCAGACGCTTTCCATCACACCGCTGCGCTCTTTTGCGTGTCCTATCTTTCGAAGGACAATTTATCCCGCCAAATACTGCGCGTAATCACTGACCAGCAAATGTTTGGGTGCTTCATCTTCTACGATATTTGCAAATCTGCCAATCGGTTCTCGGAAAATATTATCGGTCTCATCGTCGTTAACGGTCGAGACTTCGCCGATCAAAACATCGCCGCTTTCGCCCCAAAACGCATGCCAATCCCCTGGCATCAACGTCACGCTTTCACCTGGTGACAGCATCAGTTTTTCGCCTGCCGCAAACGGGCGCTCTATCCCATCACAAAACACCACACCGCCGGCAGTCTCGTCAAAATTACCATCACGATCGCTGCCGAAAAGTTCCACAACCAAGGTCGCCCCCCCGCGGTTGATAATGTCTTCGGCCTTAATCACATGGGTATGCATCGGCGACAGTTGATCATGGCGCGAAATCAGCAGCTTTTCTGCATAACACATCCCGCCGCCGCGTTGCAGATCGTCCAAACGCCCATTTCGCAGCGTGAACAGGAACAAGCCCATCTGATCAAAGTTACCCGCACCATAATCCGTGATGTCCCACCCACAGCGTGCGTCGATAATGCGCGACGCGGCATCTTTGTTATTCTTGAATTCTTCTGGTGACCAATAGGCAAAGGGCGGCAGGGTAAAGCCAAAGCTGCGGATCATCTCATCTGCTGCTGCCATGATCTCGTTTATACGGGATCGCTTCATGCGACGGCTTTGGCTTTTGATAGGAATTCGATGACCATGGCCGCGGTCCATGTGAATTGTCCCCCGCCACAAGCCTCGCCCGTAATTGGATCATAATATTCCGCAAAACCACTTTCTTCGATCAAGCGCAAACTGTCCGCTTCAATGCGCGCGGCCAGCTCTGTCTGCCCCGCATTCAACAGCCCGTCCGAGATCATATAGTTCACGATCAACCATACTGGACCCCGCCAATAGCGCTTCGCATCAAATGCCGCATCTTTAGGATCATGGCTTGCAACAAGGAAATCTGTGCGTTCAGCCAGTGAAAGAATAGTCCTTGAAAGCGCATCGACACGCGCCTTTGGGATCGGTGCAAATAACGGTATCAGCCCGCCGATGGATGGTCTTTCGATGGGCGCATTCCGTTTGCGGTCATGGCAAAGATACTGACCAAATTTATCGGACCAAAGCGTTTCCAACGCAGAAAGTCCGAATTCCAACATTTCTTGTGATTCATTCGCGATTTCAGCCTCGCCAAATATCTCCGCTAGGGCTTTTAATGCTTGAATGGATCGCAACAGGATCGCGTTAAACCCAGGGTCAACCACTTGAAACGGGGACGCATCATGTAGCTTTGTGTTGTCCCAGCCCAATGACCTGAAATGCTGCACCAGCCAAATATATCTTTGATATTGTGCCTCGGTCGGACGGTGCTCTGGATTGGCGTGCTGAACATCCCGACGCTGGAACGGGACAACGCCGTCGGTTGGCACCCGGTCAAACGGCGCGTCCCAATCGATGGAATTATCCCGGCCGGTTTCCCAGGGGTGAATAATTGCGGCCAACCCCGTCGCATTTGGATCGCGGGTTTCATAGAACCATTTGTGCCATTTATGAATTTTGGGCAGCAGTTGTCGCACTTTGACCTCAGCCGCGCTTCGGTCTTTTGCGCGTTCAAACAGCCTTTGCACCGCAAATCCTGCAACGGGTGGCTGTGTTATGCCAGATGTCGGTGTGGGCCTGTTTGTGCCCCAAACCTCTGGCCCCGGGAAATACCCATCATCTTCTTTGTGAAAGATGATATGGGGCACCATGCCATCTTCCCATTGATGATCAGACAGGGTCTCAATCTCTGTCCAGGCGCGTTTCTCATCGCTATAGGCTTGTCCCAATGCCGTCAGGCAGCTGTCCCAATTCCATTGAAACGGGTATAAACCATGGGTAGGCACCGTGTACGTTCCAAGGTCATTTTTCCTGAGAATCTCAGCAGCTTTTTCAATGATACGATCAGACATTTACACAACAGCCTTTTCCGATTTTGGGTCAAACCAACGCGCACGATTTTTAACAGGGGAAAGTTTAATTTTCTCACCCCGAGAGATTTTAAGATCACTATCCAAAACCGCGCGGAACAAATGCCCATCAACGGTGCACGTCACCAACAAATGCGCGCCAAGCGGCTCGACAACATCGATCAGTGCTTCAAACCCGGTTTTGGAAATCGTCAGATCTTCGGGGCGAATGGCGAATTCCAGCTTTTTGGATTTCGATTTCGGGCCAGAAATGGTCTGTCCCGCAACCTTCCATTTTCCCGCAGCAGTTGATGTGGCAGGCAAGAAGTTCATTGGCGGATTTCCAATAAAGCTGGCCACAAAACGCTCCGCCGGGTTTCGGTAGACCTCAATCGGCGAGGAATTTTGAACAATCCGCCCGCCATTCATCACAGAAATACGATCTGCGAGGCTCATCGCCTCGACCTGATCATGGGTCACGTAAATTGCGGTCGTTTTACTTTCTGCCAAAACGCCCTTCAGCTCTGCGCGCATTTCAAGGCGCAGCAGGGCGTCCAAATTGGATAAGGGCTCGTCCATCAAGATCACATCGGGCTCCATTGCAAGCGCGCGTGCAACCGCCACACGTTGGCGCTGCCCGCCCGATAACTCACCCGAAAACCGCCCAAGAAGCTGTTCGATATGCATCAGCTCTGCTGTGCGTTCGACACGTTTTTTAATTTCAGCCGCATCAACCTTCGCCATTTTCAGGCCAAAGCCGATATTTCCGGCCACAGTCAGATGCGGGAACACGGCGTAGTTTTGAAACACCATCGCGATGCCACGGTCACGCGGGGCCAGATGATCGATCCGGCGATCGCCAATCCAAACCTCACCTTGGCTTGCTTCCTCTAACCCTGCAATGATGCGCAGCAGAGTTGACTTTCCGCAGCCTGATGCGCCCAATAGAACCATAAATTCCTGATCCGAAATATCGAGGTCGATCGAATGAAGTGCTTGGAAATCCCCAAAATTCTTCGCCACATTTTTGATTTTGATATCAGCCATTCTGTGTCCTCATCTATTGGCGATGCCCCACATTGCGAATAAGTATTTGCGCACCGCAAAGATGAAGATCAGCGCAGGCACAACCAGTATAAAGCCGCCCGCAAATTTCAGGTGAATTGGGGACGTGTCCAAATTCTGCAACAGGAATGCGGTCAGTGTTCTGTTTTCAATCGTCAAAACCGCCGCGGCAAAAACCTCGTTCCAAGAAATAACAAATGCAAAGATCGCAGACGCCGTAATGCCGGGTAAGATCAACGGCAATACGACTTGATTAAACGCCGATAATCTTGTGCATCCCAATGTCCAAGCCGCTTCTTCCAGCTCTTTCGGAATGCCCGAGAAAAGCGAAAAGGTGATCAAAACCGCAAATGGGATCGCCAGCGTTGTATGCACCAAGGCAAGTCCAAAGACTGTATCGTCAAGCCCTGTCCGAATGAACATAACAGCCAGCGGTAACGCCAAAAGCGGTAGCGGGAAGGCGCGTGTCATTAAGATCAGCAAGCGAAACAACTCTTTGCCTTTGAAATCAAATCGCGACAGCGCATAGCCCGCTGGCGCACCAATCGCGATCGACATGATCATCGTGATGCCGGCCACCAAAATAGAGTTTTTTAACGCCGATAGCATACCTGCAAAACCGGCAAAGAACTCCAAGCTTCCCAAATCAAATTCAGGGAAGAAGCTTTTGGGATACGCATTCACCGCCTCGGGCGAGGACAGTGTGTTGACCAACAACAGATAGATCGGAACCAAGACCCAAGCGCATAACAGAAAAGCTGTCGCACAGAATAAAAACCGCCCCGCCTTGCGCGCATCTGTTGTTTGGGCCTCGGTCACCTCGCTCATATCTGCGCCCCTTTTGGCACGCGAAGGATACGCAAAATAACCAGCGTGAAGGCGATAGAGATGCCAAGAATAACCAGCGCAATCGCGGCAGCTCCACCACTGTTCAACAGATCAAACTGATAGGTATATGTCTCGCCCATCAAAACCGGGAACAAGGTGCCGCCAAGTGCGGCGACTACGGCAAAAATCTCAAAGGCCAGAATAACACGCAGCACCAGCGCGGTTTGCAGTGAAGGCCGCAATAGCGGCAATGTAATACGCAAAAAGCGCTGCCAAGGTGACGCACCGAAAACCTCTGCCGCTTCGTAATATTCTTTTGGAATCAACCCAATACCGGCCACAAGGATCACAAGCATGATCGCGGTCGCGCGCCAGATTTCAGCCAAAGCAATCGCTAGGAAAACGATGAATGGGTTTTGAAAGGTCAAAAATCCGATGGGCCCATCGATCACACCCAGCCCATTCAGCATCGAGTTTAAAAACCCGGATTGTTCAAAAATTGCAAGCCAGATGATACCGGCGGCAAGATCGGAAATCCCAAGCGGGATCGTCCAAATATAAAGCACAATGTCGCGCCCGCGCTGCATGCGGTTGACCATTGTGGCCATCAGCAAGGCAAGCGCCAATTGAACCGGCACAACGGCTGCGGCAAGAAGCAAGGTGTTTCGAAATGAGATTGGAAATTTCCAATGGCTAAAGACGTCTCTGAAATTGTCTAAGGTAAATCCAGCACCTTGGGTAAAGGCCTGTTGGGCGACCAAAATAAACGGATACAAAAAGAACGCGCATAAAAACAGCGTGACTGGCAATATCAGCAAATATGGAAGCAGACGCGGGTTCATATGGCAGCGAACGATGTTGGGGGATCGGGCTCTCGGGCAGCCCGATCCTTTTGTTTTAAGCTGTCACTTATTCGACAGGGCAAGGTCCGTCAGACGGCGCATCAGGTGCCCAGCAAGGTGCACCAGACTCGTCCATAATCGCCTGAAGGGCTGGCTTCATGTCGTCCAGAACCGTGCGAATGTCTTGACCTGCAAGAACGATCCGCTCAAACGCGTCGACATAAAGACGGCTGAAATCACCACCCTTATCGCCAAGACCCGCTGGCAGAAGACCCGGATTTGCATCCGCAGAACCAGACATTTTTGCAACCGCACCACCGGCTGCTTGAACCGCAGGCGGCAGATCCGCTGGAAGCTCCACATCAACAACTGGGAAGAAGTTTGTGGCGCGCAGCGTTGCGATTTGCGTCTCTGGCTTCAACATATAAGCCGCAAGTGCTTTTGCCGCATCCATGTCAGGTGCCGTGCGTGGGATCGCGATGCCTGCGATAACTGGCATAAATCCGCGACCCTCAGGACCCGCAGGCGCTGGGAAGGCCACAAAGTCATCTGGGCGCTCGTTAAACGCACCGGCAAGACGTGATGTGTGATCAAATGCGATCCAAACGTCTTCAGACAACAGCTGTTCCTGTAGGAACGAGAAGTTTGTAGAGCCCGGATGCGTCACCGCCCAAAGCTCGCGCATCTTTTCCCATGCACCGACAGCTTTGTCAGATGCGAAAGTCCGCACCACACCGTCAGTATAGGATGGGTAAAGGTACCCTTGGAAGAAGCGGTGCTTCAAACCCTTTGGACCCGCGGGGAAACCAAATTTATTTCCGCCTGTCGCTGCTGCAACATTTGCCGACCATTCGATCAACTGATCATAAGTTAAGGCGTCGATATCTGCACCCGCTGGCAGATGCTCTAGCGCTTTTTTGTTTGCAGCCATGATATAGCTGGCTTGCATCCACGGAATATACTGCATGCTATCTGTACCAAGTTTTGCAAGATCAGCAAAAGTTGCCGACACAGATGCGCCACCCAGATCCATATCAACCAGATCATCCGCATTCATCGCGGAAAAGTCACCGTGCAATGCGCCAAGCATGCCGATTGATCCTGATCCCGCTTCCAATTCCGCTTTCAAACGCGTCAACCACGGACCACCATCATTTGGCTGATAGTCAACCGCGTCAGAATGACCTGCAAGAACCTGCTCGCGCATCGCTTGCGCCTCTTCAACAGGTTTTGCTTGTGTGGACCAGAACAATACATCAGCGGATGCGATGCTCGTCGAAAGCAATACAGCAAGGCCAGATACAGCGCCTGCTACTTTCATTTTGAATGTCATGTTTTCCTCCCATGAAACAAAGTGGCCAAGACAGGACCACATCGGACTCAAAATTGAGTCTATTCATCAAAGTTGATATAACGTTATACCTAGAGTCAAGAAAATTTGCGCTGGAAAGATGAGAAACAGGCCGAAACTTCAAGATGTTGCCAATCGTGCAGGCGTATCTGTTGCAACCGCCAGTCAGGTTTTGCGTGGAACGGGCCGTATTTCTGAAAATACCCGCAAAAGGGTGCAAGAAGCGGCCCAAAAACTGCATTACGTCCCAGATGACCGCGCGGTTTCCATGCGCTCCGGCGCGAAAAAAGAAATCGGAATGATTATCCAAAGGATCGCGAACCCTTTCAACGCAGAGGTGATCAGCGGTGTCAGCGATCTGTTGGAATCCAAGGGCTATCTGGTGTCCATCTTAGACAGCCAAGATGACTTGGATCGGCAAAGACGGAATTTAGAAGCGTTCATTCGCAATTCGCGCGGTGGTTTGATTTGGGTGCCCTCACAGGACACACCCCAATCGGTCGCGGATTTGTTGCATGCGCACCAACTCCCAGTTGTGACGTTCTTACGCAAATTTGCATTTGGGACGTTTGATCATGTCGGTATAGAAAACCGACGCGCCATAGAAACCGCCACCCAGCATTTGGTCAGTCTTGGCCATTCCAAGATCGCTTATTTTGGTGGCGAAGCAGATGTCGATGTGCGCCAAGAGCGTATTCGTGGATATACGAATATTATGAAAGCCAACGGATTGGGTGCACCCATCATTTGGGACGCTGCCGACGACAAACTGGCGGGAATGAACGCAATGTTGGCACTACATAAAGAACGCCCAGATATCACAGGCTTGGTGTGCAATGGCGACGTGGTCGCCCTTGGGGCATGCCATGCAATGCAAAAACTGGGATTGCTGCCCGGTCAAGATATTTCGGTGATCGGCTTTGACGATATTCAGGATGCGGGCCTCGCCACACCCAGCCTCAGCACGATGGCTGTGCGGCCGTATCAACTTGGCCATCTACTGGCGCAAACAATATTGACGCGTTTGAACGAACCCAATCTTCCGGTGAATTCAACCTATATTGCCGCCACATTGGTGGCGCGTGAAACAACGGGTAAATTGCTGGCTTGATCCTCAGGACCGCGCGCTTTTTATCAGCCCGGCGACAGCCCCCGCAACCGCTCTGACCGGCGGCGCAACAACTCAACAGCCGTCAACAAGAAGATTGAAATGATCACCAATATTGTCGCGACAGCCAAGATTGTCGGGCTAATCTGTTCGCGCAAGCCAGAGAACATCTGACGCGGGATTGTGCGTTGCTGCACATCTGCAACCTGTAGCACGACGACAACTTCATCAAAGCTGGTGATGAAGGCAAACAGCGCGCCCGATATAACCCCGGGCAAGATCAGCGGCATCTGAACCTTAAAAAAGGTCCGGATCGGTCCTGCGCCCATATTGGCACTCGCGCGTGTCAGGGATTGGTCAAAACCCACCAGCGTTGCGGTCACGGTGATAATGACGAAGGGTGTGCCCAGAACCGCATGGGCCAAAATCAAACCGAAATAGGTCTTTGCCAGCCCGATTTGGCTGTAGAAGAAGAACATGCCCGATGCTGTGATCACCAAGGGCACGATCATAGGCGAGATCAGGATCGCCATAATCGGACGCCGCCATGGCATCTCAGATCGGCTAAGACCAATTGCCGCCAGCGTGCCCACAGATGTCGACAGCAATGTTGCCCAAATTCCAATCCAAAAAGAGTTTTTGATCGACCGGACCCATTGCGCATTCTGCCACATATCGGCCCACCAGCCTTGGATCGCGTCAGGCGCAGCCATGCCATTGCGCAAAATATCCCAATACCAGCGCAGGCTATACCCTTCTGGGTTTAAGCTCAGCATCTCAGGCGTGAAGCTGAAATAAGGCTGTTGGTTAAACGAAAGCGGGATCAGAATAATGATCGGTGTGATCAGGAATAGGAAGATGGCTGCACAAATCGCGCGGAAAGAATAGAACCACAACACCTCGCCACTGGTCGCATAGGGCGGCAAGTTCAACCGATATTCACCGGTTTTTAGCCATTGCGCATATCCCCCTAAAACCCAGCCAAGGACACCAATAAGCAACGCATAACCGCCGCCAAACACAACGCCGCCCGCCACGGCCAATACAAGCGCACAAAACACACGCGCTAAGATCCGTTTTGGAATGAAATGCGACGCAACATAACTCAGGGCTGCAAAAATCACCGCACCTGCCAGTAAATAGGGGACCATCAATCCCTTATCCCCTTGCGCGGTCAGCAATCCGATGATTGCACCCAACCCACCGGTCCAAGCCAATGGAAACCATGTCGGCGGTTCAGGCGGAATATATCTATATTGACCGTCCATCGCCTAACCCAGCTTCATATTATCGATGCCGACAATGCGGTCGTAAATCCAGAACAGGAACAACACAAAGATCAGCAATACCAACCCCAAAGCGGCAGCAAGGTTCCAATTGAGGGATCGTCGCATATGGAAATCAATGATATTGGAAATCATCTGCCCATCTTGGCCACCCACCAAGGCGGGCGTGATGTAATATCCAATCGCAAGAATGAACACGAGCAGGGCGCCCGCACCAATCCCCGGGACCGATTGCGGAAAATAAATCCGCCAGAACGCGGTCCAATTTGTGGCCCCCATGGATTTGGCAGCACGCACATAGGATGGTGGGATAGTCTTCATCACCGAATAAAGCGGCAGGATCATAAAGGGCAGCAAGATATGCACCATTGCAATCAATGTGCCGGTTTTGTTGTAGATCAAACTAAACCTCTGATCATCCGTGGTCACCCCAAAAGCCACAAACAGATCATTCATCACCCCTTGGGCTTGCAACATCGCAATCCAACTGGTGGTCCGCACCAGCAGCGAGGTCCAAAATGGCAGCAGCACAAGGATCAACAGCAAGTTTGACGTGCGCAAGGGCAGGGTCGACAGAAGATAGGCAATTGGATAGCCCAACACCAAACAGGCCAGCGTCACGACAAACGAAATCTCAAGCGTGCGCAAAAACAGTTTGATGTGAATGCGCCGCTCTTCGTCCTGTTGGATAATCGTGCCATCGGCCAGCAATTTGCGGTCGAGGGCTGCGGCAACATAGGCCGGTGTATAGGCGCGGCTGGCAACCTTAACGGCTTTCCAAACCTCAATATCCGCCCAATCATCTTTGACATCAATCAGCGCGTCCTTGAAAGGCGCTTCTAATTTTTTGGCTTTCCGCGCGGATGATGTGAACAGCGAACGTGCGCCAGACAATTCGCGGTTCACGCGCGTTGCAACCTGTCCAATCGTCTTATTCTCACGCGCGACAACCAAATCCGCGACCATGGCTGCATACATCTCTTCGCTTGGTTCAGATGCCCCGTCCCAAGATTTCAAAGCCTCGGTCGACATCGGCATCAACTCTGAATAGCGCGGATCATGCACCGAATTCCACAGTAGAAGCACAATGGGAAGGATGAAAGAGGCCAATATGAATGCCAACAAAGGTGCAACCAAGCCAAAGGCGCGCAATCGGCTTTTAAACAGCGCTTGGGCCAGCTTGCGCTTCAGCGGCGTGCCATCTGCGGCTGTGATATTGGTATTCATATAAGCGTCCCCGGGGAAAGGTAGGGGCAGCAACGCCGCCCCTACAAAAGACTGATTAGCCAGCCAACCAAGCGTTGAACCGCTCGTTCAACTCGTCTTGGTTATCGGCCCAGAACTCAAAATTGTTCACAAGCGCATTGCCAAGGTTATCAGCTGCTGTTGGCATATGTGGTCCCATCTCGACTGTGCCGTCATGGAACTTACCAACCAATGGGCCAGAAGATTTCCGCGCCGGACCGTAAGAGATCCAAGAGGCTTGATCTGCCAAACGCTGCGTATCCGTCGAGAACGAAATGAAGTCCAGCGCTGCTTCCATGTTCTTCGCACCTTTTGGGATTACCCAAAGGTCGAAGTCCAGAATTTGACCGTCCCAGTTGACCTCAAATGGCTGACCTTCGGACGCAACAGCGTTGAAGATACGACCATTATAAGCTGTGGTCATAACAACCTCGCCATCGGCCAAAAGCTGTGGCGGTTGTGCGCCCGCTTCCCACCAAACAACATCGTCTTTGATGGTATCAAGCTTGGCAAATGCGCGATCCACACCTTCGTCTGTGCCAAGCACCTCATAGACATCTGCCGCCGGAACGCCGTCTGCCATCAATGCCATTTCAAGCAAAGATTTTGGGTTCTTACGCAGGCCGCGCTTGCCTGGGAATTTCGCTGTGTCAAACAGATCAGCAATCCCGCTCACACCAGATGTTTTAGATGTATCATAGGCAAAAACAGTCGACCAAACGATATTGGCAACCGCACAATCGGGCAGCGCACCTTCGATAAAGTCATCAACCGCTGGCGTACCATCTGCACCTGCAGGTAGGATCGAATGATCAATCTCTTCCAACAGACCTTCATCACAGCCGCGCACCGCGTCAGAGAATTCAACATCAACAACATCCCACGTGACATTGCCCGCTTCCACTTGTGCTTTGACCTCTGCCAAACCACCATTGTAGTCTTCAGATACAATCTGGTTGCCCGTCGAGGCAATCCAAGGCTTGTGATACGCCTCGACCTGAGACTTGGTGTAAGCACCGCCCCAAGACACAACTGTAATAGACTCTGCAACCGCAGCACCGGCAACAAATGCACCAAGGGCCGAGCCAAGCAGGATCGATTTCATTTTCATAATATAACTCCCATGTTATCGCCCGAGTGTTTTAGGGGATCAGGCTTAACCCCAAAGCACGCGCTTATGCATCTAGCGCGCGACAATCCTCTTTGACCCAAGAGACTTGGGTCGTTTGACCTTCTTTCAGATGTGTATGCCCCGCTGCATTCGGGACCTTCACGATGAATTCGTCGTTATCATGTACATTCAACCGACAGCGAATATGATCGCCCAGATAAATCAGCTCTTCGACTTTTGCAGATGCGGTGTTTTTGCTTTTCTTGCCACCAATCGTCACCCGCTCTGGTCGTATCGACAGGGTTGTGCGTGCACCTGCGTCGCCGCAATTCACCGCCAAAGCTTCGACCGATGCGCCGCTATCCAATTTCACATTTGCTGTTTTTCCACTGATCTTCTCGACCGTGCCAAACAGCTTGTTATTCTCGCCGATAAACTGCGCAACAAAGGCATTTTCCGGCCGTTCATACAGATCATCTGGTGTAGAAAGTTGTTGAATAATCCCGTCATCAAACACCGCCACGCGATCTGACATCGTCAGCGCCTCGGACTGGTCATGGGTCACATAGACCACCGTGACCCCCAAACGTTCATGCAAATGTTTGATTTCATACTGCATATGTTCGCGCAATTGTTTGTCCAGCGCGCCCAGTGGCTCGTCCATCAAAACCAATTGCGGTTCAAACACCAAGGCGCGGGCCAGTGCGATCCGTTGCTGTTGGCCCCCTGACAGTTGTGCCGGACGCCGCCCGTCAAAATCCCCCATTTGGACCATATCAAGGGCGCGTTTGACCTTCTCTTCCCGCTCGGCTTTGCCCAGCTTGCGGACCTCCAATGGGAAGGACAGGTTTTCGGCCACGGTCATATGCGGAAATAAGGCATAGTTTTGAAACACCATGCCAATACCACGTTTATAGGGCGGAATATTATTGATCGGTTGGCCGTCCAACAAAATGTCGCCATGGGTTGCAGTTTCAAACCCCGCCAGCATCATCAGGCATGTCGTTTTGCCAGAGCCCGAGGGCCCCAACATCGTCAAAAATTCCCCTTTTGCAATTTCCAGATTCAAATCTTTGACGACCAGAACCTCGCCATCATAGGATTTCTGAACGCGATCGAATTTTACAAAAGCAGTATCGCTTTTTTTGGCAGCCAATTTTTTCTCCCTGTGACGCGACCCTTGCTGGCGCTTTTCACGAGCGCGAGTAAACGAAATCAGGGATGGGCTTGCAAGCGGTAATTCGACGAATTTTTTTGATGCGGGGAAAGATGTGCAAGCTTTGCCAATTTAAACGCCATTTCTTGGGGTTGATGTATAAAATCTTGGCGGATAGTGGCTGTTAAAATGGTGTATATCCTAGAGTGCGCGGCTAACCGAGGGCGGCGTGGGGTTAATTAAGTCCGAGGCAGTTTATCTCAGCCACAATAGGATTGCATCGAAACGAGAGGCCTTCCCTCACCAAACCACCCCGTCGCTGGCAGGGTTTCAATGCGAACAAAGTCCCGAAAAAGCCCTTTGGGATGGTCGGGGGCATCCATCAAGCAGCTTGGCTGGTATTTCAGAGAAAATAAAAAAGTGAAATTCTCAGTTTTTCCTCCTCTGTAGAATGCGTGATTTCACGCATCACCAAGAAACCACCGTCCCTTACAAAAAAAATCGCTGAAATTTTTAAATATAATAAAATCAACTATTTAACTATGTGTCCAACCTTGGACATTTCGCCAGAGAGTGCCTTCATATGCCACGCCAGCGCCTGATTGCTCGACAAAACAGGCTTTTTAATCTCTGCCTCAATCAAAGGGATCGCCTCTCTGGTGCGCAAATTTGTGCAGCTTAAAAAGACCGCGTCAACGCTGGTATCTGACCCAAGCTTCACGCCCGCATCCACCACGGATTGGACCGATATCCGCACCACATCCGGATCATGCCCCTCCTCAAAACTCCCAAAGACATCCGTCGACAACCCAGCCGCCGAAAACGCGTCCCTCAGCGGCGTATTCACATCCTCAATATAAGGCGACACCAGCGCAAATTTCGACACCCCCCGATCCGCCGCACAAGCAATCGCCGCGCGCAAAGGATTGGTCACATGATCCGTCCTGCACCCTTTTTTGACACGCGCCTCGACCGCATCCGATCCAATGACAGAGCTGGCCGAAGTGCAGGCATATCCGACCACCGGGTAAGATTGATTGGGCAGCATCGCAGCAGATTGGGTCATATCCGCCTTCATCGCCGACAAGGTTTCAACCGTCACACTGTCCGCATTTTGAATTCTGCTGACAAAAAGCGGCGCGGGATGGTCAGCGAAATAATGATGAAACTCAGGCTCCACCGTTTCGTCGGTTTTCAAAACAATCAACCCAAGTGGGCGCGCATGCGCATAGACATCATCATATGTCGCCTCAATTTTCATATCTCAACCATCTCCCGCGGCGCTGGGTCTGACAAATACCGCGCGCCCGTTTCTGTAATCACGATATTTTCTTCATGGACCAAAATTTTACCGTCAACAGATATTCCGGGCTCAAGCGTCAAGACCATGCCAGTCTGTAAAACCGTCTGATCTGATGGAATGAAGCTCGGCCATTCCGTCAGCGACAGGCCGAGACCGTGGCCCAAACGGCCTGCGCCGGTCTGGCCACCGTGGCTGACGATGCTATCCATCGCTTCAAACATCTCGAAGGCCTGCACACCCGGTTTTGCCAGATTAAACGCTGCATCACTTGCGTCCAGCAGCTTCGCATAGGCATCTGCCACGTTGTGCGCGGGCTTCCCAACCGACCAATTTCGATCAAAGTCACAAAAATACCCATCCCAAATCAGGCCTGTATCCAGCATCAGCACGTCACCTGATCTCAAAGGCGCGTCGGTCGCCAGCGCGATAATGTCGCCATAACCACCCTGATCCGCGGCGCCTGACAAGTAAGGCACCCAATCCGCAACTTCTTCTAAACACAGCCTTTGAAAATCACGGAATACCTGATCCAGCGCGATCCCAGCACGCGCAATCTCTGGCACGCGGGCAAAAGCACGGTTTGCAATCCCAACAGCTTGTTCGATCTTTGCGATTTCTGCATCTGATTTGATCATGCGCAACCGTCGAATGATGTCCGCATCCCCCACCAACTGCCGCGTCTCAACCTGTATTTGCAACCGCGCATAATCCCGCAGCGGCATGCGCATATGGGTTTCATGCCCATCGGGCAGGCCAATGCGCGCGTCATTTGGGGTAAGTTCCATCAGCGTATCAGCCAGCAAACTGATGCCATCATCGCTAAGATCAGGGGATACCCAAGTGCGAATATCGCGCACCCAGGTCGCCCCCATCAACGGTGCGCCGATA
>JBCCGP010000012.1:0-57407 GCA_039029215.1 Pseudomonadota bacterium
ATCTAAACCCTGATGACCTTGCACTTGTCGATATTGCAAATCTTCGCGGGACGTCTCTTCGACTGGTTGAAGAGGTGAATTTCGACGAATAATCCCATGCATTGCCCCTGTTCTTGATCCAAGCCGCTTGGTAAAAGGCAGCAACAAGAACAGGGGCAATTATGAGCATCCTTCAAATCGCAAGCCTATTGATTGTGCTGGCCGCAGGTTTTGGCACGATCAACTATCTCTTTTTTAAACTCCCCTCTGCCATTGGCATATTGATTGTTGCCCTGCTTGCTTCGTTTGGGTTGATGGGGTTGGACTTTGTTCTGCCCGGATTACAAATCGCCCCGATCATTCGGGATATGGTTGTGGATATTGAATTCTCGACCGCGCTGCTTGAGGGCATGTTGGGGCTATTGTTATTTGCTGGCGCTTTGCATGTGAAATTAGGGGATTTGCGCGAGCAGGCATGGGTTGTGGCCCTGATGGCGACGCTGGGCGTTGCCCTATCGACCGTCATCGTGGGGGTTGGTTTTCATCTGGTGATAGGCGTGCCCTTGCTGATCGCCTTCGTTTTTGGGGCGTTGATTTCACCAACCGATCCGGTTGCGGTTTTAGGCGTTCTGCGCGAGGCGAATTTGCGGAAATCCTTGGAAACCAAAATCGCAGGTGAAAGCCTGTTTAATGATGGCGTTGGCTATGTTGTGTTTTTGGTCTTGGTCAGCATCGCGTTTCCGACGGGCAATCATCACGGGGCGAGTTTTAGTGAGGCGGCAATCCTGTTTTTGCAAGAAGCCCTTGGTGGTGCGATTTTAGGTGCGGTACTGGGTTATCTGGTGTTCCAGATCATGCGCCGCGTGGACGATTATGCGTTGGAGGTTTTGTTGTCCCTTGCACTTGCCTTCGGCGGGTATCAGCTGGCGGTTTATTTGCATATGTCTGGGCCGATCATGGCCGTGGTCGCAGGCCTGTTTATCGGTGATGTCGGCGTGAAATACGGGATGAGCGCCGAGACGCGCCGCTATTTGGACAAGTTTTGGGAACTGGTCGATGAAATCTTAAATGCAATCCTGTTCCTGTTGATCGGGATCGAGGTGTTTGCGGTTGCCTTTAGCATGGATGCCTTTGTCGCAGGATTGATTTCAATCGGTTTGGCGTTAACGGGGCGGCTTGCCGCGGTTGCGATCCCCGTGACCATCCTAAAACCCTTCCGCGCGTTTTCGGCCGGCGTTATTCCAATCATGACATGGGGCGGATTAAAGGGTGGTATTTCGGTCGCGCTGGCGCTGTCCTTGCCCGAAAGTGAATGGAAACCGCTGATCCTGACATGCACCTACGTTGTCGTCATCTTCTCGATCATTGTCCAAGGTTTGACAGTTGCGCCACTGTCTAACAAATTAGGACGAGAACCTGATTTGCTATGACATCGATCTTAGAAAGATGCGAAGAAATAGGTCTGCGATTGACGGATCAAAGGCGGGTTGTGGCTGCGGTGTTAGAGGAATCCGATGATCACCCCGATGTCGAAGATCTTTACGCGCGCGCTTCTGCACGCGATTCTGATATTTCGCTTGCGACAGTGTATCGAACGGTAAAGCTGTTCGAGGAAGCGGGTATTTTGGAGCGTCTGGAATTTGGCGATGGGCGCGCGCGCTATGAAGATGCACGGCGCGATCACCATGATCATCTGATTGATTTGCAAACGGGTGAAGTGATCGAGTTTGTAGATAAAGAGATAGAAGCCCTACAAGAGAAGATTGCCGAAAAGCTCGGCTTTGAATTGCGCGGGCATAAGTTGGAACTTTACGGCGTTAGGAAAAAGACGTGAACGAACGGCTTGGCATCGTTTTGATGCTCATCGCGATGCTGTCTTTTTCCATCTCTGACGCTTTTATCAAAGCATCAGAGGGGCATATCTCGCTGGGACAATCCCTGTTTTGGTTGGGGATTTTGGGAACAATGTGTTTTGCGCTTTATGCGCGTCTGTTGGGCCAAAACCCGTTTCCGCGCAGCCTGTTGGAACCACCGGTTTTGTTTCGTGGTGCATCCGAAATCCTTGCCACGGGATCGATTTTTACCGCACTGCTTTATGGGTCCCTGACTAAGACGATCTCGATCCATCAAATCCAACCGATCCTTGTGACGCTTGGCGCGACACTCTATTTCAAAGAACAGATCGGATGGCGCAGATGGACGGCAATTATTGTCGGATTTGCATCCGTTATGTTGATTATCAGACCGGGTTTTAGTGGTTGGGATTATACGGTGATCTTTGCGCTGATGGGGGCGGTTGGATTGGCGCTGCGCGATCTGTCGACAAAGGCGATTGGATCCCATGTCAGTTCGGTTCAGCTCTCAGTTTTGGGATATCTCGCCTTGATCCCTTTGGGCGCGGTTGTATTGGCAATTGAAGACGCAGACCTTTGGATCGGATGGGAAAACGCACATCTGATTGCGGGCATCACGCTCTTTTCAATGATCGCTTATCTGACGATCACGCAATCGGTTCGGGTGGCTGAATTTGGGGCCGTGATGCCGTTTCGATTCTCGCGGCTGATTTTTGTCTATGCCATCGGTGTGTTTTGGTTTGGCGAGATATTGGATTGGCAAACAATTGTTGGGGCAATGGGGATCCTTTTCGCGGGCCTATTTGTGTTGATCCGATCAGACAAATTATCGAATTCAGCGGGGGTTCAGAAATAGTGGTGATAAAAATCACTTTTCATTCCCGGATGTGACGTCAGAATGGCGCGAAGATTGGGGAGCTAGAATATGACACAAGAATCCGAAGATAATGTGCCAAAGACCGAGAATGTGGCGATGAATCATGGTCATAATATTGGGCAAAAAGACCAGCATGGTCGTGTGATCAAAAACATTTATCAAGATAAGCCTGATTATCTGATTTATGGAACGCATCATGGGATCTCGCTTTATAATGCACATCATGGTCCTCGCGGGGACGCGATTTACAAAGCTGTAAATGATCTGACAGATCTGGACGCGCAATTTCACATTCTCTTGCACGCTTTGTTTCCTGAGGACCCAAGTGATTTGGATAATTTTGTCAGTATCGCAAGTCTAGGGCGCGCGCTTCGCCATCGCATTTTTGGGCGCTATGAAGGCCGCACCAAATATGAAAGTGAATATGCCGCCCTTGTTGCAGCCGTATTGGACGACCGATCCAGGCTGCCTACGGTCACTGTCCAGATGCAGGACCTGTTCGCGCGTATGCGTATGGAACGCACGCATCGCATGCGTGTGTCCTTTTTGACGACCAATTTGTTTTGCGTTTTTGCGGTTCTGATCTTTTTCTCAATCTTGCAAGCGACCGAATTTAATATGTTTGGTTTTAATCTGAAACAATTCGCAATCGCGGCCATGATGGGGGGAATTGGCGCGTTGTTTTCCACCGCCACCAGCCTAAAACGGCTGGAAATGGACCCCTTGCTGAACCCCTATGTACATCTGGTCTATGCTTCGCAGCGCATTTTGGTGGGCGTACTGGCCGCCGTGATCTTGCTGTTTGGCTTTCACTCCGGCGTGCTGTTTGACATATTATCGCCGCCAAATTCGGACGCACCAGCCTTTGTAAGCTCCGGCGATAAGGATGTGGATTTGCTTTATTGGATCGGTTTCATGTCCGTGCTGGCGGGGTTTTCAGAGCGATTGGTGCCCAATCTGTTGGCGACTCAATCGAAACGATTGGAAGATCACCAAACGACTTTCACCGAATACGAGTTGGAGAAAATAAAAGAAGTTCTGGCAGAGCGCGATATCATTTTAAAAGACCGCAAAAACGGGTAGTGCATTGCGCCTCTCATTCGCTTTACGTCGATACTATTGGCTGTTTCGTCTAAGCGCCAGGCGGACAATGGCATCTTTAGGATTCGTTGGAACGGTGCGGGTACCTATCGTGCTTCACGTTTTTTTTGAACCGTGTTATGGGGCGTCGAAGTATTAAGGAGCCCTCCCGATCATGAGTTCAATTATTGATATCACTGCACGCGAAATTCTAGACAGCCGCGGCAATCCAACGGTCGAAGTTGATGTGACACTGGAAGATGGCACATTGGGACGTGCGGCGGTGCCCTCTGGCGCATCCACCGGGGCGCATGAGGCGGTGGAGCTGCGCGATGGAGATAAAAGTCGCTATCTTGGCAAAGGTGTTCAAAAAGCAGTGGCCGCTGTGAACGGCGAAATAGCGGAGGCCTTGGCGGGTGCTGACGCATTGGAACAGGTCGAGATTGACCATGCGATGATTGAATTGGACGGGACTGAAAACAAAGGTCGGCTGGGTGCGAACGCAATATTGGGTGTCTCACTTGCAACGGCAAAAGCGGCAGCAGATTATACATCCCAACCTTTATATCGCTATGTCGGTGGGACGGCGGCACGGATTTTGCCTGTGCCGATGATGAATATCATCAATGGCGGCGAACATGCCGATAACCCCATCGATATTCAGGAATTTATGATTATGCCCGTTGCCGCAGACACAATGCGCGACGCGATACGGATCGGGGCAGAAGTATTTCATACGCTGAAAAAAGAGCTGTCAAATGCTGGGCACAATACGGGCGTGGGGGATGAAGGCGGCTTTGCACCAAATCTGTCATCGACCCGTGATGCCCTTGATTTCATTACGAAATCTATCGAAAAGGCAGGGTATAAGCCGGGTGAAGATATCTATCTAGCACTTGATTGTGCGGCGTCTGAGTATTTTGAAGATGGCGTTTATCATCTGAAAGGCGAAGGTCTCAAACTAAGCTCTGAGGAGAATGCGGATTATCTGTGCGATTTGGTCGCCTCCTACCCGATTATCTCGATCGAGGATGGAATGGATGAAGATGATTGGGCGGGATGGAAAATTCTGACAGAAAAGATCGGCGAAACTTGCCAGCTTGTCGGCGATGATCTTTTCGTTACAAATTCCAAGCGGTTGAGTACTGGCATAGAACAAGCTGCAGCGAATTCGATGCTGGTCAAAGTGAACCAAATCGGATCGCTTACCGAAACTTTGGACGCAGTCGAGATGGCCCATCGCGCGCATTTTACATGTGTCATGTCACATCGTTCTGGCGAGACCGAAGACAATACAATCGCTGATCTTGCAGTCGCCACAAATTGTGGACAGATCAAAACCGGGTCATTGGCACGATCTGATCGGTTGGCGAAATATAATCAATTGATCCGGATCGAAGAAGGCCTTGGGGCAACAGCCCAATATGCTGGGCGGAGTATTTTAAAGTCTTAGCAAAAGCGTACCTAGAATACATTCTTAGGAATGTATTCTAGGTGATCGTATCGATCTTGCGCACAATACTGCTGTATATTCCAAAGAATATATATCAATACATGCGCGAGACGCGATGGTATCTTATCTTAAATCTTTTCAGCCCGTATATTGCAGGGGTGGGTATTCAAATGTTGATGACACATGATTAAAGCAGCAATTTTTGATGTTTTTGGAACATGTGTGGATTGGCGAAATTCGGTCGCACGCGCGGTCCGGGAAGCTGTTGATGGTGTCGATCCTTATGAATTCACTGACGCATGGCGCGCGGAATACGAGCCATCAATGCGAAAAATACGTACTGGCAATCGCGGATATCTGCCATTGGATCATCTACACCACGAAAACTTACAGATCATTTTAGAGAGATTTGAAGCCAGCGTAAGCGACCCAGAGAAGTTAAATCGCGCTTGGGAAAAATTAGATCCTTGGTCAGATGTGACCCCAGGACTTAACATGTTGAAATCGAAGGTTATTATTGCACCTTGTTCGAACGGGTCCATCGCGCTGATGACACATCTAGCGAAATACGCGGGATTACCTTGGGACTGTATTTTGGGCGCAGAGCTTGCGCAAAATTACAAACCACATCCTGACGTCTATCATGCATGTGCGAAGGCCTTGCAGCTTGCGCCCGCCGATATAGTGATGGTGGCTGCTCATAATGGGGATTTGGCGGCGGCACAGGCTGAAGGATTTAAAACAGCCTTCATTTGCCGCCCAACAGAGCATGGGCCGGACCAGACAACCGATCTAAAGCCCGAAGGTGACTGGGATTTTATTGAAAACAGCTTTGACGACTTAGGGCAGAAAATTTTGCAACAGACTGCTTAAGTTTTAGGAAAATTTAACCCAATCCGGTCCATTCTTCGGAATAGAAACGAAGGTTTCATGCCTTTCATTCCAAGGAATAGATATGTTTTCACGCGCTCATAAATATCAAAAGCTTTCAATGACTTTGATGCGCTTAACCCGCGCCTATCATACGCGTTTAAGTATTATTGCCGCTAAATACGATCTGACCGCAGATCAGCTTTTGGTTTTGCACGCTCTTGCAACAACGAATTCCCCGCTGTCTATCGGTAAGTTGTCGGCCAAATCTATCGTTCAACAACCTGCAATTACAAAAATGGCGAAGCAATTTGAACTCCGCGGGCTGATTACAATCAGGCCTTCGCCATCGGATAAACGCAAAACACTTGTCACCATTACACCGACAGGACTTTCCTTGATCGGCGAAATTCAAAATAGAATCACCCGAAACATCTTGCCGTTCATCACAGGGCTTGATGAACCGTCGCGCGAAACCCTTGCCAGCGCAACTGAACAGCTTGTCAAAAATCTATCCGCTTAAAGATATGTAGCCTTTGACGAAATCACTTTTGCGACGTAAGCACGGAAAACGAAGAAATGCACAGCCATGCAAGACGCACCGAAAATTTATTTGATTACTCCAGAACACTGCGAACTGTCTTTTTACGCAAGTGATCTTGCCGAAATACTGGATGAAAAAGAAATCGCTTGTCTTCGGCTTGGCCTGAAAAGCAGTTCTGAAGAGGACATTAAACGCCATGTTGACTGTCTAAGAGACGCCGCACATGCCCGCGATGTCCCAGTACTGATCGACACACATTATCTATTGGTTGAACAGCTTGGCCTTGATGGCGTCCATCTTGCGAAACCGGCAAGTGATCTTCGCAAAGTCCGGGAGGTGATTGGCAAAGATGCAATCTTGGGCAACCATTGCGGCACCTCGCGCCACGAGGGTCTTACAGCAGGTGAAATCGGCGTAGATTATGTTTGTTTTGGACCAGTTGAAGCAGATAATTTGACACCTGAATTTGCCGAAAAAGACCTGTTTGAATGGTGGAGCGAAATGGTCGAAGTGCCGATTGTGGCGGAAGGAAACATTTCAGACGCGCACATCATCGCCCTCCGTGATGTGGTTGATTTTTTCTGCTTCGGGCAAGAGATTTGGGCAACGCAGGACAAGCCGAAAACCAACATGGACCGCATTTTCAATTTGATTGAAGCGCTTTAAAACCCGTGCGAACTTGATTTTCGAGAAGTGTCGCTAACTCTTTGCGATCACTCACTTTTTTCAAATCTAAAGGGCGATGGAAATGCAATTCGACCAAACCATTTTTGGGTTGCGCAAGCACATCCAGAAACGATGCGAGAAAACCCATATCACCAAACCACCCGTAAAAGTCTTCTCTTTTTTCGGGCGGCGCGCGATAACAAATGCTCAATCCCTGAACCGCGACATTTGGTTGGTCTTTCGTTTCCATGACAGCCTCAAAAAGGCTAGAGCGAAATGGTAAAACACGCCTGCCATCGGTGCTTGTCCCCTCTGGAAAGATCAACAAGCATTCCCCATTAGCGATACGGTTCACCAGCGCGTTTTTTTGACGACGAACTTTGACAGAACGCCGCTCGACAAAACTTGTGCCGACCGCGCGTGCAAATAGGCCAATCATCGGCCAAGTGCGTACCTCGGACTTGGCAACGAAATAGGCGGTGCAAGAGCCGTTCACGACATAGATATCAAGCCAAGAACTGTGATTGGCCGCAATAAAACCCGCGCCGTTAATCGCGTCGCCCGTGACACGAATTTCGAACCTCAAAATCCGCAGAACTTGGCCAGAGGCAAATTTAACGATGCGTGCAGCGATTTGATAAAATCCGAATGCGCGCGCAAACATGACCGGGCCGAGCAGGCCAAACATAACAATCGAGATCTTCAGAAGACGCCAAAAGACTCTGAACCAAGACAGCCCACGCGGGCGCTCAATTTTGGGTGTGAATTCTGGTTGCCAATGCATCAGGCGTCTCTGATTTTAGAATAAAGACTGCGTTGTCTGATTGAAATATCAGCAACATCAAGGATCATACAAACATCGATTGTATTAAACCTATGGTCCAACCATGCACCGCGCCCAACTTTACCGCCCAATCGCAAATATGCTTTCAACAACGGCGGCAGATTTGCAAGCGCTTGACGGCGATCAATTATTTCTATCGGTAAGCAATTCATGTCGATGAAATTTGTATCTTTCGCACGCACGTCCAACGCCACCGCCGTCAAATGGAAATGGTGCAAATAAGCCAAGCTATGCGCATAATCTTGTGGTTCATTTCCGGCAAACGAGGCCGTGCCGAACAAAATCTCGCTTCCAGTATTCTCAACATAATGCGCCAATCCATTCCAAAGAATAGAAAGTGCTTGGCCTCCACGATGATCGGGATGGACGCAAGATCGACCAAGCTCTAACAACGTTTTGCCGGACTGTTGCAGCGATTTAAGCTCAAACTCGTTTGCTGAATAAAAGCCAATCCCACTTTGCGCTACTTTTTCCGTCATCACGCGATACACACCGACAACGCTATCTAAGGCTTCCGTTACGGTTTGATCTATCAATATGATATGATCACAATAGGGGTCATAGGCGTCTTTTTCTAAGCGCGCCCCTGCGCCCCCTGAGAGGCATGTCGCGCCCATTTCCTCTACAAAGACCTTATATCGAAGACGCTGCGCCGCTTGTTGTTCTTCTTCAGTCGTTGCAATTTTAAGGCGATATGGGGGACAGTCTATATTCATCATATGATCCGAAAAACCAACTTGATAGTCTTAAATTTCTACCTATAGTTGTTTTCAAGCTCTAACGTGAGCGCAACCTCATCTGCGTCGATGACGACTTTACCATGTTCTTGGAAGTTTACGGTTATCTTTCTGTCCACCACCGATTGGACCTGTCCCACACCCCATTCGGGCGCGTTTGGATTACGGATCAGGTCACCAGGCACCAAAAATTCGTTCATACGCCACCCATAAGGAATCTGTGATGAAGGCTTATAACAATCCCGATCAACTTGCATCCTTAATTACCAGCCGCATTTGTCATGACTTGGCCAATCCAGTTGGTGCAATTCATAACGGTTTGGAACTGTTAGAACTAAGCGGTTTTCCAACCACGCCTGAATTGGAACTTGTGATCGCTTCCGTTAAAAACGCCCAATCAAAAATAGGTTTTTTTAGGGCCGCATTCGGACCTGAAGATCGCGCAGCCGTGTCAGTGTCGGAAATTCAAACTCTACTCAAACAAAAGTCACATGATGGAAAAACGGTATTCGATTGGGCAGGAGAAATTGCGCCTGAGCGGTCTGTATTGAAATCATTATTACTACTTTGCCTGTGCATCGAGAGCAGTCTGCCAAGAGGCGGCAATGTGAGAATACGGCATTTTGAACCTGGATGGGTTATTGAGGCGCAGGCTGAGCGGATTGATCCGCACAATGAACTGTGGGCACATATTAAAGGCTCGCGCATCGATCACTTGGAGGCAGCGGATATCCATTTCGAGTTGTTGCGCCAAACTGTTTTCAAAAACGCTTATTCCTTGGAATGGAGTTTTGAACCAAACGCGTTGCGCATCACTTTATTGGCTTGAGATGTGCGCGGAAACGGGCCGCATTTTCTTGATAATGCAAACCCGATCCCTCGAGCATCTTGCGTGCATTTTCATCCAACTCGCGCACAACGCGCGCTGGAGAGCCCAGCACCATAGAGTTGTCGGGAATTTCCTTACCTTCAGTCACCAGGGCCCCTGCCCCGATCAAACAATGCGCGCCGATTTTTGCACCATTCAAGACAGTCGCGCCCATACCAATCAAACTATTATTGCCGATCTGACACCCATGTAAAATGGCGCCATGTCCGATGGTACAGTTTTCGCCAATTGTCAGCGGAAAACCCGGATCGGTGTGCAAAATGCTGTTTTCCTGAACATTGGTGCCCGCGCCCAAACGAATCTCTTCATTGTCGCCACGTATAACTGTCCCGAACCAAATAGAGCAGTTTTTTGCAACACGGACCTTACCGATGATATGCGCCCCCGGGGCGACAAAAATACTCTGATCATCTTCCAAGATGGGCGCAACATCACCTAATTGGTAAAGCGTCATTTCAATTCCTCAAATTCAGCGTTGAGTTGGTCGACGAAATTTTTCAAATCGGGTCGTCGTACCCTTTTTGCGCGTTCTGCAACGATAATAGAAGTCAGCAGATCAAAGGCCGCATCAAGATCGTCATTGACGATCAAGTAATCATATTCGGCCCAATGACTAATCTCTGAACGTGATTGCGCCATTCGGGACCTTATAACGTCCGGGCTGTCCTTTGCGCGTGTGACCAAACGGTTATGAAGTTCTTTGATAGATGGCGGCAAAATAAAAATAGACACCGTATCCTGCTGCAATTCGGAGTTGCGAATTTGTTGCCCGCCTTGCCAATCGACATCGAAAATCACATCCTTCCCAGCCTCAATCGCTGCAACAACTGGCTGTTTCGGTGTGCCATAAAGGTGATCAAAAACCTCCGCATGTTCAAGCATTTCACCTTGGTCGATAAGCGTTTTGAATTCTTCTTTAGTTCTAAAATGATAGTGGATGCCGTCCTCTTCACCCTCTCTGGGCGGGCGCGTGGTCGCGGAGACGGAAAATTGCATTTGATCGCTCCAACTTAGCAGCTTGCGCGCTAAGGTCGATTTGCCTGCCCCAGATGGGGAAGACAGAATAATCATTAACCCTCTTCGAATGTGTTCCATTCAACCCTCTGCCGTTCTTGCGATCTTTTCACCTGAAACGTTAGAATTGGCAAGAAACAACCATAAATATGCGCGTCAATTACCCACAGCGCATTTCGTTAACCAATTAACAACTAAAATCGTCAATTAAATTTTGAATTTGTTAAGACTTTAGCCGAAAACAGGGCGAATTTATGCGCGGGCCACATCCTTTGGACATGGTCAGGTCGGTGGCGGTAAAACAAAAGTGGTTCATTATGGAAAAAACTTATCCGGGCGAAACGGCAAATACAGATAACGTCGTTACGATGAACCATAAGATAAGTCGCGAAAACCAACCGATTGTTGCGCAACTTTTTGACTATTGGGAAGGCTTGCGTGCGTCGCGGGCGGCGCCAAAAAGATCAGAGATCGACCCTCGTGCGTTGAAATCCATTCTTGGTCATGTGTTTATTTTAGAGCGCACCCGTTTTGGAGGCACGCGATTCCGGTTGGCGGGGACAGAGATATGCGACCTGATGGGCATGGAATTGCGCGGTATGCAAATCAGCGCGATGTTTGCAAAGACCGCGCGCGAAGAGCTTGATCTGCTGCTCAAAGAAATTTATCGGTCCACCGCGCTTTATAGTTTTAAACTGAACACAACACAGGTTGGCTATCGCAAAGTCAGCGGCCATATGGTGTTGTTGCCCCTGAAAGATGAATGTGATCGCACAACGCGGGTGTTAGGCGCGGTGTCGCTGAACCGAGAGCTTTTGCGGCCGCCCGTCTCTTTCGAGATTGAGCAGGTGTTTAAAAACAGAATTGTACCAAATGAGTTTGCAGAATTGCCCGCGCAGGGTTTCGCAGAAAGCCCATTGGCATTTTTCCAAGACCGAAAAGATCCCACAGCGGGACCGAGCCTGCGATTGGTTGTCGACAATGACGCCTTAAACTAGGCTTTACGAAAGGTCGTTGAAAGAGACGCGCGACTAGATCGCGCGACGTTTCGCAAGCGCCTCGCTTTCCAACTCTTCAGAGATCAAAAATGCAAGCTCTAGTGCTTGGGATGCATTTAGTCTTGGATCGCATGCCGTGTGATAGCGCGACGACAAGTCCTCGTCCGTCACGGCACGCACACCGCCGGTACATTCGGTGACGTCTTTGCCCGTCATTTCAAAATGAACGCCGCCAGGAATGGTGCCTTCGGCTTTGTGCACGGCAAAAAACTCTCGCACTTCGCTTAGAACACTATCAAAGGTTCGGGTTTTGTATCCTGATGCAGCTTTGATCGTATTGCCGTGCATCGGATCGCAGGTCCAAAGGACCTTACGCCCCTCCGCTTCAACCGCTTTGATCAGCTGGGGAAGATGATCACCCACTTTCCCAGCGCCAAACCGCGCAATCAGGGTCAGACGGCCTGCTTCATTTTCGGGGTTTAGCTTATCAATCAACTGCAACAAATCATCGGTTGTGATCGATGGGCCACATTTCAAACCAATCGGGTTTTGAACACCGCTGCAAAATTCGACATGCGCGCCATCAGGTTGGCGGGTGCGATCCCCGATCCAAATCATGTGACCGGATCCAGCAATGTTCAAACCTGTCGTGCTGTCCACACGGCACAAGGCTTCCTCGTACTCCAACAAAAGCGCTTCATGGCTGGTGTAGAAATCGACCATGCGCAACGCATCAACACTGTCGGAATTGACACCCGCCGCTTTTGCAAAATCCAACGCATCAGAGATGCGATTGGCCAGTAGCTTATAGCGTTCCGCCGCCCCTGCGGTATTGGCGAACCCCAGATTCCACTCCTGAACATGATGAATATCGGCATATCCGCCATGGCTAAATGCCCGCAACAGGTTCAATGATGCCGCTGATTGCGTGTAAGCGCGCAGCATGTTTTGAGGATCTGGAATGCGCGCTTCGGGTGTAAAATCAAGGGAGTTGATAATGTCACCCCGATAACTTGGCAATTCTACATCGCCCTGCGTCTCTGTGGGTGCAGAGCGTGGTTTTGCAAATTGTCCAGCAACGCGGCCAATCTTTACCACTGGGACTTTTGCCCCAAATGTCAAAACGACCGCCATTTGTAAGATCACTTTGAATGTGTCGCGGATCATATCTGCGGTAAATTCTTCAAAGCTTTCAGCGCAATCACCACCCTGAAGTAAAAACGCCTCGCCGCGTGATGCCGCAGCTAGTTTTTCGCGCAGCGCGCGCGCCTCGCCTGCAAAAACCAATGGTGGATAGAGTGACAGTCGTTGCTCAACTGCATTCAGCGCATCCATATCCGGATATTCCGGCATTTGAATACGCTCTTTTTGACGCCAAGAGTTTTTTACCCACGCAGACATCTGTCCAACTCCACTGATAAACTGAAATCGTTCTTTACCGCATGCATAAGCGCGCTTCCAGCACAAAACGTTCAATAGAAATCTGTTAATTCTCTTTTGATATGAAACAGCTAGTGCTTGTTTTCGCCCATTTTCCTGCCTAAATGAGCCCAAAGGCGTCGAGTTAGGGTAAAGAGCGATGCAAGCAGAGTCTCAATCAAAAAGATATGTTTTCCTGCTTTTGCCGGATTTTTCAATGTTGCCAATGTCCTGCGCGGTCGAGGTCATGCGTCATGCAAATATTTATGCTGGCAGACAGGTTTACGAATGGGTGATCGCCGCCGAAAGCGACGAAGCCGCGACCGCATCTTGTGGCATCCGTTTTCCGCGTGACATTGGGTTGGATGAGCTAAAGCGCGACGACACGCTGATCATTTGTGGTGGAATTGGTATCAAAGAAAAAACCACGCCTGCAGTTCTAAACTGGGTGCGCCGGGAAGCGCGTCGAGGCATCCGGATTGGATCAATTTGCACCGCCAGCTACGTGATGGCACGCGCAGGTTTATTGGACGGGAAACGCGCAACGATCCATTGGGAAAATATCGACAGTTTTCAGGAAGAATTTCCCGAAATCGAACTTCTGAAAACCGTTTTCACAGTTGATGGCAATCGTTTCACCGCGTCTGGTGGTGTTGCCTCGGTCGATTTGATGATCAGCTTTATTGCCGCTGATGTCAGCCAAGATGCGGCGAATTGGATCGCGGATCAAATGATCTATAATACTATTCGGTCTGAAAATGACAGTCAGCGCCTGTCGATCCCCACGCGTATTGGTGTACGGCACCCGAAACTGTCCAACGTGATCCAGATGATGGAAGAGAATATCGAAGAACCGATTTCCCCTTCCATTCTGGCCAAAGAGGTTGGCATGTCCACACGCCAGCTTGAGCGTTTGTTCCGCAAATATCTCGATCGTTCGCCCAAACGCTATTATATGGAACTGCGGCTTTATAAAGCGCGTAATTTGCTGATGCAGACCGATATGTCTGTCATTAATGTTGCCTTGGCTTGTGGATTTTCGTCACCGTCACATTTCTCGAAATGTTACCGTGCGCAATATGACACAACACCTTATCGAGAGCGTGGCGCACGCCCTTCTAAAGAAGCCTAGTCGCTAATCACGCCATAAAAATCGAACATATCGATTGTCAGCAAACCCGATTGAACAAGCCACATTTCAAACGCCCAAAGGGGAACAGTCCAAAGCAATGCGATCAACGCATATTTTTTGACGTACTCGCCTGACGGTGCTGATTTTGGCGTGCCTTCTACGACATCCTCGTTTGCCTCTGCCTGACTATCGGTTTTAACCTGAATGGTTACAAAAAACGCCATGAACCACGTCACAGCAAAAAGGATAAGGGCAGCAGTTATCGTCATCTCAATCGTCCAATCTAGACCGCATTAGAGAATTGGAAACAGCTTCGTCAAGGCAAAGGCCAAAAAAATGCGGTTCCGTTAAGCCCTCATTAGCGAATTTCGGGTTTCGTAAGGCATATCGCTAAAGGAGCAAATTGATGGAAGATTTGCTAAAACCGAATTTTTCAAAAAATGGCCCCCAACGCCATGACCGGCCGCTTCAAGGCCTTACCATTCTGATGATCGAGGATAGTCGGTATTTTTCAGATGCTGTTCGTTTGATGGCCATTCGATCTGGCGCGCGTCTTCGTCGTGCTGACAGTATTACAGCGGCACATAAACATGTCCGAATTTACATGCCGGATGTCATATTGGCCGATATTGGATTGCCAGATGGATCTGGCGTCGATTTTGTGTCTGAAATTCGGGATCGGATTTCTGATATTCCAATTATCGCCATGAGCGGTGATGCTGAAAATCGTCAGGCTGCTTTGGATGCAGGTGCCGCGCAATTTCTGGAAAAACCCTTTTTTGATTTGGCCCAGTTCCAACAGCTGGTTCTTTCCGTCTTGCCAAATATCAGCAGCTCAACCCCATTTCGACCAACAATCGTAGGTCAATCGGTGACTCCAGACCAAGATACGTTAAGTGATGATCTAGAGCAAATTAAAGCCATCTTATTTGAATCGTTAGAGGCGGATGATGATCGGCGCGCAAAATACTGTGCGCAGTTTTTGTTTTCTGTGGCGCGGGTGGCTGGAAATAAATCTCTGACGGAAGACGCAAACAAATTGCAGCGCGAATTGCAATCAGAAAAAAATTGGCACGCAACTTGCAAACACATCATGTCACAGATTGATCTCAAACTGAGCGCTTGATGCAAGCATAGCAAAGCCCTAAACCACGTCAAAACTGCAATGGTTGGGAAAGATGCAACGCATCACGGTTATGGGGCTATTCAATGACGCTGTCGCAAATGTTCGCGACAACATCACAGAGGCATTGCGCTTTTCAGGTGTGATATTCATTTTGTCCGTGCTTGTGACATCTGCGTTAAATGTCATGCTGATTGGCGAAATCGCTGCACCGCCAATAGACCCGCAAAACCCCGATATTCCACCAGAAGTTTTAACAGCAATGTTGGTCAACGCGATCATTCTGTTTGTTATTTTTGCGTGGGTCGCAATTGAATGGCACCGTTTTGCGTTGGCAAATGTGCGATTGCCTTCGATCTTACCAACATGGGAAACAAAACGTGTCTTTAGCTATGTCGGCAATATGATCCTGCTGGGCATTATGATCGCGATGGTCGTTGCCTTCCCATTTGGCATCATCATCGCGATTATGACATCCATCGGTCTGGCCGAAGCAACGGCATTTTTGCCGTTTGTCATGCTTTGGGTCGCGTATTACGTCATGTTTCGTGCAGGGCTGGTTCTGCCCGCTGCCGCTTTGGATGCGCCCATGAAATTGAGCGATTCAATGCGCTTAACGGGTGATTTTGCCGGCGCCCTTTGGGGGCTTGCTGGGCTTCAACTGGCGGTCAGTTTCTTTGGCATCCTCATTACATCACTTTTGCCCACACAATCTGTTTTAGGGGTCGTGGTCAGTGGTGCTGTGAATTGGTTTTTGGTGTTGCTTTCCGCATCGCTTTTGTCTTCGGTTTATAAAGCAAGCCAAAAAGAATAGGCTTATTCGCCTTCTAAATCTTGTTTGAACTTTTGTTTTAGCTTTTCTGCAATCTCGTCGCTTTGCCAAAACTCTTTGAGCGATTTGCGGAAACGTTGATATTTCTTTTCTATTTCTTTTTGCGTTTCTTTCTTTTCCCCCAGTTTTGCAAATTCTTCGCGGCGATAAGGAATACCTGTCTCATATTTCTCGTATGGATAGGTATAGGATTGTTCATCATTCATCGGATTACAATCATCGATTTTGTCCAAATGCCAACTTGCGTGTAATGGGTAGGACATCTCGAAATAGATATCAAAATTTGGGCCTTTTGCGCGGCCCAGAACAATTCGGTTCATCACCGACAATCGCGCCACAAAACAGTATTTTGGCACCAAAGCCTTTACATAGCTTTCTGGAAACTCGGCATGAAGTGGCGTGAAATGTTTGGCCAATTCCTCTTTTAGTTTTTCTTTGGTCAACCCAGAGGCTGCATAAAATTCTTTTTTCAATTTTGCTTTCGAAAGCACAAATTTTGCTTGTTTTGTCTTTCCAAGTTTTCGCCTGTCGAATTTCTTTCGAAATCCTTTTAAACGAAACTTATCTTCTACAAATGTCAAATTCGCGCCAATATCAGCAAAGGGCAATCTGCGCCGTGAAATTGGGCGTTCGCAATTGTGCCGAAAAACCTCTATTTGTTCATTGTGAAAAAGATGCGCCGCCAAGCTTGAGTAGTTCGACGCAAAGATCGCAAAGGCGTCTACATTGAATTCAACCGTCCCAAGTTTAAAATCGGCCATTTTATATATCCCTATTTCTTTTTACGAATACGATCCAACGCATCTGTGCCCGCGAAATAGTCCAGTATTTTCTCGATGAATTTCCGCCCTTCTGCATCCATTGTCTTTTTATATTTACCTTTGTTGGCGGGGCTTTTGATGTATTCATAAGATTTGGGTAAGTTCAAAGGGGTCCAGAAAGGATCGATTGGATAAAACCCATCTTCTGATGGCTTTTGCTCTTTCTCGGTGCATAGCTTTTCTTCTTTGATAACCCAATATACCGACACGGGCACCGTCAGTTCAAAGAAACTTGTAAATCCTGGACCTTTGGCAGTCCAAAGGCGATCATATTGTGCCATTCCAGCACCAACAGGAATTCGTATTCTTTCAACCAAGGATCAAGAAAAGCCTTACTTGGCTTGCACGGCCAACGCGGGAACGCTTTGTCAAGCGCGGCACGCATCTGTTTTGCTGTCATCCCCGCCGACTTGGCTGCACGTCCACCAGCCGCTTTGCGCGATGCGTCATATCCAGATGGGGTCGCTGGCTGTCTGGGTTGCAGGGGCGTATATCCAAATGCGCCACCCGTCGATGGGAAATTCCATCCACCAGCCCTATATTTCTTGGCAATGAAATGAATATTTGCGCCAAGCGTCATACCTTTCCAGACCGCAGGATTGACCGCTTTGAAACAGGAGCGGCGGTAAAATTTGTATTCTTCGGAGTGATGCATTCGGGTGACCGGATAGGGGACCCCGGTTGTTTGCTGGCTATAGCCATCGACCTCCAGGTTCAATTTTCCGATCGGAATTGTGACCATCTTGAAATCTCCTAATATTCAAATGCATCAATATTAAGCGCATGCTTACAAACAACAAGGCCCTCAACCGCGCCGATATACGGACGAGGCTAAAAGAAATGCAAAGTAAAATCAAATATATGGGCAAGCCTAGGCCTTGGCTTTGCGTTTGCCCTTCTTGGCTTGTTTTTCTTCAATCAATCGCAGGGCCAATTCCGGGGTCACATCCTTGGGTTCGACGTCATCTGGCAAAGTGGCGTTGACTTTCTTCCATTTCACATAAGGACCATACCGTCCGTTCATGACATTCATCTCACCACCTTCGCTCGGATGCTCACCCAATTCTTTCAAAGGTTCCGCCGCTTTTCCGCGGCCGGTTTTATTTGCTTTCTCCGTCACCAGCTCCACCGCGCGGTTCATGCCGATGTCAAAAATTTCTTCTGGATCCTTAATATTGGCGTAGATCTTTTGAACCTTACCGCCCTCTTCCGCAGGCGGTTTTTCCCACAAGACATAAGGACCATATGGTCCAATCGCCGCGCGCAACGGCCCACCATCGGGGTGTACACCTATTTCGCGCGGAAGTGACAGGAGTTGCAGCGCACGTTCTAGATTTATGGTCGATAAATCGGTTCCTTTGGGAATAGATGTGCGCGGCGGCTTTTTCTCTTCTTCGGTCGCCTCGCGGCGTTGGACATAGGGACCAAAACGGCCTGTGCGCAAACTGATCGGATCACCATTTTCATCATGGCCTAACTGCTTGCCATCTGGCCCTGCAATATCGCCACCTTCCAACTCGCCTGCCAAAGGTCGCGTGTAGCGACATTCCGGATAGTTTGAACAGCCAATAAAGGCCCCGCCTGAGCGCGCCGTGCGCATAGACAAGCGGCCAGTGCCACAGTTCTTACAAATTCGTGGATCGGTCCCATCTTCATTGGGGGGAAAAAGATGCGGCTCAAGCACTTCATTTATTTTCTCAAGCACTTCGGTGATCCGCAAATCCGCAGTTTCAGCAACCGCCGCAGAAAAATCGCGCCAGAACCGGGCGAGAACCAATTTATAGCTCTCTTTGCCAGCGCTGATCTGATCCAGCTCTTCTTCCAACTCAGCCGTGTAATTATACCCAACATATTGGCGGAAATAATTTTCCAAAAATGCGGTGACCAATCGCCCCTTATCTTCTGCGATCAGACGGTTCTGTTCTTTGCGTACATATTCACGCGTTTGTATGGTCGTCACGATTGATGCGTAAGTAGAGGGGCGTCCGATACCAAGCTCTTCCATTTTCTTGACCAAAGTCGCCTCGGTATATCGGGGCGGTGGCTGGGTGAAGTGCTGATTTGGATCGACCGAGAGCTTTTCGATACCATCGCCAGATGCCATTTGCGGCAGGCGCTTATCATCTTCATCTACAACCTCGGTATCGTCCTTGCCTTCCTCGTAAACACGTAAAAAACCATCAAAAAGAACCACTTGACCAGTCGAGCGTAGCTCAACCTCACCATCGCCGGACGCGATATCGACTGTTGTTCGCTCTAGCTTCGCGCTGGCCATCTGGCTGGCCAAAGTGCGTTTCCAGATCAGGTCATAAAGCTTGCGTTGATCTGCTTCGAGCTTGGACAGTTCCTTTGGGGCCACTTCCATCCGTGTGGGACGAATGCATTCATGCGCCTCTTGCGCGTTCTTGGCCTTGTTTTTATAAATTCGCGCTTCGGATGGCAGAAATTCCGCACCATATTTATCTTTGATCGCATCGCGTGCAGCCGCGACCGCTTCGGGGGCCATGTCAATGCCATCGGTCCGCATATAAGTGATGTGGCCAGCCTCATACAACCGTTGCGCGGTAGACATGGTTTGACGCGCGCCGAAGCCAAATTTACGCGAGGCTTCTTGCTGAAGAGTCGATGTCATGAAGGGTGCGGCCGGATTACGGGTTGTTGGCTTTGCTTCAACCTTTGAAACCGACAGATCACGAGAAAGGACAGCCTGTACCGCAAGTTCAGCTGCCGCTTCGTTCTCAATATCAAATTTCTCGAGTTTTTTGCCGGCAAGAATGCGCAAGCTGGCTTCAAATTCTTGGCCGCGCGGCGTTTTTAAGATCGCCTTAATCGACCAATATTCGCGCGGTTTGAACGCCTCGATTTCCATCTCGCGCTCAACAATCAGACGCAGACAGACCGATTGAACGCGCCCGGCAGATTTCGCGCCCGGCAATTTGCGCCAAAGAACTGGCGACAAATTAAAGCCGACCAAATAATCTAATGCGCGACGCGCCAGATAAGCCTCGACCAAATCTTGATCCACCTCGCGGGGCTGTTCCATCGCCTCAGTCACCGCGCGCTTGGTGATTGCGTTGAATACAACGCGACTAACGGGTGTGTCTTTTTTAATCACCTTGCGTTTGCGCAGGGCTTCCTCAAGATGCCACGAAATCGCCTCGCCTTCTCGATCAGGGTCAGTTGCGAGGATTAGGGCATTGTCGGTTTTCAGCGCATCTGCAATCGCTTTGACATGTTTTTTGCTGTCACTTGCGACTTCCCATTTCATGTCGAAATCAGCATCCGGATCAACGGATCCATCTTTTGGCGGCAGGTCGCGAACATGCCCATAAGAGGCAAGAACCGTATATTCATCGCCGAGATATTTATTGATTGTTCGGGCTTTTGCTGGGCTTTCGACAACGACAACTGGCATGATATTTCTAGGCTCGATTCAGGGCTGCTTTATGGTCGCGCAACATGTGGGCGAAAATATCGCCTTGTCAACAGGGTGCCAAAAAAAATGCAAAATGGCTAACTTGCGAGTGCCAACATGCCGCCCGCTTGACGGATGACACGGCCATCAAGTTCCATCATCGCCAGTTCCCTGCTGACAATTTCAGCGGATAATCCCGTGTCACGGATCAGAATATCCTCTGAAATTGCGGAGGTGGACAGGATAGATAGGATTTTTCGATCCACCGCTTGCGCATGTCTTTCTAGTGGAAGTTTAGGTTGGTCAGGTTGCTTTGGCTTCGGATTGGGTTTCGGAGTTTCCACCGCTTCGTGGATGTCTCCAGCATTTCGAACGAGTGTCGCACCTTCTTTGATCAGCATATTACACCCCGCAGCGCGCGGGTCCATCGGGTTACCGGGGACGGCCATCACATCACGTCCAATATCAGCAGCGGCGCGCGCGGTAATTAAGCTGCCCGATCGGGTTGCACCTTCGATCACGCATAACGCTTGCACCAGACCAGCAATAATACGATTGCGCTGTGGGAAATGGCGGGCTTGTGGGACAAGCCCTAAAGGTTGTTCGGATAGAATCAGGCCTTTCTTTCCGATTTCGACAGACAGCTTTGCGTTTTCTTGTGGATAGACCTTATCTATCCCTCCCGCGAAGACGGCGATTGTCCCGCCGCCCAATGCGGCTAAATGAGCAGCTGTGTCGATGCCGCGCGCCAAACCAGATGTTACGACATATCCAATCTCGCCCAGCTCCGAGGCGATAGATTTGGTCAGTCTCTGACCAAGCGCGGAGGCATTGCGCGCACCGACAAGCCCAATATTCGACCTTTGACCAAGGTCCACATCTCCGTTTGCCCACAGAAATGGTGGCGCATCCGGCGCTTCAGCAAGCAAGGTTGGATAATTTCTCATACCTAAAAATAGCGGCGTATATCCGGCATAAAGCCCACGTTCGAATTCTGATTTCGCAGATGCAAGCTTGTAGGGCTCATAATTTTTTGCACCTGAGTTTCGGGCGATTTCTGGCAGCGCAGCTAAGGCACGCGTGGCATCGCCATATTCATTCAGAAGCCTGATAAATGTTGCTGGTCCAACACGGCGAGAGCGGGTCAGGCAAAGCCAATCAATCTTGGCTTGTGTGGTTTTAGGAACTGCGGTGGTCGGGATCTTCTGGAAACTGGTCATAGCTTTCTATGACCGGATCAGGGTTAACAGGCTCTGAATCCTCTTCAGAAATCTCGTTTTGATCAAGGCGTTTTTCGGAATCTTTCGCTTTATCAAAAAGATCCCGTGTCTTAGGCCCCAAATCTGGTTTTCTTCTCGCCAAGGTTGGGTTTGCTGAAGAAGGTGCCGATATTTGAATGTCAGCAGGCCCGATAATATTCTCCGCCATCATGCGTTTGACCATACGATCTGCCATTTTCGGTTCGATGTGAAACCAGCTGGACAAAACTGACGAAATATCTCCATCGATGTCGGGCGCCCATCGACAAGCCTTCTTCCACAAAGCATGCGGGAATGCTTCTGGAACATAGCTTGCCATCGGTAAGGCCGATACCGCACCGACTGCACTCGTTTTGCGCAAGAAATCTCTTCTGTTCATAATGCAAAAGTAAGCGCGCGGAAGAAATTTACGAGAGCAGGCAGTAAAAAAGACTAAATTTTTGATCCACCAACCGTAAGACCACCAATCATCAGTGTGGGTTGCCCCACACCCACAGGAACCCACTGTCCTTGTTTGCCGCAATTCCCCATACCGGGATCCAGCGCCATATCATTGCCGATTGCCTTGATTTTTTGAAGCGCGGTCGCACCATCACCGATCAGTGTCGCACCCTTCACAGGTGCGCCGACCTTGCCATTTTTAACCTGATAGGCCTCGGTACAGGAAAATACGAACTTGCCATTCGTGATATCAACCTGTCCGCCACCAAAACCGACCGCATAAATCCCATCCTTTAAGTCTGCGACAATGTCCTGCGGGTCCGTATCACCGCCCAACATATAGGTATTTGTCATACGCGGCATGGGGGCATGGGCAAAACTTTCTCGCCGGCCATTGCCGGTGGGCTTTACCCCCATCAAACGCGCATTTTGGCGATCCTGCATATATCCCACCAATACACCGTCTTCGATCAAAGTATTTTTGCCAGACACCGTGCCCTCGTCATCAAAATTGATTGAGCCCCGCCGTTCTGGAATTGTCCCATCGTCCAATACGGTCACACCTTTGGCGGCGATTTTTTTGCCCAAAAGACCCGCGAAAGCCGATGTGTCTTTGCGATTAAAATCCCCTTCTAACCCATGGCCAATCGCCTCGTGCAACAAAATACCAGGCCACCCGGGGCCAAGAACAACATCCATAACGCCTGCGGGTGCAGGTTCTGCCGCCAAATTAACACTCGCAATCCGAAGTGCCTCCTTCACTTGCGGTTTCCAATGATCGGGCGAAAGAAGCCGCGATATGTCGTGACGACCGCCGCCGCCTGTGCCGCCAGATTCTCTGCGTCCACTTTCTTCGACAATCACTGACATGTTGAGACGTGTTAAGGGCCGCACATCGCGTAAAATATCCCCTTCCGGGCGCAGAATTTCGACCTCTTGCAGGCTTGCACTGATGGTTGCAGAACATTGAACAACCCGTGGGTCGAGGGATCGTGCATAATCGTCGATCTCTTTAAGCAGATCAATTTTGACATCAAATGCAACCTCGCCCAAAGGATCCGCATCATCATAGAGCTTTTGATTTGTTTTTGCGGGCGCAGCCGCAAAACCTATATTTGTCGATTGGGTCGCTGTACGGACCGCATCAGATGCGCGGCGCAAAGCTGCCGCTGACATTTCCGAACTATGCGCATAGCCGGTCACTTCACCTGATACGGCGCGCAGGCCAAAGCCCTCGGCGGCCTCATAAGACGCAGTTTTCAGCTTTTTGTTGTCCCAAACCAAAGCTTCTGCGCGTCTGCGTTCGCAAAAAAGCTCTCCATCATCTGCGCCCAACAGCGTTTCAGCCAAAAGTTTCTTGGTTGATTCCAAATCAAAACGCGTTTCAAACGGACGAAAAGGGGCTTCTTGCTTCATATTGGAACTCCGGATCGGATAGCGGCTTAATGCCGCAAAGGATTTGGTTGTTCTTAAGGCCCTAATATGGTTTTACGTGACCCAAGATACAACGAGGATTCTGCATAATTCTGCGTATCCTTCAAAAAGAGTGGTTAAGCTATGAACATCGCATCTCGATTTCTTTCGACAATGACTGCATTTGCTGCTGGGACAACAGCTTTTGCGCAAGATCTGAGTAACTTGGAAACAATCGGCAAACCGGATCAGGATGGATATTGGTTCCAAACCCCTGTGACAGAAGTTGCACGCGATATTCAATCGCTAGAGACATTTCTGTTCTGGATTATCGTTGTGATTTCTGTGTTTGTTATGATCCTGCTGCTGATCTGCTTGGTGCGTTACAATGGTGCGGTCAACAAAGAACCAGCGACGTTTACGCATAACACAAAAATCGAAGTCGCATGGACCGTGATCCCAATCTTTATCTTGATCGCGATGATGCCGCCAAGTTTGAAACTATTGAATAAACAGCTGATTATGCCAGAAATCACCGAGGACACCGTGGTTATCAAAGCGATCGGCAACCAATGGTATTGGACACATGAATATGTCGACCATGGCTTTGGGTTCGATTCTATTATGCTAGAGCGTGATCAGCTTGCGGAATTTGGTTATGCCGATGACGAATACTTGCTAGCAACCGACACAGCCGTTGTGGTTCCGGTAAACACAGACGTCATCGTTCAAGTCACCGCCGCAGACGTGATCCATGCATGGACAATCCCAAGCTTTGGCGTGAAGCAAGATGGCGTTCCGGGTCGTTTGGCAGAGCTTTGGTTTAATGCCGACACCGAAGGCGTCTATTTTGGTCAATGTTCGGAGCTGTGCGGTTTGAACCATTCCTACATGCCGATTACCGTCAAAGTGGTCAGCAAAGACGTCTATGAAGAGTGGCTTGATAACGCGATTAACGAATATGCCGGAACACCACGCGTGAAACCGGATGTGAAAACCGCCGCTCTTGGTCTAGAGCTTGTCGCGGCAGAAGAAGCAAAACCCAACTAAGTGGGACGGGACATGCCCGCCTTTTCAATATGACAGTCGTTACAACGGATCATTTGCCTGAATACGGCGATATTCGCGATTACTTCGCGCTTCTAAAGCCGCGCGTTATGTCGCTTGTTGTGTTTACGGCTGCAATTGCAATTTGGGTTGCCCCCGGAAATATTCACCCGTTTTTGGCGTTTGCGTCTATCTTGTTTATCGCTTTGGGCGCAGGCGCATCTGGTGCGCTGAATATGTGGTGGGACGCTGATATCGACCAGATCATGAAGCGGACATCAAAACGTCCGGTTCCCGCGGGGAAAGTCACGGCAAATAACGCGCTTATCATCGGGCTTTGGCTTTCAGGATTATCCGTTGCCATGCTTGGGCTGACATCAAATTGGATGGCAGCAGGACTTCTTGCCTTCACAATCTTCTTTTATGCCGTGATTTATTCCATGTGGCTGAAACGCTCGACACCGCAAAACATTGTCATTGGTGGTGCCGCTGGTGCTTTCCCCCCGATGATCGGTTGGGCGGTTGTCACAGGGGATGTCACAATTGCATCAATTGGTATGTTCATGCTGATCTTTATGTGGACACCACCGCATTTTTGGGCGCTCGCGCTGTTTATGAACGAAGATTACACCAAAGCGGGCGTGCCGATGCTGACCGTGACCCATGGGAAAAAAGAAACGCGCAAACAGATTTTGATCTACACGGTTTTGCTAGCGCCACTGTCGATAGCGATCGGATTTACTGAAATTGGCGGACCGTTTTATCTTGTGGCCAGCCTAATTCTGAACGCAATGTTTGTTGCGCACGCAATCAAACTCTATCGCAGATCAGAACAGATGGCAGAAGATGACACATTCGCCGCCGAAAAATCTATGTTCAAATTTTCACTGTCTTATCTATTCTTGCTGTTTGCCGCGATTGGTGTTGAAGCATTCATCAATCTGCCAGCTTGGCCACAGGTATTGTGATGAACGAGGCCGATTTCAAAGAGCGCCGGCGGGTAAACAACCTTATTCTGGGCGGTATTTTGATCGGATTTGTCGCATTGGTTTTCTTGATCACCGTGGTAAAAATGATGAGCGGTTATAGCCTAGAGGCCTTTGATCACACTGTGCGCCCATCACTTGAAAGGCAGGAATAGTGGCAGAGCATCAGAACACGCAAGATCGCCTGCACGCGCGCAACACAACCGCCAAGCGTTTGTTGTTAATGGTTGCGGTCATGCTGTCTTTGTCCTTTCTGGCGGTGCCCTTTTACAACTGGTTTTGCAGGGTCACTGGTTTTGGCGGCGTGACACAAGTGGCGGAAGCGGAATCCGACACGGTATTAGACCGAGAGATCCAAGTGCGTTTTGACGGATCAAAAGACGCCAATATGCCGTGGGAGTTTCGCCCAATCGAAACCAAAATGACAATTAAGATCGGCGAGACGGGTTTGGCTTTTTACGAGGCGCATAATCCAACCGATCAAGTGATCGCAGGCAGCGCGAGTTTCAATGTTTTTCCGTATTCGGCGGGTGCTTATTTCAACAAGGTGCATTGTTTCTGTTTTGAGTTGCAGGTTTTGCAACCTGGCGAAACTGTTCAAATGCCAGTGACATTTTTTGTCGATCCAGAGATCGTTAATGACGCCGAAGCGAAATATGCAAATTCGATCACGCTCAGCTACACATTCCATATCGCAGACTTGCCCGAAGAAGAGCATGCAAGCCTTGCGCAAGAGACAGAAAACCAGATAAAGACGTCTGCAAATTAGGGGACTCGAGACACCACCATGGCACATGAAAAGAACCACGATTATCACATCCTAAACCCCAGTATTTGGCCGTTGTTGGGCGCCGTATCAGCATTGACACTTTTGACAGGTGCGGTGTTTATTTCGCATCACTTGGGACGTGGGAATGATCCCGTCTCTTTAGCCGGCATTCCATTGTCACCATGGCTGTTCATCATCGGACTAATGATGGTGCTTTATACCATGTTTGCATGGTGGTCAGACGTCATTGATGAAGCCCATATTGGGGATCACACACCTGTTGTTATCATTGGCCTTCGTTATGGCGTGATTATGTTTATTATGTCCGAGGTGATGTTTTTCGTCGCTTGGTTTTGGTCATTCTTCAAGCATGCGATTTATCCAATTCATCCAGACGGTTTGTCACCGAAAGTAGATGGTATTTGGCCACCCGCAGGGATCGAGACGTTTGACCCGTGGCATTTGCCGCTGATCAATACACTTATCCTTCTTTGTTCGGGCTGTTTTGCAACTTGGGCGCACCATGCACTGGCGCATGAGAATGACCGCAAAGGTTTGATCTACGGCCTGTGGGGCGCGATCATCCTTGGTGTGATCTTCACCGGCACACAAGCCTACGAATACGGTCATGCCGCGTTTTCGTTCCGTGAAAACATCTATGGCGCAAACTTCTTTATGGCGACAGGCTTTCATGGCTTCCATGTTGTTGTCGGCACACTTTTCTTGGCGGTGTGCCTGATGCGCGCCTATCGCGGTCACTTCACACAAGAACGTCATGTTGGATTTGAAGCGGCGGCTTGGTATTGGCACTTCGTTGATGTTGTTTGGTTGTTCCTGTTTGCAGCTGTCTACATCTGGGGTGGCTAAGGGCTTTGACCTGAAACGAAGATTTCAAAGCGAGGGGCGCTGCCTCTCGCTTTTCTACTTTAGGGCTGAATGAATATGGGGCGCTATCTATTTCCAATCGCATTAGGTGTAAGCGGGCTTGCAGTTTTGCTTTGGCTGGGGTTTTGGCAAGTTGCACGCCTAGAGTGGAAAGAAGATATACTCGCGCAGCTTGAGGCGCGATTGAACACAAAACCCCTTCCCTTGGAGCAAGTCATTGATCCCGTCACTTCGCTTGCGGAACGCAACTATACCGCTGTGCGCGCCGAGATATCGCTGACAGGGCAAGAGGCGCATGTCTATGCCCCTACCAAATCGGGTTTGGGTTACCGGGTTGTTGCGCCCGCCCTTTGGCAGGGGCGCAAAATCTTGATTGATCTTGGCTGGATACCGGAAGCTGCCAAAAACAACGACCGCGCAGCCTTGCGCATGCGCGTAATTGGAAATCTTCTTGTGCCCGATGACTTTAATGAGCGGTTCACACCCGACCCTGATCTGGAAAAGAATATCTGGTTTGCCCGTCACTTGCCCCCAATGGCCGCGCATTTCGCCGCAGAAGACGTGTTGATTGTCGTCCGATCCGTTGAAGGAATGCAAAACGGGATGTGGGACATCTATGATGCGGTCACGCCCCTGCCCGTCTCACCCCAAATCTCAAATGATCACCGGGAATACGCGATTACCTGGTTTTCTTTGGCGGCGGTCTGGTTGGGGATGACTCTGTTCTGGATTTTGCGTATCAGACGCCGGAAGAACGAGCCTGAGACATGAAATATATCTCCACCCGCGGGGCAGCACCCGAACTGACTTTTGAAGAGGCCATGTTGACGGGTCTTGCCCGCGATGGTGGTCTGTATGTGCCTGCGGAAATTCCAACAATGAGCCGACAGGATATCGCGGCACTTGCAGGAAAGTCATATAACGAAATTGCATTCGCGGTGATCAGGCCCTTTATCGGCGATACGTTCACGGATGACGAGTTCAAAGGGATCATCGAACGTGCTTATTCGGGTTTCAAACATTCGGCCACCTGCCCTCTCAAGCAGCTAGACGACACTCATTTCCTGCTGGAATTGTTCCACGGGCCCACACTTGCCTTCAAAGATGTCGCGATGCAACTGATCGGTCAGATGTTTGATCTGGCTTTGAAACGTCGCGGCGAAAACGTGACAATTGTTGGTGCGACAAGCGGCGATACAGGGTCCGCCGCGATGGAGGCATTTCGCGGACTGGACGCCGTGAATGTCTTTATCATGTATCCACATGGACGTGTGTCCGAGGTTCAGCGCCGTCAAATGACGACACCCACGGACAGCAATGTTCATGCGCTTGCCGTAGATGGCGATTTCGATACCTGTCAGGCCTTGCTTAAGGACATGTTCAATGATTTTGACTTCCGCGATGGTGTGCGGCTCGCCGGCGTGAATTCGATCAATTGGGCGCGTGTTCTGGCCCAAGTGGTCTATTACTTCACATCCGCGCTGGCTATCGGTGCACCTGATCGCAAGGTCAGCTTTACGGTACCTACGGGAAATTTTGGTGATATATTCGCAGGTTACATTGCAAAGCGGATGGGCTTGCCAATCGAAAAACTGATCATCGCAACCAATCAAAACGATATATTACACCGCACACTCGAAACTGGGTCGCATACAAAAATGGGCGTGACGCCTTCGATCAGCCCATCGATGGATATCCAAGTGAGCTCTAATTTCGAACGGCTGGTCTTTGATCTGTATGACCGCGAAGGGACAGCAGTGGCACAGCTTTTTGATGCATTGAAAGAAGATGGGACGTTCGATCTGTCTCAAGGCGCATTGACGCAACTGGTGGAAGAGTTCGCGTCCGGCCGTGTGGGCGAGGCCGAAACATCAACTGAGATCGAGGCGAGCTTGCGTGAGACGGGCGAGCTTTTATGTCCGCATACGGCCGTGGGCGTGCATGTCGCAAAGGCGCATCTGGGAAAGACGCCCATGATCACACTTGCCACTGCGCATCCCGCGAAATTCCCTGCGGCTGTGAAAGACGCAACTGGCATCCATCCCGACCTGCCACCCCATATGGCAGATTTATTTGACCGCGAAGAGCGTTTGACCCGCGTGGCAGGCGACTTGGCCGCGGTCCAAGCTGTGATTAAAGAGAAACTTGCATGAACGACCATATCCAAATCACCACGCTCGATAATGGCTTTCGGATCATTTCGGAACGCATCCCTGCCCTAAAATCGGCATCTCTTGGCATCTGGGTCGATGCCGGTGCACGATCAGAACGGATCGAACAAAACGGTATTGCGCATTTTCTAGAACATATGGCGTTTAAAGGCACCAAGACCCGCAGCGCGTTGCAAATCGCCGAAGAGATTGAAAATGTCGGGGGCTATATCAACGCCTATACCAGTCGCGAGATGACCGCCTATTACATCCGCTGTTTGGAAGAGCATGTGGCGCTGTCTGTTGATGTGATCAGCGATATCGTCTTGAACTCGATCTTTGATCCACGTGAGCTAGAAGTCGAGCGTGGCGTGATCCTGCAAGAGATCGGACAAAGCTTGGATACACCCGATGATGTAATCTTCGATTGGCTGCAAGAGGCGGCTTATCCAAACCAACCCATGGGCCGGACGATATTGGGGCCTGCAGAGCGGGTTTCAAGTTTCACGCGCGAAGACCTCGAAACCTTTGTCTTTGAACAATATAGCCCTGATCAGATGGTCCTGTCTGCGGCAGGTGCAGTGGACCATAAGATGTTGGTCGAAATGGCAGGCGAGCGGTTTTCTGATTTAAAAAAGAAACCGAAGCTGCAGATTGTTGGCGCTGATTTCATTGGTGGCGAACATCGCGAGGAAAAGGCCCTAGAACAAGCGCATTTCGCACTTAGCCTTGAAGGACCAAGCTATCTTAACGATGCGATCTATGCGGCCCAAACCTATGCGGTTGCTTTGGGCGGTGGCATGTCCTCGCGCCTGTTTCAAGAGATACGCGAAAAACGCGGGCTTTGTTATTCGATCTATGCCTCTATGGGGGCGTTCGCCGATAGTGGGATGATGACAATCTATTCCGGCACAAGCGGCGAGCAGATCAAAGAATTAACCGAGGTCACACTGCACGAACTGCGCCGCGCGACCGAAGATATTTCGGAAGTAGAGGTCAATCGTGCACGCGCGCAGATGAAATCCGGACTATTGATGGGATTGGAAAGTGCGTCCAGCCGCTGCGAGCGGATCGCGCGGATGTTGATTATTCATGGACGGGTGCCAAGTCTGGATGAAGTTATCGCGAAGGTTGATGCGGTGGATGTCGCGGCGGTGAGGGATTTTGCAGCGCAGCTTATTGCCCAAAAACCAGCGCTTGCCCTTTATGGCCCTGTCAGCCAAGCACCTGATTTTGAAAAGATCACCAAACAACTGGCCGCATAGCCAGATGGGTTTGTTCACGCGCAAAGAACCTGTGCATATCCCAACGGCAAGTTGCTATCTGCGCCTCCCTGCCAAACGGGATCATGTCGACTGGGCGCGCCTGCGCAGCCAAAGTGCCGAATTCTTGCGCATATGGGAACCGGTTTGGGCGCCCGATCATTTCTCGAAACGCAGCTTTCAAAACAGGGTCTATTGGGCGCGGCGTGTTTTTAATGACCAAACCGCCATTCCATTGTTTATTTTTCGTAGCAATGATGATGCACTGTTGGGTGGGATCACGCTTGATAATATTCGCCGCGGCCCATCGCAATCTGCGACACTTGGCTATTGGATCGGGCAGGATTATGCCCGCCAAGGGTATATGTCAGAAGCGATAAAGGCCCTTGTTGCTTATAGCTTTTCAAAACTCGATCTCAGCCGGATCGAGGCCGCAACACTTGCCAAAAACGCACCCTCGCGTGGTGTGCTTGAGAAATCAGGTTTCAAATATGAGGGCGTCGCGCAAAGCTATCTGCAAATCGACGGGAAATGGCGCAATCATGTGCTTTATGCGAACCTGCGCTCTGACCGTCGAGGAAAGACTGGCGCAGGTGTCGAATGACGTGTCCAAGGTTGGACACTCGGTTAAGGTGTTGATTTTATTAGTAAATAAAATATTCTGTATTGGGAAGGCTACATGGGAATCATAAAATTTCTCTGATCAAGCCCAGGTTGGATTTACCCCAATGTTAGCTAAACAGATACTATCGAAAAACTGATAATATAATTCGTCCTAAGTTTAGTCTAACCCAGTTTGCGCAAATTCAAAAATAGGATCAATGCCACACAAAAAATACATATAAGATTTGCGACCAAATCATAATAAAGCGAAGCTAAACCACACTCGGTCAAAATACCATCTATCTTGATATAGCAACCTCTGTAATTAGCTGTGATCGGAATAGAACTATCCCTTGCGGCAAACTTGAATAACAAAATAACGGGCAATGTCGCGGCAATCACAAATGCAAAAAAATATCGATGATGTTGCAATTTGAAAAGTTGCAACAGTTTTACAACAACCAACCAGGCAATGAACAAAACTCCAGCAAAGAAAATAGAGTTTATAAACATCTGCCCTACATTATTAAAAATTCCCGATAGACTAAACCTGCTAACAAATATCTGAGAGATGACGCCTTGAGAGAGCTGTAATAACATCGTAAGAACATAAAAATATCCGAAAATTTTCAGATAAATTTTGCCGTTAAATTCAGTATCGGCTTCAGCCAAGGCTATTCCTATCACGTCTATCTATATATTTTTGTATCGCAATCAAATACGCCTACCGCCAATCAAAGCAAGCCATAGAGTGAATGAAAACCGCTATTCCTCAGAATTTACGCTATTCGCACTCCGAACCCAGCACCCCACCCAAAACGAACACAATTGCCTAAAATCACTAAAAGTCAAATATTTAGCTATGTGTCCTAGATAGGACATTACCCAAACCCATACCTTGGATCAGTTCATTCAGCCTTGCTCAAGCGATGATACATATGCGTGAAAATGGCCACTCCCAGTACGGGTATAATCAAATTTAGAACCGGAATTGACAGCGGGATCGCCATCAAGATGCCTGCAAACCAAATTCGAAAGCGATAGCGCGCGCGCAATGCCGTGGCCCCCGCGCGGCCTAAATGACGCATCGCAACCAGCTGAAAATACTCTCGGCCCAGCAAAATCCCATTCACCACCCAAAAGATAATTGGCGCCAGCAGATTTGAGGTGAAATAGATGATCAAGGCGAGAGCATTCATCGCAATCAGAAAAATCATAAAGCGGGTCGCATCGGACATTTGTTCCAACAAAGGCCGCGCGGCAGGTTGCGGTAATTCTGCGTAATGCTTTGCCTCAACCGCTTTGGCGATGGGGTCCAACATGAAACCGATCATGAAACTGGCAATCGGCATCATTAAAAAGACAGACAAGAAAAGCATGCCCCAAAAGGCGATATTTGCGATCCATTCCACAAGCCAGCTAATATCGCCAATCCATGGCAAGCTGATCTGTTCAGGCAATAAAACCTGCAACAACCAAATTGCCCCGACCATCAATAAGCCAGATGCAAGCACACCAAACCCGATAATCCGCAAAAATTGTGGGTCGCCGATCTGGCCAAGCGCCTTTAGAAAATCACGGTAAATCACTGGCCGGACATGGCAAAGGTCAGCTCCGACAAACGTTTTATCTGCCGCCCATCTTCGTCAAAATTCTTCGGGTCCAGCCAAACCTGATAAGCTTGTTTCAATGCATCCCAATCTTTGTCGATCACAGCAAACCATGCCGTATCGCGATTGCGTCCCTTATACATCGTCGCTTGCCGGAAGGTTCCTTCATAGAAAAACCCAAAGCGCCGCGCAGCAGCCATGGATCCAGAATTCAGCGCATCGCATTTCCACTCAAACCGGCGATAGCCCTGTGCAAAAGCCCAATCCATCATCAAAAAAATCGCTTCTGTCGCCGCGCGCGTTTTTTGCAAGCGTGGGGCAAAGTTGATATGTCCAACTTCAATAGATCCATCATTTGGTTTGATCCGTAGATAGCTGGCAACCCCGCCAAAAGCTTTCGTCTCTTTGTCATAAATCGCAAAAAATACGGGATCGGTGGAGCCTTCAAAACCGTTCATCCAGTCGCGATAGGTCTTTTCCGTCTTAAAGGGGCCATAGGGCAGATACGTCCAAATCTCGCCGTCTTTGTCCGCGATATTTGCCGCATGCAGATCAGCGGCATGCGCCTTTGCCTGCATCACCTCTAGTCGTGCGTAAGCCCCGTCGATCATAGGCATATCTGGATGCGGGGGCACCTGCCAGCCGTTCACCGGTTGGCCAATCGGCCTTTTTCTGATCATGTTTCGTCCCCGGTGATTAGAAAGGAAGCTAAGCTATAAAGCTTGGAATACCCGACATCGAGAGACTTGGAAAGACGACTCTTTCTAATGTCGTCGCGTTAATTCCAAAGAGATCGCGGATCGCAAGCGCCATATATTCACGCAGATCAGCGGTTGGCATCAAATCACGATTTTCATAAAGATCACGACTGCGCAATCCCGGCCATTTCCCATAAACGCGGCCCCCTTTAATTGCGCCGCCCGCCATAATCATCGCGCCACCTGTGCCATGGTCCGACCCACCCGACCCGTTGATGCGCACCGTGCGCCCAAATTCTGTTACCCCAATAACGGTTGTCTTCTCCCAATGCGCGCCCATACTCTGTTTCAGGGTCGAGATCGCCTCTGCCAATTGTGTAAGCGGGCCATTTATTTGTTGCATTTGGGCGCGATGCGTATCCCACCCACCAATGGAAAACGCAGCAATGCGCGTTGATTGTAAAAGTTGATCAGCGGTGAATTCCGCCAACGCGCGGGCACGCCGCGATTGTCGTGCGGCCGATAGATTTTCCATCATCATGGATTGCATATCTTGCTGTTCATCCATTTCCATATCCGCGATCACCTCTTTCGATAGCTCAATCGCGGTTTCAGCGCGTGTGTGGAAAAGCGGATCATGTTCGTAGATACGTTGAAGAAAATTCTGTCCCTGCTCTGACAAAGTCAAGGTTCGCCCCGGTGCCCAGCTGGAACTTGGTGCCGCCCCTTTTAGAAGAATGAGATCCTCAGTTCCGACCGCAAACGCAGTTTCGGCATGCACACCCTCCATCTGGGTCAGCATTCGGTTCATCCATCCGCTGATTACGGGCTGTTCATAATAACTTTCTAAATCTCCAAAGCCTGCCTCTAGCAAATCTTGGCCATCAAAGTGACTGCGTTTGTCACGATAGGGTGTCGAGACGGCATGGGCAAAAGCAAGCTCACCCGCATCCCAAAGACCAGATAGCCCACCCAAGGTTGGATGCATGGCATAAAAGTCCGTAATCGGCAGCCCATCATTTACAAAATCGGGACGATGCATTTTCAAATTTCGATCCCCGATGGGGCGAACCACATCAAGACCGTCCATCGCACCGCGTAGAATAATGACGACAAGCCGATTGTCGCTAGGGGCCGACGCGAATGTGACAGGTGTGATCAAAGGGCTGGCTGCCGCAGAACAGGCGACCCCCATTGCCTTCATCAAAAACGATCTTCGATTTTCCATGATCTATCTCCGATTGAACTCTGGGCTTGCCAGCACCATGGCGATGGCTTCTTGTTTGTTTTCAGACGCTTGGACAGCAAAGCGAAGTGCTGAACTACCGCGATCAGGCCCTATGGCACGACCCAATAATTCTCTTGGATCAATTTGAGTTTTCACTTCATCTGCAACTTGCATTGCCCATTGCAGCCGACCGGCCAATGTTGCGGGCGTCATCCAAGCCTCGGCCTCTTCGGGCCATCCGTCGGGGCCCGGCGGTTCAAATAGGCTTTGCCCCATCAGCTGCATGGGTTGAAAAATGAAACGTCGATAATCACGCCGAGTAAGCTTTTTTATCCGTTTTTTCGGTATCTCTAAAACACGAAGTCCAGACACAACATATTCGAACGGTGTTTTAATCTTGCTGCCCAAAGAGCGCCAAGCTTCGTCTTGTTGCAACAACGCGCGGTAGGTCGCTGATAAGTTGCCCCCTGATCCTAAATAGGCCTCCTCCATCTTTGGTGTCAGAGCCTCCAACGCATCTTCACCCACAAAATGCGTGACCAGCTTTGCTGCCAGATGCCGCGCCGTCTCTGGACGTAAACTGATGTCTTCCAAGAAAGCGTCAACCGCTTTGCGCCCTTGGCGGTCAGTATCATAGGTTTTGCCAAGAACGGTTTCGGAACCCGGCTCGGATTGGCGCTTTTTGTAGATCACGCCGCGCTCTGGCAAAAACTGAATACCGGTCAAAAGCTCTGCCAATTCACGTATATCGTTTTGGGTATAGGCGCTGTTGACACCCATTGTATGCAGTTCAATTAACTCTCGGGCGAGGTTTTCATTTAGGCCCCGGCTTCGACGTTTTCCAATGACCGAGTTTGGTCCAATCGAATTTTGCTGGTCCAAATAAAACAACATGGCTGGATCTAATACCGCCGCGCGCAACAGGTCAGAGAACTTACCTGAAATATTTGGACGAATGGCCCCATCAATCATCGGTACAACAAGCAAACGCGTTCGTGGACCTTTGGCGGAGACGGAGAAATGATCGGCCCAAAAATGCACAAGCCGCTCTCTGAATGGTGCGTCTGTATAGACTGCGCGCATCAGCGTCGCTCGCAACCCTTCTAGCGTTACTTTGCTGCGGGCCCGCGTGGCCTGATCGCGCCGTTCTTTTGCGCCATCTAATCCTTGGGACAGCTCTTTGTTGGCGGCACGGACATTTCGATAAATTTCAACAGCATCTTCGACAGTATGGGTTTTGAACTCATCTGCAATTTTGTCACCGCCGCGCAGCTCTGCTAAAAGCTCATCTGAAGACGTGGCATGCGCCCGACCCAGCCCGTATCCATAGCGGAAAGCAGATATTAGCGCGCGGTCTGACATTTTTTCTCCCTGTGATCTGTTGGGTTATACGACAGATTACATAAATTCCGTCGCAAAATGGATCACTTTTTGAGAAAATTGGTGTCAGTCGCCAAAATGCTCGATCTGAACATTTTGCGTATCGCGCAACTCTTTTGCGGTTTGCGAAAGGGAACGGGCAACATGCTCCAGCCGGTCTGCAACACCCATCGGATCGGCCTGAAATCCAATGTCGCCCAATTGTCCATTTAAGCGTAGGTCATTCAAGACGGCGATATGGCGGGCATATTCGGCCGTCACGACCTCGGGCGGATCGACAAGGGTTAATTGGTCGTAGCGCGTGAAATCCTCAAATCGCTTCGGATCAGCGACATATCCATTGACCATCGTGATCCGTTCGCCCTCTTCTTCCAGCCCTTTGGCCTGATGAACCACCATATTTCCTTGCTGCAAAACAGCATAGCCCGGGCCCGGCATTTCAGGTGCGATCACGCGTTCATTTGGCACCTTGTCACCCTTCGATTTAATCTCCGCGATCTCTTCTTTGGTGCCTCTAAAATACTGAAAAGCTCCACCTTTTACCTTGGTCGGATCCGTCACAAACATCACGTAGTCATAGCGCAACGTATCCACATGCCATTTGTCGACATCGCCACCGACAACAGAAGGATTATAATTCAAATGCCCCAATTGATGCGGTATAGTATGGGGCATCAAATCAACACCGGCCAGTTCGGACATAAACGATGCGACATCTGGCGAAAGGCACAAATCGCGCAAAAACCGAGAGCGATAAACGCCGCCGCGCGTGCACCGTTCGATCCGAGGATTGGACGAGGTATAGGCCTCTAACTGTTTGCAAACCGTATAAAGACAGGCCGCGCCCTCCTCACTGAGGACCCGAAAGACAGAAGTTGCCGCAAAATCGGATGGGCACTCAGCGATCTGATCTTCTCGGTATCCAAGATCGGCAAGGGTGTAGCGGGTGTCTGGCACCTCAAGCGCAAGATGTACTGATGGATCGAATTCTGGATCATCCGCAATGCGTCCATAGCCTTCGGGGGATTGGCTTAAATCAATTGGGTAGGTCATATTGCAACTCCTTGACGCAAGACTAATGCAGAATTCCCAAACCGCAGAAACAGCCACGACATCCGATGTCGCAACTGGATAAAGGACATGCTAAACGGCTAGGAAGAGTTTGGGGCGCGTTTCATGAGCCTAGTAGAGATTTTTGCCGTGACTGGCCCGATTACAGCGCTTGTTTTGATCGGGTATTTTGCAACAAAACTCGGCCTATTTTTGCAATCTGGCATCCAAGGACTGACGCGATTTGTCTATAATGTCGCAATGCCCGCGGCCTTGTTTTTATCCATCGGGCGTTTTGATATTGCGCAAGTGTTTAACCCAGCGCATTTCTTATCTTACGGGCTTGCTTCCTGTCTTATCATCGCACTGTTTGTATGCACCTATCGCTTTGTTTTTAAACGGTCTTCTTTAGAGGCCATCATCTCCTCCATCGGTGCGTTTTCTGCAAATGGTATGATGATCGGTTTTCCGATATTTCTTGCTCTTTATGGCCCTGAAGGCGTCTTGGCGGTGGTTCATCTGGTTCTTGTTCAAGACGCATTTTTGATCCCATGTATCCTGGCGCTAAGCGATTATTTCAGCGGGGGATCGACAAGCGGATGGGGGGCGATCAAATCCGCGATTAAGCGGATCGGGCGCAATCCAATTGTGCTGGGCGTCGCCTTGGGTGTGGCCTATGCGCTGTTGGATGTTCAACTGCCAGAACCGTTTTTACAGCCGCTGGTCTTGTTAAGCCAAACCGTTGCAGGTGTTGGATTATTTCTGATCGGTGCGATGCTGGTTGGCATCAAACCCACAGGCATGGGTGGGCCGATTATTTTTAACACGATCTGCAAATTGATCCTGCACCCTGCCCTTGTTTTATTGGCCTTTGGTCTATTTCCTACGCTCAACCAAGAGATCAAAATCATGGGCATCATCGCCGCCTCGATGCCCATGGTTGGGCTTTATAGTGTGATTGTCAGCAATTATATTGATGCGCGGGAGGCAAGTGCTGCAACGCTGGTTGCGACCGCGCTGTCCTTTGTGACGATGTCGGTTTGGATTTGGGTGGCGCTGAATTGAGTCTGAGAGACCGGCGCACGCTGGATTAAGATTTTGTCCGTTTTGGCGAAAATGGGATTTTGGGTGGGTCGGTAAAGCGTCGGTATTCTGTCGGTATCGCGTCGGTGTGGATAAAATGGGCGTAGGGTTAACGAATTAGCGAGTTGGCACGGTGGCGATGAGTGGTGCGCAATGAATGCGCACCCTACAGATTAACTCTCCGGCGGCAACACCCGCAATCCCAACTCCCGCAACTGCTCGTTCGTCGGCTCGGCGGGGCCGCCCATCAGCAGGTCTTCGGCACGTTGATTCATCGGGAACATGATGACTTCACGGATGTTTGTTGTGTCGGCCAGCAACATCACGATGCGGTCGATACCTGCCGCGCAGCCGCCATGTGGGGGGGCGCCGTAGGTGAAGGCGTTCAGCATGCCGCCGAAGCGGGCTTCGACCTCTGACTTGTCGTAACCTGCGATTTCGAACGCTTTGTACATAATCTCTGGCTGGTGGTTTCGGATGGCGCCCGAGACGAGTTCGTAGCCATTGCACGCGAGGTCATATTGGTAGCCGAGTACGTCCAGCGGGTCGCCGTTCAGGGCATCCATGCCGCCTTGGGGCATCGAGAATGGGTTGTGTTCGAAATCAATGTGACCTGTTTCTTCGTCTTTTTCATAAATCGGGAAATCGACGATCCATGCGAATTCGAATTTGTCTTTGTCGGTCAGGCCAAGCTCTTCGCCGATAACGTTCCGTGCGCGGCCTGCGACAGCCTCGAATGCTGAAGGCTTGCCGCCTAGGAAGAAGGCGGCGTCGCCCTCGCCCAGATCAAGCTGAACACGGATCGCTTCGGTGCGTTCGGCGCCGATGTTTTTCGCCAGTGGACCTGCGGCTTCATGTTCTCCAAAATAAGCATTTAATAGAAACTCCGCTTGATCAGTTTCACCACGCTCCCAATGCTTGGAAATTCTAATTCGAATGTCTGCCGTCTCTTCTTTAGAGACACTCGGACCTTCTGCGAGCTCCTGATATTCCTCCATCAAATTAAAAAGGACATCTTTTGAAATCTTGTTGCCTGCTAATGCGGCTAAAGCCAGCCCACCAACTGCTATCACGGGTAGGTTTCCTAGTTTACCCTCGAGAGATTTTTCTAACGCGTCGCGAATTGGGTTCTCTCGCCTGCGCCAGAAGATGTAGCCCATGCCGGGCAGGCCTTCTTTCTGCGCAAAACTGTTCATGCGGTCGCAGAACTTCCTTGACCCGCCAGTAGGCGCGGGGATCGCACGGATTTCGGTACCCTCATTTTCTAAAAGCGAGGCGAAGATTTTAAAGCCAGAGCCCGCGAAATGTTCGCTGACAACTTGCATCTTAATCGGGTTGCGCAGGTCGGGTTTGTCCGAACCATACCAAAGCGCTGCATCTTTATACGAAATCTGCGGCCAATCTTGGGACACAGGGCGTCCGCCGCCGAATTCTTCAAACACACCTTTCAACACAGGTTCAATCGCGTCGAACACATCTTGCTGTTCGACAAAGCTCATTTCCATATCCAGCTGATAGAAATCCGTGGGCGAGCGGTCGGCACGGGGGTCTTCGTCGCGGAAACATGGCGCGATTTGGAAATATTTATCAAACCCCGCAACCATGATCATTTGTTTGAACTGCTGCGGCGCTTGGGGAAGCGCGTAGAATTTGCCCGGATGCAGACGTGATGGAACGAGGAAGTCGCGAGCACCTTCAGGTGAACTCGCGGTAATAATCGGCGTCTGGAATTCATTGAACCCCTGCCCTTCCATGCGTTTGCGTATAGATGACACCACATTCGAGCGCAGCATGATGTTGTTGTGCAACGTCTCGCGGCGCAGATCGAGGAAGCGGTATTTCAGGCGCGTTTCTTCGGGAAAATCCGGTTCATCAAAGACTTGCAAAGGTAGCTCTGCCGCTGCACCCAAAACTTCCATATCACGAATGAAAATCTCGATCTCGCCCGTTGGGATTTTATCATTCACCAATTCAGGCGCGCGCGCTTTTACATCGCCATCAATGCGAATACACCATTCAGAACGCACCTTTTCCAATGCGCTGAAAACAGGACTGTCAGGATCGGCCAAAACCTGTGTCACACCGTAATGATCGCGCAGGTCGATGAACAACACGCCCCCATGGTCGCGCACGCGGTGTACCCAGCCCGACAGGCGAACATTTTCGCCCACATGTGAGGCATTCAGATCGGCACAGGTATGGCTGCGATAGGCGGGCATTTGGTCACTCCAAAAGGCATAAGATTAACAGGGCCGATACATATATTTCGTCCTTGCTTGTCAAGCACTGTATCGCATGCAGCGCGTCACGCGAGGATTGGGTAAAGCGAGGCGATCAGCAAAATCGCCATGGACCAGTTGAACAGCCGCAACGCGCGCGGGCTTTGCAAGAAGCGGCGCATTTCTTGACCCAAGATGGCCCAGCAGCCAACGCAAGGGATGTTCACGATGCCAAAAACAAGGGTGACGATGCCAATCTCGAGCAGCGTTTTTTCAGGCGCATAGACCGTCATTGCGGTCAGTGCCATGGCCCAGGCTTTGGGATTTACCCATTGAAAGGCGCAGGCTTCAAGAAAGCTCATTGGACGCGCGCCTGCCGCTGCCGCTTTGGGGCTGCCGGCATTGGCAATACGCCATGCCAACCAGATCATATACAGCGTGGCGGAAACTTTTAAGATAATATCAAGGACCGGAAAACGCTCAAACAATTCCGCCAAGCCGTAGCCTACCAGAAACAACATAAACATAAACCCAATCCCAATGCCCAACATATGCGGGAGGGATCGGCGCAGGCCGTAATTAAGGCCTGATGCCAAGATCATCAGGTTGTTCGGCCCAGGTGTAATCGAAGACACAAAGGCAAAGCCGATCAAAGGAAGGAGAAGTGCGGTATTCATGGCGCTATAAAACAGCATATTTAATGGTGATTATTTGCAAATATGCGTAAATATGTATATTTCTCACAACTAATGAGAGATATTGACAATATAGACCATGAAATATTGCGCCAGCTTTCTATGGACGGTCGGATCACCAATCTAGAACTGGCCGACCGCGTGGGGCTTTCGCCATCAGCGTGCCTGCGCCGCGTGCAGGATTTGGAAAAGCGCGGGGTGATCAAGGGCTATCGCGCTGTTTTGGATCGCCATAAAATTGGCGGTGGTTTTTTGGCCTATATCACCGTCGGTCTGTCGGATCATTCAAAAGAATCCCAACGCCGCTTCGAACAGGCGATGGAGGCAGCGCCCCAAGTGCGCGAATGTCATAATATCACGGGAACGGTTGAATATTTGCTGCGCGTGGAAGCGGCAGATTTGGAGGCGTATAAATATTTCCATACCGAAGTGCTGGGCACGGTGCCGCATGTGAATGCGATCACCTCTTACATTGTGATGGGGTCGCCGAAAGATGCGCGAGCGTAATACGCGCTGTTTGACGCAAAGAAATGCGGTTGCATGTTGTTAAACAAGGATTTTAAAGGCTCGTGTTAAGCCGCAACAAAAGTAGACCTTCATCTTGAACCGGGACCTCTCTAAACCAACGGATGCACGCGCGCCTATCTTGATGCTGGCTGTCCTTTGGCTGGTGGGATGGACCTTGCGGATACATATATTGGCCGCGCCACCCCTTGCGACACGTATTGCAGACAGCTTCAACCTTGGCGAGGCAGGGGAAGGTGCGCTGACCATGCTGCCTATTCTTGCGGTTGCGTTTGGGGCAATTCCAGCGGCATGGATAATCGCACGATTTGGTATTCGACGCTCGATCATATGTGGCTTGATCATCATGACCGTGGCCTCGATTGCGCGCGGTCAAGTACCCACGGCCTTATTCCTCTTCTTCGCGTCGATCATCATGGGGTTCGGGGTGGCGATATTTCAAACAGCACTTCCGATTGCGACCCGTGTTTGGACACCAACACATATCGCGCTTGGCAGTGCGGTTTATCTTAATGGCATGATGTTTGGAGAGCTGTCTGGCGCGGGCCTAACATTGCCCATCATATTGCCACTGGCGGGTGGTGAGTGGCAAATCGCCCTTGTTCTGTGGGGTATCCCAACGATTCTAGTTGCAATGATCGTCGGTATTTTGCGGATACCCGCCAGCGACGAAGAGGTTTCTCACGAAACATCCCTGCCAAGATGGACGGACATCAGGGTTTGGCAATATGGGATATTGTTGGCAAGCTCTGCCGTCGCATTTTTAATTGTGAATGCCTATTCAGGTTCAGTCCTGCAATCCAGAGACGAATACGAGATGGCCGGATTTTTCCATTTTGCTTATAACGCAACGCCTCTGCTTGCGTCTTTTGTTATCCTGATCCGACCAAACTGGATCGAACTGCGCGCACCAATTGCCATTTCCGCGATTATTACAATTCTTGGAATGGCTGGGTTTTTAATATTTGACGGCTGGCTGTCATGGGTATTTGCGATGGTTGTCGGATTTGCCTCTACCATTGAATTGATCCTGATTGTGTCTTTGCCACCTGCGGTCGCGAAAGGACGGGCAGTCACAAGGCTTAGCGCGGGGATGACCTTAATTGGGTTTACACTCGCATTTTTATTAACCCTTGTCGGAGGGATCTACGCAGATGCATCTGCGCGCGTTGTACTGGCACTGATGCCGTCTTTACTTTTCATGGTGGTCGCACTTGGGGCACTTGGGCGGTCGCGCCACTATCCGGCCTATCGATGATAGCTATGGATATTCGTGTTGAAGTTCAAAGTCTAAGAAATCAATTTCGCCCGCAAAAGCCCGCGCAGGCTGTTGCCGATATAGATGGCTTTTGCGGATTTTAGATCTTCGAGATGTAATATCCCCGTTTCGGCCACGCCTTGGTCCAATAATTCTTGACGGAATGTGCCCGGCAAAAGCCCGCAATCCTTCTGCGGTGTAATCAGCTTGCCGCGTTTAGGAATAAAGATATTGGTGATCGTTCCCTCACACAGCTCGTCTTGTTCGTTGAAATAGATCAGCTCGTCGATCCCACCCGGCATCTTGCTGCGTTCTGTGTCATAAAGGTCGCGCTGTGTCGTCTTGACCCCTAGCCATGGATCATCAAATTTCAAACGGCTGTTAGAGATTTTGATATTCCAAGCGCGGGTTTCGGGTTTGAAGCTTTGCGCCTCAATTTCGACCCGACCTGATTTTGAAATCAGCATGCGGATGCGTAGCCGTTCCAGATAGCATTGTTCATTAATTTGCGCAAAAGCGCTGCCGCGATCAAAGCCAAAACCAAGAAGTTTGCAGGTGGCCGCAGCGCGTTCCATATGCCTTTGAATGTTATGCACACCGCCCCTATCAGGATCAAAGCCAAAGGTTTCGATTACTTTGGTCCCTGCCGGCGCATTTTTGTATATCGCGCTTTCCACAACGCTTCCTCATATTCCGATGCGGCGGTGCTATCCCAAACAACGCCGCCCCCCACATTAAGATGCGCAAGCCCATCGTCAAATAAACTTAAAGTGCGGATGGCCACATTAAAGCGCATCTCGCCCGTTGGTGCGATCCAGCCCATTGTCCCGCAATAGATATCGCGTGGGCTCTCTTCGAGTTCATGGATAATCTCCATCGCGCGAATTTTGGGCGCGCCCGTGATTGACCCACACGGGAAAAGCGCATCGAAAATATCGCGCAAGCTTGCGTCCGTGCGCAATTTCGCCCGAACGAGCGAGGTCATTTGATGCACAGTCTCGTAGGTTTCGACCGTGAATAATTCTGGAACATGGACGGACCCAATCTCTGCGACTCGGCTGATATCATTGCGCAGCAGATCAACGATCATCAGGTTTTCAGCGCGGTTTTTTTCATCCGTGGCCAGAAAATATTTTAACCGATCATCCTCTGCCTGCGTTGCGCCGCGCGGTGTCGTACCCTTCATGGGACGGGTTTCGATGATGCCTTCCGCGTCGACTTGAAAGAAGAGTTCGGGGGAGCGTGACAAAAGTACCGGTCCCTCACCCAAATCCGCAATGGCCCCATGATGAACCGCCTGCATTTCCCGCAAGGCGGCGTAAAGGCCCAGCGCCTCACCTGACCATCGGGCAACCATGGGGAAGGTCAAATTCGCCTGATAAATATCCCCTGCCCCAATATAGCCATGAAGCCGGTGAAAGGCGTCGGTATAGCGATCAAGGGACCACATTGGATCGGGGGGTGTCAGTTTTGCTTGGCCCATATTTTGGCGACCGCTATGCATCAATCCGCGCGCGCGCAAGACATCAGGTGCATCAAAGACCCCAAAACAGATCAACGGTGACTTGCGATGGTCTTGCAGGCAAGAGGCCAAGCTCGGCTCTAGCACATAGCCCAGCTCATAAGCGGAAAAGCCTGCCAACCATTTCCCTACATCATGTGCGGCATGCATTTGTTGGAAAACGGTCTCAACCTGATCTGGCGACCATGCAACCAATATATGCTCCGGGTCCAAGAACCCTTGCGACGCACCATCTCGCCCGTTTTCAAAGAAGATGTAATGTGATGCCATCAGGCAGCCCGATCATGACTTAGGGTGCCATATAATGCTGCAATCTGCGGCGCACCACCCGAAAGGGCAAAAGAATCACCTGAATCTTTGTGCTTTCCCTTGCATGCGTAAGCCAAACTTCTTAGACCGCTGACAATTTGGAAAAAATTTAGGCGAGCCTCTGATCTTGCCCCGAAGAAAGCGGTACATCGAGCCATGCCAAAGCGTACAGATATCCAATCCATCATGATCATCGGCGCGGGGCCGATTATTATCGGGCAAGCCTGCGAATTCGACTATTCAGGCGCACAGGCCTGTAAGGCACTGCGCGAGGAAGGGTATCGCGTGATTTTGGTCAATTCCAATCCCGCGACCATCATGACCGACCCAAATATGGCCGATGCCACGTATGTGGAACCGATCACACCTGCGGTTGTTGCAAAGATCATTGAGAAAGAAAAACCCGATGCATTGCTGCCCACGATGGGTGGGCAGACAGGGCTGAACACAGCCCTTGCGTTGGATGAGAATGGCACGCTGAAGAAATTCGGCGTGGAGCTGATCGGCGCAAAGCGTGAAGCCATTGAAATGGCGGAGGATCGTAAACTCTTCCGCGAGGCGATGGATCGGCTTGGCATTGAAAATCCACGCGCGGCAATTGCTGAAAGCTTGGATGAAGCAATGGCTGCATTGGAAAATGTCGGTCTGCCCGCAATTATTCGACCAGCCTATACCATGGGCGGTACCGGCGGCGGGATTGCCTATAACCGCGAAGACTACGAACATATTTGCAAGACGGGCCTGGATGCCAGTCCTGTGTCCCAAATCCTGATCGATGAAAGTTTGCTGGGCTGGAAAGAGTTCGAGATGGAGGTCGTGCGCGACACCGCAGACAATGCAATCATCGTTTGTTCGATTGAAAATGTTGATCCGATGGGCGTGCATACGGGCGACTCGATCACTGTCGCCCCTGCGCTGACTTTAACGGATAAAGAATATCAGATGATGCGTACGCATTCGATCAATGTTCTGCGCGAGATTGGCGTGGAAACAGGTGGATCGAATGTGCAGTGGTCGGTGAATCCCGAAAATGGCCGGATGGTCGTGATTGAAATGAACCCGCGTGTGTCACGCTCCTCCGCACTTGCCTCAAAGGCGACGGGCTTTCCGATTGCAAAAGTGGCTGCGAAGCTGGCGGTTGGGTTCACGCTTGATGAGTTGGACAATGACATTACCAAAGTCACGCCCGCCAGTTTTGAGCCGTCGATTGACTATGTCGTCACAAAAATCCCGCGTTTCGCGTTTGAAAAATTCCCAGGCGCCGAGGCGACGCTGACCACAGCGATGAAATCCGTGGGCGAGGCGATGTCGATTGGGCGCACCATTCATGAAAGCTTGCAAAAAGCACTGGCGTCGATGGAAACTGGGTTAAGCGGGTTTGACGAGATCGAGATCAAAGGCGCGCCAGAAAAATCCGCAATTGTTGCTGCGATTTCTGGTCAAACGCCAGATCGCCTGCGCCTGATTGCCCAAGCGATGCGCGAAGGGTTGTCCAATGACGAAATCCAACATGTCACCAGCTTTGACCCTTGGTTTCTTGACCGCATTCGTGAAATTATCGATGCCGAGGCGGAGATGCGTGCAAACGGCATGCCAAGCGATGCGGGTGCGCTGCGCCATCTCAAAATGATGGGCTTTACCGATGCGCGAATGGCAGCGCTGACAGGTCAAACGGAAGCTGATGTCAGACATGCGCGCCACGCTTTGGGGATTACAGCCGTCTTCAAACGCATTGATACATGTGCCGCCGAATTCGAGGCACAAACCCCCTATATGTATTCCACCTACGAAGCCGATGCGATGGGCGAGGTGGAATGTGAGGCATGGCCATCTGACCGCAAAAAGGTCGTCATTCTGGGCGGCGGGCCCAATCGTATTGGGCAAGGGATTGAGTTCGATTATTGCTGTTGCCACGCGTGCTATGCATTGACCGATGCAGGTTATGAGACGATCATGATCAATTGTAACCCCGAAACGGTTTCAACCGACTATGACACCTCTGATCGCCTTTACTTCGAGCCCTTAACCCTTGAAAACGTTCTGGAAATTCTGCGGGTCGAGCAAGAAAACGGGTCACTGCATGGCGTGATTGTGCAGTTTGGCGGGCAGACACCGCTGAAACTTGCCAATGCGTTGGACGCCGAAGGCATCCCCATTCTGGGCACCACGCCAGATGCGATTGATTTGGCCGAGGATCGCGAACGGTTCCAAAAGCTGCTTAATGATTTGAACCTGAAACAACCCTATAACGGGATTGCGCATTCGGATGCCGAAGCGTTCGAGATTGCCAAAGATGTTGGCTATCCACTGGTCATTCGCCCATCTTATGTTTTGGGTGGGCGCGCGATGGAAATTGTGCGCGATGATGATCATCTGAAACGCTATATCAGTGAGGCGGTGGTGGTCTCAGGTGACAGCCCGGTGCTGCTCGACAGTTATTTGATCGGCGCGATTGAGGTTGATGTGGATGCACTCTCCGATGGTGAGAAGGTTCATGTCGCAGGCATCATGCAACATATCGAAGAGGCAGGCGTGCACTCAGGTGACAGCGCCTGCTCACTGCCCCCCTATTCGCTGTCCAAGGATTTGATTGATGAAATGATCCGCCAGTCGGAATTGCTGGCCAAAGGTTTGAATGTGGTTGGTTTGATGAATGTTCAATTCGCAATCAAAGACGATGAGATTTTCATTCTCGAGGTTAATCCGCGCGCCTCGCGCACCGTGCCCTTCGTGGCCAAGGCCATTAACTCGCCCATCGCCTCTATCGCGGCGCGGCTGATGGCAGGTGCGAAATTGTCTGAATTTGAGCTCAAATCACCTTTGCCAAAACATTTCGCGGTGAAAGAGGCGGTTTTACCGTTCAACCGTTTCCCCGGTGTTGATCCGCTTCTGGGGCCCGAGATGCGTTCAACCGGCGAAGTCATGGGGCTGGACAGCACATTTGAACGGGCGTTTTTGAAATCGCAACTTGGTGCGGGCAATTCGCTGCCCAGTGGTGGCACGGTCTTTATCTCGGTCAAAGACAGCGACAAGGACGCGCAGCTTTTGGAAGCTGCCAAAATCCTGTTGGATGAAAGGTTCGAGATCATCGCAACAGGCGGCACGTCAACATGGCTGTCAGAGAATGACATCACCAATACCCGCGTGCCAAAAGTCTATGAAAATATCCGGCCTAATATTGTCGACAAGATGAAGGATGGTGCTGTAGATTTGCTGTTTAACACGACGGAAGGTGCGCAATCACTGGCGGATAGCAAAGGCATCCGCGCCGCAGCTTTGTCAGGCAAGATCCCTTATTACACGACGATTGCAGCGTCACTCGCCACCGCGAAAGCGATCCGCAATCAGCGTGAGGGGGAGATTAAGGTGACGGCGTTGCAGAGTTATTGACCCAAGTCCTGCCCGCGCGTGGGCGCGACGCAGGACGGCGGGAATACGACTGGGGGCGGAACGCCCTCGTTGAGTATTTCCGCGCCCGCTCTAAATTCAAGCAAACCGGATCGGGCTTGCATCCTTCACCGCTTTTTCACCCATCGCCGCGCGATAGTGTTTCATGGAATGATCCATGCCAACGCGGCCCTTCGCCTTCATCTCGATCACGTCGCCGATATGTTTGAACCGCCACCCCGGCAGGCGGCAAACTGTGTCATCCTTGCGATTGATGCAGGTGATTTTTGCTGATGTCACCGCGCGAAAACCGCGGCTGAGCACCTTGGGGGCCGCAAAACAGATCACATCCTTATGCAAAGTCGCACCGATCAACTGCGCAGACGCAGCCCCAAGCGAATGCCCCGTAATCATCTTTACATTCTCACCGCGCGCGAATTCGATAATCTCGGACGCATGGCGCATAAAGCCTGCGTGAAAGCGCAGTTTCGAGTTTTTACCAAACAGTTTGAAATACCCAACGCGCAGATTGAACTTTAGATAATCATCCAATCCCTGACTGCCCGGGATCACCAACAGCCCATCTTTGCGCAGGTAGGCTTCTGCCCCGTGCGGACCGCGCATGCTGCGTTTCTGATTGGTGATTTTGCCATTGTAGGATTGTTCCACCGCTTTCGCGCAATCCATTGGTGTGAATTTTGCCATTTTCATCCCCGTTTTTAGGCAGTCTGCCAGAAGTCACCCCAATCAAAAAGTGCTATTTGTCACCTATTTTGTCCGCAGTAATACGGATTTGATGCCTGCCCTTTTCCTGTGTAAACGCTACGTAACTTTTGCTCTTATAGGTTTGCCTCATGCCTGATTTTCAAAAAATCCTGATTGCCAATCGTGGCGAGATTGCCATCCGCATCATGCGCGCGGCCAACGAGATGGGCAAACGCACGGTTGCTGTCTATGCCGAAGAGGACAAGCTGGGGCTGCACCGTTTCAAGGCAGATGAGGCCTATAAGATTGGCGAGGGGCTTGGACCGGTTGCGGCATATTTGAGCATTTCAGAGATTATTCGCGTGGCAAAAATGGCAGGCGCCGATGCGATCCACCCGGGCTATGGGTTGCTGTCCGAGAACCCGGAACTTGTGGATGCTTGCGAAAAAGAAGGCATCAAGTTCATCGGGCCGAAGGCAGAGACGATGCGCGCATTGGGCGACAAAGCCAGCGCGCGGCGTGTCGCGATTGCCGCAGGCGTGCCTGTTGTGCCTGCAACCGAAGTTTTGCCCGATGATATGGATGAAGTGCGCAAAATGGCCGCAGAGATCGGCTATCCGTTCATGCTGAAAGCCTCTTGGGGCGGCGGCGGGCGGGGTATGCGGCCGATTATGTCCGAAGATGAGTTGGAAGAAAAAGTTCTTGAGGGGCGGCGCGAGGCGGAGGCGGCTTTTGGCAATGGCGAAGGATATCTTGAAAAACTGATCCAACGTGCACGTCATGTTGAAGTACAAATTCTGGGCGATAGCCATGGCGCGATTTATCATCTTTATGAGCGCGATTGCTCGGTCCAACGTCGCAACCAAAAAGTCGTGGAGCGTGCGCCCGCCCCATATTTGAGCGAGGCACAACGCACTGAAATTTGTGAGCTTGGTCGCAAGATTTGTGCCCATGTCGGCTATGAATGCGCGGGCACTGTTGAGTTCCTGATGGATATGGATAGCGAGGAATTTTACTTCATCGAAGTAAACCCACGCGTGCAGGTCGAACATACCGTGACCGAGGAGGTGACGGGCATCGATATTGTCCGCGCCCAAATCCTGATCGCGGAAGGGAAAACCCTAGCGGAAGCAACGGGCATGGCGGCGCAAGACGATATCCGCCTGAATGGCCATGCGCTGCAAACGCGGATCACAACCGAAGACCCGCAGAACAATTTCATCCCCGATTATGGCCGTATCTCCGCCTATCGTTCGGCCACTGGGCATGGTGTGCGGTTGGATGGCGGGACGGCTTATACGGGTGCTGTTATTACGCGGTTTTACGATTCTTTGCTGGTTAAACTCACAACCAAAGGGCAGACACCTGATATCGCCATCAAACGGATGGACCGCGCCTTAAGAGAGTTTCGCATTCGCGGCGTGTCGACCAATATTGCCTTCGTGATCAACCTGCTGAAACACCCAACATTTTTGGACAACAGCTATACCACCAAATTCATCGACACGACGCCGGATTTGTTCAAGTTCAAACCGCGTAGGGACAGGGCCACAAAAATCCTAACCTATATTGCGGATATTTGTGTTAATGGGCACCCGGATGTCGATGGCCGCCCAAAACCTGATGCGCGTGCCAAAGCGCCGGACGCGCCATTGCACCGCGCGCCAGAGCCTGCAAAGGGCGCGCGCAACCTGTTGGTTGATAAAGGCCCCCAAGCTGTTGCCGACTGGATGGCAAAAGAAAAGCGCCTGCTGATCACAGACACAACCATGCGCGACGGGCATCAATCCTTGCTGGCCACCCGCATGCGCAGCTATGACATGATCAAAGTTGCAGATAGCTATGCCCATTACCTGCCGGGCCTTTTCTCGGTTGAATGCTGGGGCGGCGCGACCTTTGATGTGGCCTACCGCTTTTTGCAAGAATGCCCCTGGCAACGGCTGCGCGATTTACGCAAAGCCATGCCCAACCTGATGACGCAAATGTTGTTACGCGCCTCGAACGGTGTGGGCTACACCAATTATCCTGACAACGTGGTCCAAGAATTTGTCCGCCAAGCAGCTGAGACAGGCATTGACGTGTTCCGCGTGTTTGACAGCCTGAATTGGGTCGAAAATATGCGCGTTGCGATGGATGCCGTGATTGAAGCGGACAAGCTGTGCGAAGGCACCATTTGCTACACAGGCGATATCTTGGACCCGAACCGCGCCAAATATGATCTGAAATACTATGTCGCGATGGGCAAAGCCCTGAAAGACGCAGGCGCGCATTTGATTGGACTCAAGGATATGGCGGGATTGCTTAAACCCGCAGCGGCGCGCCAATTGGTCAAAGCGTTGAAGGAAGAGGTCGGTTTGCCAATCCATTTCCATACCCATGACACCTCAGGCATTTCAGCGGCTACAGTGCTTGCCGCGGCAGAGGCTGGTGTGGATGCGGCAGATGCCGCAATGGATGCGTTTTCTGGCGGGACATCGCAACCCTGTCTTGGCTCAATCGTCGAGGCGTTACGTAATACCGACCGCGATACAGGGCTAGATATCGAAGCGATCCGGGCGATCAATGATTATTGGGAAGCCGTGCGCGGACAATATAGCGCGTTTGAAAGCGGCCTGCCCTCGCCCGCGTCAGAAGTCTACTTGCACGAAATGCCGGGTGGGCAATTCACCAACCTAAAGGCGCAAGCGCGGTCCTTGGGATTGGAAGATCGCTGGCCAGAAGTCGCGCGGACATATGCCGACGTGAACCAAATGTTTGGCGATATCGTGAAGGTGACACCCAGTTCGAAAGTTGTGGGCGACATGGCATTGATGATGGTTACACAGGATATTTCAGTCGCCCAAGTTATGGATGCCGAAACCGAAGTATCCTTTCCCGACAGCGTTGTGGATATGATGCGCGGCAATTTGGGCCAACCGCCTGGCGGCTTCCCCGATGCGCTGGTTGCAAAGGTGCTAAAGGATGAAAAACCCAATACAGAGCGTCCCGGAAAATCCATGCCGCCACTTGATCTAGAGGCGGAGCGCTTAAAACTGTCCGACGCGCTGAATGGCATGGATATCGATGATGAGGACCTGAATGGCTATTTGATGTATCCAAAGGTCTTTCTCGATTATATGGGCCGGCACCGCGATTATGGACCGGTGCGGACTTTGCCGACGAAAAACTTCTTTTATGGCATGTCCTCGGGTGAGGAAATCGCGGTCGAAATCGATCCGGGCAAAACGCTCGAAATTCAACTAATCGCGATTGGTGAAGCGGATGAGGACGGACAGGTTCAGGTTTTCTTCGAACTCAACGGCCAACCGCGTCGGATCAAGGTTCCAAACCGTTCTATCGTTGCAAAAACCGAAAAACGAGCGCAAGCGGATCCAGATAATCCACTGCATATTGGGGCACCTATGCCCGGGGTGATTTCATCGGTGGCGGTTCAAGTTGGCCAAGACGTGAATGCTGGCGATCCGGTCTGCACGATTGAAGCCATGAAAATGGAAAGCTCGATCACAGCAGAGGCATCAGGCAAAGTCAAAGCGATCTATGTCAAAGCAGGTGATGGCGTAGACGCCAAGGATTTGCTGGTCGAGCTCGAAGCCTAAAAGCCGCTATCCGTTTGGATGTTTTGACGCGCGTGCCACGAAAAGTACCGCAATCATCGAAATCATAATGACAACCAGCGAGGCAAGCGATGCGCCTTCAATATCTTCGCGGCTGGCCGAATTATAGATCAACGTGGAAAGCGTCTCGAACCCAAATGGTCGCAGCAAAAGCGTGGCAGGAAGTTCCTTAATCGCATCAACGAAAACCAGCAAACAGGCTATCAATATCGGCCCGCGGATCATAGGAATATGCACACGCGTCAAAACCCCTTTGGGCCGCTTTCCCAATGCGCGCGCAGAATTTAGAACATTTGGGGAAATCCTGTTCAAGGCCGAGCTGAGCGTACCCACACCCAGTGCAAAAAACCGAATCATATAGGCCAAAATGATCCCCGCGGAGGAGCCGGTCAGGATCAGGCCAAAATCAACGCCAAACTGCGTTTCCACAAAATCCGCAAATTTTCCGTCAAGATAAGCCAGTGGGGTCAAAACCCCAATTGCAAGAATTGCGCCCGGAATGGCATAACCCAGCATCGAAAATTGCGTAAGCTGGCGTCGTAAGCCACTTGGGCGAAGTTGCGCAGCAAATGTTACCAGTAAAGCCGCAGACACGATCAGAACACCCGCTATCCCCGCGACCCAAACAGAGTTCACAGATGCTTGCCAAAAGGCACGAATTTGAAAAACCTCATCAACGCCCAACGCATGTCGCGCCATGATTGTGACGGGTAGCAGGAAACCAAAGAAGATCGGCAAGGCGCAAAATAACGTCGCAAGCCAAGCCCGATACCCCATCAGCGCTTTCTGATCTGCAAATTGCGCCATGTTATATTTCTGATCAACGCGCATCCGCGAACGACTTAACCGTTCCCAAACCACCAAGACCGCCACAATCAGCAACATCACAGATGCAATTTGCGCAGCGCCGCCCAAATTGTTGGCCTCTAGCCAGACCGTGAAAATCCCAGTGGTGAGTGTTTGCACCGCAAAATACTCGACAGCGCCAAATTCATTTAGGCTTTCCATCATAACCAAGGCCGCACCAACCGCGATGGCTGGTCGGGCAAGAGGCAAAGCCACTTTCCAAAACCGTTTCATCGGTGATGCACCCAAAGCTTGGGCCACCTCAATTACGCGGCTGGATTGATCCTGAAATGCTGATCGGGCGAGCATGAAAACATACGGGTAAAGCGACAATCCGATCACGATAATAGCAGTCGTCAAACTGCGCGGTTCAAAAAACCAGTAATCCCGCCCATTTGACCACCCAAAATTTTGGCGTAACGTCGTCTGAACTGGGCCTGCATATTCCCAAAAATCAACAAACGCATAGGCGCCGATATAACTGGGCACAGCCAACGGCAGAAACAGCGCCCATTGAAAGACACCACGCCCAGGAAACGTAAATCTGCTGACGCACCAGGCGGTGCCAACGCCGATTATTATGGCAAATAATGCAACGCAACCCATTAAAGTAACGGAATTAAAAAGATATCTTGGTAGGCTGGTGGCCAACAGATGCGGCCAAATATTCTCGGTTGGGTTTGTTGCAATCCAAAAAACCGTCACAATCGGGAACAAAACAATCGATACGATGCACAATAGGCCCAAATCCCAACCGTTTATACGCACCACCATCGGGTTGACTTTTTTGACGCGGGATAACAGATGCATAATCGCGCCGATAAACCAGAAAAATGCACAAGTCCATATTGGACATCACAGGCAGCAAAGGGAAAGTAGATTTGGAATTTCGTATTTATCTTGGCCCCTTTGAGACCGCGCAAGATCATATCTATGCAAGTTTAACTCAGAATTTAGAGCTTTTTCATAGAGAGGGCATACATGTTGTCCCAAAAGAGAAAACACATCACCTATGGAGGATCTTGAGCGGGCCAGATAGCGACGAAAAATCAAAGGAACAATTATATCGAGATTTCGTCGCGGGCTGCCTAGAGGGTGTTGAAGATCAGAACATCCAGCAAGTTGTAATTTTTCAACCCGCCGTTCGGGATGAGATTTTAGGAACGCTTCGTGGATCAGATTTGCTGCCGCGGATTCGATTTATCACCCGCACTTATCTCAAATGTATCCCACAAGAAAACCTTATGTTTACGTCTGCAATACGTGCGCCCTCTAGCTTTATTCCGGCAATTTATGCGCGGCAACTTCGTTTTGGGGAAGAATTGAAATTTGATCCGTTCCTGTATGATATTCAACCTGATAGAATGCTTTGGTCTGACACTTGGCACCGTTTGATTGTCCCATTTTCGAACCTGCATGCCGACGATGCGCCGATCTACCTTTGGCGATATGAAGATTACCCCACCAACTGGCGCGATGTGCTTGCCACGATAACGGGCTATCCTATACCCGAAGAATTGAAAGAAACACCGGACCCGATCGCGCCCGAGATATCCCTCTATGGTGCAGCACTGTGCGCTCATTATATTGAAACAAAAGGCATCGAAAGTCGAGAAAAGCGCAAAGAAGCATTTGAGTTATTTCTAAAGGACTATCCCGATGATGGCACAATTATCAAAGACCCAGTCTGGACGCCCGAGCTTATTCAAACCTTGAATGATGCATATGCAGATGACTGGTATTTCTTAGAGCGTATGGATCATGTCATTACGATTTAAGGCCGGGTAACAGTGCTTCGTCACACCCCCAAAGCGCCGCGATATAGTTCCAAAACCGCTTCTTCTTCAGAAAGCTTCGCGGGGTCTTTTTTTCGCAACGTGATCAATTTGCGCAGCGCAACAACATCATATCCGCGCCCCTTTGCCTCGGCCAGAACCTCTTTTTGCTGATCTGCGATGTCCTTTTTCTCGGCTTCGAGACGTTCAAAACGCTCTACAAAGCTACGCAATTCATCAGCTGCAACACGATAAGAGTTTTCTTGGGACTCGTTTTCCATTTTCGTTCCTTATTTTGGCCTTATCCGCTGCTATGATGCGCCGTTGAAAATTGCAAGACGCCCGTTCAAAAGGTTTGAAAATCTACTCAATTTTCCTAAAAGTGCACAGGACTTAAGGACTTAAACATGATTATCGCAGGCGTCGTCTTTACTTTGATCGGATTGGTTGGGCTGATCTATTGTATCATCAAGGCCAATCAAGCGCGCAAAGCTGGATTAGAAGGCGAAGCCTTGGTCGCGAAGCTTCAGGGCTTGGTCGCCATCAATATGGCAGCTGTCGGGTTTTCCGGGATTGGCCTTGCCTTGGTAGTCGTTGGTATCCTTTTATAGATCCAAAGACCGCAACCATTTCAATATCGCTTTGATTGCAGGCTCCGTTTGGCTTGGGCTGCAAACATCACCCACAACAACATGCTGATCCGGATCATCCTCTGGCCCAGGCGTGATGCGCACAACGGATGCATTCGCGCCCCAAGCTTTGGCGACCTTTTCCGTGCGTTCCGAATTGACCACCTTGTCACCTGGTGAAAACATAAACAGGGCTGGCGTTTTGAATTGCGATAAATCTGTACGATCATTTTCAGCCATGATCCGCATCATCGGGACAAAGGCAGCAGGTGGATACCGATACGTCCAGTATTTAGCGTGACCTTCATTTAAAGGCTCAAACCCAACTTCTTTGCCAACCAAAAATTTTCCCCAATAGCGCGCGCCGGTCAGGCGTGGCAGAAGGCTCATTTTATTGACCAATTCAAAATTTGGCGCCACCAAGATCAAAGCCGCCAAATCCTTGACCATATCGGGAAATAGCATCCCGCGCGTGGTAATCGCGGCCCCGTTAGAGACACAGATGACAATCACTTTGCGCCCAATGCGGCGTCCAATTGCCATCGCTTCTGCAAAATCAAGCAACCAATCATCGGGCCGCGGCTCTGCCATTGCAGCAAAGCTGCGCCCGTGTCCGCTCATTCGGGTGAAAAACAGATTTGCCCCCATACCTTCAGCAACGCGGTCCGGCACGGGGCGAATTTCGCCAACGCTTGCAGAAAATCCATGGACAAAGACAATTGCGAATTCCGTCTGTGCACCCTTTTCGCCGGCCCAGATGATGCGTTTATGGGTGTCTTCGCGCATATCCTCATATTTCGCTTCGCTGTCTGCCAAATACGCATCTAAATCTTCGGGCAATGTCGCGGGATCAAAGCTTAGATTTTTGCTGACGCGTTCTTTTGGTCCAAACAACAAAATCAAAATAATCAGGATTATGATCGCGACGATCATTAGAAAAACTGTCATCATTTCAACGCTCCTTTGGTTAGGCGAATGCCTTCTGTCACCGAATGAATTGCCTTTCGGATCAAACCAAGTTCCGTGGCATTCGAAAACCGATGATCTGATCCTTTCACAAGGGTTAAGCGAATATCATCACCTTCCATATGCTCAAACAGGCGCTGCGCTACCGATGGCAAAACATCGGTATCATCACTGCCTTGTAAAAGGCGCACGGGAAAATCCGCTTTCAGTGGCGTGCGTAAAACCAATTGATCGCGCCCATCTTCGATAAAGGCCTTGGTGATCGGATAAGGGTCGCCGTAGTCAGAGGGCAAATGCACAATACCCTTACGTTCCAACTGCGCTTTTTGATCGTCAGAAAACTGCGCCCACATAGAATCTTCGGTAAAATCGGGTGCGGCGGCGATGCCAACAAAGCCTGCAATACGCTGCGGTATCGCGCGGATCAGAAGGCAACTGACCCAACCGCCCATAGATGATCCCACTATAATCTGGGGACCTTTGGTCAGCTGTTCAATCACATGCTGTGCATCTTCTGCCCATTTTCCAATTGTGCCATCGGTGAACG
>JBCCGP010000013.1:0-53742 GCA_039029215.1 Pseudomonadota bacterium
ATCACCCGTGCCGCGTTGGTGCGATAGTCGTCCATTTGTGCCCATTCTGCGCGCCCAAGGATTTTTGCAAATCGTGCAAATTGTCCATCATTGCCGACCGCTAAGATGATATAACCGTCCTGACATTCTACGGCTGTGTAATGCATGATATTGGGGTGTGCGTTGCCCAATCGGACAGGCGATACACCAGATGCCAAATAATTCATGGATTGGTTTGCGGTCACGGCAACCGCGGTATCCAGAAGAGACATATCGATATGGGTACCGCGCCCTGTCTTTTCCCGATCCCGCAATGCTGCTTGAATTGCGATAACTGAATAGAGGCCCGCAAAAATATCCGTGACAGCAACGCCAACTTTTGTTGGCTGGCCCTCCGGCTCACCAGTAAAGGACATCAGCCCACTCATCCCTTGCAAAAGGAAATCATATCCCGCGCGTCCCGCGTAAGGTCCGGTTTGGCCAAAACCCGTGATCGAACAATAGATCAGGTTTGGATAGGTCTTGGATATGCTGTCATAGTCCAAATCATATTTCGCCAATCCGCCGACCTTGAAATTCTCGATCAACACATCTGCATCCGCGATTAAACCCAAAAGCTGTTTGCGACCCTCTTCGGTTCGAAAATCAATGTTTACCGAGCTTTTGGATCGGTTGGCGCAATGGTAATAGGCGGCCGACGATTGCCCCCCGTGATCCAAAAATGGGGGGCCCCACGTTCGGGTATCATCACCATTGGGGCTTTCGACTTTGATGACGTCTGCGCCTAGATCGGCAAGGGTTTGGCCCGCCCATGGCCCGGCCAGAATGCGCGCCAATTCAATGACGCGCACGCCACTAAGCGGTCCGGTCATCCCTTCGCGGCAAGCGCCGCATCAATTGCTGACTTTAAACTATCGGTATCAAATTGCGCGACGCGCTCCCCATTTAAGAAGAATGTCGGCGTGCCCGTGACACCATCGGCTTCAGATTCCGATTGCGTCTTTTCGATCAAAGCCAATGCAAAATCACGATTGGAGAAACAGGCGTCAACCGTTTCGCGGTCAAACCCAGCGACCAAGCCAATTTTGCGCAGATTGTCTGCAATATCGGCCTCGGACCCTTGGGTCCATTCAGATTGTTGTTTGAACAACATATCGACAATGCCAAAATATTTTGCACCATCTTCGCACCGCGCAATCATGGCGGCCCAAAGGTCAGCGCGGTTGCGTAGCAATTCGCGGTTCACGAATTTGATTTTGCCTGTATCGACGTAATCTGCTTTGATGTCGGGCCAAACAAGCTCATGGAAGCTTTTGCAATGCGGGCATGTGAAGGAGGCATATTCAACAAGTGTAACAGCATCTTCTGCATCACTGCCCAAGACCATTTCGGGGACGACCACGGTTTCTGTTTCTTGCGCAAACGCTGCGCCCGAAAATGCACCCATAGCCGCAGTGGCCAACATAAAGTGACGGCGATCCATCAGTTCTTCCTTTTCAAAGTCGGTTTCTGTTTGAGCGATTTGCCCAAGGCTGTCAAAGCTGATTTTAGATTATCATCTTTGACGTCACTGACCAGTGTATCCAACGCCTCTTGGCTCTCTTTTGATAACGCTTTCGTGGGGGATTTGTGGTCAAAATTTGCGGGGGTTTCTGCCAATCCATGCCGCGAACTTTGTGTAATCCGCACCTCGTGAATGGCGCGATAGCCATAAACCGCATTCACGCGGCGCAAAATTTCTGGGATTTGCATTTGTAAGAGCGGCGCGTTTGCACCATTTGTAAGCAAGGTTAAAACAGCGCCCAACCCGGTTTTCGGGTAGCTTACATTTACGGGTCGCGCGATCTTCGCAATCGCGGCACCCGCTATCTCTGGCCATTGGGTCAGCAAGCGCGATTGCGCGAACCCTCGTCCTGAACACCCTTCTGAAATCGGTTTTTTCAGATAGGTCCCGACATGGGTGAATTTGCGATATGTCTGTTTTCTCTGGTTCATGGGTCCCCACGATCTATACTATAGCGAAACCCTTGGGCGAAAGATGTGAAACCAGAAAATTTGGTAAATGTGAAATCTTTATTGGATTGGTATGATGCCCATGCGCGGATTATGCCATGGCGCGTGTCCCCGTCTGATCGCGCAATGGGGATTGTGCCCGATCCCTATCAGGTTTGGTTGTCCGAAGTTATGCTGCAACAAACAACTGTTGCAGCCGTGAAATCTTATTTCATCGCCTTTATGCATCGCTGGCCTCGGGTAGAGGATTTGGCAGACGCCAAAGACGAGGATGTGATGTCCGCATGGGCTGGTCTTGGCTATTATGCCCGGGCCCGAAATTTACTGCGCTGTGCGCGTGTTGTGAAAAATGAATATGATGGCGTGTTTCCTTCAAACCAAGAAGACCTGCTGAAATTACCAGGCATTGGACCCTACACCGCTGCCGCAATCGCTGCGATTGCTTTTGATCAACCAGCCACGGTATTGGATGGAAATGTCGAACGAGTGATGTCGCGGGTCTATGCGGTCTTGGAGCCACTGCCGAAATCCAAAGAACATCTGCGGGGTCTTGCGAAGGCGCTGACACCTGCTGAGCGCCCCGGGGATTACGCCCAAGCGGTGATGGATTTGGGGGCAACTATTTGCACACCGCGCAGCCCCAATTGTACCGCTTGTCCGTGGTCAAAACGCTGCAAAGCTTATGAAATGGGGATTGCAGCTGATTTGCCAAAGAAACTACCCAAACGTGCCAAACCGACGCGATATGGTCATGCATTTATCCTGCGCAACGCGAATGCACGCGTGGTTATGGAGCGGCGTCCAGAAAAGGGTCTGTTGGGTGGTATGTTAGGATGGCCCGGCGACACATGGGCGGAAGTGCAAAAGCCAAGCGATCCACCTATTGCAAGCGCTTGGACAACTGCGACAAATCCCGTCATTCATATCTTTACACATTTTCGTCTAGAACTATCCGTGCATGTGGCAAAAGCGGACAAAGATATGCCTTTGCTTGAGAATTTTGAATGGCATGATATCTCGGACGTTAGGGGTATGCCGACCGTTATGCAAAAAGCATGGAAAGCCGCGACGGCCGAGTTTGGAGATTTAGGATGAGCGATATTGCCCAACCGGCACAAAAATTGCCAAAGGCTTTGCCGTTCTATCTGTGCTACACGAACGTGCTCTTCTTCATTCTTGCGGCTTATGGCGGTGGGTTTTGGTTTGTCCCACTGTTCATCTATAATTTCTATTTCATTGGAACGGTCGACAAGCTGATCGGCCTTTATGAAACAAACGCTGATCCTGAAACAGCGGACGCGCATCTGTTTTGGCATCGCCTTGCGACAATCCTATGGTTTCCAACACAGCTGGCGGTCAGTTTTGGCGGCCTTTACTACACAACCCAAGTGGCTGATCACACTGCGCTTGAAAGCTGGATGGTGATGGTTAGTGCAGGTATTTTAATGGGCGGCATGGGCATTACAATCGCCCATGAAATGATGCACCAATCACCACGTATCGAACGCTGGTTTGCCGATGGATTGATGTGCATGACCCTTTACGGTCATTTTCGATCTGAGCATTTAAAGGTGCATCACCGCTATGTTGGAACACCGCGCGATGCCGTGACAGCCAAATATGGCGAGGGGTTTTATCGCTACTTTCGCCGCGTTCTTATCGAGGGTTTCAAATCCGCGTGGAACGTGGAAGCCGAATATTTAAGGCGCAAAGGGCAGTCCATTTGGCACCCAAGAAATCCGTTTTGGATTTATGGCATTCTGACAGTAATTTTTCTGGTCACCGCTTACCTAATTGGCGGTGCATATGGGTTGATCATGTATATCAACCATGCATTCGTTGCGGTGATGATGCTGGAGGTGATCAACTATATCGAGCATTATGGGCTGACACGCGAGCATCTGGGCGACGGCAAATATGAGCATGTGAAGCCCCATCATTCATGGAACGCGTCCCACCGCCTGACAAATTTGATGCTGGTCAATTTACAACGCCATTCTGATCATCACTATAAACCCGCGCGCCGCTTTCCTTTGTTGCAGACCTATAGCGAGGACGAGGCACCACAACTGCCTTATGGCTATCCAACGATGACAATCGCAGCCCTTGCCCCACGTTTTTGGAAATCGAGGATGAACCGGCGGGTGCGCGCATGGCGCAAACAGTTTTATCCGCATATTGAGGATTGGACAGCCTATAACGAAGGTACGAATCCGCTGCCCCGTTAAGCGGCTTGCTTGCGGGTCAAGCGCCGCTCCCGCCAAAACGTATAGAGCCCCATCAGGATAACAATGGCGACGCCAGCGAGAACCATATTGTTTGGCACATCCCCAAAAACGAAATAGCCCAGCAAAATCGCCCAAATCATAATCGTATATCGAAATGGTGTAACAAAACCGATTTCGCCATGGCGCATCGTCGCGACGGCAAAGAAATATCCACCAAAAATCATTAGGCCTGCAAAGGCAAGCAGCAGATAAGTCTGCACCCCAGCGGGCGTCCAACCTTCATAGGCGAGCGTCATCACCAATCCCATGATCATAATCGATACCGCGGTAATGAAAGCCACCAACACCGTCGGCAGCTCTTTGGAAAAGCGCCGAACAATAATATCGCGCCACGTGACGAAAAGCGTCGCAAGAATGCCCAAGATTGAGTAGCTGTTAAACCCCTCGGTTCCGGGCTGAATAATCAGCATGACACCAACAAGTCCGACCAAAATCGCGACCAATCTGCGCGTTCCTATCGCCTCACCCAAGAAGACAGCAGCAGCCAGTGTCACGGTCAACGGAAGTGCTTGTAAGATCGCTGTGATATTCGCAATTGGCATATTAAAAAGCGCGACCAGAAAACAAATGGTTGCACCAATTTCTGCAATCGTGCGCCAGAAAATCAATCGCCAATCCGCCCGTGTGGGCAGGTGGAGATAGGCCTTGCTGAGCCACACAGCGACGCCAATAAAAATCACCGCAAACATCCCACGAATAAAGATGCTTTGATAAATCCCGATCGGCGCGGATGCGTATTTGATCGCCGCATCATTAAAGGCAAATCCAGCCATAGACGCGCACATCAAAAGCGCGCCTTTCATATTCTCTGTGAGTCGCATCAGCAGACACTATGCGAGAAACATACTACGGGAAAGCTTGACGATGATCTTTATTTAACTTATTTGTTAATTAATGGAGATTCGAAATATGTATCAAACATTTAGCGCCCTCGCCGATCCAACGCGGTTTGCCATTGTCGATCGGCTTCTCAAACAGGGTGAAAAATCTGCGGGTGAATTGGGCGCGCTGGCCGATATTTCAGCGCCCGCAATTTCGCGACATCTAAAAGTGCTGCGCGAGGCAGAGATCATTCGCCAAGACATCCGCGCGCAAAGCCGAATTTATTCAATTAATCCCGACGCCATGCGCAAAATTGGCATCTGGATCGAAGAGACACGCCAATTCTGGGACAGCAGTTTGGACAGATTGGAGCGCGCCATTGAAAGAGAGGTTTCAAAATGAGCGATCTAACATTCACCCGCAATTTCAAGGCCAGCCCGGAACTGGTTTTCGATTTTGTCACACAGCAAGATCATATTGCAAAATGGTGGGGACCAGAAAAGATGCATTGCCCAGTCTTAAATATGAACCTGACCAAACCGGGCGCGTGGCTGTCGACAATGGAAAACAAAGACGGTCAACATTATACCGTATCGGGCGAAGTTGTGGACGTCGATCCGCCCAAACGTGTAACATTCACTTGGGCTTGGCATGACGAAAACGACACGCGTGGCAATGAAAGTCGCGTCACATTCGAGGTAACTTCGGATGGATCGGGTGGATCCGTCTTTACCTTGACCCATCGCGGATTGGTCGATGAAGAAAGCCGCAATGGGCATGAACAAGGATGGACCAGCTCTATCCGCAAACTTGAAAAACTCGTCTAAACAAACGGAGGACCCAATGCCAAAATTTATTCTTGCCTTTCATGGCACACCGGACATCAAATCACCCCAAGAGGGACAACAGATGATGCAAGAGTGGCATGCCTGGAACGAAGGCATGCGCAAAAATATCGTTGATGAGGGCCATCCGGTCGGCATCTCGCATACTGTCCATAAAGATGGTATCGATGAAAATGGTGGATCAAATCCGCTTTCTGGATTCACTTTGGTTGATGCCGCCGACATGTCTGCCGCATGCAAGCTGGCCGAAGGATGCCCACTTGTGACCAAAGGTTGGGGTAGCGTCGAAGTTGCAGAATGCATGGATATGACAATGAATGGCTAAATCTTTTTATTGGGCATCTATGCAGATGCCCATCTGCTTCCTATATTAGCTGTAGGTTAAGTCTATTGGGAGTGACACAGACATGAGTCTCGTAAACACATTGGCAAAGGTCGCAATCGGTATTGCGGTCGCAAAAGGTATGAAATCTTTAACCGGTGGCGGCAGTCAACGATCTAGCGGCGGCGGTCTGGGTGATCTTTTGGGCGGTGTCCTTGGTGGCGCAAGCAGCTCTCGAACCCAAACAGGAGGGCTAGAGGATTTGTTGGGCACTGTCCTGAAAGGCGGCGCAAGCACATCACGTTCATCCGGTGGTATCGAAGATCTTCTTGGTCAATTGACTGGTGGCGCACGCAGCAAAGGCGGCTCCATGGGGTTAGAAGATTTGATGGGCGGATTGCTCAAAGGCGGCTCGAACGCGGCGCGAAATGGTGGGTTGGGCGACTTGCTTGGCCAACTTGCCGGTGGTGCTGTTGCAGCAGGTGGGGCTGCGGGCAGCCTCGCGGGTGGCATGGCAGATGCCGCGATTTCTACAACCGGCAAAGCAGGCAGCATTGCTGGTGAAATGGCCGGGGGTCTGGGCGGTTTATTGACCGAAGCTTTGTCAAATAAAGGTCGTGTGCAATCGACGCCAACACAAGAACAAGAAGATCAAGCCGAACTTTTGATCCGGGCAATTCTTCAAGCTGCGAAAGCAGACGGCAATATCGATGAAACAGAAAAAGAGGTGCTTCTGGGCAATCTGGGTGAATTGGATCAATCTGAAATTGATCTGATCAATACAGAGATGAAGCGCCCGGTTGATCCGATAGGACTTGCAAGACAGGTGCCGCGCGAAATGGCCAAGCAAGTTTATATGATGTCTGTCATGGGTATCAATGTGGATACCCAACAAGAGGTGAATTATCTAAACGATCTGGCGCAGGCGATGGGGCTAGGGCCACAAGAGCAGCGTGACGTGCATCAGATGCTGGGCGTCGGCTAACGTATAGCCACCCACCTGCCCAATTGGGGTGGGTGGATGGGCACCAAAATCACAAACGCCCAATCATTGATTGAGCGTTTTCATTTCTAAAATACTGCCCTGCGCTCCTTCACGAACTTCAATATAATCCGCGCGCGATCCCAATGCATCGTACAGCGCGAAATCCGTCGCCGTCATCCAAACCTGCGCACCCAAGGCACAAATCTCATCATAAAGGGCTGCGCGCCGATTTTCATCCAAATGGGCGCCAACCTCATCAAGCAAGATGATCGGCGTGGTCCCCGCATCAGCAGAAAGCGCACGCGCATTGGACAAAATCAAAGACACAAGCAGCGCTTTTTGTTCGCCTGTCGAACATTGCGCCGCAGCAAGGTTTTTTGCCCTGAAAACCGCGTTCAGATCATCACGATGTGGGCCAACCAAGCTTCTGCCCGCCGCCAAGCACCGTTGCCTGCTGTGTTCAAGGCGCTCGCGCAATCCCTCGGCATTGGTTTCTATTGGCGTCATATCCGGTCCCACAAGTTCCAGATCAGCAAATGGAAACTCCGTATCCGCATTTTCCTGTGCCTGATGAAGCTTTGAAATGGTGGTCAATCTATTGGCCTCAATCACGGAACCTGCCTGCGCCATTTGATCCTCAATCGCGCGATACCATGCGGGATCACTGACCCCATCTTTCAGCAATCGGTTGCGTTCCCGCATGGCGCGTTCATATTGCGTTGATAAAACTGCATGTTCTGGCTCAAAGCTCAATGCCAGGCGGTCCAAAAAGCGCCGCCTGCCAGTTGCACTTTCGACCCACAGCCTATCCATAACCGGAACCAACCAAACGATCCGTAAGATTTTCCCAAGCGCGGTTTGACTGGCTGATTTACCATCAATCGATACGTTTCTCGGCCCCTCGCCATCATATCGTGTCTCCAGTTCAATTGGATCGGCGCCGGTATCAACCAAAGCCCCAATTTTCCATCCAATTGCATCCGGCTGGCGCATCAATTCTTCGGTTTTTGCCCGCCTTAACCCACGCCCCGGCGACAACATAGAAACCGCTTCTAAAATGTTGGTCTTGCCCGCACCATTTGCGCCATAAATCGCAATCGGTTTGTCGCCGATGTCCAGATTGGCAGATTTATGGGACCGGAAATGCGAAAGAGAGAGGTGTCGAAGGCTTACGTTTTTCACAAATATTAGACGCGCATCGGCATCACAACGTAAACCGCTGTGTCGTCATTGCCCTCACGCATCAACGTCGGATCGCCGCTAGAATTGAAAAGGAACACAGCGTTTTCGCGATCAACTTGTCCGGTGATTTCAAGCAAATATTTCGCGTTGAACCCAATTTCCAACCGCTCGTCGCCATAAGCAACAACCAACTCTTCCTCCGCAGCACCGCTATCAGGCGCATTGACCGATAAAACCAAACGATCTTCGTCCAAGGTCATTTTGACAGCGCGCGACCGTTCTGAAGATACGGTCGAAACACGATCCACCGCTTGCGCAAATTCACTTGCATCAACTTCCAAGCGCCGTGTGTTGCCTTGTGGAATGACCCGTGTGTAATCTGGAAATGTACCGTCGATCACTTTGGACGTCATCACAGTCTCTGACGTGGCAAAACGCACTTTGGTTTCAGAAACCGAAACCGCAATTTGGGCCTCATCCTCTTCAAGAAGTTTACGCAACTCCCCAACCGTTTTGCGCGGCACAATCACGCCTGGTAAATCACCCGCACCTTCAGGCAAATCAGCGTCAATCCGCGCCAAACGATGCCCATCAGTCGCAACACAGCGCAATACCCGACCGCTGTCACCATCCACCGCGTGCATATACACGCCGTTTAGATAATAGCGTGTCTCTTCTGTAGAAATCGCAAATTTGGACTTGTCGAACAAACGACGCAAAACCGGCGCAGATGCCGCGAAATTGCACGCATATTCGGAGCTTGCCATGACCGGAAAATCTTCCTTGGGCAGTGTCGCAAGCGAGAAATTTGAGCGCCCCGCGACAACATCTAAACGATTATTCGCCGCATCATCGGTCAGCGACACCATCGCCCCATCTGGCAATTTACGCACGATTTCATGCAATGTGTGCGCACCAACGGTACAGGCGCCAGCGCGTTCGACCATTCCGTCAACTTTATAGACAATCTCGATATCCAAATCGGTGGCCCGAAATGACACCGTGCTGCCATCGGCTTCGATCAGAACATTCGCCAAAATCGGGATCGAATTGCGCCGCTCTACGACGGATTGCGCCTGCGACATTGCTTTAAGCAAGTTACTGCGTTCGATGCTGACCTTCATAATCCCCGACCCTTTTCTGGCCCTATCTTTTGGAATGGTAAATTAGACGGAAAGCACGGGCTATAGCAACCTATTTTAGCCTTCAAGCTGTCGGCGCAAAACCTCGATATCTTTCACGATCTGCGTATCTGAAATCTGAAGTGCTTCGACTTTTTTCACCGCATGAATAACCGTCGTATGATCGCGTTTCCCAAACTGTCGACCAATCTCTGGCAGACTGTGCTGGGTCATGGTTTTCGCCAGATACATCGCAATCTGACGTGGGCGCGCAATAGACCGCGTCCGTCGCGGCGACAGCATATCGGACATGTTCAAACCATAGTGATCCGTAACTTTTCGCAAAATTTCATCGATGGACACTTTGCGCTCAGACGCACGTAGGATTTCTGCCAAGTTCTGTTGCGCGATTTCAATGGTAATTGGACATCCAATCACATCAGCAACTGCGCATAGACGGTTCAACGCCCCCTCCAAAACACGCGCATTCTCGGTAATGCGCTTGGCAAGGAATTCGATCACGCCATCTTCAAATGCGATCTGCGCGCGGCCATTCGCCAGCTCTTCGAATTTTGATTGCAAAATACCCAAGCGCAACTCGTAATCAGCTGGATGCACATCAACAACAAGGCCCGATTGCAATCGGGATTTTATCCGCTCTTCTAACGCTTCAATATCAACTGGCGCGCGATCCGCGGATAAAACAACTTGCTTATTTTCAGAGATCAGCGCGTTGAACGTATGGAAGAATTCTTCTTGGGTGGATCCTTTGCCCGCAATAAATTGAAAGTCATCGACCATCAAAATATCAACGGACCGGAACATTTCCTTAAAGCTCATCGTATCTTTAAAACGAAGCGCTTGAACAAAACGATACATGAATTGTTCTGCGGACAAATATAGCACACGCGCGTCTGGATCATGCTCTTTGAGTTCCCAAGCAATTGCATTCATCAAATGCGTTTTGCCCAAACCCACGCCGCCATGAATAAAAAGCGGATTGAACGCAACATCAGCCCTTGCAGCAATCCGCTTGGCCGCTGCATGCGCCAACTCGTTTGCTTTACCCACGACGAAATTATCAAACCGATAGCGGCCATTTAATGCAAATGGATTTTTTTCTTTCTCTTCTTTGGCATTTTGTTTCGTTGGCGCAGTTGTCGCTTTCACCAAAGGCTTGGTTACAAATGCCAAACGTTCTACACCCATACCTTGCTTTGCCGCTTCAAGGATAATCTTATCGCCAAAATTACGGTTCACATATTCGCCAATAAATTTTGTGGGTGCGCGCAGTTCTGCGACAACCCCATCCACGCGAACCAAGTCCAATGGTGCAATCCAGCTGTCATATGCGCTTTTGCCCAAACGCTCTTCAATTGCTGCCTTCACTTGCAGCCAATTTTGATTACTCATAATTTCCCTCGAACATCAGGATTGGCGCCAGGCCAACCCCCGGGCTTTCCACCCGTTCATTTTTCCTCGATGTGCCTCCGAATCAAGATCTCCCTCGAACCCTTCGGCGACGTTGACACATTTAATATCGCGCGCTTGCGCCTGAAAAAGACCTTGCATCACTTGCGCCGCCGCATAAGAGCGTTGACCCGAGCGGCATAAAAACAAAATTTCCGAAGGTTCCGTCTCTCCCAACGCCTCCGGAAGATCTTTTTCAAACTTGTGATTGGTCTCCATATTTGGATAGGTTTTCCACTCCAGTAGGATCGTATTTTTATTCAATGTTGAAAGATCTGGAACGCCCACGAATGACCATTCGGCTCGCGTGCGTACATCCACCAGTAACGCTTTTGGATCTTCCTCAAGTTTTGCCCAGCTTTCCGAAGGAGAATATTCTGCAATGGTCATGATAGCGTCTCCTCCCAAATTTGATGCTGACTGCAATAGAAGGCAACCTGCATTAAGAATTAGCGATTCTCAACCAATCTTCACGCTTGACAGGAAAAGAATCGGAAGGATGCCAACATCTACTCAACCTATTGATTTATTTAAATAATTTTTGCCATATACCGAAGTAACCGAGCATGAATAACATGACGGGCACACGCTTTATCTTGTCGAAAATTCGAGCGCACAGGCAGACGACTCGAAGGATTTTTTTAAGATATCCAAACTTCACAAATCGAACAACAGGAACAAATCGGAACATTCCAATTAATTCAATTTTTCGGAAAGAAAATAAAAAAGGGGCGCAAAACGCCCCTCAATCTCACCGTCAAATTTTGACTTATCTAGCTACCAATCGCCTTCACACGTTGAGACAAACGAGACAATTTTCGTGCAGCTGTATTTTTGTGAAAGATGCCCTTGGACACACCACGCATCAAATGCGGCTGTGCTGTTTTCAAAGCGTCCTGCGCTGCGGATTGATCACCACCGGCAATCGCTTCTTCGACTTTGCGCAAATATGTGCGGATACGCGAACGGCGCGTTTTGTTAACAGCGGTCCGACGCTCTATTTGGCGCACGCGTTTCTTTGATTGTGCCGTGTTGGCCATGTCTAAATCCTAAGTATCTCTTCAGATGAAGCGCTCATATAGGAGCGTTGAGAATTACTGTCAACAACTCATAACGCAGCCTTTGATATTTAAACACAGGAAATATTTTTTTCCAAATCCAACGATCTCTTTGCACCCTTCAACATGTTTACACAACAATCGGACACGTCACCAACACCACCGCACTAACGTCTTCTTTGCCTTTCGCATATTGAGTCAAAATTTACTGCCGATAGGAAATCACTGCATAATCTTCTTTGCCTCTCGGTATCATTTGACTGACGCCAAATAATCCTACCGACAGAAGAATCTCGCTGCGCGCGATTCTTCTTTGTTCCAAAAATATCTCGGGAGGTTTGGAGGGCAGCGCCCTCCAATTCGACGCGTGAGGGTAGGTTCACCTGCCCGAACGCGTCGAACTTAACCGCGACCCCGCAGGGGGCGCAATCCCTCCAATTGCAGCCTGCACCGCGTCCTAAAAATCTAAGTTCTCAACAGACAGTGCATTGCTTTGAATAAATTCTCTGCGCGGCTCAACCACATCGCCCATCAGTTTTGTAAACAAATCATCGGCATCGGCCAAATCTTCGACCTTGACTTGCAGCAAGGTGCGCGCTTCCGGGTCCAATGTTGTTTCCCATAATTGATCTGGGTTCATCTCTCCCAAACCTTTATAGCGTTGCAGGGACAGTCCTTTTTCACCCTCGCCCATAATCGCATCCAATAAATCTGTGGGCCCAAAAATATCAAATTGCTTATCTTTGCGCAGAAGTTTTGCCGCTTTGCCGTAAACTTCTTGCAGCTGATCCGTCAGGCCACCCATCTTGCGCGCTTCAGAGGAATTGAAACACCGGCCATCCAATGTGCGCAACTCCTCCACCCCGCGCAATACACGCGCAAGCGCGATCCCATGATCTTGCGTCGGGCGCCCCGTCCAACCCCGTTCATATTCCAACGAAACGGCATCAAGCCGTGCCGCAACAGCATCTGCGGCTCCTTGCGCATCGGCGCGAACGCGCCCATCCAAAAAAGCACCCGCAATTGCAGCTTGTTCCAGAATATGGGCCGCATAATGTGTTGGAAAAGCGCGCAGCACAGTTTTTGCCTGTCGCGCTTCGGTCACAACACGGGCCAAATCTGCGCCCGCTAAGACCGCCCCATCACCCAATGTTAGCGTTGCACCATCAAGTCCTTGTTCAATCAGATAATCATCAAGCGCGGCTTGATCTTTCAAATAAACCTCGGATTTGCCCCGGGCGACCTTGAACAAAGGTGGCTGCGCGATAAACAAATACCCATCTTCGATCAAGTCCGGCATTTGACGGAAGAAGAATGTCAGAAGCAACGTGCGGATATGCGCCCCATCGACATCCGCATCGGTCATAATGATGATTTTATGATAGCGCAGTTTGGTGATATCGAACTCATCACGCCCAATGCCTGTGCCCAGCGCCGTGATCAGATTGGTGATCTGTTCGGAATTCAGCATTTTATCAAACCGCGCGCGCTCAATATTTAGGATTTTACCGCGCAGGGGCAATACAGCTTGGTTTTCTCTGCTGCGACCCTGTTTGGCCGATCCGCCCGCACTGTCGCCCTCAACAATAAACAATTCCGACTTTGCCGGATCTTTTTCCTGACAATCCGCTAATTTACCCGGTAACGACGTGCCGCCAAAGGCCGTCTTGCGCCGCGTTAATTCGCGTGCCTTGCGTGCCGCTTCACGCGCCAAGGCAGCTTCGATAATTTTGGTCACAATCTCTTTTGCGGGCACCGGGTTTTCCTCAAACCACTCTGCAAGTTTCTCGTTTAGCAACCCTTCCACAACGGGCCGCACTTCTGAACTCACCAATTTATCTTTTGTCTGTGAACTGAATTTCGGATCGGGCACCTTCACCGAAAGAACACAACTCAACCCCTCTCGCGCATCTTCGCCAGAAAAACTGACTTTCTCTTTCTTGTGAATCCCGGAACTATTGGCATAGGCATTCAACGTCCGCGTCAACGCACCTCGAAAGCCAGCCACATGTGTCCCACCATCGCGCTGCGGGATGTTGTTGGTAAACGGCAGAACCGTTTCGTGGTAGCTGTCATTCCACCACATCGCGACTTCAACCGTGATATCTTCGCGTTCCCCAACGATATAAATTGGCTCTTCTATCAACGCCGTCTTTGAGCGATCTAAGAACCGCACAAATTCCTTCACACCGCCCTCATACAGCATTTCGACCTCTAGCGGTTCGCTGGGTCGTTCATCGCGCAAAATAATCTTCACACCTGAATTCAAAAACGCCAATTCGCGCAAACGGTTTTCTAGGGTTTTGAAAACATAATTCCGATCCGAAAATGTCTCGGTCGAGGCTAAGAAGCGCACCTCGGTACCTGTCTCCTCGGTCTCGCCGATCACCTCAAGATGTTTGACCGTTTCGCCATGCTCAAAACGCGCGATATGGATCTTGCCTTCGCGCCAGATTTTCAATTCCAGCCAATCAGACAGCGCATTCACGACCGAGACACCCACACCGTGCAAACCACCAGACACTTTGTAAGAATTACTATCAAACTTCCCACCTGCATGCAGTTGGGTCATAATCACCTCGGCGGCAGAAACACCTTCTTCTTCATGAATGCCAACCGGAATCCCGCGCCCATTGTCGCGCACAGAGACACTTTCATCAGCATGAACGGTGACAGCAACAAAATCTGCATGTTTGGCCAACGCCTCGTCAATGCCATTATCGACGACCTCATAGACCATATGATGCAGGCCAGACCCATCATCAGTGTCCCCGATATACATACCCGGGCGTTTGCGGACAGCCTCTAACCCTTTGAGAACTTTAATGGAATCGGCGCCATATTCTTCGCCGCTTTGCTCGTTTTCGCCTGACATTTTTTGCCCTTTTCTGCTGATATATTTCTAGCAGAAATTCGAACCCATGTCACGCGCGGCTAGGCCTTAATTGCAATGAAGATCGCGACACCAATCAGCGCGATTCCCGCCGTAATATTTGTCCATCGCACCGCTTTTGGCGAACTCAAAAACCGCCGCATGGCATCCACAAAAAGTGCAAGTACCAAATTTCCAACAAACGGAACAATCGCAGACGCAAAACATATGATGGCGACATCGATTGCCCTAATACCCTCAAACTCAAAGAAACTTGGCAGCAAGGTCAGATAAAATAAAACCGCCTTTGGGTTGGCCACAACAGCCGTCAGTCCAGCGATGAACCCTGCCCACATGCCAGGCCGTGTCATTGCGCCATCATCTTTGAAAACCTTATCCGGCCACCGGATCAATGCCGCGCCCATCAGGGCCAATAGAACAGCCGCAAAATATCGAAGGAATGTCATGACATCGGCATAGACCGAGACCAAGACCGACAAACCAAAGATCGCAACCAAGGGCCAAATAATGTCCCCCAACGCAACGCCGAAGGCCAGCGGCCATGCACCTCGAAACCCTGTTGAGACGGCGCGCGCAATCATCGCAACCCAGACAGGACCCGGCGTGGCCCACAGCAAAAACAGGGCACCCATATAAAGCAATATTTCAGTAAAACCGATCGTCATCCAACTCGCTTATGCCTGTTACTGGTCGAGGTCAACGATACGTCGAGCTTATTCCAACCAAAGCGAATAAGGCAAATAGGTCACCAGATCACCGTTCTTAATTTCAGCCGCTTCATGGTCCAAACGAACCAATCCATCTGACCAAGCCAAGCCTGAAATCCGCCCTGATCCTTCTGATTTAAAAACCTCTGCTGCGCCATTGCTGTTCAAGCGCGCGCGCAAATATTCTTCGCGGCCATATTTTTTCGATTTTTCAAAAGCGGCAGGTACTTTGTAGCCCGCTGGTACTTGCCATGCGCCCCCCGATAGAACGCGAAAGGCAGGTGCGGCGAAAATAACTGTGCAGACAAACGCGGCAACTGGATTTCCCGGCAAGCCAAAAACAGGCTTGCCTTTCCAAAGCGCCATCGCGATGGGGCGCCCGGGCTTTATGGCCACACGCCATGTCTGCAAATTTCCGCTTGATGCGAGTATTTTTGAGATATGATCTTCTTCGCCCGCCGATGCACCACCGGTCGTCAATATCGCATCTGCTTTTTCTGCGGCTCTATCCAACGCATTCTGCACCGCCTTTGCATCATCTTTGATAATGCCCAAATCAATGACCTCGTGCCCCATGGATTGCAGCAACGCCGCAAGCATCGGTCGGTTGGCATCATTGATTTTATCTGTGCCCATATTTGTGCCGATCAATTCGTCACCCGTGGCAAAAAGCGCAATCCGCAATGCACGGTAACAGGTCAGATGCGACACGCCCGCAGACGCAAGAACACCCAGATGATCGGGCCGTAACTTCGTTGCCCGTCGAATAATGACATCACCCGCCGCAAAATCCTCGCCTGCGCTCCGTGTATTTGCACCGGCTTTGATTGCATTTTGAAAATGAACTTGGCCATCAGCAAGGGCGACGTCTTCTTCAAGAATGACCGTATCGACGCCGTTGGGTATTTTTGCCCCGGTCAAAATTCGAATTGCAGCACCCGGCGGCACGGTTTCATTAAACGCAGCGCCCGCCGCCGCACGTCCATCGATCAAAGGCAAGGCTACTTCTTGGGCCTTTGGCAATGCAGCATGTAAAAATCCATACCCATCTACAGCCGCATTTGTAAAAGGTGGATGGCTGGTTTTCGCAACCACGTCTTCTGCCAGAACGCGGCCCAGCGCCCTCTCAATCGTCAGCTCTTCTGTGTCGACAATCGGGTGCAGCGCGCCTTTCAATGTATTGAGCGCCTCTACAACAGGAACCCATTCGACCCCCCGCGGCATCGCGAAACAATCATCTCTTAGCGGTGGCGCCTTGGTCATGCTAAAGTTCCAAATGACGCGAAATGAAATCAGCAATGGATTTTGTATCTTCCAATGCAAACTGGGGCTGGCGCACATCTTCAACTGGTGCATCAACCGCAAGCGCCAAAACACGATCATCAAAACGCGCAAGTGGCGCGTTGTCTACTTCCGATCGATAGCATTCAATGCGGTCCATCGGTTCACGTTTAAACCCCTCCACCAAAACCAGATCGCAAGGCGAAAGTTTATTGAGCAAATCCAGTAGGGACGGTTCGGCCTCGTTGCGCAATTCACTCATCAACGCCCAACGTTTTGCTGACGCGACCAAAACCTCGCTTGCCCCGGCCGCGCGGTGGCGATAGGAATCGCGCCCTTCATGGTCAACGTCAAAATCGTGATGCGCATGTTTGATCGTCGAAACCTTCAAACCACGCTGTGCAAACTCACTTACCAATCGTTCTACCAAGCTGGTTTTGCCGGAATTCTTCCAGCCACTAATTCCGAATACTTTCATGCGCGATTATCTGTTCTGCCTGTCTAAGATCTTCTGGCGTGTTGATATTAAAAAATGGATCGATATGCGAGCATTCAAATTCAACCGCTTTCCACCCGAATATCTCTGCCGCCCACATCACCTTGCGCCGATCAGCATCAAGTGCGCCTTTGACAGTTTGAGCAGCATCGCACGGCCAAAGCCCAAAGACGGGATGAAGGTTCAACTTATCTGCACGGGTGGCTGCGATTGCAATATTGTCTTTCACTTCAGAAAGCTGCGACACATAATTGTCAGGGAAAAAAGGCGTATCCGCGGCAACCGTGATGATGCCGTCAAATCCGTGTTCTGTGGCATATTGTAATCCCGACAAAATGCCGGCCAGTGGCCCCTGAAAGCCACCTAAACTATCCGCAACAATTGGGCACTCAATATCGCGCAGATCATCAGTATTTGGCGCATTCACAACGATATCAGGAATTTGTTTTGAAAGCCGATCAACCGCATGGTCGATCAATCGCTTGCCATCCAATTCAACAAACAGCTTATTGCGGCCCATGCGACAGGATTGCCCGCCCGCCAAAACGACACCCAGCAATTTCATCGCGCGTCGTAATCCAAATTATCCACCCCTGACAGACAGGTAAACCGTTCGCCGCGCAATCGTCCGATCATTGTCAGCCCAACATCTTGGGCAATCTGTACACCCCACGCCGTAAACCCAGACCGCGACACCAGAACAGGAATTCCCATCAACGCTGTCTTGATCACCATTTCAGAGGTCAGCCGCCCGGTTGTATACAGGATTTTATCGTCCGCAGTGATGCCTTCGCGGTACATCCAACCCGCAATCTTATCGACCGCATTATGCCGTCCGACATCCTCCATATAAACCAGTGGCGTATCACCTTGGCACAAAACCGTTCCATGTATCGCACCGGCTTCTAAATAGAGGCTTGGAAGTTGGTTAATCGTCTTGCTCAAAGAATAAAGCCACGAAACGGGCAAAGGATTTTGTGGCAATTGAACCTGTTCCAAACCTTCCATCATATCGCCAAAAACCGTCCCCACTGCGCAGCCCGAGGTTTTGGTTTTCTTTTTGACCTTCTCTTCATAGATCGTGCCGCTTTCGGTGCGGACAACAACAGTCTCTAGATCGGCATCATGTTCAACAGAGGTCACGATTTCATCCGCGCCCAGCATGCCTTGATTGCGCAAGAAACCAACAGCCAGATATTCGGGATAATCGCCAATCGTCATAACCGTCACGATTTCTTGGCTGTTTAAAAAAATCGTCAATGGGCGTTCTTCGACAATCTTGATTTCGACATCCTGCCCATTCTGGTCGCGGCCTAAAACGGGGCGTGTCAAAAAGCTATTGCCGGGATCAGGTCCGATGATCAGGTTTTTCGTCTCAGCCATTGCAACCACATTGGAAAAAGCCTACGGGGATTCGAGTTAGCATCTTTAGGTGTCTATCATGTCCAATGACCTCGCAACATTCAAATCAGGCATCAAAATGGGTATGCGCGACGCGGCCCCGTTTATTCTTGTGGTCGCCCCCTTTGGATTGCTCTTTGGCGTTATCGGCACAGAGGCTGGTTTAAACCTGCTTGAGACGATGACCATGACGGTTTTGGTGATCGCAGGCGCTGCACAATTTACCGCTGTGGCCTTATGGGAAGAAAACGCGCCGACTGTTGTTGTGTTGCTTACTGCATTGGCTGTGAACTTGCGTATGGCAATGTATTCTGCCGCCTTGGTCAAGCATCTTCGCGGGACACCAAGGGCCTTGCGGTTCTTTGTTGGCTATTCAATGGTCGATCAAAATTTCGCCCTGTTGGACGCAAAGGCCGCCGCAACGCCTGACAGCACATGGCAATTCCGGTTTGGTTACTTCCACGGCGCATTTTTTGTGATGTCCCCATTTTGGTACAGCTTTACCTATATTGGCGCTGTTTTTGGCGGACAAATCCCGCCAGAATATGCGATTGATTTTGCTTTGCCGATTACATTTCTTGCCCTGATTGGGCCGATGTTGCGCACAGTCCCGCATTATGTTGCGGCTTTTTGTTCGGTTGTCTTTGCGCTCTTATTAAATTCGGTGCCTTATGGATTGGGTCTGTTGATGGCGGCGGTATTGGCGATCATCTGTGCCAGCGCGACAGAGGTTTGGCTTGAAAGGCGCGGGCAATGATTGCGAACCCAGATATCTGGCCCATTATTATCGGCCTTGGCATCGGCACCTATCTGATACGGCTATCCTTTTTTGGTATCATTGGGGATAGGCCGATCCCGTTGTGGTTTGAGCGGGCGTTGAAATATGTCGGCGTGGCTATTCTGCCGGGTCTGATTGCGCCTTGGGTTCTGTGGCCGGACGCGACAAATGGCGAACCTGATCCGGCGCGATTGGCGGCGGCGTTTGTGGCGCTGGCGGTTGGGTTGCTGACCCGAAATGTTCTTTGGGCCATTCTTGCGGGCTTTGGGACGCTTTATCTTTTTATCTTTGTGGTGGTCTGAGGGTGGTAAAAAATCTTCTTGCACCCAAATCAAGCGCCGCTTAAAGGTCACGCCACCGGGGCCTTAGCTCAGCTGGGAGAGCGCTTCGCTGGCAGCGAAGAGGTCAGGGGTTCGATCCCCCTAGGCTCCACCAAAATCCTCTTAAAAGCTGATTTTTAAAAATGCCCTAGCTAGGGCATGGATTTAAATTCTTGATTTTATTTGATAATCAGAAATTAGCTTTCAAAAATCAAAACATTCCGATTGGACGCGCCTTCGCGGGTTTTGGCGATTGCCTCGTTAATCGCCTCAAATGCAAAACGATGCGAAACAAGCTCGTCCAATTTAAGCTGCCCGCGCTGATATTCACCAAGCAATTTTGGAATATCGCGTGTCAAGACCGCCTCGCCCATTTTAGAGCCGCGAATGACTTGGCTCATCGAGGCGAGGTTGACGGGGATATAATGCGCCTCTGCGCCCACGGGCGGCATGCCGATCAGGACAACTTCGCCGCGTTCCGCCAACAGATCGGGTGCCGCATTAAAGGCAGGGATCGCGCCCACGGTGACAAAGACATAATCCGCGCCGCCACCCGCGATTTGCGCAACAGCATCAAAATTCAGATCACCCACCAAAAGGCCATGGGTTGCGCCGAACTCTTTGGCCGTTTCAAGTTTCTCTTCGGTGATATCGACCGCGATGATCGTCTGGGCCCCGTTGATTGCGGCCCCTTGGATTGTGTTGAGCCCCACGCCGCCCGCACCAATCACCACAACATGGGCACCTTTGTGCATCTGCGCGGCATTTGTGACGGCACCATAGCCTGTGATCACCCCACAGGCGAGCAGGCTTGCAACATCCATATCCATATCAGCAGGCAGCGGGTGGATTTGAGATTGGTCGACCACGACTTCCTCGGCAAAGGCGCCGGCGGACATACCTTGGACGATGGCACCATCGGAATTCGAAATCGGGCTGTCCCAGTGATTTGCGTTTGGGTCCTTGATCAGCGTGACCAGCACAGGGTCGCCAATCTTGTAACCCGCGACGCCGTCCCCAACCTCCAGCACCTCACCCGCAGCTTCGTGCCCATAAATTGCAGGCAGATCGCCGCCCCAAATCCCGTCGATAAACGCAATATCAGAATGACAGATCGCCACCGCCTTCATTTTGATGCGCAACTCGCCCGATTGCGGTGCACGCAACTGCACCTCCTCTATCACAAGCGGTTGTCCAAATTCTTTGCAAATTGCTGCGCGCATCAGCCTGACCTTTTATTCGGGGATAGTAGATAAGGGGAATTTGACCAGAGTTGCGATGGTTCGCGACCTTTGGGGTCGGTTTTAACCCTCGCCCGCACCTTGACGCCGCGACAATTCGCTTTCGGGGACAAGAACGCCTGCTGCGAATTCCAAAACCTCGGGCGGGAACGCATCTGGGCGTGCCGCACCTTTGGAAAGTTCTGTCGTGAGTGCCGTAAGGATTTGCAGCCCGACGATCCCTTGCGGCAAGGGTTTCGGGGCTGCGCCCAAATCGGCCAGATAGACACCCAAGGTCAGTCCGCAAATCGGTGCACCCGGTTCAATATTCAACGGATGTTCTTTGCCCTTGGCGTGGTTGAGGATTTCAATCAATGGGCCAAATCCATCCTCGCCCGCCTCGATCAATGCAAGGGTTGCAATCGCCGCCTCGCTTGCCATGCCCCAGCTAAAGCCCGCGCCGCGTGCTGCGTTTTTACAGGTCGAGAGGATCTCAGATCGCGTCAGCAAATTTGGCCTCATGCGCCATCAGATCTTGGGCAAGGGGCGCGTACTGATACATCACAATCCGCAACCATCTGTCTGAACGCGGGTCAAATTTCGTGGCCCCAAAGAACGACAATTTGCAGCGCAGCATATCCACAGGGCGAAGGGTTTCGCATAACAGATTGTCGTGAATTTCTGCATAATCCAGATCATGAAGCGCCTGCACACGAAACGCGGCCTGTCGAAATTTAGGATGTTTCAACAAAAATTCTGCAAGGCTGCCATCCTTGGGTAAGGCTGCGTGCAACATGTTGATGTCACGCGCGATCGCGAGGGGAAATTCAAGTTCCGCACCCGGCTCCTCAAAGCGTTGCCCAAGCCGGGGTTCGTATTTGTTTTCGGAGTAATACCAAAACCGATCTTGCGTTGATTTCTTGTCAAAATCGATCTTCAGCATCCAATCGAATTTTTCTTCGATAAGCCCCTTTAGGTTAGATGTGGACATGGTGCCATCGATACGCGGCAGCGCCTCTTCCTCGAACTGAAGATCATCGGCCAAATCATCAATCATATCGCCATAAGGTTCCAATAAACATGCAACCAATTGTTCTTGGGTTTCCAGACATGTCTGGTTTTCGGCAAAGGCCAGCAATGCGCTCCATGGATATGCTTCGCGAGATAAAGCTGCATAATTGTTCAATATTTTTGCCAAACCGCTGCGCAAACCTTGCACCGCTTTGGCTTGAACAACGTCTTGAACGGTCCATGTTTCTGCATTGGCACAAGCCGTAATCAAGGCGCATTGAACCGCGCGTTTCTTGGTTTCATCTGGGTGTTGGAGGGAGAGAACACGCGCCAGTGCTGTTTCGCGCGCATGCATCCAACGATGCAAAAGCGCGGGGTGATTGACCAGAAACGGTGCCATGCCCAAACCCGTAGAATTGCCAATTCCGAACATGCGGCGCATTTCATGGGTCAGCGGCACGGCCACATCACCACCTTTCATTCGCGCCATATGTTCGACCAGATCAAGGACGAATTCGCGGATCAAAAAGACGGTCAGCATTTCGACCTGAAAGCTTGATTTGAATTCTGGCCTATCACGAATATCGATCCGGTCGGCCGCACCAAATTTGCCCGATCCGTAGACGGCGGTGGTGCGCATCAAATAACCAATTTCGCGCACCATGGTTTTATCCGGTTGCTGGCCCGCCGCCAAAGCATCAACGACATGGCCCCACATGCGGCCCGACCGATTGGCGCGGGATAAAACGAGCTCTTTGGTGCTGACCCGCCCTGCCTCTTGCAGCGGAACATTTGCGCGAAGGCGGTCGATATCTTGCTTGGTTGGGATACCATCATGCAGCGCGAAGGTCGCATCCCAGGCCTCCGCAATCACGCGGTCGGATCGCATATCATCGGGCAGGTCATGGGCAAAGGCCACCAATGCATAAACGCGCGTGCCCATATCCACACGGTAGCAGGCATGCCCAACGCCTGCGCTGTTGATTTCCCATTCCGCTTGGTTAAATTCCCAACCCTGCTGTTTGGCATGGCGCAGGAAGGTGGGCATGAAAGACAGCCGCGTGGCATGCATTGCCCCCATTCGCGCCAAACGCATGACGGTAGAAGGCGGGCGCAGTTTCATGTCTGCGGCCCGAAATTTTCATCATAAAAGCGCAACCAATTGTCGCCCATGACTTTGTCGATATCTGCATCCGACATGCCAATCGCCTGCAAACCCTCGCCAATATTGGGAAAATCACGATTATCTTGGTAGAAATCTGGCATTGGTGGGAAGCCGGGTGCGTCCGCGGACCCTTCGCCATAGTCAATTGTCTTGCTCCACCGCCCGACGCGCATCCATTCGACGACGCTGTCTGGTTGATCTTGGCACAGGTCCGATCCGATGCCGATATTATCGACGCCGGTTAGATCTGCAGTATCGGCGATCATCTGGCAAAAACTGTCACGCGTGCAGTTGGATTTGTCCTTCAGGTGGTGCGGATAAAGTGAGAAGCCGATCATGCCGCCCGTTTCGGCCAGCGCTTTCAGAACCGTATCGGTTTTGTTGCGCAGGGCGGGCATCCAGCTGCTTGGATTGGCATGGGTGATGGCAATCGGACGGTTGGAAAATTCGATCACGTCTAATGTGGAACGCTCTGCTGAATGGCTCATATCAACCACAAGGCCGACGCGGTTCATCTCTTGAACCACCTCTTTGCCCATGCGGGTCAGGCCGGAATCCTCTGTCTCATAACACCCCGTCGCAAGAAGGGATTGGTTGTTATAGGTCAGCTGCATGAAACGTGCGCCAAGGCGGTGGCAGATTTCGACAAGGCCGATATCATCTTCAATCGGGCTTGGATTTTGAAAGCCAAAGAAAATCGCGGTGCGGTTTGTGTCGCGCGCATGGCGCACATCCGCGCCTGTGAAGCCTTGGAAAATCAGATCGGGAAATTGTTCGAACCAGCGGTTCCATTTTTCGATTTGCAAGACCATCTCGCGGAAGGTTTCGTGATACGCGATGGTGACATGGACCGCATCCAATCCGCCTGCGCGCATTTCGTGGAAGATTTTTTCCGACCAGTTTGCATATTGCAAATTGTCGATTTTGTAGCCCGTCATGCTGGACCCTTTGCAAGCCTTTGCAGCTCGTCCCATTGGGCATCGGGCAGATCGACGGCATCAGGCATATCAAACCGCGTGCCCGGCAAACGTGCGCCATCTTGTGCATCAACAGCGGCTTTTAAGGCGCTGATTTGGTTATGAAAATTTGGATTATGCAGCGTTGGATCAAGGATCAGATAGGTTTGGCCAAGATTATGCGGCGGGCCTTCGGATGCTTTGAGCGGTGAAACATCGGTGGAGGCGATAGATCCTGTAAAGGCCGCGGCCAACACCTCGACCATCAACCCATGTCCCCAACCTTTATAGTCGCCTGCGGATTTCAATGCGCCTTTGAGCGCGGCGTCTGGATCGGTGGTATCCGCGCCATTTGCATCCACAGCCCATCCAAGTGGGATCGCCTCGCCCGCGGCTTTGGCCATGGTGATTTTACCAAGCGCAACGGCGGAAGTTGAATAGTCGAATTGAAACGCAATGCCGTCTGGCCCGGGCACGGCCATCGCCATTGGGTTGGTGCCAATGATACGTTTGTTGCCACCTGGTGGGGCGACGATCGCGGATGCATTGGTAAAGCCCAATGCGATGAAACCGGAACGCGCGATCTGTTCGGTGAAGTAGCCAAGTGATGTGCATGTGTGCGCATGTGCGACTGCAAAACTGCATGTCCCCATGTCGCGCGCTGTGTTCAGCGCTGTTTCTAATCCGGCAGCAAATGCAGCTTGCGCAAATCCGAATTTGGCATCCACCAGAACGCTGGCATCGCGTGGCTTGTGCACACTGGGTTCAGCTTGACCATCAACGCGACCGGTTTGAAGCTGTTTGCAATAACTCTCCAGATAATAAAGCCCGCAGATTTTATTACCCTTCGCCTCGGCCACGCGCACGGCCTGTGCAACGTGACTTGCAACATCATCCCGCGCGCCATGTGTCATCAGGGCCGCACGCGTTAAATCTTCGATCTTATCTAGGGATACTTCAACCATCCACGACAATGTGATGCGCAAAACCGCTTCTGTCCATAAATAAATCGACGGATTTAGGCTTATTTAGGATGTCCTACGGCTTTTGCGGACCTGTTTAGATGGGTGCGGAGCACCCATCCTACGGCTATTCGGTGCGGCGCTAACGATGTTTGAAATTCGGCTTTCGTTTCTCTGCGAAGGCGGCCATGCCTTCTTTCTGATCTTCTGTCGCAAATAGCGAATAAAAAATCCGGCGTTCCCACATCAGCCCCTCGGCCAAGCTCATCTCGTCGGAACGCATCACCGCCTCGCGCGCGATTTGGGTGACGGGTTTGGAGTAGCTCGCAATGGTTGCAGCTGCCTCCATCGCTTCGTCCACGACCTTGTCATCGGGCACAACCCGCGCCACTAATCCGCAATCAAGCGCTTCTGCGGCGTCCATCATCCGGCCCGTCAGATTGAGGTCCATTGATTTTGCTTTGCCAACGGCGCGCGTCAGACGCTGCGTGCCGCCGATCCCTGCGGTGACGCCAAGCTTAATTTCGGGTTGGCCAAATTTCGCGCCTTCACCAGAAATGATAAAATCACACAGCATCGCAAGCTCGCATCCGCCACCCAGTGCAAACCCGTTAACCGCTGCGATTTTGGGTGTACGCAGGCGGCCGAATTGTTCCCATTCATCAAAATGGTTTTTGGCCAACATATCAGGATAGGTGCGATCCTTCATTTCCTTGATATCCGCACCTGCGGCAAAAGCTTTTTCATTGCCTGTCAGCACGATACATCCGACACTTTCATCTGCGTCCAAAGGTTCGGCGACCTTGAGGATGTTTTTGGTCATCTCTAGGTTCAAAGCATTCAACGCCTCTGGTCGGTTCAAGCGGATCATGGCAACGCGGCCGTCGCGCGTGACTTGGAGCGTGTCAGTCATCTGATTTTCCTCTTTTTTCAAATCGTGGCAGCATGGCGGAGAAATCGCGGCCCGCCCCATCTTCGTTTTCAACAAAATCTGCGTAAAGCGCCATTGCGCGCGCGCCCATTGGTGTGTCCGCATCGACCATCGCAGCAGCTTCTTGGGAAAGGCGCAAATCTTTTAACATCAGATCGGCGGCAAACCCCGGTTGGTAATCATTGTCAGCAGGGCTTTGCGGGCCAACGCCTGGTGCCGGACAATAGGCATTCATTGTCCAGCTATAGCCAGAGGATGTGCTGACCACATCAAACATTTTTTGACGATCTAGCCCCAGTTTATCGGCCAAAGCAAATGCCTCGCAAGTCGCGATCATTGTGGCACCAAGGATCATGTTGTTACAAATTTTTGCAGATTGTCCGGCCCCGACATCGCCGCAATGCACAGCCTTTTGACCCATAATGTCAAAAAGCGGTTTTGCAATTTCAAAGGCCGTGTTCTGTCCGCCCGCCATGAAGGTCAGCGTGCCCGCCTCGGCCCCGCCAATTCCGCCAGACACAGGCGCGTCAATGGCCATGATATCCCGCGCGGCTGCGGCTTCTGCGACCGCGCGTGCAGAGGCGACATCAACTGTCGAACAATCGATATGCACCGATCCAGCGCGCATTTTACTGTGGATTTGTTCGGCAACGCTGCGCAGAATATCCCCGTTGGGCAGCATAGTGATCACGACATCCGCATCGGTCACGGCCTGCGCAGCTGAGGTGGCTTTTTCAACGCCATCAACCTGAATGTCAGCCGTATCAAACCCCGTCACAGTGTGCCCCGCGGCAACCAAATTGCGGGCCATTGGGGCACCCATATTGCCCAATCCGATAAATCCGATGTTCATGACCAATTCTCCTTAAATTCAAAATCGCCGCCTGTTGCCGGTTTGTCCAGCCGCGCGATCAAATCCGCCGGAACGTCACTTAAACTGGGATATCGCCATTGCGGATTGCGATCCTTGTCGACCAAGGCGGCGCGAACGCCCTCGATAAATTCCCCATCTGGATCAAGGGACCAAGACACGGCACGATATTCATTGCGCAACGCATCGACGACATCACCAGCCTTGGCCATTTCGATCAGCCGTATGGTCAATTTTTGAGACAGAGGCGATCCGTGCGAGAACCCTTTCTGCGCGCGCGCCACCCAAGGGCCAGATGCGGTCTTTAGAGCGTCGGCGATTTCTTCGACGGTGTTTTGGTCGAACACAGCGTTTATGCCCGCTACATCAAGTGTTGGATGCGTATCGCTGGACGTAAGAAGATCCACATCGCCAGTTTCTAATATCTGATCGCGCATGGTCCAAAATGCGGCTTCATCCAAATAAAAATCCGCCAAGCCGAACGCAACACAATCAGCGGGTCCAAACCGCGCCCCTGTCAGTCCGGCATATAGCCCCAAGGCACCGGGCAAGCGCGACAAAAGATAGGTGCCGCCTACATCGGGGATCAATCCAATCGCACATTCCGGCATGGCAAATTGCGTGCTGTCCGTGACGACCCGGTGCGATCCATGGGCCGAAACGCCCACGCCGCCGCCCATTGTGAACCCATGCGTAAAAGCCACAAAAGGTTTTGGATAGGTCGCAATTTTTGCGTTCAGCCGATATTCATCGCGCCAAAATTGGCGTGCGGGTTCAGGATCGCCCGCTTTGCCGTGGGTATACATATTCACGATATCACCACCTGCGCAGAAGGCACGCTCGCCCGCCGCATCAATCACAACACAGGCAACATCGGGATCGTGGGCCCAAGCGTCCAAGGCGCCTTCCATGTCCAGACACATCTGATGGGTCAGCGCGTTCAGCGCATCGGGGCGGTTCAACGTGATATGGCCAGCCGCACCCGTTTTGCGGATTAAGACATCGCTCATGGTCTATCCCTTTTCTGCCAGCATCGCGCGGCTGATGATCAGGCGCATAATCTGATTGGTGCCCTCAAGGATCTGATGCACCCGGATATCGCGCAAAAGTTTCTCAATCTTATAATCCTCAAGATAACCGTAGCCGCCCAATAGTTGCAGCGCGTCATTGGTGATATCGTAGCACTTATCGGTGACAAACAGTTTTGCCATTGCGCAATATTTGGTGGCATCCGCCGCACCTTCGTCAAGTTTTGTGGCCGCTTGGCGCAGGAAAACGCGCGCGGCGTTCAGGTCGGTTTCCATCTCTGCCAGTTTGAACTGTAGGGCCTGGAATTGATCCAAGGTTTTGCCGAAAGCGGTGCGTTCGCCCATGTAATCAAGTGCAATATTCATCGCTGCCTGCGCTGCGCCCAGCGAACAGGCCGCGATGTTCAAACGCCCGCCATCAAGCCCCTCCATCGCATAGGTAAACCCTGCGCCCTCTTCGCCCAGCAAGTTTTCGGCGGGCACATCGCAATCATCAAATTGCACTTGGGTTGTGGGCTGCGCCCGCCAGCCCATTTTTTGTTCCAAGGCACCGAAGCTCAGGCCCTTGGCCCCATCTGGAACCACGATGGTGGAAATGCCCTTGGGGCCATCCTCGCCTGTGCGCACCATGGTGACATAAAGATCGGCATAACTGCCGCCCGAAATAAATGCCTTGGTCCCGTTCAGGCGGTAGCCTGTATTTGAGCGGTCGGCGCGCGTGCGCAGCGCAGCCGCGTCAGAGCCGGAGCCGGGTTCGGTCAAACAGTAAGAGGCATAGACTTGCAGGCCGATCATCAGGTCCAACCATTCCGCTTTTAACGCATCGCTGCCATAGTGGGCCACCATATTGGTGGTCATGTTATGGATCGAGATAAAGCCAGAAATCGACGGACAGGCCATCGCCAAAGCCTCAAAAACCAGCGTTGCATCAAGACGCGACAGGCCCATACCGCCCTGTTCTTCGGGCACATAAATGGCACCAAAACCCAGCGCGCCCGCCTTGGCCAACATATCTTTGGGGATCGTTTCTGCCTTTTCCCAATCATATGCATGGGGCGCGATTTCCTCGGCGCCGAAATTACGGGCCGTTTCAAAAATCATCTGTTGTTCGGATGATAAATTGAAATCCATTTGTTGCTACCTTGGTTGCATTCTGGTGGCGCCATCAAGGCGAATGGTTTCGCCATTCAGATAGCTGTTTTCTGCAATGTGATGCACAAGGGCTGCAAATTCAGACGCATGGCCAAGACGTGAAGGATAAGGAATATTTGCAGCCAAACTGTCCTGAACCTCTTGCGGGAACCCATCCATCATCGCGGTTTTCATCATACCGGGCGAAATCGAACAAACCCTGATCCCATGTTGGGATAGATCACGCGCCATGGGCAGGGTCATACCGACCACGCCGCCTTTGGAAGCGCCGTAGGCGATTTGTCCAATCTGCGCCTCGTAGGCGGCAACCGATGCCGTATTCACAATCACACCTTTTTCGCCGTCCGCGCCAATCGGATCAGCAGCGGCCATTAAAGCGGCAGACTGACTGGCCAAATTGAAACTGCCGATCAGATTGACCCCGATCACTTTGTTAAAAATTGCCGGATCATGGGCCGCGCCGCGCGAGACGGTTTTGGCCGCTGGTGCAATGCCGGCACAATTCACTGCAATGCGCGCAACGCCGTTTTGCGCTGTTGCCGTTTCCAACGCAGCGGCCACCGATTGTGAATCGCTGACATCGGTCTGAATGAATGCCGCGCCAATCTCTTTCGCATAAGCCGCGCCCAAATCTGCATTCATATCCAAGATGGCAACACCCACCCCAATATCCGCGAAGCTTTTGGCCACAGCGGCCCCAAGGCCAGATGCGCCGCCAGAGACAACGACCGGGGTATCGGGTCCGATTTTCATGGTTTTTTTCCTTTGTTCAAAAATGCAGCGATCCGGTCCTGTGCCTCTGCACTTTCCCAAATATCTGCAAGCTGTTCGATGGAATGTTCAATATCGCGTTCTAAATCCTCTTCCAACCGCGAAACAAAAGATTTGGCGGCAGCCATCGCTGCGGGACCATTGTTTTGAAGTTGTTCGAGCCCCGCGCGCGCTTGCCCTTCGTCTTCGACCATATGATGGGCCAGACCTGCAAAATGCGCGCGTTCCGCGTCAAATATTTCGGCCGAGATAAACATGTGCCGTGCAAGCGATGTACCGATTTTTCGAACCACAAATGGACCAATGGTTGCAGGGATCAGGCCAAGTTTGGTTTCTGAGAATGACAATTTTGTATCTTTGTGCAGATAGACAATATCGCTGATCGCGAGCAGGCCCAAACCACCGCCAAAAACCGCGCCATGGGCATAGGTCACAAGGGGTTGGCGCATATCGCGCAAGGCGCGCAGCATGTTAGAGAGGCGTTTCGCCTCCGCCATTTTGCCCGTGCGATCTGCACTCTGTTGCGCTTGCATCCATTCCAAATCTGCGCCTGCGCAGAAAGCGGGGCCCGCGCCGTGCAGATAGATAAGATCGATCTGATCATTGCCGGACAAATCATGGGCCATGGCGTGTAGCTGATCCATCATATCAGCCGACATTGCATTGCGCTTGTCTGCACGCGCCAAAGTGATTTCAGCGATCCGTCCATTTATCTGAAGATCAATTACGCTCATGCTTTATTGCCCAACTCCCAGCTTAAGAGGATATCTTGTGCCGCTTGAATGCCGCCCATATCCACACCTGTTTCAAACCCCTGTTTGTCTAAAAAATCAAGAAGTGACAGCGTAGACAAATTCCCCTTGGCCCCGGGCGCATAGGGACATCCCCCCAAACCTCCAACGGCGCTGTCAAAAGTTCGGATCCCACGGTCCAAACTGACCGCCACATTTTCAAGCGCCTGCCCAGAAGTATCGTGAAAATGTCCAGCCAGTTGGTTAGGTGCGATCTGTTTCAAAAGATGATCAAGCAAGCGCGCAATATTATCTGGTGGCGCTTGGCCGATTGTATCGCCAAGAGAGATTTCAAAACAGCCGATGTCTAGTAATTCCATCGCGACCTTCAAAACCGCATCAGGCGCAGTTGGACCATCATAGGGACATTTGTCGATACAAGACACATAGCCGCGCAGCGGCAATTTGGTTTTTTGGGCAAGATTGCGGGCGCGGTCCAAAACCTGGGCAATTGAGCCATTGGTGTTTTTTTGGCTGAACCCTTCGGATGCGCTGGCGAAAAGGGCGATCTCGTCGGCGCCCGCTGCCTCTGCGGCGGCCAAACCCTTCTCGTTCGGAACAAGGGCTGAATAGGTAACGCCATCAGCCCGTTTGATCCCCGCAAAAACATCCGCTGCATCCGCAAGCTGTGGCACCCATTTGGGCGAGACGAAGCTGGATACCTCGATTTTCTTCAAACACGTTTGTGACAAAGCATTGATCAATGCGATCTTATCCTTCGTCGGAATGGCTTGCGCTTCATTTTGCAAACCATCGCGTGGCCCAACCTCGTATATCGTGACGTGATCACCCATCATCAATATCCAATTCGATAAGCACCGTTCCTTCAGAAACACTTTGACCCGGTTTTACATGGATCGCTGAAATCTTCGCCGCCATGTCGGTCTTTAAATTTAGCTCCATTTTCATGGCTTCCATGACGGCCACGATATCACCCGCCGCGACCTGATCGCCAACTGCGTGGTTTAGAAGTGTTATGGTTCCGGTCATCGGTGCGACAATCTTATCCGCACCCAGCGCTTGCTGGTTTTCTTCGCTCAAGCGCCTTCGATACCCAATGTCGTAATGTCGCCCATTCAGGCGAAAGGCCACGCGATCCTTATAGCGATGAAATGGAATGTGCATTTGCGTACCATCACATTTCAACCTCAGCGTTGCGGCATCAAATCGAATTTGTGCGAGGTGAAGGTCTTGTCCGCCAATGCGCGCGATATAGGTTTTTGCGTCCTTTCTAAGGATCGAAACCTGTTGCACCATTTGGTTGATCGCAAGTGTAAGCGTCGTTCGGGCAGCGCCAAAATGCGCAAACCCAAATGCCGCGGCGCCAAGGTTTTGCGGGCCAAGCAGCAAGATCGCCGCAATCGACCATGTGGTATTGTCGGGCTCTTCCACATCCAGCAAGGTGTCAAGCGCGCGATCAATAAGCCCGGTATCAAGCTTTGCCTCTTGAAACTCTGGCAGAGTCACTAGGCGCGATAGAAAATCAAGATTTGTTTTTGGTCCTTCGATCAGCGTTTGTTCTAGGGCACCCTCAAGACACGACAATGCCTGCGCTCGCGTCTGCCCATGCGCGATGACTTTCGCAATCATCGGGTCGTAATGCGACGAGACTGTATCGTCGTTGGTCAGTCCGGTATCGACCCGTGCAGAACCGAATTTAAGAGCCCTAATTTTGCCCGAGGCCGGTAGAAAACCCGCTTGCGGATCCTCTGCGTAGACGCGCGCCTCGATCGCGTGACCTTTGATTTCGATGTGGTCTTGGCGAAGTGGCAGTGGCTCGCCATTTGCGATGCGCAATTGCCATTCGACCAGGTCCAAGCCCGTAATCGCCTCGGTCACTGGATGTTCGACTTGTAGGCGGGTGTTCATCTCCATGAACCAGAATTTATCTGCGGCTAACCCTTTTGACGCGTCCACAATAAACTCCACTGTCCCTGCACCAGAATAGCCAATTTCCTGCGCCGCAGCCACGGCGGCTTGGGTCATCGCATCCCGCATAGCATCGGGAATGTCAGGCGCGGGCGCTTCTTCGATCACCTTTTGATAGCGCCGTTGCATTGAACAATCACGCTCGAACATGTGCACGACATTGCCATGATCATCGCCAAAAACCTGAACCTCTATATGGCGCGGGGTTTTGATATATTTCTCGATGATGACGTGATCATCGCCGAAACTGGCCAGCGCCTCGCGTTTCGCGGCGGCAAGTGCCGCATCGATTTCCTCTGGCTTTTCAACCAGTCGCATGCCCTTGCCACCACCGCCCGCACGCGCCTTTATCAAAACCGGTAAACCGATTTTCTTGATTTCCTTTTTTAGGGTTTTTTCGCTTTGATCGGACCCTAAATAGCCCGGCACAATCGGCACACCCGCGGCGGCTATAATCTCTTTCGCGCGGTCTTTGCGGCCCATCGCCTCGATCACCTTGGGCACGGGCCCGACAAAGCGGATGCCAGCATCATTTACCGCTTGGGCAAAATCGGGATTTTCGGACAGGAACCCATAGCCGGGATGAATTGCATCAGCCTGCGTTGCCTGCGCAACCTCAAGAATTTTCTTGATGTTCAAATAGGACAGCTGCGCCTCTGCCGGGCCGATCAAATGCGCCTCGTCCGCCTCTTGAACATGTCGCGCTTGTGCATCTGCCTCTGAATAGACCGCAATCACATGCATACCCATGCGCCGCGCTGTCTGCGTGATCCGGCACGCAATCTCTCCTCGATTGGCGATCAGCAGGCGTTGGATCATCACATCCGAAACACGCCGAAACGTGTTTCCTCTATGGGCGCATTGGCCGCTGCGCGCAGGGATAGGGCGACCACCTCGCGGGTTTTGCGTGGATCGATGATGCCGTCATCCCAAAGCCGCGCAGAGGCATAAAGCGCTTTGGATTGCGCCTCGAACTGCGCAAGGATTGGTGCTGTGATATCCTCCTGATCCTTCGTTGATAGTTTCGCGCCTTTGGCCGCCGCAGCATCACGTTTCACGCGGGCCAACACACCGGCGGCTTGCTCGCCCCCCATCACAGCGATTTTGGCATTCGGCCACATCCACAAGAAACGCGGACCATAGGCGCGCCCGCACATACCGTAATTGCCCGCCCCATAAGACCCACCGACGATCACCGTGATCTTGGGGACATTTGCGCAAGCCACGGCATTAACCAGTTTCGCGCCATGCTTTGCAATCCCTTCGGCTTCAGCTTTTTGACCGACCATGAAACCTGTGATGTTTTGCAAGAACAGTAAGGGCGTCTCGCGCCTGCAACATAGGTCGATAAAGTGGGCACCCTTCATGGCCGATTCTGAAAACAGAACGCCGTTATTGGCAAGGATCCCAACGCGCCGTCCTTCGACGCGCGCAAAGCCGCACACAAGACTGGCGCCGAATTCCGATTTGAATTCCTCAAACTCAGATCCATCCACAATCCGCGCGATCACGGCCCGAATATCAAATGGCTTCTTGGGATCTTTGGGAACAATTCCAAGCATATCGTTGGGATCGTGTTCGGGCGCTTCGCCCTTAGATGCATTCGCCTTCGAGGGCGGTAGGTTTGAGACGATATCGCGCGCTTTCATCAACGCATCCAAATCATCATCTGCCAAATAATCCGCAACACCTGACAGGCGGGCATGGGTATCCCCACCCCCGAGTGTTTCGGCATCGATATCTTCCCCGGTTGCTTCTTTGACCAAGGGCGGACCTGCCAGAAAGATCGTGCCCTGATTGCGCACGATGATGGTTTGGTCCGACATCGCAGGCACATAGGCCCCGCCCGCCGTGCAAGACCCCATCACCACCGCGATCTGGGAAATGCCGGCCGCGCTCATCCTTGCTTGGTTATAAAAAATGCGCCCAAAGTGATCGCGATCCGCAAACACCTCGTCTTGATTGGGCAGATTGGCGCCGCCACTGTCGACCAGATAGACACATGGCAAATGGTTCTCTGCCGCGATTTCTTGTGCGCGCAGATGTTTTTTCACCGTCATCGGATAATACGTCCCACCCTTCACGGTGGCATCGTTACACAGCACCATCACATCGCGGCCATGCACACATCCGACGCCCGCGATTACCCCGGCGGCGGGAAGGTCTGTGTCGTAGAGTTGATGTGCCGCAAAAAGCCCAACCTCTAGAAAAGGGGACCCTGGGTCGAGCAGAGATTGCACCCGTTCGCGGGGCAATAGTTTCCCGCGTTTTTGATGACGCTCGCGCGAGGCGGCGGTTCCACCAAATTGAATTTTATCCGCAAGCGCTTCCATTTCTGAAAGCAAAGCGGAATTGTGCCCTTGATTGTCCTCAAAGCCATCAATCGATTGTTTTGGAAAATTCAACTTGGGCATGGTCTTATCATTCAACTGGTTCTCTGCTGCGCCTTAAATAGGCGTTTTTGTAAAATTTCTGGTCCATCACGCCGTCTCTGCAAATAATTCACGCCCGATCAGCATGCGGCGGATTTCGGATGTTCCGGCACCGATTTCATAAAGCTTCGCATCGCGCAAAAGGCGGCCCGTGGGATAGTCGTTGATATACCCATTGCCACCCAAGGCTTGGATCGCCTCCAGCGCGACTTGCGTTGCCTTTTCGGCTGCATAAAGGATGCAGCCCGCACTATCTTTGCGTGTCACCTCGCCCCGATCACAGGCTTGCGCGACGGCATAGACATAGGCGCGACATGCATTGGTGGTGGTATACATATCGGCCAACTTTCCCTGCATCAGTTGGAACGTGCCAATGGGTTGCCCAAATTGTTCGCGCTCATGCACATATGGGACCACAACGTCCAAGGCCGCCGCCATTATGCCCACAGGGCCAGCGGCCAGTGTCACGCGCTCGTAGTCCAAGCCGGACATCAGGACGTTCACGCCCTTGCCTTCTTCGCCCAGAATATTGCCAAACGGGATCAAGCAATCCTTGAACACCAGTTCGCATGTGTTCGACCCACGCATGCCAAGTTTGTCGAGCTTTTGCGCGGTTGAAAAACCGTCCATCCCACGCTCTACCAGAAACGCGGTAATGCCCTTGGGCCCCGCATCTGGGTCAGATTTGGCATAGACGATCAGCGTGTTTGCATCAGGCCCATTTGTGATCCACATCTTGTTTCCGTTTAGCAAGAACCCATCATTGCGCTTTTCAGCGCGCAGCTTCATCGAGACGACATCCGATCCTGCGCCCGGTTCTGACATCGCAAGCGAGCCAACATGTTCCCCGCTAATAAGTTTGGGAAGGTATTTCGCCTTCTGTTCAGGCGTCCCCCAGCGATTGATCTGATTCACGCAAAGATTCGAATGCGCCCCATAAGACAAACCGACCGAGGCGCTGGCGCGGCTGATCTCCTCGATCGCGACGCAATGGGCAAGATACCCCATGGAAACACCGCCATCCGCTTCGGGTACGGTAATCCCGTGCAAACCCAATGCGCCCATTTTTTCCCAAAGATCATTTGGAAACTCGTTGGACGCATCAATTTCGGCTGCACGCGGTGCGATTTCTTCAGCCGCGAAGCGCCTGACGGTTTCGCGCAAGCTCTCCACCTCTGCGCTTAACCCGAAATTCATGCTTTGATTGAACATCGCCTATCTCCTTGAAACCAACAGCGTTCATCGTCAGCTCTACATAGTAATCTTCGACCTCTGCTTTGCTGAGTGGGCCAGAGGGTTTGAACCATGTATTGGCACCGGTCAGTGAGGCGATGATCGACATCGCCGCGACATGCGCATTGCCCACAGTAAACACATCCTGATCCATACCCTCTTGAATAATATCGCGCAGATCATGTTCATATTGGCGGCGCATCTTCTCGATTTGGCGATGGCTGTCATGGTCAAGCGCGCGCAGCTCCATAAACGAAATGAAGACCGCATCAATTCGTGCAAGGTTGAAGCGGATATGGAATCTTGCAAACGCCTCTAACCGATCCAATGGGTCGCTGCGTGGATCATGCTCTTTCCAAAATCCGATCAGACCTTTCATGTGGTCCGAGAGAAGCGAAACCAGAATTTGCTGTTTCGATGGAAAATGATTGTAGAGCGCCCCGACATTCACGCCCACCCGGTCCGCGATTTGGCGCATGGATACGGCGGCATAACCATATTGCGCAAACAGCGGCAGCGCCTCGTCCAATATACGCTGGGCGGTTTGGATACCTTTTGACCCTTTGATACGCCCCATAATTCCTCCCCAAAATTAAATGAACGCTCGTTTACTTTTGCAGCCTTCGGATGGGGCAAGTCAAGCGTGGAGGCTAATCAATAAATGAACAGTTTGAGGCGCGGCGCAGCAAGCTTTCCGCCTCTGCCGTGACCTGTTCGATGATGTCGGCGGCGGGTTGAATGCTGTTGATCAGGCCAACAGCCTCGCCCACGATGGGGTTTGCGATGTCAGCGTCACCACTGACAAAGGCTGTATTCCAAGTTTCTTTGGCCTGTTCATCTTGGCGCAGCGCGTCGGTTTTTTGATCCCATTCATCAGAAAAGGGCGTGCGAATACCGCGGATGCCATAGCCGTCGGGCCAGTCCCGCCCGCGTGTGATGTCGATTGTTTTTGATCGTCCTGTTTCATCGCCCGTTGCGCCAACTGCGCGATCCCAAAAGCCTTGTGGCACCAAGGCTTCTTCTGCCGCCCAGAACCGCGTGCCCATTAACACGCCATCCGCACCCAACATCAGACTGGCCGCCAAACCGCGCCCATCGGCAATACCGCCCGCGGCCAATAAAAGTGTGTCGCTGCTACGGATCGCATCTGCAACTTCGGCAACCAAACTAAATGTTCCACGGGACGCACCATGGCCACCTGCCTCTGCCCCTTGGGCGATAATCACATCGGCGCCTGCATCAATCGCTGCTTTGGCAGCGCTAAGCGTTTGGATTTGGCAAAACAACGGTAATCCAGCCGATTTCACCTTGGGTGCAAAATCGGATGGGTCATCAAAAGACAGGAAAATCGACTGTGCGCCCGCATCAATCGCTTGATCCAAAAGCAGCGGCTGTTCACGCAAGGACCATGTGATGAAACCGCAGCCAACCTTGCGATTGCCTGCTTTCTTGAATTCCTGCGCCAGCCAATCCGCATCGCCATAGCCGCCACCGATAAAACCCATCGCACCCGCCTGAGATACTGCGCCAGCCAACCGACCGCCCGCTGCACCTGCCATGGGGGCCTGCACTATCGGGCTTTGTAAGTCAAAGCGTTCTGTGAAGCGGGTTTTGATCATATCTCACGCAAATCCGCGATCACGAGCCCGTCATTGGGCAAAGAACCTATATCGCATTTCTCCACGCTTGCACGCAGTTTGAACACGTCGCGAATGCTGTCGGTGAAATCCTGATCAGAGGTTGTTTCTAGCTTCAGCACCATCACATCGGTTGAGCCATCATGGCTGACCTCTACCCGGCATTTCTGAATATCGTGGTGTCGCCCAACAAAATCTGCAACCTGTTCAGGACGCACAAACATCCCCTTGACCTTGGTGGCTTGATCCGCGCGCCCGCGCCAACCGACGACGCGCGTATTTGTGCGGCCACAGGGTGATTGCCCGGGCAGCACCGCGGACAAATCCCCCGTCGCAAAACGGATCAGGGGGTATTCAGGTTTCAATGTTGTCACCACAACCTCGCCCACTTCACCATCAGGAACGGGATCGCCGGTTCCGGGGCGGACAATTTCAACAAGTACTTTTTCATCCACAATCATGCCATCCATCGCCTCGGATTCATATGCGATGTGACCCAGATCAGCGGTTGCATAACATTGACGGCAGGTGATGCCGCGATCTGTGTAATAATCGCGCAATTGCGGGAAAAGCGGACCGCCGGAAACCGCTGCCGCTTTGATCTTTGACAGATCCAAGGATGCCGCATCGGCCGCTTCCAATATCACCTTAAGATAATCGGGGGTGCCTGCATAAACCGTGACGCCCAGGTCCGCTGCCGCGCGGGCTTGTAATTCCGTTTGACCCGTGCCCGCCGGAAACACCGATGCACCCACCGCTTCTGCACCATTTTCAAACATCATGCCCGCAGGCGTGAAATGATAGGCAAAGCAGTTTTGAACAATATCACCAGCACCAATACCCAGCGCGTGTAGAAATCGGCCAAAGCCCCACCAGTCGCGATCTTTATATCCGGGTTCGTAAATTGGACCCGGGGATTGAAACACCTGTTGTGGGGTCGCAGTGACCAAACCGCCCAGATAATCCCGTTCCTGCATGCCCATCAGATCGGATTTTCGCAATACAGGCAGCTGCGCAAGCCCCTCTTTCGATTGGATCATGCTTGCATCAAACCCATCCAACCGCGCATTGCCTGACAAGGCTTGCGCCGCGCCGATTTGTAAGGGAAGAAGTTTTGCAAGATCATCGGCACGCTGATCGGCACTGCGCGTCTCTAATGCATCAAAAAATTTGCTCATGCATACCCTCGTTCAAACTTGAGCCGCTTTGGCCCGCGCGGCATAAGGCGCAAATGACACCGCCGCTGACATATGAATTTGCCGCACGCTTTGCGAGATTCCTTTGCGGCTTGCATCACAGTTTTGCCAAAGCCGCCCGCAAAATGCCAGAGGCTTGGGAAGATAAAAACAAAGCGCCCGTGCAGCAGTTTTTGTTTGATCGGCTTTTGCCACTGATCCCCACACAAGGCCCAATTCTGGAATTTGGTGTCTATAAGGGTGTAACGCTGTCGATGATCGCGCAAGGGTGTCCCGATCATCAGATTTTTGGCTTCGACAGTTTTAAAGGATTGCCGAATGACGGGCGGCGGGATTGGCGGATGAAGTTCAAACAAGAGACGCCGCCCAAGGTGGCGCCAAATGTAGAGCTGATCACAGGCTATTTCGAAGATACGCTGCCGGAATTCGCGAAGGTTCTGACGGACCCACCAGCGCTGATCCATATCGATTGTGATCTGTTCAGCTCCACCCACACAATCCTGAACCACCTGCGCCCGCAGGTGGGACAAATCATCTTGTTTGACGAGCTTATCCACTACGCACGTTTTGCAATGAACGAGGTCCTAGCTCTGTTTATGTATTTGGAAAAAACCGGTCTTGATATCGAATGGGTTTGCCCGATCGGGGAAGCCTTTGATTACGCAGCTTCGGGAGGTCAAATGCGAACAGGTGGCATGGCGGGCCATCGTCGTGCGGGGTATTTCCAAAACCAAGCCGTGCGTTTGACGCAAGCACGCCGTCATTTTACCAAGGTGGCCCCAGAAGCGGTGATCGACAATATCCAAGCGCAGCTGCGCCAGCATTATGGCGACACGTCAGGATAGCCAGCGCTTGCGGCGGCGATAAGACCGCACATCGCGATAAGATTTGCGCCCTTCTTCGGACATGCCCAGATAGAACTCTTTCACATCTGGGTTTTCGCGTAGCTCGTCTGCGGGTCCATCCATCACCACGCGTCCGCTTTCAAGAATGTACCCATAATGGGCAAACCGGAGTGCCACATTGGTATTTTGCTCGGCCAGCAAAAAGCTGACCCCTTCATTTTCGTTCAGATCTTTGACGATCCCAAAAATCTCTTCCACCAATTGCGGTGCTAGGCCCATACTCGGCTCATCCAGCAGGATCGTCTCGGGTCGCGACATTAAAGCCCGTCCAATTGCGCACATCTGTTGCTCCCCGCCAGAGGTGTAGCCCGCCAATGATTTGCGCCGTTCTTTCAGGCGTGGGAAATATTTATAAACCAACTCCAAATCATCACCGACGGCATTGCGCCCATCGCGGCGGGTATAGGCGCCCGTCAGCAGATTTTCTTCGACCGTGAGATGCTCAAAACAATGGCGGCCTTCCATCACTTGGATCACACCCGATTTCACCAACGCGGCGGGATTTAGCGCCGCCACATCTTGGCCGCGATATTTAATCGTACCTTTGGTCACCTCGCCGCGTTCGGAATGCAGCAGGTTCGAAATCGCCTTTAGCGTTGTTGTTTTCCCCGCGCCATTGCCACCCAATAATGCGGTGATGCCACCCTTGGGCACATTCAGCGAAACGCCCTTTAGAACCAAGATCACATGATTATAAATCACCTCGATATTATTCACATCCAACAGGATATCAGTGTCTTGGGTCGTATCGAGCATTCTTTAATTCCTTCATGGTTTGGCCCCCGCCGAGGCGGGGACCAATCGTGATTAACCGCAACGCTCTGCGATATTGTTTTCAGCGGCGAATGCAGAGGAGTCTTCCATGATCAACGCATTGATCACGTCCGCATCAGATTCCGCATAATCGGTAATGGCCGTCCATTTGCCCGCACTTGCATCCCATTGCGTCACAAGGCCAAGGCCCGGACCGCCGTGATTTTCGCAAGACACGTTAAAGGCCGGGCCAAACCCGCCCATGCCAAGGCTTTCCATCTTGTCCGCTGACATCTCCAGTGCTTCCATACCGTCACGCATCATCGCAGGCGTGATATCAGCGACACCATGGATTGCTTGTGCAGTTTTGGCCGCTTCGACCGCAAGCATGGCCGCATACATGCCACGGTTATAAAGCACCGTGCCAACCTGATCGCCCACACCGGCAGCTTTGCCCGCATCTACAACATATTTCTGAATGTCTGCAAAGACTGGGAAGTCAGACCCAACATTGTGGAAATTCAATGCCTTATAGCCATTTGCAGCCTCACCTGCAGGCAGCACATCATTTTCAGAACCAGACCACCAGATGCCGATGAACTTATCCATAGGAAACCGAATATTCGCGGCCTCTTGGATTGCAACTTGGTTCATCACGCCCCAGCCCCACATAAAGACATAGTCGGGTTTCTCGCGGCGGATTTGCAGCCATTGCGATTTTTGTTCTTGGCCCGGGTGATCCACAGGGATCAGCGTCAGATCATAGCCATGCTTTTTCGACAGCTCTTCCAAGGTCCGGATCGGCTCCTTGCCATAGGCAGAGTTGTGATAGACCAGCGCGATCTTCTTACCACTCAGATCACCCTCTGACAGCGCATGGTTCACAGCATGGCTGGCACCGTTCCAATAGTTGGCCGGATAGTTAAACACATGGCTGAACACCTTGCCGTTCGCCGCCGATGTCCGGCCGTAACCCATGGAATGCAGCGGAATGCCGTCCGCCGTCACTTTCGGGATCAGCTGATAGGTGATGCCCGTGGACAGCGGTTGATAGATCAGCGCGCCTTCGCCCTTGGTCGACTCGTAACATTCGACGCCTTTTTCGGTGTTATAGCCGGTTTCGCATTCGACCATGCGGATTGCCTCGCCGCCAATGCCGCCATCACGCTCATTGATCAGCGTGAAATAATCGGCATAGCCATCCGCAAATGGAATACCATTCGCCGCATAGGGTCCGGTTCGATAGGACAGCGATGGAAACACCAAATCGGCCATCGCGGTCGAGGCGGCCAATGTGGCAGCCAGCGTTGTGGTTGTGAGTTTCTTTAATGTCATGTTTTTCCTCCCAATATGTTTAAACATGGTGGTGTGATGGCGGGGTTTGCCCCGCTCTTTTGTCTTGGCCCTAATGAGGAAAGGGCCAAAGTCTGAGTTTTTCTTTTGCAACGCGCCAAAGCTGGTTGAGCCCGTGCGGCTCCATGATCAGGAACACGATAATCAACAGACCAATAATTACAAATTCCAGATGCGCGGCGATATCTGTGGCCCAACCAAATTGGCCCACCAAAATGTTTTTTAACAAAACGGGCAGCAGAACGATAAAGGCCGCGCCCGCGAAACTGCCAAAAATCGATCCCAACCCGCCAATGATAATCATAAACAGAACAAGGAAAGACTTGTTGATCCCAAAGGCATCGCCCACCTCTAGAGCGCCCAGATAGACGGTAAAGAACAACGCCCCTGCGATGCCAATGTAAAAGCTGGAGACGGCAAAGGCAGACAGCTTTGCCCGCAACGGATTAACCCCAATAATTTCTGCCGCGATATCCATATCACGGATCGCCATCCATTTGCGCCCATTGGCCCCGCGCGTCAGGTTACGTGCAAGCCAGGCCAATGCCACGACAAAGGACAGACAGAACAGATAGGTTGCCCAGGCGCTGGTGCTGGACCCCGTAACCGCAATACCAAAAATATGCCGTTCCGGTGCACTGATCTGGCCGGAGGCGGAATAGTTGTAAAACCATGGCACCTTATTAAACAACCAAACGAAAAAGAACTGCGCGGCCAGTGTTGCGACCGCCAAATAGAACCCTTTGATCCGAAGGCTTGGTAGGCCAAACATCACGCCGACCAATGCTGTGATCCCGCCGGACAAAAGGATAACAAAGAAAATATTCAGATCGGGAAACCCGGTCATCAGCTTATAAGCGGCATAGGCGCCCACCGCCATAAAACCACCCGTGCCAAGGCTGACCTGCCCGCAATAGCCCGTCAGAATATTCAGCCCAAGTGCGGCAATGGAATAGATCAGGAAAGGCAAAATAACCGCATTTGCCCAATAGTCATTCACCAGAAAAGGCACCACGAGAAAGGCAAACGCCATCACCGCCCAGTAGCGCCACCGATCAAAAGCAATCGGAAAGGTCTGGCTATCGTCCGCATAGGATGTCTTGAAATCGCCGGCTTCACGGTAGAGCATTAATTGACCTCCGGAAAAAGTTTACGAAGCAACTTGGGCACCCAATAAACCGTCCCAAGTATTAGGCATAGCGTACCAAAAGCGCTAAGTGCCTGTATTGCAAATTTCACTAAATCATCATCATACCGATAAATGGACAGCGCTAGTGCAAAAGATTGCAAAACATAAATAGCACCACTGAGCAAAGAAATATAAAGCCCCAGCAGCGTGACCTTATAAAATGTCCTGTCCAAAGTCATCACACCCTCTCAATAATCTTATCGCCAAACAGGCCTTGCGGGCGGAAGACAAGGAAGATCAGCGCTAGCATATATGCAAACCAATTCTCCGTTGCACCGCCCAAAAATGGCGCGCCTATCAGGAACTCAAACATCTTTTCACCCACACCAATAATCATCCCCCCGATGATCGCACCGGGGATCGAGGTAAAGCCGCCCAGCATCAGAACCGGCAGCGCCTTGAGCGCAATCAAAGACAGCGAGAATTGCACGCCTGACTTAGATCCCCACATGATCCCCGCAACCAGCGCCACAATGCCGGCGATGGACCACACAATGACCCAGATAGTGCGCAGGGATATCCCAACCGATAAGGCCGCTTGATGATCATCCGCCACCGCGCGCAACGCGCGGCCCGTCTTGGTATATTGGCTAAAGATCACCAAAGAGATCACAAGCAATGCTGCAAACAGCGTTGCCCACATATCGAGATTATCCAGATAGAACCCATAGAAACCCTCGCCGCCTAAAAACGCGGTGTTCTCTTCCAGCCAGAAATTACCGCCCTGCGGAATGCCAACATCCAGCTTCTTAATCTCGGCCCCCCACATCAGATCACCAAAGCCTTCCATGAAATAGGCAAGGCCGATTGTCGCCATAAACAGGATAATATCCGGCTGGTTTACAAGGTGACGTAAAATATACCGTTCCACCAAAATGGCCAATAAAACCATCACAGCAATGGTCAGAACAATCGCAGCAATCGAGGGCAGATGCCAACCAAAGTGGTGGATTTCTGTTCCAAAGATTGCATTGATCAAATGCGCAAACGGGACCTGTCCATTTTGCAGCCCCACCAACGTCAGCGCCGCAAACAGGGCGAAGACACCTTGGGCATAATTGAAGGTGCCTGACGACTTGAAGATCAGAACAAAGCCTAGCGCGACGAGTGAATACAGCACACCCGTCATCAACCCGTTGATGAACACCTCGATGCCAAAGAAAAACTGTGCGCCCATCAGAAACCTCCGCCATCAAAATTCGACACATCCCCTTGGGGGGGAAGGGGTGGGTGGGTGGGCTTCCCGCCCAAGGGGATTTTATAGACTGCCATTACGTTTCCCCCTCACACTCAATATCCATCCGCGCCTTTTCAATGGTCGAGATTTGGGCCGAAAATCCTTTGCCCACCGCCTTTGGATCCAAAAACAACGCCAAACCGCGCCCGTTATGACAATGCAAAATCACAGGGCCGGACATACTATCCTCGATCACATGCGGTCCAGTCATTGCCGCCTCCGCCAAAGTGACACGCAAACGGTCCATCTCGGCTGTTTCATCAATGCCATCTGGGTCAGACACATAAGCGACATCGCAAATCCCTTTCTTTCGGGATTTTCCTTTGAACAGGATGCTTACTGTTGCACCGGTTACGCCATCTGACCATCCGAAAATGGATACTGTGTCCGTTTCCATTTCAGAGGTCACTTCCAAATCTTCAAACTGCGAAATATCTGACGCCGTCAAAGCGGCGCGACACCCCTCTATAAATCCGCCCAGCCGATAGACAACGGCATCCGTTGCAAAGCTCGGTGACGATAAAACCAATAGCGCAACCAACATCCTAATCATGGCTGACCCCCAGATAGGCATCGATCACTGCCTGATTGTTGCGCACCTCCATCGGTGTGCCATCACCAATCTTGCGCCCGTAATCCATCACAACCACCCGGTCGGCCAAATCCATAACCACGCCCATATCATGTTCGATCAGCGCGATTGTCGTGCCAAACTCATCATTCACATCCAGAACAAAGCGGCTCATATCCTCTTTTTCTTCGACATTCATGCCCGCCATCGGCTCATCCAGCAGCAGCAATTTGGGTTCCGCGGCCAAGGCGCGGCCCAGCTCTACCCGTTTTTGTAACCCATAAGGCAGCCGCCCCACGGGCGTTTTGCGGATCGATTGGATTTCTAGGAAATCGATAATCCTCTCCACCGCTTCGCGATGTGCGGTCTCTTCCCGTTCTGCTTTGCCCCACCACAGGCTTTGGGCGACAAAGCCCGATCTCATATGGGTCAACCGTCCCGTCATGATATTGTCCAGAACGGTCATGCCCGAAAACAGCGCGATGTTCTGGAACGTTCGCGCAATCCCTTGTTTTGCAATCTGATGCGGCTTCATTGATTTGCGCTTTTGCCCGCGAAACCAAACCTCGCCCTCTTGCGGGTGATAAAACCCGTTGATCACATTGAGCATCGAGGATTTGCCAGCCCCATTGGGCCCGATAATCGCGCGGATTTCGCCCTCTCGAATATCAAAGGAAATATCTTTGATCGCGGTCACCCCGCCAAAGCGCAGGGTGATATTTTTCATTTCCATCAGAACATCACCAATGGTCCGTCCGTCTTCGGTGATGATCGGCTCCATCTTTGTCATGCCGCCTGCTTTCCACGCGCGAAGGTTTTCGCCGCGCGAATTTCAAGCGTTGCCTTGATCGATCCTTTGCGCCCATCCTCATAGGTCACTTCCGTCTCGGTCGCGATTTCTGATTTACCAGCATAAAGCGCGCGCAGCAGATCTTCGTATTTCTCGCCAATAATATTGCGCCGCACTTTTTGTGTGCGCGTTAACTCTCCATCATCGGCATCCAGCTCTTTGTGCAAAATCAAAAAGCGCTGGATTTGACACCCCGACAGGATCTCATCGGTTGCCACATCAGCATTCACCGCTTCGACATGGGCTTGGATGGTTTCGTAAACTTGGCGGTGACTGGCCAATTCCTGATAGCTGGAATAGGCAATGTTATTTCGTTCCGCCCAATTACCAACAGCGGTCAGATCAATATTGATAAAGGCCACACATTCATCGCGCCCCGCACCAAACACCACAGCTTCCAGAATATTGGCATAGAATTTCAGCTTATTCTCGACAAATTTCGGCGCGAACATGCTGCCGTCTTTTAGCTTGCCCACATCTTTTGCCCGATCAATAATTCGCAACTGCCCGCTTTCTTTTTCGATGAAACCCGCGTCGCCCGTGGCAACCCAGCCTTCTTTATCTTTCGTATCTTTTGTCGATTTCGCGTTCTTGAAATAATGCTGGAATACACCTGGGCTGCGATAAAACACCTCGCCACTCTCCGCGATCCGCAGCTCGACACCCGGCGAGGGCACACCCACCGTATCGGCGCGCACCGCGCCATCTTCTTGTTGGGTGATAAAAACGCTTGCCTCGGTCTGGCCGTAAAGCTGTTTTAGGTTAATCCCCAAAGCGCGATAGAATTGAAACAAATCCGGCCCAATCGCCTCGCCCGCCGTATAGCCGACGCGCACCTTGGACAGCCCAAGTGTATTTTTTAGGGGACCAAGAACCGTCACCTTCGCAAGTGCATATTTAAACCGATCCCATGCGCCAACCGTTTCTCCATCCAGCAGCTTCGGCCCCACCTTTTCGGCATGCGCCATGAAGGTTCGATACAACCATTGCTTCAATCGGCTGGCATCTTCCATGCGGATTTGCACAGTGGTCAGAAGCCCTTCGAAAAATCGTGGTGGGGCGAAAAAATATGTCGGTCCAACCTCGCGAAGATCATGTTGCATCGTCTCGGCACTTTCGGGACAGCAAACGCAAAAACCAGAGGTATAGGCCTGGCCAATCGAGAAGATAAAATCCCCCACCCAAGCCATCGGCAAATAAGCCAGCACGGAATCAGAGGCCGTTAAACTGTCAAATGCCACCGTCGCGCGACCCGTCTGAATAATATTGTCATTTGACAGCACAACCCCTTTGGGCCGCCCCGTCGTGCCAGAGGTATAGAGCATCACACAGGTGCTCTCGCCCGTCAGTGCGCCACGTCGCTTTTCCAATTCTCTATGCTGCGCTTTGCTTGTCTCGCGCCCTGCTGCCTGAACCTCTCGGTAATCCTGCAAATGCGTCCGGTCATATTTGCGCAAACCCCGCCGATCTAGAAAAATCACCTCTGAGAGGTTTTTCAGCTGCGCCTTTACCTCGATAATTTTATCGACCTGTTCTTGATCCTCGGCAAAAACAAATCGCGCCGCACAATGATCAAGCACATAGGCCATCTCGTCCGCAACCGCATCTTTATAAAGCGGCACAGGGACGGCACCCACCGATTGCACAGCAACCATCGCCCAATAAAAATACGGACGGTTTCGTCCGATAATCGCAACATGGTCGCCTGCCTTTAGCCCAAGTGACAACAGACCAAGTGCCAGCGCCTCGACCTCTTGGGCGGTGTCTGCCCATGTCCAGCTTTGCCAAATGCCAAATTCCTTTTCGCGATAGGCGGCTTGGTTGGGATAAGTATGCGCATTAAAAGCCAACAGGGCCGGCACAGAAACACAGTCTTCGTTTCCTAAATCACTCAATACACGTCCTCCCATTCATGGCCATTCCACAAAATGGACGCGCGCGGGTCAAGTAACGAAAATTCATTTTCGCTAAATCTTTGGATTAAAAATGAACGGATTGGACAATATTTGCGATTTACTGAATTTTGGAGACGATCAAACCCAGAACACGTGGTGCAGCAGACGCTCTATTTTCCTTTTCGCTGCAATCTGAAGATATCGCCAATGCGCGGCCTGATCGAAAGTGCGGGGCGTTGATCGCGGGAACTTAATACGGGTTGCAGCGCGCTGGCCCCGCTTTCGCGGTAGACGATATAAAGACCGCTGGCGATAATCACTGCCGCGCCAATTGCGGTATTGATCGACAGCGCTTCATCAAAAAACAAATACCCAAAGGCGCTTGCCCACAAGATTTGGCTATATTGCATGGGCGAGACGATCACGGCCTCTGCCCGGGTGAAGGCGGCAATCATCACCCACATCGCCGCCGTGCCAAACAACGCGACAAGGGCCACCAATCCAAGATCAGACAATGGCATGGGCCGGTAATCAAACATCATCAATCCGCCCATCACAAAGAAAGTCGCCATTTGCCCAATCAAAAGCATCGACACGCTACGTTCCTCGTTCCCGATTTTTCGCAAAATGACAGAGGCAAGTGCGGACATCACTGCCGCGGTCAGCGCGGTCAGGTGCCCAAATTCCAACGTCGTGCTTTGCGGATTAATTACGATTGCAACGCCAATCACGCCCGCAATAACAGACAGGGCACGGCGCCACCCCACCTTTTCGCCCAAAATAGGAACCGCCAGAACCGTCACAAAAAGCGGCATCATAAACAGGATAGAATAGGTTTGGCTAAGCGGCAGCGTCGCAAAAGCATAAACCGCACAAGACGCGCCAACCAGCGAGGCAACAACCCGCAAACCCAGCCACCAAGGATGGCGCGGTTGAAGGTTCGCTTCCGTTCGATCAAACAACAGCATCGTGATTGTCAGCGGGAAGCCCAGCAAAACCGCGAAGAACAAAATTTGAAATGGGCTATAGCTATTTCCAAGTACTTTCAGAAACACATCATGTGTCGCAAAAAGTGCAAAAGCTAACAGGGCAAGAAGCGCACCAGCGCGGTTAGAGGTCATTTTTGGCGTCTCAAATAATCTGCCGATGCCCCAAAACTACGCCGCTCTTTGGGAAAGACAAGCGCTAAAGCTCTGCGCCGGCGGCGCGTTCACCCCACCAGAACCGCGCCTTCGCACCGATAGTCGCAATCGGTTCTGGCGGCAACAGGCGCGGGGCGTCGTGATCCTGCATGAAGCGCAGTTCTTGGGTGTCACGTTCATGGATCAAATCCGCAATCGCCATACCTGCCAAGGTCCCCTGCGCGGTGCCCAACCCATTTTGGCAACAGGCCGCATACATCCCTTGGTCAATCTGACCAAACGCAGGCACCGTATTCAAGCTAAGGCATAGCTGCCCACCCCAGCGATAGTCCATCTTCAGTCCGGCCAGTTTGGGATACCGCGCCGCAAGTGCGACATCATGTTGGGCAATCAATCGCGCAACATCGCCCTCCTTCGCGCGCTGACCCGGTGCCCATTTAATCCCGTTGCGCACAACCAACCGTGTGCCGCCCGTGCCAGAGATTTTGCGCATCGTCGTCCCGAAACTGTCAGACGGGGTGAAGCCCCAGCGGGTTTCAGCACCTGTCAGCCGTTCGGCCTCTGAATCCAAAGGCGCGCTCATCGAGGCAAAAAGATAAATATGCACCAAACGTCGTTTGAAATGCCCGAAGCTTTCGACATGACCATTATTGGCAAGGATGACTTTAGCGGCAGAGATGGCCCCATTCGGCGTCTCTGCGTTCCATGCGTCACCCGCAAAGCGCAAGCTTGTGACAGGTGAATTTTCAAACAACTCCACCCCATCGCGGCGCAACCCATCCGCCAGCCCACGAATATAAAGCGCGGGCTGAAGCATCGCTGTCCCTTTGGTATAAAGCCCGCCTCGATAATAATCGGACCCACATATCCGGGCCATGTCGCGCGCGTCCAGCAATTCACACTCTTCACCGATACTGGTCAAATGCTGGGCATAGTCATGGTTATGCTGATCGCCCTTTTCGCTAGCCGCAGCATTGATTTTGCCGCAAGGATCAAATGCCTCTGCTGTCAGTTTATAATCATCCGCGGCTTCGGCCGCGAAACGAATGGCGTGGCGGTTCATGCGGGTTTGCTGCTGATCGCGCTCCAGCCCACCTGCATAATTGGATGATGACAGATTATGCGGCAGATCAATCATAAAACCCGAATTGCGTCCCGCTGGCCCCTCTGCCAATCCGCGCGCCTCGACCAGCGCAATTCGTGTCTTCGGGTCGATCTGATGCAACCCGCGTGCCGCGGACAGTCCGGCAAACCCCGCACCAACAATCAAAATATCAAACGCGCGACGTCCCTCTAGCGCTGGCGCGGGCGCACGTTCGGGCAGGATGCGCAACCAACCCGCTGGGCCGGGGTCCGTGGGCAAACGCCGCACTTTCATGGCAAGCTCAGCTGTGCCATCCGGCCACCATCAATGGTCCAGATTTGACCTGTGACAAAGCTTGCGTCATCACTGGCCAGCCAACAAATCAGCTTCGCCACCTCTTCGGGTGCGCCTGTGCGGCGCAGTGGATGTATGCCCCCGATCTCTGCACGAAAGGCATCTGGGTCTGGCATGGCGCTAATGTACTCTTCGTTCAGGTCCGTATCGATCCAACCCGGCGCAACGGCATTACAACGCACACCATCTGGCCCATGATCCACTGCAATCGCCCGCGTTAACCCGTGCAAGCCCGCTTTGGAGGCGCCATAGGCGCTGTGCATTGGATTGTTGCCAATCCCTTCGATTGATCCGACATTCACTATCGCACCCTTTGCGGCCTTTAGCAGCGGCAAGGCATGACGGATGAACAGAAACGGCGCGGTCAGGTTGACGGCGATCTGATCGTGCCAATCCGCAATTGCCATCTGATCCGCATAGCCTTCGCGCATGATGCCTGCGTTGTTGATCAAAATATCCAAACGACCTGCATGTGCCTGCACTTCTTCAATCACGCGCCCTGGCGCATCTGCATCCGTTAAATCGGCCCCGATATCCTCAAACCCTGCCGCCCCACGTTGCGCGGTAAAAACCCGCGCACCTTTATCTGCCAGCAAACGCGCCGTCGCCGCCCCCATCCCACGCGAAGCACCAGTGACAAGCGCGGTTTTGCCCTCAAAACTCATGTAACTGGTTTCCCGCCATGCGCCTCGACCAATGCGCCGCACAGATAACGCGCATCGTCAGAGGCCAAAAACAAGATCACATCCGCAATGTCTTTTGGATCAGCAATGCGTCCTAAAGGTACTGAATCATTGAGTTTTTTAATTCCTTCCTCTGGATCAAAGCCACGGATTTCAAAGCCCGTTCGGATCATCGGTGTGTCCACCTCGTTTGGACAAACCGCATTCACCCGAATATTCTGATGTGCATGATCCCGCCCCAAGCATTGGGTCAGCGAGGCAAGGGCCGCTTTGGACATCACATAAAGCGGGTGATCAGGTCCGGGACGTAGACCCCAGCAAGAGGCCGTGTTCACAATCGCGCCACCGCCTGCCGCGGCCATGATCGGGATGGCTGCACGGCACAACCTGAACGGCGCTTCTACATTGACGCCCATAGACAAGGTGTAGTCGTCATCACTGGTATCCGTGATCTTGCCCCGCGTGATCGCGCCCGCGTTGTTGCACAGAATATCCAAGCCGCCCATTCTGTCCGCCGCCGCTTCGGGCAGCGTGTCGACAAAAGAGGTATCCAACAAATCCCCATCAATGTCTGCGCCCGCAAGATCAGTACCAAGCACCGTCGCACCCTCTTCGCGAAATCGCGCAACGACTGCTGCGCCGATCCCGCCAGCGGCGCCAGTCACAAGGACCTTCTTCCGGTCAAACCGCACCGAACACCTCCGCCATTGTGTAGGCAATAAACACTGCGTAAAGACCAAGAATGCTCCAAAACAAAAAGGGGCGCTGGGATTGATAGACGGTTTCAAACATCCACGTCTCTTTGTCGCGCAAGGCCATGATGATCCAAACGGCAAGGAACACCGCCCAAATAACCGCGTCACCAAACCAAAGACCCGCCAACATCATGGCAAGGCCAAGATAGGCTTTCCAAGGCATCGATCCCCCCGCAAGGCCGGACTTTTGCGTTAGAAAAAACACAGCACCATCTGGATCACGCGCGACCACTGTGGGTCCTTCGGGCAGGTCAATATCCGCCACAACCTCGCCCCCAATGGTGTTCAAAATCGATCCGGTCATATCGGGATTGGCAACACCGAACAAAACCGCCCAATATTGTTCTTTCCCACGGATCGCCGGATCTTCGATTTGGTGAAGATATCCTATTGTGTCGCCCCGCTGCTGCATCGCAAAGGTGTCGTGACCCGCGGCTTCAAATTCCCACCCAAACAAAGCCGTATAAAACGGCATCACGGCATTCGCGTCAGACACGATCAGCGTGTGCCCAAGCCGTGCATTTGTCCCCTTTGCCGCGCCAGCCAATGCAGTGCCATTATACACCGTAAACCCTGCACCCAACGGATCGCGGATAAGGGCGTATTGCCCACCCCCTTCGAATTCGGCGGAGCCAAGCTCAACCTTGCCGCCCAGCTTATCCGCTGTCTCCACAGCCTTCGCCACATCATCGACGGCAATATAGCTCATCCAAAAGGACGGCATGCCCATATCCATAAATTTTTGGGGCATTTGGAACAGGCCAGCGGTCGGGGTTTTGCCCACATGTGCTGCGTAGTCGTCGAACTTCCACTCAAACAATTGGGTATAAAACGGACGTGTGACCTCTGGTCGATAGCTTGACAAATCCGCCCATATGAAATCGCCATGCGCCATTTAATGCTCCTGATTAAGCGCATCTGCTGCTGGGATTTCCCGCTCTCGCCGTGCGATGTAATCCAGCAGAGCTTCGTTTACACCATCGTCCAATTTCGGCTCTTCATAGTCGTTCAACAATTGCTTGGTATAGGCCAGCGCGCGTTCGTTGGTTGCAACACTACCCTCTGCCGCCCATTGCTCGATCGAGTCATTGTTAAACAGCTCTGGCATGAAAAACGCACGCTCGAAATTCTCTAGCGTATGCGGATGACCCAGATAATGCCCACCAGGGCCAACATCGCCGACAGCAACCAGCGCCTCGTCAAAATCATCCCAGCGAATGCCCTCTGCCATGCGATACGCCATCGCGCATTGCTCTGCATCCACCACAAACTTCGCCATGGAACAATGCATGCCCGCCTCGTTCCAGCCGGCGGAGTGCCACATGTAATTCGTGCCTGCCATTTGTAGCGCCATTAGCGTCGTTGCACTTTCATAGCCTGCTTGCGCATCAAATGTTTTCGCCCCGCCCAACGTGTTCGATGACCGCCAAGGCACACCATAAAACCGCGCCATCTGCCCGATCATCAGGTTCATCAAACTAATCTCCGGCGTGCCCGCCATGGGTGCGCCGGATTTCATGGAAACGGTCGACAGGTAATGGCCATAAATCGCAGGACAGCCCTTGCGCACCACTTGTGTATAGGCCAGCGCGGACAAAGCTTCTGCATTCAACTGCGCCACGGTCGGCGCCACACTGGCGGGCGTGTTCGCCCCACCCAAAACAAAGGGTGAGCACAGCACAGGTTGATTGCGCCTGTTAAACGCCCGCATCGCGCCCAACATTG
>JBCCGP010000014.1:0-53025 GCA_039029215.1 Pseudomonadota bacterium
GCCTCATCGGCCTCGATCGAGTCAATCGAGCTGATCCGAAGGCGCGGCAAATCCGGCACAAGTTTTAAAATCCGTTGCACCAAATCCCCAAGCTTCGGGCTGGCGGGCAGGTCCGCGCCCCAGGAGGTCATATCGACACCCGTCAGCACAACCTCGTTATACCCCTCATCCACCAAACGCTTGATCTGATCGACCACGACGCCCGCTGGAACAGAGCGTGAGTTTCCCCGCCCATAGGGAATGATGCAAAACGTACAACGATGATCGCAGCCATTTTGCACCTGCACATAAGCCCGCGCCCGCGTGCCAAACCCGTCGATCATGTGACCCGCCGTTTCAGTGACCGACATGATATCATTGACTTGAACAGGTTCAGTGGCGGTGTCGAAATTCATCCAAGTTTCGGCCTGCATTTTTTCCGAATTTCCGATGACACGATCCACCTCATCCATCGCAGAGAACCCACTGGGGTCAATCTGCGCGGCACAGCCCGTCACGACCAATTGCGCATCTGGGTTATCACGGCGCAGTTTACGAATTTCCTGCTTTGCCTTGCGCACCGCCTCGCCCGTGACGGCACAGGTATTGACGACAACCAGATTGTCCAAACCCGCATTGCCTGCCAGCTCTTTCATTGCCTCGGTTTCATAGGCGTTCAGGCGACAGCCCAAAGTGGTGAAAATTGGCGCGGTCATATCACACGCGTGCCAGAAACTCTGGCGACAAGCGGCCTTCGAAAACCAGCTCTGTTGGGCCGGTCATCCAAACGCCATCATCGCGCCAATCGATGTCCAGCGTGCCGCCCTTTAATTCAATTGAAACTTTACGCCCGGTCAGACCCTTGCGATGCGCCGCAACAGCCACCGCACAGGCGCCCGATCCGCAGGCCAAGGTTTCACCCGCGCCACGTTCCCATGTGCGCTGGCGTAGGTTCGTTTTCGATATGACTTCAACAAATTCAACATTCGTGCGCTGTGGATAAAGGGAATGATGCTCGATCGCGGCACCCCGCGTGGACAGGTCGATCGTGTCCACATCATCGACGAAAAACACACAATGCGGATTACCCATACCCACGGCCATCGGCGCGCCATCTATCGGCAGCACATCAATATCGACGTCTTCTGACAGGGGGATATCAGTCCAATCGAACACAGGTTGGCCCATGTTGACGGAAATCAGATCGCCGGTTTTTTGTGCCGGTAACTCCCCACGTTCGGTGCGCAAAACGATCTTGTCTTGCCCCGTTTCTTCCATAACCAGCCGTGCGATGCAGCGGCTGGCATTCCCGCAGGCACCAGCAATCGAGCCATCCGAATTCCAAAACATTATATCGACATCCGCGCCATCCGATTGCGTCAACACCGCCAGTTGATCATAGCCCACACCAAAATGCCGCGCCCCAATCGCGCGCGCCAAAGCATCGGTCATTTCTGTATCCGCCGCGCGCGCATCAATGATCACAAAATCATTGCCCGCGCCATGCATTTTCAGAAACGGAAGCCCGTCAGTGTTTGCGTTTTTCGTCAACATGAGCGACCATATAATCCAGTGGCTAATGAGTTTCTAGGGGTGACAATTTAGCACTGAATCCCGCTTGACCGACCCGTATGTGTGGCCTAAGAGGGCGGCCTAGTGGGCCCGTAGCTCAGTTGGTAGAGCAACTGACTTTTAATCAGTGGGTCACAGGTTCGAATCCTGTCGGGCTCACCAATAAAATCAATGACTTAGCATACCCCTTCTTAAATCTTAGGCTCACATTAGGCTCACATTTCTACGTTGTTTGAGCCTAAAATAATTTTCTTTGAAATTTGCCATGCGAAGCCTACCATCGCTTGGCCTAGGTTCTAGCAACCCGGGGCATCGCGACGCTCCTTATCATAAGGAGACATTGTGATGCGGATACTATCGAAGAAGGCGGTCAGAGAGTTGGTTCTTTACTCGCCACAACACATCGTCAGATTTGAGAAGGCAGGCCTATTCCCCAAGCGGGTACAGCTGGGCCCGAACCGAGTGGGTTGGGTTGAAAGTGAAGTTTTGGAATGGCTTGAAGAACGCCTCAAAAATCGAAAGTGACCACGGCTCCTTTTTTGGAGCAGGCGGCCCAAGGGAAACCTTGGGTCGTCTTTTTTTGACAAACTCTAATTGATGTTGCGCAATGGCTGTTGAGATTCGACTCTTTGAGGCCATTTTGATAGATTCAAAACATATGAAAAATACAAACATTCCGGCGTCTTACCTAATCGAAATTGAAGAGATTATTGAAAAGCGTTGCCTGCCGGAGGATACATTTGAGAGCGTCCATCAAATCATGAAAAGTCGTAACGAAGAACAAATTCGCGAAGATTTGGAGATCCTTACAGGCGAGTGTTACAGAATGGATCCAAATCACACACGATATAACAAACGCCGTAATATGTTTCCAGCACTCTAAGCCCCCAGGCGTTTACAGTTAGCCATTTTACGCTTGATAATGGCGGATTGGGCGGGAAAGAGACGTTCGCTGCGGCTGCGATCACATCTTTAGCGATGAATAGAAGCAGACGCTCGGTTTTGGTAAAGTTCGGCCTCAGTTAGGCACCGCCGAATGACTGCTTCTGAGCCCAAATTGCTAAGCTTGAAAAATCTACTTGCTCCGCTGTCGGCCCCTTACCTGCCATTAGATTTTAAATAGTCGAACTAAACTTTTTCCCAAAAATAGACTCTCATCTGTGGCGATTTTTTAGCACTTGCAATAAGTCGGCTCAAGCCACCAACTTGGGGTTGGGGTTGGGGTTGGGGTTTCTATTTTGAACAACTGGCTTTTCGAATCCGCTGTATCGATTCTAATACGTGGACACCTTCGAGCAACGTATTTTCATTGCTCGCCACAAACACGCGGCTCCAGGCTGGAAAAGCCCCTTGGCCTTCGAAAGAAAGTCCGCTTAAAAGGGAGCATGAGGCGGCACTAAAACACTACAGGTCGAACATGAAAAGAAAACCTATTGGAAAAAATACTGTTCGATATCAACAGATCTATCCATATACAAAGCTTCCGGTGCTAGCTAATAAATATAAGAGCGATATGCCAAAGCGAGCGCGGCTTTTCTGTCCGCCGTTCAGGGAGGGAAAAGAAACTGGCTTTTATCTCTTCCCCCCTGTTGATTTCTCATTCTATTTAGCCGACGACTATATGAAAATGCGCTTCTTAAAACCTGAGGGGAGTTATTTTGAGGTAAGCGTCGACAGGAATAGTGCAATTGGGGCTGACGATCTTGATCGGAAAGTTCGTCTGGAGCAGGTGTCGGAACAACTTTATGAAGACACGTCAGATTATTATTTTGAGCGATTGAGCGCGGAAACGCGCCCCTTTCTAGAATTTTACAATTATTTGTTTTATCTTGGAAGAGAAGAGGAACCTTTTGATTTTTGGATATTGATATATATCGGGGGGCTGATTGAAACAGACCCCGGAAATAGGATTGTGGTCAAGCATCCATCGAATGTCTTAACGGATCATCCTTTTATTGTTTATGATGGTATTGTTGAGTCCTCAAAGTGGCCGGGCACTCTGAATATCGGAATTAAACCACTCAGGAAAAATGAATGGATTTTTGTATCAAGGGAGACACCACTCTGTCAGGTTGTTGGTCAAAATTTTGAAATCAAGTCACTAGAGGTTGTTGAAAGTAAGAAGGTCGATGATGATACCTTTGACTGGACCTTGGAGTGGTATTTTTTAAACAGCAAGAATTACAAGAAGAAGCCCGGACAATATCAACGCGACTTAGGGATCGAGCCAAAATGGAAGAACTGGTTCAAATAAGAAATGAAACTGTCGTAAATGTATTAAAAGACATTTATCAGCTTTGTGATGAACAACATCCAATAATCGTAGATTTCTTGGAAAAGAAATCAAAGGCAGCAGATTTTGATTACAACTTACATGTGCATCAAGAATCCGCATTTTACTCTGACAAAGCCCTCAGTCTGGATTTAGAAAAAGGACTATTTTGCTACAATCTGGTTAAAACTTTAAACGCGCCTAACATAATTGATGCTGGTACCTCTTTTGGGGCCTCCGCCATATTTATGGCAGCAGCACTAAATGAGCGTTTGGAAAAGAAAGGTCATATTTACAGCTTTGAGAACGAAGAAAAAAAGGCAAAGATCGCTGAAAGAAATTTTAGAAGAGCTGGGCTTGATGAATTTATCACCTTAAAAGTTGGTGATATATTAGAAAATATAGATTGTATCGCCGGCACCATTGACCTTGTATTGCTAGATATCTGTGACCCTATTCCAAAGTTACTGATCGAACATATACTTAATCAGCTTCGCCCCGGCTCAATTATTCTAGCCGATAATTCAATCTATACTGATCTTTACAAGGGCTATTTCGAATATCTGGGGAACAATGGATTCTCGACGGTGACCTTGCCTTTCGAAGGCGGACTTGAGTTTACGGTGAAGAATTAGACAAGTGTCTACATCCTATTCTGGACGACATCTGCAAACGACTTGATCCAATCAGGCTCAACTTTTCGTTGTTGTATAGGACCGTGACCTAGATGATAGCAACCTCGTACAATCGCGAGATTAGTTGTGCGGCCCTTACGATCTTTACTGGGCGCCGCTCAACGCTATGGTCGTGACGAATTTCGATGGTCAAATGCCCGGAGTACAGAACTGCTCGGGCACAATCTCTCGATGGCCAGTTTGGCGCCGCTTCAGATGTTTTGCCGATGGCACTACTGTTAAGGTTTCAAACACCATATCGCTAAGCTGCCGCGAGTCCGCGTTGAGCGGCCGCATTGAGAAAACAACAGAAGAAAACTTTGGGCCCTGAACTGCGTCGTCCTCGAAAAGCCAGAAATCGGCAAGTGTAACCTGTTCCTTTGTTGCAACGAACGGGTTAAAATATAGGAAATGAATCAAAACATTGGCCTCGGCAATCATATTAGCTTGGATATCAAGGCCAGCGCGAAATAGCTTCGCGATATCACCCTTTTTACGAGGCTTTGCGCAAGCAAGTGCGATGTCAATATCCCAAGCTTCCTGTTCAGGGTCGAGGAAGCTGCCGCAGAGCCAGGCAGAGACCTCCAAAGCGTCGCAAAACTCCTGAAGGCGGGGCCTAAGTAACCAGAGATCTTCGCGTGTCGGGCGGCGCCAGGGTGTCTGATATGTGATGCCGCAATTTGAGAACGGTCTAAATTTACCAGTCTCCGTAAAGGGGCGCACAGTCATCGGTTATGCCCCCTCACGACCCAATATCGAAACGCTATACACAGCCAAGAAATCCTGAAATGGGGAACAAAGGTGATAAGCTCTTGCGCTCATCATTCAGTACCTTTTTCTAATGCTGGTGCAGATGGGGGCAGGTATCCGGCGCCGAGCGCCGCCATTAGATCTACATAACTTGTGGCCATCGCCCGATTTAATGCCGCCGTTGTGAGGCGCTGACCTGCAACGTCGCGTTGCAAGTTCAACAGATCAATCGCTGTGATCCGTTGTTCGCGCAGCAGCTCGTTGGACACTTCAAGTGCCTTTTCAAGTTCACGCAATGCCACTCGCGACTGTATCAGCGCCTTGCGGAAGGTGTGATACGCGACATAGTTTTGCTCGACCTCGCTTATGCCCGAGACGACTTCGCTTCGCCATTCAAGATACGCCTCTTCTGCCGAGATACGTCGACCAAAGACATTACGACGAAGCTGGCCCTGCGCAAAGAGCGGCTGTGCAAGAGTTAAATCAAAGAACTGAGTGTCGACGTTATCTGATTCTTCATAAACGCCTTCGATGACTATATTCGGCAACCGTTCGGCACGCGCCACGTCAACTCTGCGCAGTGCTATGATGTAATTTTGTTCGGCCGCGCGAATGTCTGGGCGGTTCCGAACCAGGTCAACCGGCAAGCCAATTGACCCTGGTACCGACGGTTCGAAATTTCGAAGTCGGCCAAGGATCGTCGGGTCGACATCTTGTCGGTTCTTACCCACCAACACGGCCAGTCCCGCAACGCGCGCATCCAGTTCGCCTTCGAGCTGTATGCGCTCCGCCCGGCTTCGCGCCAATTGCGCTCTTGCGATGTTGAGTTGAACGGCCGTGGCACCATCGACCGACTGCAGCTCGTCCACAAGTGCCAAATTACGTCTTGCAATACTTTCGTCACGCCGCGCACCCTCAAGCGCTTCTTTCGCAGCGGCTGCATCAATATAACCTTTAGCCGCGGTTGTGATCAGCGACAGGCGCGCCGCCCAATAATTGGCTTCTTCCACTCGACCTTGGGCATCTGAGACACGTTTGCGCTGCGCCTCGAGACCAAAGAGATCAAGGATCAGGTTTATCCTGACCTCTTTACTGTCAAGGCGTATGTTTCTGAATTCTCCGGCCCAAGAGCGCTGCTGAAGCCCGTTGGCTTCGACACGAAGCAAGTTTGGAAATGTACCAACGGTCGCAACATAGGACTGAAATCTTGCTTCGGCCGCAGCAAGAGTGAGGTTATCGCTGAGAGCAGATTCAATTATCATCGAAAGCGATCCGACCCCTGAGGACTGCCACCAATAGAACTGCCGCAGGTCGCGTTCGCTTTGCGCGTTGATGTTGAAATACTTTGCTGGAATAGTCTGTGATTTTGCTGGAGTGTCGGGCAGCAATGGCGATTTGGTACAGCCGATACAAATCGCGGCCGTAGTCGCAAACATTACGAAATAGCGGACAATAGAAGCTTGAATTATCACGTCGTCAGGTCCTTTGGCTTGGTTATCGTAAGGCCATCTTCGCCAAAGGACCAAACGACATCGCTGTACTGCGCCAACTCGGCGTCATGTGTCGCAAAGATCAATGTGATGTCGAGATCGGAAATTCGCTGCATGATCAGATGTTTTCGCTCGGGGTCAAGATGTGCTGTACCTTCGTCCATGACTAAGAGCTGTGGCGCGCCATAAAGCGCTCTGGCCAAGATAAGCCTTTGTCGCTGACCGGTCGAAATCATTGAACCCATGTCACCCAAGAGCGTGTTCAACCCCATCGGCATAGCATTCATCTCTTGATAGATGTCGGCGATGCGCATAACGCGCTCGACCTCCGCGTCTTCGATAGTATCGGCAGAAATGGTGATGTTGTTCTTAACGCTTTCGCTGAAAAGTTGATCTTCCTGCACTACCGTTCCCATTGCGCGCCGCAGTCTTCGTACTTCAACTGCATATGCAGTTGCATCATTGATTAGCAATGTACCCTCGGTTGGCTCCTCCAATCCCGAAAGCAGACGCAGGATTGTCGTCTTGCCCGATCCGGATTCGCCAAGCACGCAAATTTTTTGTCCTTTCTCGACGCGCAGTGACAGATCGGTCACGACATCAGGCAGATTTGGTGCATAGCGGAAAGAAACGCCTTCAAGTTCGAGTGACTCAAACTCCAGCGCCGTTTCATCCAACACACCGCCAGGGTGCTCATCCTCCTCGTCGGCATCTTCACTGCCGGGCGTCATAATGGTTCCCACAGGTAATTCCGGCTTTTGTTTAAGGATGTCGCTGAACCGTTCGAGGTGAACACGAATTTCAGCGAAGCTCAAAACCGCCGCAGTAAATTGATCCCCAGCCGCAGTGAATTGGCGCATATAGGCCTGAACTGCAAAGAACATTCCTATCGTCAAGGAATCGTTAGCAACGAGTATTAACGCAATCCCTGGAACAGCGATTGTTTCAACCAGACCAATGATCTTTTGCGGAACACTGAAATAGATCCCCGCGCGTTCTAACTCGAACTGGGTGTTGATGCTGTCCGCTTCTAGACTCGTCACTTCATTGAAGGCGCGGTGCTCTATGCCGAGCGTCTTGATCGATTGGTGCCCTCGGATGACTTCGATTTGCTTACTCTCAAGCCGCGCGTCGATAATTGCTGTCTTCATCTGGAGCCGACGATTTATGCCGAAGAAAATCAGCGTCAGGATCATCTTGATCCCGAAAATAATCAGCGTCAGAACAAACAGTCGCCAATCATACATTAGCACAATACCAAGCGCCAGAATCCCAAAAACGACAGACATGGCCTCAGATATGGCTTCTACCGTTATGACTTCCTGCACCTGATCGTAGGATGCGAGACGTGTATTGATGTCTCCGACTGAGCGATTACGGAAATAGCTGGATGGCAACATCAGCAGGTGTAGAAACATTCTCTGAAAGAACTGGAAGGCCAACCGCGTATGAAAATTTAGGATATATATTCCGGTGGCTATCTCCAGCGCCACAAATGCCAATGATACGACAAACAAAGCAGAAAAGATCGTTACTACAAGATCGACATTGCGCTGTTCTATGGCCGTATCAATTACGAACTGGAACAGCATTGGACTTAGGAGGCCAAACAGATTCAGAACCCCAAAAAGAACAAAAATGGTGATCATGCCGCGGATCGCTCCGTGAAGAACACGCAGAATGTCGCGTAATCTAATCCGAGGCGTTTTTGCGATCAGAGAGAGCTTTTGGACTGGATTGTACTCAATTGCGACCCCGGTAAAGGCGCGATTAAACTCCTCGGCTGAGACCCGCATGCGCCCGACTGCTGGATCGACGATAACCGCCTCACGCTTGCCGATTTTTTCGACGACGACGAAATGCGTTAGATTCCAGTGCGCGATAAAAGGCCGAGACACGCGCTTCATCGATTGTAATCCCACTCGAACTGCGCGGGCATTAAGCCCCATGGCCAAGCTTGCCTCAAGCAGAGACTTTACGTTAAGCGCGGCGCCGCTACCGCCAAGAAAGGCCTTTGCACCGGACAAATCTGTCCTTGCCCCAAAATAGCTGGCCATCATTGCAAGACAGGCATAGCCGCAATCGGCGTTTTCCACTTGCAGTATTGGAACTATCCGTGCCCTGCGGAAAATCCGGAACGCCTCAAAAGGATGCTGTCTTATCACGTTTCTCTCCCGTGCGGCCACTCTCATTATATTATAAGAGATATCCTCCCCACCGCCTGCAAAAGCTGAACAACGCAAACCGACATGAACGCTCTATTATGACATCGCCAAAAATCTCGCTTTAGTGTCGTGATTGCCATGCCGTTTGCGACGTAATAACGTCGATAGCGACTTCATGATTTTGAATTCATATGCTAGACCACCATTTCGACCTCAAGACTAAAAAATTACGTTACGTCACCCAAAACCACCTATTTATTCCGATTGCGCGAGGTGATCGGGTTCAAGCTTGAAGCGGCGAACGCGGCCATGTTTGGCGGCGAGATTGAAGTGAATGACCGCTGCTTTGACGCGTGGCGCAAAGGTAAACGTGCGCCGAACTTTTCGGGGAAAATCGTTGTAATGGGCCTACTTAGGCATAGAGGTAATTTTAAATACATCAATTATTCGGACGGCACGTTAGTGCCACAATGCGCTTGATATCGGTTCTTTCGCGCGTGTCGATATTAGCTTTTCTGCATTTTTTCCAGGGCGGCGAAACCCGGAAAGACGGCATCGAAAATCTCTAGAACTATGCCAAAAGCCACACGCGGAAATTGAAAGCACTTGCCAATGGCAATTTCGGTTTATATCAAATAATACACAAATAGCGCTTGAAGACACCTGACCCAGGGCGCGTGTTAAAGTAGCTAAGACAACGGGTCGGATCGAATATGGGCTAATTGGGAGATGGCCTAGAATAGACGGAACTAAGACAGTTCCGAAATAAAAGGGAGACGAATAATGAACATGCAAAGTTTCGACCAAATAGCGACCGCGGATAATGAGGATGTTTTCCAGGTCATAGGAGAAGATGAGGCTAAGAACGCGGGGGGCGGACTACTGTTTCCGTTTTGGGTGGAGATTGCGGTTTTATCAATCGCGTTTATAGCAGGGACGTGCATAAATCCACACGGCCGATGCGGTCAGTGGATCCAAGCTAATAACAGCAAAGCAGCTGCCTGCAAAAAAGCACGCGACCGGGCTAAGGCTCGGCGCAAAAGCTCCAGAACCTCAATTCCTTCGAACTGCACTAGAGTTGTGAAGCAGAATAATTATCCGTCCGGCGGCGGTGGTTCGGATCTTCAGATCAAGCAAGACGTGCGCGCCTTGGGCGTCGCGGCGAACGGCCATCAGTTGTATTCGTGGTCGTACCAGAATGATGACCGCACCAGATATGTTGGCGTGATGGCACAAGATCTGACGACACTCCGCCCTGACGCGTTGTTCAATATGACCGATGGCGAATTCGTAGGACATCTTGGTGTGAATTACGATGCTTTGGGTCTGCGCATGGCGACGGAAGAAGAATTTTTCGATCAAGGTGCTGCTGCAGTATTAAAGCACTAAAACGGGTGCCTTGAATGGTATTGAGGAACAGAGCCTTCGCGGGCTCTGTTCGCATTTTTGTTGCATCGATGTGCATCAAATCGTTTTGAAGGCTAGATTTGGGACGAGCCAAAATGAACGAAATTGATTTACAAGACAAATCGGGCCCTTCTGAAACAGAGACCGCGGCCAAGGATGTTCCGTTTTTCCGCACGGCAGCAGTGGATCATTTCCTGAATAGGCGTGATTTCGGTGCGGTGCTTCACCCTATCCAATTATCAGCCATAATTCTTTTTTTATCTGCTGTTCTTGGACTCTTTGCGCTGATTTACTTCTCGGCGACAGTCAAATTACCAATCGTGAAGCCGGTCGCGGGACAAGTGGTTTCAAGTGCCGGAGTTATCAAGGTCACATCGACGACTAGCGGCGTGGTTGAAGAAATCCGATTTTCCGAAGGCGACCAGGTCAAAGCGGGCGACCCCCTTATCTTGGTCGATCAGCTTAATGCTGGAAATGATCTGGGTGCGGCCGAAGATGTACGACAGTCACTTGTCACTGATCTTGAATACCTTCGGGAATTACAACAGTTGCGGCTGTCGCAATTTGACGATGAACTTGCAGAGAAGCGCGATATTGAGCTGCCCTCAATTGCGAGCTCGCTCGAAGTCTTTGATGCGCTTCGGACCGAGCTTGCACGCAATAGCGAAAAGATGCGCGAAGAAGAGAACCGCGTGCGCGATCTTATCTCGCGCAATCTCATAACAGGCGGCGAATTGAACCAGATAGAGGCGCAACAAAGCGCGATGCGTCAGCAGTTGATCGAGCTGCGCGGCCAGGAGGTCGCCGCCCAGCGGTCAAAGAAGGCTCTGGAAGCGGACCTCTTATCCGCAGAACGCGAGCGTGCGCAACTTGCATTGGAATTCGATCGACAGATTGAGGCGATTGAGCGTGAGTTGAAAGCGATATCGAGTTCTTCAAAAACAATCCTGCCTGCAACCACCGATGGTATCATCGTATCAACCGAGGTCACACCGGGCCAGTTCGTGTCGCCCGGGCAAGACCTGCAACAAATTCTGCCCGAGAACGCGGAGATCTACATTGATTTTTTGGTATCCTCGGACGTGGTCGGCTTAATTGAGCCTGGCTTGCCAGTCTTTATCAAATATGCGTCATTCCCATATCAGCGCTTCGGTCAAAAGGAAGGCGTCATCGAAAGCATGACAGCCGTCGCTGTGGATGAGGTCGTCGTCGCCCGAGGCTCTGGCCAACGTCAGGTCCAGCAGCGCAACACACGCTTCCGTATACGTGTCCGACCAAACGAAACCTTTGTGGACGCCTTTGGCGAAAAACGCGATCTTTTGCCGGGGATGCAGGCCGAAGCTTCTTTGGAACTGTATCGACGAACCCTGTATGAATTACTGCTTGAGCCTTTGCGAAGCGTTGGATCTATTTAGATGACGTTGACATTGATAGACGTGATTGCGAAATCCAACCTCCAGCGCATTGGCTGTCGAGTGGGGCTATCGGAAGGCATCCTGCCAATTCCTCTCCCGGAAGCGGATCAGTTGGAACAGATCGGCAGGTTTGACGGCACGCGTATCCTCGCCGACATTATTGCCTCTGTGTCACCCACACTCCTGAGCCGTTCGCGACGTAGCGAAGCGGACGGTTGGTCGGGTCTAGATGCGGTAGCGGGACCATTGCGTCTGAGGGCAGAGCTTTACCGGGCGCTTATTCGATTGGCAGATCGTCCGAAAACAGCGGGCCATGCGATCCTACGAAGTCATCTATTTGGTGGCGGGCTGCTATTGAAGTGCTTTGCTTGGCACGAGGGGTCTTTGCATGCCGCGGTGCAGCTTGGTCCATTTGTCCTCTTTTGCTTTGACGGTCGACTGGGGCTGAGCGAGCTTAAGGCCGTCGAAGTGCGGCCCGTTACGCCAGCAGATGCCGTCGCTGCACTAAAGAAAGCTGGCGCCGTGCTTTCGGTGAATAACGCTCGCCCGGACATCGCAGCCATTTTGCCGATACTCGCAGGCCCTGATGCCCAAAGCACGACACTAACTGGGATATTTTCAAGTACCTTTCTTCGCCGCGTTCCGGGTCCAGATGCCGAGGTGGTCCGAATTGACACCACCGATCTGCGTCAGCTGATCGCGCTTTTGACTCAAGAGGACAGATTACATTCCACAACAAGTGCCATAGACGCCGCGCTTGATGTTCTAGACCAGGTAGAGCCATCGACCCAAGACAGTTACCTGAACTCCCTTTTCCAACTTGCGGCTCCTATGTTTGGAGAAAGTGGGCAGGTGACCTCAGCAGGCAATACAAAACCCCGGTTGGGCGCGTTGAATACTGCGTTCAGTAATTTAGCCTATTGGCAGATAATAATTCGCAACAGACTTCTCTCGATTTTCATCCGTCGCACCGAGAAAGAAAGGGATGTCAAAAAATTTGGGCGCATTCATATGCGCCGGTTCGCTATCCCACCCTATGATGCAGCGGCCATCGGCCAAGTCCTTACCAGCTCTACTGCTTACGCCCGCCGCTACGGGTTTCGCCTTTGGTTGACCGGCTCCGCGCTTAGCCGACAAGATCCAAATGATTTTGACTTGATTTTAACCAAAGCTGGAGCACTCGAAGACGTGAACTTTGCCCACTTGCGCAACGTTGCGGCATATATTCAACATGAGGGGCTCGCGCGTCACGGTCTGCCCATAGATGTGAGTTTGTATCCAAATCTTTATGAGGAACTCCCGACTGCGCTTCCCTTCTGGCTTGATGCGGCGGCATTCCGTCAACGCGGACACCATGAAACGATTGTGGTCGACGTCGGCGCTGCGCTCAAATTAAACGATGAAATCTTGTCGGACATAAGCGCTGAAGAGCGCTTGGCCTTCGATGTCTATGCCCAGTCGGTCGCCTCTCCATCTGGCAAACATGTCGGACTGATTGAGGCGGGTGGCGATTACGACCATCCGGTGGAGCTGATCCAGAACGCTGAACTCAACACCGCACCAAGTGAGTATTTTTGGCTCCGACGACCCGAGGCCGCTCTGCAAACCAAAAGCAGAAAGGCGGCGCGATGATCTTCACCGCACTGTTACGCGCGCTTTATGTGCTCCGAGCTAAACTGAATGGCCCCGACGGTATGGACGCTCTCTGCCCCTCTGGCTTTGAAAATGTCGTCGCGCGCGCGGCACTTGAGCTGCGGTTTATTGCAGGCACGCGGCGCCCGGTGGCATGGCTTGAACATCATGTTGCAAAAGCCATTGCACGCGGTCTGCCGCCGATTGATGATTGGAATGGCGCCCCCGCGCTTGTCTTAAGGCACTCAGAGGTCTTTGGGGTGCTGTCATCCGGTCGTCGCAGCGGGCAGAAGCGGTTCTTTGATGCAAACGGTGTCCGGCGCGCCTGGGTTGATATCAATGGGCTAAGCTTTGTGCCCTTACTTGGAATGGTGCCGCAAGGAGTGTTGTCCTTAGAACGGCGAGCCGGGGAAACGCTCAAGGAGCTGGGACCAGCTTTGATTGTCGTTGCGTTGGCGACGCTCGTTTTTGGCCTCGGTGCGGTGACGCTACTTGGTAAGCTTCCGCTTGCAGCGAAACTCTGGTCCTTCGCCGCTCTGATCGGGGCAGTTTGGGCGCTCTTTCTCTTTCATTTCCAGACAGCGGGTATCGACAGCATCACAGTTAAACAATGCGGAGGCGAGAACAGCGGATGCCAAGACATTATGCAATCGGTCTTATCTCGCTTTCTCGGAGTGCCTATCTCAGCATACGGTTTTCTGGCGATGACTGCCACATTCTTGATGATTCATTTAGGCGCATTGGGGATAGCGCTTTCTGTGGCTTCAGTCCTTACGGCGGGAGCGGCAGCCCTTATAGCGTTACAATTGGCCACGAGGGCCTTTTGCCGGATGTGTAACTGGTTTCACCTGATCTCGGCTCTCGTACTGGCAATTGGACTTTATTCATTTAGCATAAACCCGGGCACCATATTACCTGCCAGTCCGGGCTTATTATTGGCCACATTAGTCTTTTCGATACTCCCGGGCTTTGTTTTTGCTGCTCGTTACTTTTCTGGCCTGAGCGAAGATCGCGCCATGCTGCGTGTGCTTAAAGAGTTTAGAGGGTCCGGGCTTAGAGACCAGCTTTGGGACAGGCTTGAGAGGGAAGAACACCGAACGCAGGATCTGCCCGGAGATCTAAGATTTGGGACGAATAACGATTTGCCAGAGCTTGAAATATTTCTGAGTAGGACATGTGGAATTTGTCAGCAGATCATAGCTTGGCTTGGAGCTTCTGGCCTCAATGAGCTTGGACTCCACTACCGCATTTCGTTGCGTTTGGTCTGCGCTAACGAAGCCGATGACGCGCTTTCCGCTGAGATCGAACGCGTGCAAAATGAAAAAGGTGCCTCAGCGGCCTTCCAAATACTATTAGCCAGTTTTGGTCCACGCCCACCCAAGGAGCTAATGCCAAGCGCTCCCGATCCAAAGCGCCATGTACTCGATGTGACGCCGAAATTTCGTTTCGCACACCGCGACCTTCGTGCGTTAATCAATAATCCAATCATCTTCCTCAAGCTTCTTGTTGACTAAAGCTCCTTTGAAAAATTTGATGCACTCTGTATCACTTAACGCATTAAATTTTTGGATTTCTGACCTCTGCAATGAACGCCCGCTTCAGATCCTGTGCAATGGAACGCAATGAACGTCCAGTTGCCAAACCTCGGGATATCTCTTCGCGTTCGGCCAAGCTCAATGCCAAGCGAGATCTGGTCCGCGCAGGGGGACGAATGCCCCCAGTCAAAGCCAGATGCGGAAAAATCGAAGACAAAGCCCGGTCAAACCTGCGCCCAATCGAACTCAATGACTCTCCGCACTGCCACCGATCCCAAATTTCCGATTTCTTTTTGTCCGTATAAAATGTCCGCGTCCGGTACTTCATCTCTCAACACTCCATCTTTCCTAAAAGATTAAAGTGTTGCGACCACCCGTTGAATCCTCACCCGCATAGCCACATCTTTGCTTCTGCAATTTCTCACGTGACAAAGAATGACCGCTTTTGGGAAAGTGGCTGATCAGTTTCCAAGAACTGTCTAATGGCCGGAATGGGCCGCGAGTGTCTGGAACGAGCCCTTCTTACTATCCCTGCTTTTTGGCCAAATGTCAGCTTTCATAAAAAGGTCTTATGTTGGTATTTTGTCTGCTCAGACGGTAAGATCCGATGTACTTGCGCATTTCGTGGCGGAGGTAGAAGCGTGAGCAGCATCCGGCGGAACGCTTGGCGGGCAGAAGATTAGCAACACCGTCACCGTCAACGGCCCGCAGTTGATTTAGGAAAATGGCGGCTGGGGGTTGGTGCGGGCAAGTTCGAATACACCCAATCTGGTTGTCGTCTGCGAAAGCCCGGAAAGCGACGCAGAACTACGCGCGATCTTCAATGACCTGGACGCCATCATCCGCACAGAACCTGCCGTGGGCGATTACGACCAGACGCTATAACTTTGTTGCGGGCGTCCCAAACAAACGCTCGTATTGAGCGACTGCACTACGGAACACCACAGCATTTCTAGATGGCGTGGCCGGACCTTCGCAGCCATAACTCCCCTATCTGCTGACCCACAAACGCGTTCTTCGGCCTTCTGCGAAACCGCACGTATGTGACAATCCTCACTAAATTATAAAAAAGTCCCCTGCCCCCCAAAAAGTTTCCAAAATCCACTTGCGGAATCTGCCGAGGGTGCTTTGGCTAAGGTTACGAACGATTTTTGGGGGATCGGTTTGGGTGGAAATAGGATTGAAATAAAACCCTTGGTTGATTTCGGTTGAAATGGGTAAGATTATGCTTGTGCTGCCAAAGCGCACCGAGGAAGCGGTGCTTGCGACGGCTTCTGTCGAGATTCGGCAGGTCGATAGTCCCGCTTATATCGAAGCTCTGGTGACACTTGGCAAAGTTGTTTTTGACGAAAGTCGTTTTTACCAAAAAAATCAGTTTTGAGAGAGTGGTCTAAATCTTGTCAGAAGGCTTAAAATGTTAAACAGGGAAGAGTTTTTATCTGCTTTATTCAAAAATATTCTTAGCAAGTTGCTCGCGTTCGCAGTGGTATTGTTTTTCGCCTTTACTGGCGACTTTGAACTGAATTTTTTTAGGTCGCTAGTTTTTTTTGTAGTCTTCCCGATCACCATATTATTTGGCGATGTCATTTCTGCAGTTGTCAAAAAAAGAAAATAAAAAATTGTGGAGTTCCAACAGTGGGCATAGAATTTAAAGTAGGCATAAAAACCCAAGGGCCTAAGGGCACAACTGTTCGTCATGAATGGGATATGGGCAAGTTACGATTGAAGATGTGTCAGCCATTGATCTGCAAGAGGACTATTTCTTGTTCTAGGATCGAGTAGTGACCAATGCGACTGACAGTTTCATTGCATTGCTTACAAATACAAAATTCAAAAGCCACCATTCAACCAATGGCGGCTTAGTCCGCATATCTGCATACAGGCTTCGGTATTTCTCACCAAACGCCGAATGACTGCTTTCAGGAAAGTGACTTGGTAATTTCAAAGATAAGGCGAATGACCGCAATGGGCCGTCCTCAACTAAACGCTGAAAGAGAGGGTTCCGCGCCCTATGTAGCGCTGTGAGCTACTTATTGGCCTGTGGCCTATCTGAGCTTTCAAGCCTCGCATTAAGATAACCCAGAGCGCCCTCCGCCATTCCATCGACCCACTTTGACACTGACATCTCGATCTGATCGACTTTCCGAAGGTCGTGCGTGAAATCGAGAACTGTCTTTATGGCTTTGTCAAACGGAGCTGAAAGCACCAGTTCCTTCTTTGTTTTTTCCCAATTGGTAAGATCCAAACCGACGTTCTGTTGGGCAGCGATTTGTTCTAAGGCTTGGATCAAAGCCTTCCGGTGCGAGAGAAGTGTCTTGATGCGCGCCAAAAGGACGTCTTCCTTCTCATGTGACCGCTCAGCCTGAGTTGGCGCCTGATCGGACTTATTCATTTGCGATAGGAGCGCTTCGACGCGTTCGGTAAGCGCGGCGATCTCGGGGTTGGGCGCACGCTGTTTAGGCAGCGAGCGCCTGATAAACTCAACCACAACTACTCCAATGGTCGAGAGCAGAACGATAATCGGTTCATAGTTTCTATCTGGGTTCACTACCCAAAGAACCGCGAACACGATCACTACAATCGCAACAGCAATTTCGATAAGTACAAGTGCCTTGTTAACAGTCATGCGACCTACCTTAGAAGTACCGAGGCTCACTTCAATCGAATTCTAAGTCTGCTGGAGGATGATGACCCAGCGCTCGCGTTCACCGAAAGGCTACTCCTAATAACGCAATTCCAGCGAAGTTCTTCTTCGAAGGGCTGCAACGCAGCAAAGCACTTGCCAGCAGATGGTAGCTTTGGGCTGAGGCTGCCTTTCAGAATTGCCCTTTACAACTAGGCCTCCACCATTCTGGTTTTTTTACCATCAAAAAGATACAGGCCAACCAAGCGCGAGCGGTTTCCAATCGAAAAATCCTTATTCAATACAACAAGATTGTACGCCTGCGCTGAGGCTCGTGTTGAAGGGTATCGAATAGCATCAAACCCAGCAGAACGGGCGCAGTCCGCTACAAATCTCGAAAACACATAGGCAGGTTTTTTGTAACCCGTTTCTTCCTGAGGTGTACTGAGTAGTGCTGAGAAAGTGAGCGCGTTCAACAAATCCGAATGGTCCTGATGGCTTTCATATGGGCTCGTTAAATCCAAGATCCTCAAATCACTATCGAAGGCAATTTCGGCAACGGCGCAGTTGACGCCTCTTAGCTCATGAAAACAAGTTTCCTTGCTGTCACCTAGGTAGAGAACCGGCTGCCCTGCGTGATTGTACCTTCCTTCACCGACATACTTGGGGTCGGCAAAGTCAAACTGACCAACTGATACTTCGCTCAATTTCTCCAGTCCGCGCGCCCTATACAGGCTCGCCGGCACCGTGGTTGCGTCGGTCGACTGTGATAGATCTTCTAAGGTCTGTAAGATTTCTTGGGCGAACTCGTTCTTCAGTAAGAGAAAAGGCGTCTCATTCGCAATAGTGTGGATAGAGGCAACGTTGGCCTCGAATTCTACAGGTACATCGAATGGAAATGCGTACGGGTAAAGTAAATACCCCAACTTCTCACCGCACCTAGGACAATCCATCTCTTGAACGAGGCGCTCAAATTGTTCCTTTGTAAAAAACGCGCCGATCCGAGATCCGTCATAGAATGAACTAAGCTCAATTTGGTTGCGCTGGAACTCTTCGGACTCGGCCGTGTAGGCCGCAGGCCATATCATTAGAAATTTTTCGTAGCATTGTTCGCAGCATGCGATGTCTGCCGAGAACCAGGATTCAAGTTCTTCAAGAAACACATCTTCGAACGCTGTCTCGTCGAGCGGGTGTGAGGGCGAAGACGAGTTCATACTTTTGTCCTATCAATTTGTAGCTTTACACAACTTAGCAAATAGTCATGAACGGCGAGGGTTGTAAGCTCAAATTGTCTTCTCCGCCAATGACTGCTTTAAGGAAGTGGCATTGCAGCGACAAAGGTCCTCATTAATGGCTGCTGAGGGCCGTCCACGATGCAAATTATTTGGTTCAATCTAAAATTGCCGCATTAGCTTCAATGGCTGCAAGGAGCCCTTATTTCCAGTTTGATGTTTTTTAAATACCGTACGCACGGCCCTTAGCCGACATTGAACACTCGAAACTTTTAAGAAAGTCAATTTCCCGAAAGCAGACACTCGCCTGTTCAGAATTCTCCACGATTAAATCAGTTCAATGGCCACCAAGCCGCCGTTGCTCCAAAGACCGCTTTTGGTTCCCGGTTGCGATGGGTTGCAAACTCACACCGCTCAAAAGGCCCCCTCACGCCGTTGACAACTAGTAAGCGTGAGGGGTAGCGCCGAGCGATGGCGCGTCCTTGGTCTATCTCCACTGGTTCGCTTGAACGGGGCGGTTGGTGGAGATAGGAATTCTAAAGATCAGAAGACGAAATGATCCTCGGTGATTTCGGATGAATGGATATTATCCAATAGAATTTGGCCTGTGACCTCGCCATTCCCGTTTTCGGAATAGGTGATCAGCAACCCATCACCATCTGTGTTTTCGAACTCCAGATCGGCATACGTAATGCCCAAGGCGACCAGATCAATCATGTCTTCATTTAGATTGAAATCTGTAATTGTGTCTTTGCCATCCCCATCTTCAAACACGAAGGTGTCGGCACCCATACCACCCGTCAGGATATCATCACCGCCATGGCCTTCGATGATGTCATCGAGACTTCCGCCGGTAATTTCATTGTTGCCTTCAAGGCCAAGACTGTCCACGCTGCCCAGTGATCCAAAGATCAGATTGTCGAAATCTGTGAGATCAATCATCACACCGCCATCAAGCTCTAACGTCTCGATGGTTGGGTTGGCCGCATCGGCAAATTGATCTATGATCTCAATCACCTGACCATAACCGTAAATCAGCTTCAGGTTATTGCCATCTATGACAGCTGCAATGTCAGTCAATGCTTCGACGCCTTCGATACGGATTGTGTCATTGCCAGAAGCGTCGGTGATCATGTCATAGGATGCAGGTGTTGCACCAAATATCTGTAAATCATTGAGATACACAAATTGATCATCTAACGCATCGATTTGGACATATCGTGCATCTGAGGCATTTTGTAATACGACAAAAGGATCATCCTCCGCGCCGAGCGTGATTTCTTCAAGGACATTTCTGTTTGCATCCAAAATCACAATCTTTGCGCCTTCCAACGGGTATGCAGTGTTGTTGGCGATGTCCAGCTGGAGACTTGTGAGATCAAAACTCAGTTTCAAATCGATCTCTAAAACGCCTCCAAGAAGACTAGAACTTTGACTTGAGGTGAGACCATCAATCGCATTTGAAGCGTATAAAAAGGTAAATTCGGTATCATGCGCCGCCTGGAATAATCCGCGATACATTTCCGTTAGATCAACCACCTCGCTGCTTGATCCCGCCTCGGCGACAGACATAATATAGGTGTCTTTGCCGTTGCCACCATCAATCACATTACGGCCTCCACCAGCGGTGATCACATCCGATCCATTATTTGTGGTGATAGTGTCGTTTCCAGCGCCAGCGTTTACAATATCTGCACCACCACCAAGATTAATAACGAGATCATCAGACTCTGGATCACCAGGGTTCTCTTTGCCGCTTATGGCATGCGTTGTCCCATCATCCAAAATGACCTGTTCAATTGGATTGTTTGTATGATCCACAATCGTGATTGTCGAGATGTCTTCTCCGTCGGTCACATAGATCAAAAGATCATCGCCTGAGACCTCATACGAGATCATGGAATTGGTGATACCTGGCCCAAATTCAATAACATCGTTCCCATGAGCATCGATGATTGTGTCGTTACCATCACCAAGCTCGTAGATATACGTATCGTTGTGCAACCCGCCATCAAGCGTATCGTTGCCTAGGCCGCCTTGGATTACATCATGCCCTGCGGCCCCCTGAAGATGATTGTTTTCGTCGCTACCAATGATGACATCATGGATATATGAACCAATAACATTCTCAATGCCATTAATTGAGTCAACTGCCGAGGGCCAATATATAAAGTTGGCAGTTCCAGCGCCTAAATCTACCGTGACTGACCAAATTACTTTTGAATAATCTAAAGTATCAATACCTTCTCCACCCTCAATTTGGGCGATGCCAATCGATTTGACGTATATATAGTCATCACCCTCGCCACCATCTATCAAACTACCTACACCAAACCCATCAATTGTATCATCGCCTTCATGCCCATGGATTGTCGCGGCGGTATAAGACCCTGTGATGAAGTCATCACCAAGATAGCCATTAATCATGGTCTCGCCAACACCAGCAAGAATCTCATCATCACCAGACTGTTCGTGGAATTCCCGCAGGTCGATTTTCTCACCGCTATCGAGTTCAAGCCATTCGATAACCGGATTATCCAAATCTGCCCATTGACCTTCGATGGTGATCTTTTGCCCATTGGGCAGGAAGAGCGTCAGATCATCGCTGTCATCTGATGAACTTGCATGAATATCATCGCGCGTCAGATCGCCGCGAATAGCAATGGTGTCATTCTCACCCTCACTATCTGTGATGATGTCATGTGCATGCTTGTCATGACCAAAGATCTTAACCTCATCAACATGGAGATAATTGTTCTCTGGTCCCACAATTTGGACAAAGCGCGCATTATCCGAGGTGAGCAAATCAAAATTCAGATCGTTCAAATCCGTGATCGGAAAGGTCTCAATTATATTACGGTTGTCATCTAAGATGTTTAGCGTTGCGCCAGTAAGTCGACCTGGTAATGCATTGCGATTGTCGATTTCGATCTTGGTAAGATCAAAACCAGTGCCCATATCAATTTCAAGCGTATCGCCAATATGGGTATGGTTGAACGTCGCGCCATCCCCATCAATTGCAAAATCGGCATGATAATGGCCATGCTGATTGGTCTGAGAGGCTTCAAACTGTCCACGATAGACGTCTGTCAGATCAACGGCTTCAGATGCATTGGTGGGATTGTCGACCATATCGATAACATAAATATCATCGCCTGAACCGCCTTCAAGGTGGTTGACCCCTGATCCACCATTGATCACATCACCATAATCGGTGCCGGTAATCGTATCATCACCGATACCGGTTTGCACAACAGCGCAAGACGCATCGGTGGAGAGATCAATAGCGTTATCGCCCGTTGCTACGGTTGTTGAGACCGCAAAATTTGCCGCTGTGAGTTCTGCGCTATCCACATTGACCAAGCGCAAGGTCGAACCGCCGTGGCTGACAAGTGCATCGTCGCCGTCTTGAGTAATCGTAAGATCGGCAAATCCAACGCCGTCGCCCAGCAAAATCGCGTCCTCGCCAAAGGTGAAGTCTTCTACTGTATCTTCGCCAGTGCCAGATAAGACGAAGAGATCATTGCCATCTTCACCGGCAAGGTAATCTTCGCCATCCCCACCTTCGAGGATATCGCGTCCCTCACCCCCAACAAGAAGGTCATTTCCTGCGCCACCCGAGAGCACATCATTGCCCGCGCCGCCTTGCAGTTCGTCAACGCCATTTCCGCCCTCAATGGTGTCACTGCCCGCTCCACCATCAAGCAGATCATGGCCGGCGCCCCCATCGATAACATCACCGCCTGCACCACCAAAGACGCGGTTATTGCTTGCATCACCCGTGAGATCATCGCCGAAAGAGGAGCCAATAATCCCTTCGATGCCAGAGATGACATCACCGGTTGCATCGCCGCCCGTTGCCGTTTGTGTGGACAGATCAACGGTAACGGATTCTCCCGAATTCGCGTAAGAGACAATATCAAGCGGATTAGCGCCTGTACCATCCTCATTGTCGCCAATAATTGTATCAGCACCTTGACCGCCTTCGATCACATCTGCGCCTGAACCACCGATCAACAGATCATCGCCCATCCCGCCGGAGAGATCATCATCGCCAAGACCGCCATCAATTGTATCATTGCCAGAGCCACCATCGGCTTCATCACGGCCCTCACCCATAGTGATCAGGTCGTCGCCCTGCATGCCATAGGCCCGATCATTGCCTGCGCCGCCATCAATCGTATCATTGAAGTGAATGTGATGCGTCCAATTGACTCCATATTCCCCAAATTCAGTGTAAAACGTGTTTAGTTTGTCGCTGTAAACAAGACCTTCACCGATAATCTCCAAAATAACATCCGAATAGCTGGCACCATTCTCCAGTTTCGCCATCCAATAGGCATATTCGCCTTCCGTCGCGTCGCGCCCGTAGACCCGTGGAAGAACGTCCTCTAGGAACTGACCATCAGAGATTTTAAGATCTTCGGATTTTATATAATATGCGCCCCAACCAGAGAAGGTCTGACCAGATTCTGTCGGATTACTGCTGCCGCCACTTCCTTTGAGTTCAAACCCATACGCTGCCGTTCCTAGAAAATGATTGATAAGTACCTCATAGGATGCGCCATTCGCGATCATTTTTTCCAGCGACAGCTCGACATTGAAACTCTCATCACCCGCCGCCAGATATCCGATTTGACGGACAATCATCTCTTCAGAATAACCTGCGTCTCCAACAAGATAATCGTCACCTAAGCCGCCTGTGATATCATCCGAACCATCGCCACCATAAACACGATCGGCGCCTGATCCGGCATCAATCGTGTCATTATGTGCGCCGCCTTTGATCAGGTCTGAACCTTGACTATCCGTAATGACATCATGGCCCTTGCCACCCAAAATGACATCGTCACCTGCACCACCTTCTATGGTGTCGCCAGCTCCACCATTTTCGGCGTTGGTCTCATCTGAGAAGTTATTGTAAGACGCATCAGTCGTCGTATCATCCATATGCGTCGTACCGCTATTGGCGTGTCCATCGCCAATGATAAAGTCCGAGCCAGCCCCACCATTCAGAACATCACCACCATCACCACCGATAATCAAATCGGCGCCGGAATTGCCATGGACATTGTCCGCCCCATCCCCGCCATAAAGGTCGTCAGCACCACTTCCACCGAGCACGTCATCATCACCACCTTCGGCGTTGACAACATCATCCCCTTGATTGCCGTTGATGGTATCATTTGCGGCATATCCACCCTCGGCGGCATCAACAAAATCATCACCACTACCATAACCCTGATCGAGATTACCTGAACCGATATTCACATCATCTTCATGATCGCCTTCAAGCTCGGCATCACTGGAATGATCGGCTGTGATGTCCATCTCATCGCCAAGAAGATTGAGGGGGTCTGCATCGGGTTCATCTGCAAAGATTGCAAATTCCACATCCAACAGCTCAACAATCGCACCGCCAACGGTCGCATTGCCGATCAGGACAATTTTGCCATCGCCACGATTTTCTACGGTCCAATCGGATTGCTGGCCCGCGAGTTGAACCGTGTCTGTGCCTGTCCCACCGTAAAAGACATCATACCCTCCAGCGTTAGATGAGCGATCATAGACATCATCGCCTGCATCACCGCGCTGAAAATCATCGCCATTGCCGTCAATAAACAGGTCATTGCCGGCACCCCCTTCGGCATAATCATCCCCCGATCCACCAACGATCTTGTCATTGCCATCACCGCCAAATAACTGGTCATCGCCATGGCTGCCGTACAAAGTATCTTTGCCCGATCCGCCATCGATGAAATCATCGCCACCAGCACCGCGAAGCTCGTCAGAACCCGTACCGCCCAGCATGAAGTCATCGCCGGTTCCGCCATGCGCGTAATCATCACCCGTCCCAGCAGAGATGAAATCAGACCCACTGCCACCTTGGATATTATCTGCATCCGTGCCGCCGATCACAATATCATCACCCTCATTGGCAGTGATCACATCATCGCCCGCATCACCCGATAGGACATCATCAGAAGCACCACCTGTGACCGTATCATCACCAGCGCCGCCGTTGATATTAACAGTAGTCTCAAACGTACTAGACACGGTCAGACTGTCATCGCCATCACCACCGTAGGCTACCTCAAAACCATTAGCCTCAAGGTCTAGGGTGACATCGTCGGCAAAAACGGTCTGAGTACCATCTTCATCAAACTCATCCCACTCCGCTGCAATCGCAACATCAACACCTTCACCACCATCAACAACTGTGTCATCACTGTCAAAGAAGATGACGTCGTCACCGCCATTTCCGCGCAGTTCATCTGCGCCCTCATCGCCTGACAGCATGTCATTGGACCAACCGCCATCGATGGTATCATCGCCAGCCCCACCAGAAATCACAGCCTCTTTGGTGAGCGCTGCGCCATCAAGAGCATTGTCCCGATCATCACCTGTTGCACCATCAAGATAGGCATCATTCAAGTTTAGATCAGCCGCATCATCCGCTTCGATAACGCCATAATCATAGCGTTCTCCGCCTTCGAATTCGATGGCAAAACCTGTTTCCGTTTCGACCTCGCGCCACCCGAGTTCTTCATAGGAAAGCGACACGTCACCCACACCGCCAACGATAGTTTCGCCATTCATCACAAAAGAGGCCAAACCATGCAGCGTGTTGCCGAAAACAGTGATATCGTCATCTGTAGCAGCAAAAGCTGAGCCATCATCATAGGTCAGATTGATCGAGGTAATGCCCCATTCCTCAAGCGTCTTCAGCTCACCTTCGTCAGTGATGCCATCCTGATTAAGGTCCTGCCAAATTTTGAAACTTGACCAATGGTCGTCTTGATCATCCAAAACACCATCAGAATTGGTATCAAAGATTTTATTGCCTTCAGCATCTGTGGCCTCGGCCAAAGCCTGCAAATCAGTCATTCCATCGCCACCCCACATCGCAAAAGACAGCTCTAACGTCTGATCAATGACGCCATCGCCGTCTCCAATCGTACCATCGGCATTCAAATCAATTGTAAGGAACCCATCATCAGCAGCAGCCCAAGCGGTTTGCTCCATAAACCCATCATCATCCATATCGAAATAGGTAAGGCCGCCAAATTCGATTTCGACGCCGTCACCATCAAGGTCCATGACAATCGGCCAAACTTCATCGCCATCCCATTCGCCGTCATCGTCGAAGCCATCTTCTTCGGGAGTGCTACTGCTTCCACTTCCAGGATCAGGATCCACATCCGGCACAGGATCGACAGAACCGCTATTGCCAGAATCGTCGTTCCGATCATCAATCGTCTCTTCGCGATCACGCCAATCATTTCCGCCTTCTTCGCCGCCGTTCGGCGCCGGATTACCGTTTCCGCCATTCGGAGGGGGATCGGTATTGTCTTCGTTGGGGTTGCCTGTTGGCTGAGAACCGCTGCCATCGTCACCTTGATCGTTTTGAATTGTATGGATTGCATTTTCTGTGGTGTTTCCGCGAGAAGCATCTGTTCGCATATCGTTTGCAGCTGCTAACTTCTCATGCAAACGAGGATCTGAAGTTACATCTGGGTCATGTGCAATAGGCTGGTGCGGATCAACAGCGCTGGTGTATTTATCTCTAACTACATCATGAGCAATCTGTTCAATCTCTTCGATGCTTAAATTTGGATATTCTTCTTGAAGATTTTCTAAAGTTTCTTGATATGCGTCCCTGTTGTATTCGTTTATGTTACTGTCCGCGCCTAATCCTAAAGCAGAAGCTTGTTGCTCCATTCTTTGAACAGTAGCTTCTAACTGATCAATTCTCTGTTGCATTTCTGGTGTAATTTCATCTGCTTCTTCGGCTTCTTTTTTAGCCTTCTCGAGTTCGGTTTTAAAATGTATCGTAAGCAACTCTTGTGCCATAGAGGTTGTTTCTTCGAAACCTTTGTTAGAAGTGTTTCTGTCTTCTAAGTCGTTTGCATCTTGATCAGGAAACGAAGTCGGATCGCCAAAATTAAAACTTCCCATGTATAATCTCTCTCTTTATTATCGTGTGTTGAAAATATTATTCGAATAAGAAAAAATCGCTGCGCAGGCAATTTTCAAAAGTTTTTATTTGCTCAATATAATTGGCTGACAAAAATGGTATGTCATATTTAACATAGCAAAACAGGTACTTTATCCTATCGGAGTGAGTTTTGCCGGTTACCAAAAAATCTCTTTCTAATTCAGAAACTTGAAGTTTCGAAATTAAAGGTAACGGAATTGAAGAGAGTTTTTGGACAGCATAAAATTCTGCCTGACGTTGGAAATTTTTATAGATTATTTTTCTATGCGCATCCATGTTTTCAATCTCAAAATTAAAAACTCCATCTAAGATATCTGTTTGAAGAAAAATGATCTCATAATTGGCCTCTATCTGTTTGAAGTTAGTCAATAAGTGCAACAAATTTCTCGCGGCTATAAAAGACTTGGGAAAATATGAAGCTTTCGCCAGGCTTTGATCGACACCAGAAGCAACTGCCGGTTCTAAATTGTCCAGCTCAAGAGCTCGGTGATAAAGATCACAAAGCTCTTGTATTGGCTCAATAAAATACTGAATAGGACACGGGTCTTTTGTTTTGCTCACTTCATCCGCTTGAACCATGGTCGGCTTAGCGCAAAGACATATGCATGTAAAAACCCAACTTATGCTTTTGAAAATTTCACCTAGCCTTATAGTCGATGCCTCTCTGAAACTCTTTGCAAAAAAATAACTCAATCTCATACATTTGACTTTAAATTATTGATTTTGGTAATCAAGAAAGATACCCATTTTAAAAAAATTTATCCCCAAATAAGTAATCATTGTCACTTTTACTCGCGTATAAATTGTTCGCTTTAGCGGTGCTTATATGTTTTTGATTGTCTGCACATAGCTCACCTTGAGATTCGCCAATTAAAAAACAGCTTGCGCATCAAATACGAGCGCGGCTAGCCAGTAACCTAAAATAATTCACAATTTTAGCGAGTGAAATAATGAACAGATATATTCGAGCAACCTATATTCTGTGTGGGTTTCTATTCACTTCAACTGCGTTTTCAGAAAGCATGTATAAGTGTGAATTCAGAACCGATGGTACACGTGGTTGGATATCTAGTTGGGTCTGAGGTGCCCTTAGTTTGCTAGACACCTTCTTGTTTCATTTTCCGCTGTCTGTTTTCGAGGTCAATCGCTGACTGTCAGGGTTTTGGCGTAGCCAAAATCCCGAGAGGTGGGTGACAGCATCCCATTGTTCGTGTGTTTTCGTTTTGGGTTGTAAAACATCTCGATATATTCGAACACGTCGCGTCTTGCGTCCTCTTGTGTGCGATATGTTTGACGCCTGATCTTCTCTCGCTTCAAGAGCTGGAAAAAGCTTTCAGCAACAGCATTATCATGGCAGTTGCCACGCCTGCTCATGGAATGTTGCAGACCATGCTCGCGCAAGAATGCGCTCCATTCACGGCTGGTATATTGCGTGCCTTGGTCCGAGTGGATCAGTAAACCCGGTTTTGGTTTACGCTTCCAAATTGCAGACAGCAAAGCTTGCACAGCAAGCTCTGTCGTTGGCCTTGAATGCAGTGCCCAGCCAACGACGCGCCGCGAAAACAGATCAATGACGACACAGAGATAGGCAAAGCAGGAAGCGGCTGACACAAAGTAATATTTAGGCGCAAACATAGTGCGATTTTGGGAATAAGGCCCCACACCAGATAACAGACATTGGATGCCAAATATCTATGAGCACAAAGGGCTCGGAGCGGAAATACATATGAAGGCTAAATTTGTGCTAAGTTGAGTTGGTCAACGTCCGATTTGACGATTGGGATGGGAGTGGTGGATCGGAGAAAACACCATGACTATCGAAAATCTACCCATGATTGTTCAGAAACGTGCGGCCTGGAATAAAGGACGCATCGTTGGTCAAAAAAGACCACTCTTACCTAGACACGTTTGGGCAATTAGAGTCCGTCTTGAGATCGAAAAAAATGTCAGGGACTTAGCACTATTCAATACTGCAATAGACAGTAAGCTCCGTGGATGTGACTTGGTTCGACTAAAAGTCGCAGATGTTTACGCGGCAGGAACAGTGAAAGAGCGCGCTTCTGTACTTCAAAGCAAAACAGGGAAGCCCGTTAAATTTGAACTTACAGATGGAACCAGAAAATCTATCGAAACCTGGCTGGATGATGAATTGATGATTGGCTCAGAATATATGTGGCCGGGTCGTTTTCACGATCGGTTTCATATATCAACGCGCCAATACGCTAGGCTCGTACACTGCTGGGTTAAGTCGATTGGATTAGAGCCCAGCGCATATGGAACTCATTCAATGCGAAGAACCAAGGTAGCTCAGATCTACAAAAAAACAGGGAACCTAAGAGCCGTCCAACTTTTGCTCGGGCATACAAAAATGGATAGCACTGTGCGCTACCTGGGAGTTGAGCTTGAAGATGCTCTAGCGATTTCTGAGAGTGTAGATATTTAGTGACATGGGGTCGGCATCACTGCCGGCCCTTAATTGCCATTCAGAGTCGTAAATGTTGACAGCTGTCGATTTTCCGAAAGCTGACGTTCGATAGAGACTTCGCCCAACTAGCTAAAGGCAATTTTTTGCATCTAACAGAGCCTAAAAGTTGATGGCACTTTAACTTAACAGGATTTTCGAATGAGAACTGAATTTACAGCATTCAAGTGCCCCTTGGCTTGAGCAAGTTGGGTCTCGACGTCGCCGCCCGAAAGGCTCCCTGTGGGAATCCCAATAAGGATCACTCCTATGGTATCGCCAGTTCTCGCCTTCTGTTGCTGCTCAGATAACGCAGCCACATTTTGTTCCCAAGTACTTTTGACCGTTCTTAATTGACGGCAGTTCATGTCGTCGTATTCCGCCGTACTAACTTGAAGAGCTTGAACTTTCGCGGGTGGCGTCGCACATCCTGCGAGCAAAACTGCTGCTGTGACTAAAGAAATTGTTGGAAATCGCATTTCGTATCCTCGGATTTATATAAATTTTAAGTACTTTCAGAAGAAGTGTTTGTCCATAAAGTTCTATTGAGACTAGAAAAAGTTTCTTGGATCGAAATAGTATTCCTAGGACATATTGTTTCCACAAAAAATTTTTCGAAGCTGACCCGACCCATAGCCAACATTGAGCACTTGGTACTTCGTCGAAAGTCAACTTCCCGAAAGCAGGCATCCGTCCATTCGGAATTCTTTATTGAATCAGATCAAAAGGCCAAAAAAGCTGCTATTTGTAAAATGATGGGTCTGGAATTTTCGGTTTCTCTTCTGATCCCGTCATATAGAAACGCTCAAGATTGTCACACGCTCTTAAATCAAGAAGTAATCGTCCAGCTTATCGAAAGTCAGCACTCCACTTCTTGAGCTTTAGTATATAGTTTGTTCAAATATCGCTAAGCCTATATTTTAAATGAAAATACGAAATCTTTTTCTATGACAAAATTTACCGTCCAAATTCAATCAATTTTTAAACAATGTTGGTCTATGATTGGATAAGAATTTTTGGGGCCTTACCTTGCGGAAAATCGTATTCATTCCGGAGATTACAGTAGATCGAAATAGATATGTCTTTTCTAAAGAGGACTTGGAATTCTCAATTGATCATCCTTACGATCAGGAGATCCGGATAATTGTAGAAAACTATAATCTCGGTATGACCATTGGTTTACTGGGGCCAGCTGTCGCCTTCTGTTTAGAGGACATATTGCGGATTAGTTTACTATTGGACGAACAGAATCCGTACCAAACTTATCTCGTAGAATCTTCTGAGTTTTTTGATGAGCTTTTAGAACTGGCGTTCTATTGTGTTTCAGAGCCCGAAAGCACAATCTCTTGTTTCTTTGAAAGTGAGTTTCAGTATGAAGCAGAGTCTATTTTCCGTGACTTTTTTCTGCAAGGTCCAGAGGGCGATTTGACTGGTGCATTTTCGAGCTTGATATTAACCCATTTTATTAAGGTCACCAATAGGCTCAATTGGGCGTCAGGTTTTTTGTTCAAAAATGACCGCAAAGACAAAATTCGTCCTAGTAGAGTTATTCCATTCAAAAGCACAAAGATGGAACACGAAAACAAAGAACCTGAGTATATCAAGAAAAGATCTGAGAGTAATTGATAGCTCCAGAAGCCCGTTATTTTCTTAAAATGAGAAAGGCTGGGCGGAAGTAAAAATCAAATCTTAGATAAATTAGACTTAATTTAATAGGTTTAGCGCATACTAATCTCAGGCGGATCGAGCCACTAAACTTATCAACTTACTGGAACCAAAACTACTCATAATATGGCTTGAAGAGCGCTTTGTCGCTCTTCAAGTTTTTAGGTTTTTTAATTAATCGGACAAATTACCCTATTAGAAAGCCGTGTTATCTCTTCGCGACTTAAACACTCATCTGGTCTAATTTCACCTCTGATAACGCAATCTACTTCATATTTAGCTTTTGCGATTTCTTCGCTTGTTTGTCGTAATCTATTTGCAGCGCAAAATTCCGAGAGGTCACCCAACATGGCTGACAACGAACGATACTGATTTGTCACACTTCTTTCCATAATTACCTCCAGTGCAAGCGGTTAAGATAATTCAGAACAAAGTTAATAGAGGCTTAAGCTTAATTATTGGTAAACAAAATTTGGTGCGACAAATGTTCATTTTCAAACATATTTTATAAAAATTTTAATAAATGTTAACAATGAAACTGATCTCTTTTTTTCATCAAAAAAAGGAGAAAAATATGTTACGTTTTTTATCTTATGAACAAGTGGATCAGTATCCAAACCTGTTTGGATCAATGTTTGAAGATCGCGCAATCCAATTCAAAGACCGATTGAACTGGCCTGTCACAATCACAGAAAACGGGTGGGAAACAGATCAATACGACAACCCAAATGCGGTTTATGCAATTTGGGAAATGCCAAATGGAACGCATGGAGCTTCAATGCGTATGATGCCGACAAATGCGCCTGTTATGATTAACGAGATATTCGCCGACGTCGTTGGATCGAAAATTTCAGATGCCAAGATTTGGGAAAGTACAAGATTTTGTATTTCTCCAAAATCAACAGATAATCAAAAATTCTTATCAACGATGATTATGCTAGCAGGTGCTGAGTTTGGGTTGCAAAACAATCTGAACAGTGCGGTTGCAATATTCGATATTCGCGTATTTGCAATTTATAGAAGCATTGGTTGGAAACCTGAAATTCTAAACATGGGTTCTTGTCCCTCTGGCAAAATTTGGGCGGGGAAATGGGAATTCTCCAAGCAAATACGAGATCAACTTTGTAAACGCGTAGGGATAGACAGTAAATTGCCAAGTCTATGGTATGCAATGAGTCAAAAAGGTGCGGCGCAGATTGACAAAATTGCTGCATAAGTCGGCGAAAAGAACCTATAGCATTTCAATAAGTAATGCCGTTAATTCGTGCGAAATATGTCTTTAGGCGTGCTTCCGTCACATCGGATTCATAGCAAACAGGAGAGTATCCTCCAGGGCGTGACCAAGCACTTCTTTTTCCACATCTTCTGCCCCCGCGATCTCGATTGTAGGGGCAGGGGCAAGATCCAGGATAAGCATTGATTGATTGTTGAATAATCTCAGCAATCGCCTTGTTTATCTCACTTGTGGTCGGGGGGCGAATTGTGCGCTTTTGAGATCTGTCTGTAGTCGCCTGCGCGGTTTTCACAGGGCTTTCTAAAGGCAAATAATCGCTGTGCATCCAAATAATTTTGGAAGATTGGGTTATTTTGATTTGGATTAAATCAACCTAAGCTGCGATTTTGGCAGATGTCTGCTTCGGCGTTGACACAATGCAACTGCTACATCTGCAGCGGACGACTGCTTTCCGCCCAAAATGACGGGTGCTAAAATAGGTCTAATGGCAGCTAAGTCCGCATAGCTGCCCAATCAGCCGTTGAATGTCCCTAAATGTGCGAATGGCCGAAATGGGGAAATTGACGCTTGCCAATTTTTTTAGCTCGAAAGTCCGGTATGGGCCGCGAGTGTCTGGAACGAGCCCAAAGTCGCGGATGCTGCATTGTGGACGAATGTCTGCTTATCACTCCAACATCTGTTTACCAGTCGCAAACTCGTAAGAACGAGCGACGATCTGTTTCACAACCGTCAATTCGTCTTCATCACGCGGTGAGAAAATCATCACCAGCCCAGTAGGCCATTGCCCCTGTGTCACCAGATAGTGGTCTTCGCCCCATCCCGCGCTCTTGATCGCAGCCACATCCTCCGCAGGTAAGACAAGGTGCATACTACCGTTGTCAGGTTTCGGGTGGATGTGGGCAAACTCACGCCCGATCATGAAGGCGGCCTGATTGCCCGGCACCCCATCCTTCAAAATCAGAGCACGCGATCCGGGAACTGAAATGCCGCTGGCTTCATTGTTTATGTTCGGCAGTGCGAAACACCACGCGTGCAGTTTTTTGATGACCTCGTCTGACCCGTGTTGGGTCAGTTGAGAATGGGGCAGTTGTCCAAGCGTCTTGGGGGCAGGTCCAGAGCGCGTCGGTAGGCTGAGGGGAGTGCGCATTGTGGGCTCCATCTGTTGTATGGAGTCAATATATAGGTATATTTAAGCAAGTAAATTTGAAGATTTTGCAAGCGGAGTTTGCATGAAAGCACAGAAATACCCAACACACCAAAATCTTGAATGGGCCGATATGCCTTACCTCCTGTCAGTATGTGAGGCTGGTAGTCTAGCAGGTGCGGCCCGTATTCTTGGTGTCAACCATTCAACGGTTTTCCGACGTATCGAGGCGGTGGAGGCTCGCCTTGGCGTGCGCCTTTTTGAACGTCTTGCGAGGGGATATGTGATGACCCCGGCAGGAGAACGATTGTATGAGCGCGGCATCCAGTTGTGCGCTGGTATGGACGAGATTGAGCGCGAACTGGGCGGACAGGATTTGCGCTTGGCAGGACCGCTAACAGTTACAACAACGGATTCTCTTCTGCATTGTCTTTCGTCTCTTTTCGCGCAGTTCCAACAAATGCACCCAGATATCGAACTGCGGTTGATGTCAGATGTGCAGGCGCTCGACCTCATGCAACGGAACGCGGATATCGCGATAAGACCGACTAATGCGCCCCCCGAACACTGGTTTGGGCGCGACCTGAAAAAATTGTCGTTTGCAACCTATGCCCATGACGACTACTGGCAGACCGTCCAAGATAAAGGCCCCGAGGCCTATCATTGGGTTTTGCTTGGCGACGATTTAAACCAATCCCCAATGAGCAAACTTACCTTTCGATTTAAACACGAACGAGCCAAGTCTACAGTGCTCAATACGATGATGAGTGTATTTGAAATAGTGAGCGCTGGTTTCGGGATTGCTGCGATGCCTTGTTATCTCGGGGAGAAACACAAGCACCTCGTCCGCATCCATGACCCCGACGATAGCGCCAGTTGGCACCTATGGCTCTTGGCGCATCCAGACGTTCGACGCAGTGCACGGGTTAATGCGTTTTATGACTTCGCGGCGAAAAATATCGACGACCAAGTTTTGGGAACGCCGTAGTCCCGAAGCCCATTCTATAGCGCCGACGTACCGCTTTTGGCATACATTCCGGACATAACTCTGGGCAGTTTCGATGTCAGCAAAGTCCCGCATATCTGCATACAGGCTTCGGTAATTTCTCACCAAACGCCGAATGACTGCTTTCAGGAAAGTGACTTGGTAATTTCAAAGATAAGGCGAATGACCGCAATGGGCCGAATAGACCATCGGTTGCCATTCATTCTAAATCGCCCATCAGATCCTGTTCAAGAAACCGAATTGTGCATCCATTAGATTCAAAAGCGGTAGCGAGTTCGTTGCCAGCTGTACACTCCTCAAGATATCCGATTGATCGGTCTATCGTAGCCTTCGACTTGTTGGAGAGCACCCACCCAAGAGGCAAGGTTGCCGGCCATTCATCATGTAGATGGAACCACCTCACGGGCAATTCTCGGAAAGAGGGGGCATCGTCACAAAGAAGGCCATTTTGACAAAACCTATCTAGCATTTCATGAACAGAGGCTTGGCCCCTTGAATAGCGTGTATTCAAAAGCCCCCGAATCGGCGTTAACAACTCGGCAAGTCCTTTTGAGTAGTTTCCGGATACCGGTATCGATTGGATTACGATCACGCGAAGCTCCAAATTTTCTTTTTCGATGATAGGTTTTAAGTCATCTATTAACTTGCCAATTTCATGTGTACCTGAATTCTCAAAGTAACCGCCGTCTACGAAGTGAGTAGGCCGGAATATGACATTGTCGGGCAGTTCTGGATTTAAGCGACCCGGAGATGACATCCATGGGAACCGAGCACTGATGCCAACAGCGGTACTAAGCCTCAAACTGTAGCGGTGAACATCGTCATGTGTAAGTAGTCCATCACTCAGAAAACTGTGCGTAGAGTAGCTAAATGGAGAAATCGGCCGACTTTCGCCAGACTCTACTTCTGTGGTATTCAAGATCAAAGCAGGCGATGTTTTGTCCGCAGACCAAATACCCAAAACGTCCATGGAAAATGGATTATTCGAGGCAACATTTAATGTACTCCAGCTTTTCTCAAAGCTACGCTCCATAACGATCGTCCTGTCCCATTCATTTACCGGCCAAAATAGAAACAACTGATATACTTCGGGAAAAAGGGTTGCAGATAAAAGCGGAGTGAAAAAGTCGTTTTCAAAATACTTTCTTGTTTGATTTTCAGTGGGTCCTACTTCTCTGGTAGTTTCACGACATCTATTTGGACCACTTTCTGAACTCTTCTGCTTCATTAGACTTGAAAATAGTGCAATACCTAAGCTTCCACCGGATACACCGCTCATCGCGAAAACATGTTGCGCAAAGCTAGGACACATATCCTGTATTCGCGATAGGGTTTTTGCCGCATGCTCCGCAGCATAAATTCCGCCACCTTCTGCTGTAACAAAATAGACGGGATACGGAAGGCCCCTACTGGAATAATAGTCTCTATCTGCCCTGGAGCTAAACCAAGATTGGAAACTGCTCTTTACATCACTAGGTTCACTTGTTCTTTTGGTTAACCGGATATCATGATTCAGATTTGACTCTAAAAAGGAATTCACAAACAAATAAATAACAATTAGCCCGAGCAACGGGAGGCGCGTCTTTAAACTCCAATGTGTAAGTAAGTTAAAGAAGAGCGAGAGCTGAATGAGAAATAGGCAAATTAAAAAAATAACCCCTGCTTCGATAAACCAAGGTCGTTCATAATTTAAAGTTGCGGTGACAATTATTATCAGTAGAGCAAGCGGCACTGCAAACATGATAGCCCGCCGTTGGATAATTTCTTGAAAGTCAGAAAAAGATATTCTTCTTTCAACGACCTTCAATAGATAGAAAACCAAAACCATTATTCCAACCGACCCCAAATGAGAAAGTGTTAAAATCGGGCGCTCTAAAACTCCAAATGCCAACACTTCAATCGGCTGTACCAATTGCATCAATCCAACGAAAACTCCAATAAGGGGCAATGCGGTTACGATTGCGACCGCCCCCAAAAGGGCCTTTTTATTGTGCTCTGTTTGAGCATCTTCATTTAGATACGATGCTTGACTTGAAGTTGCTGCGAACCAAAGGCATGCGGAAAGAAATACCAGTGGTAAAAACCTGATCAATGTTAGTAGTGGAGAGTTATCAAAATTTTCGATTTCAATTTGGATTACGTCCAAGATCTGACCAGCGGAAGAAAAAACTAAAAAAGCAACAACGCTGACGAACAACTGACTTTTCAACTGATAAAGGGAAATTATGAATGATTTCAAGCTTGTCATAACGAAATTCATAGGAATCAAAAAAGAGTTTTATTAGTGTAAAAGCTCCCCCTGACCTATGTCAATTGACCAGTTTATGCGTGTCGGCTCAACTTAAATTCTCAGAGATGTTCGAGTGTCTAGCCCCCAATTTCAGTGCCACTAATTTGGGGTTTCTCTAATAAGGTTTCTGGCACGGGCGGTCGCATTCCGAGCGCATGGTGGGGCCTGATGTGATTATATTCCTCGAGCCAAACATTGATCGCAATCTGAGCCTGTTTGATGCTGTGGAACCATTCAGCGTTTAATAGCTCTTGGCGCAGTATGCCGTTGAACCGTTCGTTGTATCCGTTTTCCCAGGGGCTACTTGGGTAGATTTGGATCGGGTTTATTCCAACTTTTCTGAGCCAGTCTTGAAGATGCTCAGCAACAAACTCTCCGCCATTATCAGAGCGGATAAATTCAGGTTTTCCGTGTTTCAAAACGAGGCGATGCATGACCTCCAAAACATCGTCTGAACCCATCTTGTCTTTCACCTCAACGCAAAGCGCTTGGCGTGTAAATTCATCCAAAACGGTCAACATCTTATAACCGCGCCCGTTACTCAGCTTGTCGTGAACAAAGTCGATAGCCCAAACGTGGTTTGGATGCGTCGGGCGCAGACGAATGACCGAGCTGTCTTTGTGATAGAGGCGCCTTCGCTTTTTATGCCGCTGGGGCAGTTTTAGCCCTTCTTCGCGCCACAAACGCTCTACTTTCTTGTGATTGACGCGCCAACCTTCAATGCGCAGCAGTTCAGCAATCTTACGATAGCCATATCGTCCATACTGCTTGGCCAAACGGATCATGGCGAGCCGCAAGGCGTCATCATCTGTAACCTTGGCTTGGTAATGCAAGCTAGAACGCGACACGCCAAGAACCACACATGTGCGCCGCTCCGAAGTGTCCAGTTTTTGACGGGTGTGGATTGCGGCCTGACGAAGTTGATCCGTCGTCAGGATTTCGGCTTTAAATAATCCAAGCTCTCGCTTCTCGGGATTTTGCTGTGCAAAACCCTGCCAGCCAGCGCTTCAGGATCAATTTGTCCAATTGAAGCTCTGTCACAATTTTCTTCAGCCGTTCGTTTTCCTTTTTCAGCGCTTTCATCTCAGACAGTTGCGGCCGGCCAAGGCCACCAAACTTCTTGCGCCAATAGTAATAGGTTTTGTCAGAAATACCCGCCTTGCGACACGCGCTCACGACTTCCAAACCATCGTGCAAATGAACGTCAATCTCGCGTAAAACCTTTAACGCATCCTCATCCGAATATCGTTTCCGTGCCATTCTTTGTTACTCCCTTGGTCAACAAATAGTGGCACAGTTTTAGGGGGCCAAGACAGACCCACGGGTTTAATCTAACAAATGACTGTCATAGTGCGGAATATTGATGCGCATATGATACGTCATACGCCCTACCTGATCCCATATAAAGATCACAACGAATTGATCGGCATTCTAAATCAAAGCGTGGAGGCTTAAGACGAACTCGGACAACGCACACCATACCCAGAGTTGATTTTCACTTTCCAATCGGCAAAACTGACCGTCTCGGTCCGAGGTTTAACCTCAACCCGGGGCGTTGCAACGCTCCTTTTCAAAGGAGACGTTGTAATGCGTATACTATCGAAGAAGGAACTTAGAGCGCTAGTACTTTATTCACCTCAGCACATCACCAGATTGGAGAAGGCAGGCTTATTCCCCAAGCGGGTACAGCTCGGCCCGAACCGTGTGGGGTGGCTGGAGGACGAAGTTTTGGATTGGCAAGCTAAGAAAATTCGCAATCGAGAGTAACTGCTTCCTTTGTGGAGCAAGGTGGCTTGAAGCGAAAGCTTTAGGCCACCTACTCAAAAGTTATTCGGGGTAGCTCAATCTCATGCCAAATTCAGATAACATCATTAGTGCTACTAAAGCCAAGCTGGAAAACCTTGATTTATCGTCTGTTATGTTGAGCACCTATCAGTGTTTAGTTGAGCCAACACATTTCAATGAAATGACTGCGATATTGACTTCGTGGCTAAGCGAAACTGACGACCCCATAATTGTGGCTAGTCTTGAAACCCATTCAAATAAAATCTGGGGTTTATTGCATGACGAATTTAGTGAGTTTTCAACTGAGAGCACCAAAGGAAAAACTACAAAGAAACTCGAGAAAATTTCGTACTTTGATCAGAAAAACTCCGCAAGCGACCTAAATCGGATCGCTGCAAATTTATGCGCTGAAGATCTTACTAGGTTGAAAAGAGCGATCAAAAACGCAGGTAAATTTCGTGAAAAGGTACAAATAATTGTTAGGTATTACCTGACGCTCGAAGATCATCCAATGATTGCTCTGATTGAGATTGAGCAAAATTCTAATTTTTCGATATGCGTTATTGATGAGAAGTTTCAGACGTTTGTATCGAATATCTTCGCACGCAGCTTCAAGCTTTCTAATCGAGAAATTCAAGTGCTTACACTACTTGTGTCAGGAAACACGCCAAAGCAGATTGCCAATGCACAGAACCGTTCTGTTGAGACCATTCGATCACACATCAAATCACTGACTTCAAAAATAGGCGTATCCTCGCAAACTGATCTCGTCAGAATGGTTGGTGAAACGAGTACACTCTTAGATACGGAAGATTTGGCAATCGCTCGATCGAACGATAAAAGTTCTAAATCCGTTTTTGTCGGGCATCATGTCGTCGAATATGAAATTGATAAAGGCGACGGTACTCCAATTTTATACTGCCATTGCCTATCATATGGGCGCCACTGGACACACAAAGCAAAACACATATTTCGAAAAAATGGCTTCAAGACTTTACGCGTCTCTCGTGCAGGATTTGCAGGTTCGTCGATTATCAAGTCAGTAGGTGTAGATTTGCTCGCTTGTCACGCTGAAAACTATAAGAGTGTGCTTTCGAAAGAGGGTATAAAAAAGTGCCTTATTTTTGCTGAGGGCATGGGGTTCCCTAGCGCATATTACTTTGCACTGCATTATCCTGAACGAGTGCTAGGTATAGTTGGCTTAAATGCCACTCCGCCGATTATTGAAGCGAAAGATACTCTACTTCTTAATGGGGTATTCAAAACGGCGGCTTTGGCCACTATTCAAGCGCCATCAGTAACAAAAATGATATCTAGTTTTGCATTTCGCTATATGAACAAAATTAATCTCAGTGTCCATGGAAAACCATCTGGCGCACCTTTAGGTGACGATTTAACAGAATTTGAAGATGACGAGGGTTTGCGCGTTACGGCCTTAAACGATCAAGACGCACTTCAATCAAAAGGGGAAGCGTATTGGCGTGAAGCGACCACAGGTACTTTAAATTGGGCGGCTACACGAAAAAACGCTAATACTCCTCCGTTGGTGCGATTGTTACAAAGTCGTGATTGTCCTTTTGTTGTCCAAGACGGGATCAAAGATTTTGCGAACAAGATCGGAGCGCCACTACGCACAATTGATAGCTTCTTACCTAGGGTATCCGGACCAGGAAAAATAATTTGCGAAGAACTCGGATCGATGGCTGCCGGAATACGTTCATATTAGAATTTTTCTGCTTACATCATAAACCAGTCATACACGAGCCGCGATCTCTTCGTTTTCTGAATTTTGTATGCAAATAGTCTTGTTTAAGAATTCAATCGGAGAGTTGGTTTCAACTTCGAGCGTATTATTCATTACGTTTGGCTCCAATATTTTTTCAAAGAAATTTGCAAATTTTTTGATTGAGAACGATGGAGGCAACACTGGTCTCGGCGCGATAATTTTAGAAGATAACGGATGTGGAATGTCTTGAGATATGGAGTTAGAAACCAGCATCCCTAATTTCAGTAAATCTCATCCACACAAATACCAACGCATACCTAAACATAGCTGAAAATCCGCCTTTCATGACTTCATACGAAATCCTTTTAGGATTTCTATGAGTCCCTTTGATGATCAGACTTGACAGAACTGTCGTTCTGCCAAATCTTCGGATCGTTTTGATTATGCATTGTATTGGAGGGATTGGACATGAACCTATTGTTCAGAAGAAATCAAACAAATGGCTATTTACTGAGTGTTACCTTTCGTCTTTGGGGAAAAATTGAACTCGATGCAGAAGAGCAGAAACTCGTTCGGCGATATGAATTATACAAAGCGATGGTCATTGAAGGCGAAGACCCAGATGATACTTCAGGCGCTTGGCTTTATGGATTTGTCGCGGCTGCAATTGTGTTTGGCATTTTGTATTTTTCGATAGGGCCAAATATTGGAACCTTCTTTGGCGTCATCATCGGAACACTGGTTGGCTATTGGAAATTCCACAAAGACCGAGAGACAATTTTTGTTCGTGATCTAATGCATGGTCGATATTTCTCCTGCACCTCGATCAACGATCTTGCCCGCAAAGAAAAGCATCTGCGCGGTGTATGCAACATGCTCAAGCAAACGCTTGAGAGCTGCAAGCATTGGGACGGTACAGAAAGCTTAAGCATCAAGGCTCTGCCGATCAAAGACGCCAAAGATATGATTACGCTATAATCCGATGCATGGTGATTTTGGCGCAAGGTTTCATGCCTTCATACATGGTTTCTTTCGCAAGCGAGACGCTGCGGATGCCATCGATACACTGATCCGTCTAGAGCGGAAACTCAAACGACGCAAACTTTGGAATAAGAAAGGTGTTCCTCAAAAATTGTACGAAGATGTTTTGGTTGCGGTAGGCAAGCATCCCAATATCGATCCAGATGATAGATCTTTCCTTGTCGGCCTTTGGTTCGTCGATCACATCTTGGAAGGAGAGCAGTTCTTTTCTCCACCGAAGATTGATTGGCGAAAACGAAAAACCATTGCTGAATGGTGGGAGTTTAAAACCAAGGTTGAAGCCGTTTCTGAGCAAGTTGATCAATATGACAAGATCGTTGCCGAAATAGCCAAAGCTATTGTGGGAATGATCTCAGCCATACAAACGGCTTCACCGACCTTCTTCAAAGCGCCGCGATACGGCGAAGAATATGAAGGCGACGACATCAACTTCACAACGACGTTCCACGCCAGCCTCGATAATCCTAAACGGATGTTAGATCGGATGTTGGCAGCAGGATCGCAAAGGCGCATGAATGGAGAATATGTATTGCCGCGCTTTGGTGGGTTGATGCAGCAAAACCTTGCGCGGGTGAGCGGCTATGATCCAACTGATCCTGAAAGCTATCGCAAGCCGATGCAGTTGCCGAGCAAATCACGGATCGAAAACACCAAAGAGCTACTCCAAACCTATCTCGGTCCTACAGCGATTGATGCTGTCTTTCATGACACCATGCCATTTACCTTGCCGGAGAAGACCCGCTTCGAACATCATCATATTGTTGCAGGATCAGGGCATGGAAAAACACAAACGCTCCAATATCTGATCGCGCATGATTTAGAGAAGGTAGTGAGAGGGGATGCGTCTGTCGTGGTGATCGACAGTCAAGGCGATTTGATCCGCAATATTCTTGAATTGGATATGATCTCTGAAGACAATCTGGTTTTGATTGATCCCACTGATGTGGATTTTCCCGTCTGTCTTAATTTGTTTGATGTGCAGATGGATCGGATCAATGCTTATTCCCGCCTGCATAGAGAGCAAATGTTGAATGGCATCCTGGAACTTTATGACTTTGTTCTGGGCGCGTTACTGGGCGCTGAAATGACCCAAAAGCAATCTGTGATCTTTCGCTATGTGACGCGGCTTCTTCTGCACATCCCAGATGCGACGATCCACACGATGCTGGAACTCTTTCAAGAAGGCGGATCACGGCTTTATGCCGAGCATATCAAGAAGCTCGAAGGTTCGGCGAAGAGGTTTTTCGAAACTGAGTTTGACGGCCAAGAGTTCAAGGCCACGAAACGCCAAGTGGTGCGACGTCTTTATGGCATTCTCGAAAATCAGACCTTCAATCGGATGTTCTCGCATCCCCGATCCAAGCTCGATCTTTATTCTGAGATGAATGCAGGCAAGGTGATCCTGATCAATACCGCGAAAGACCTTCTAAAAGAAACAGGCACCGAAATCTTTGGGCGGTTCTTTATCGCCATGATTGCTCAAGCCGCGCAAGAAAGAGCCACCCTAAAAGACCACGAACGGATGCCAACCTTCGTTTATATTGATGAAGCACAAGAATATTTCGATCAAAATATCGAAACCATTCTAAGCCAAGCTCGCAAATATAATGTGGGGATGGTGATGGCACATCAATATTTGGATCAGTTGTCACCGCGCCTGCAATCTGCCTTTATGTCTAACACCTCAATCAAAATGGCAGGTGGTCTATCGGTGAAAGACGCACGCGCCTTTGCAAGTGAGTTTCGCACAGATGCCGAATTTATCGCGTCCCAACCCAAGGGCAGTTTCGCGACCTCTATTCGCGGTCATACCAATTCAGCGGTCTCTCTCAAAATACCGTTTGGACACATGGAAAGTATGGAAAAGCACGATTGGCAGGCCAAGGAATATGTCATTGGGGATATGCGCCATAAATACGCAGTGCCGATTTATGAGATGTATCAGAACGAGAAGTCAGACGAGGAAACAGAAGCTCTTTCAAAAGAGGAAGAGACGTCAAAGCCACCGGCAACCGAAAAAGACAAGCCAAAATCCAAGCCCAAAAAGAAATCGAAGAAAGAAGATAAATCTGAAGATAAAGACGACGAAAATAAAAAGAAATCTGAAGAAGACGACCTGTCTGACGAGTTATGATGACATAAATTGTGATCAGTTAATCATCTCGCCTCATAGGTTCTAATAGCGGTTCGTATCAGAACATAGCGCTCTTTGACGGACGATCGTGTTCTTCTTAACTGTTGATCATGTTTGATATTGATCCAACGCAAAGGCGTCATCGCTCTCGTCCAGAAAGCTCTGGTATTCGCGTGTCCCTCAAGCCAAGAGATCGCAGATGGCTTGAAGCGCTGGCAACACATGGTCCGCTTTCAAGCCGCATGCTGCACGCCTTTACCGCCACCGAAAAACCATCGCTAAAATCAGCCTTGAAACGCCTGACCGATCTCACCCATGAAACCAACACCCCGCATGGTAGTGCCTATCTCTACCGTCCGCCCGCACAACTTAATCACTACAAAGCCAAAAACAGACCCGCGATCTATGATCTGACACCCGCCGCCTATAAAGCTTTGGAGCGCGAGAAAGCCGACCTCACAAGATCAACAGGCCCGTTTTGGCATCAATGCATGGTCGCCGAAACAACGGCCTCTATTGAACTGGCCTGCCTAGATTGCGCGGATCGTAGCTTCATCTCTGGTCAGTATATTTTAGATCGGGCAGAAGCCAGATTGGCGGTTGATATGAGCATCACCAACCCGCGCACCGAAAAGGAAGAACGCCACCGTCTGATACCAGATGCTATTTTTGCGATTGAGTATCTAATCAACGGGCAGAAGAAATATCGTTCCTTTACAGTAGAATGTGACCGTGGAACAGAGCCGATCACGTCCAAATCCTTCGCTCGCAAAAGCTACTACCGATCACTTTTGCAATATGACAAATTTTTAAGAAATAGAATGCAGCAAAAGACTTATGGCTTAAAAAGCTCAATGCGATTGGTGTATGTCTTCAGTTCTGAGGCGCGCCAAAAATCCTTCGACCGGTTGAAAAGTGAGCTAAACTGCACCGCTTTTATTTCAACAATATTTTTAGGGCGCGATTTCAAACGAAAGCTTAAAGAAAGCTACATTGATCTTAAATAAAAACATCGCAGCTACTTAACCGCCAATACTGTTGCACCGCTTTCGATCATGGACTAGCTTTCTCGAATAAGCGCCAAGTATTTTTTTGACAAATTTATAGGTATGAATATGGATTTCTATAGGGCGATTACCACCAGTCCGACCATTCGATGGTTGTTTATTTCCTTTGGTTTAGCAGGTCTTCCCGTTAGTGTTCATTGGTGGTTTCATGGTCATATTTTCATTTCATCGCACACCAAATTAGATTTTTTAACACTTATGTTTGGGGTATCTTTAGCAAATTTTTTCTACCTCGTTTTTCGTTACCGTCAAAAAAAATGTTTAGGCAGAAAATTTGCTGCTTTTCTTGGCGGATTAATCGTAGCAATTTTTGCCTTTCATATCGGAGAAGTCAGTGTCGATTTAAGCAAACACTCTTCAGTGCTTGTTGTACTTTCAATTATATTTTCGATTATTGTGGGAATGGCTATCGCTGAAGCGGATGCCTTCGAAACTGATGAGTATTAATTTTTTTATTTGGCTACTGTTTATCGCAATTTATTGTGCTGCACTCGTGGCTGAGGACGCAATCTATAGTCACAAAAAGAAAGTTTATAAAAAAACCGAAAAGAAAAACTCCTCTTTTAGAATACTCAAAGTTTTAGCTCTGCCGATGAAGACAGTGCCAAAATCTGTTCGAGAGGTGCTCTATGACGAAAAGATGTCAAAAAGCCAATTGTTCTTTGCGGCTTCTGATGAACTGAAAAAACTGCTACTCTTATTTATCATAATTGCGATTATCCCAACTCTCATCGCAATGGTTCTAATTTGGTTTTAGAGCTTACCTTGATAACGTAATTTCGAGTGGAAACAGAAACATTATCGCTTTTAAAGTAGACAAGAAATAATTTTCATCGTCTGAGGAAGATGTTCATAGCTCGTCATGTTTCCACAACCCTCAATCGGCAAAAGCTCCCCTCTACCAATATCTTCTATCAACTTAGGAATTTCTGAAATCGGACAAACACCATCATCTGTACCATGAATGAAGTAAAGCGGCGTATCTATCTCTGTTGCTGTCTGCCAATACTTTTCTCCTGCAAAGCGAAAGTCATGCACAATCGAATGCAGTGAGCTTTGGATAAACATCCGAAGCCGCTCTCCAAAATCGGGCGGCCCAAATTCTGCTTCGATATGCACCAAATCTTTCGGGCTGCTTTTATATGTTTTGCTAAAGAAACTGAGTGCCGCTTCAGGATTGTTCAGCTTTGCATCAAGAAACTTAAACACTAGATTTAGAGTAAGCGGGTTTTTGGTCGCTAGCTTGCAAATTGAACGCAATATTTTCTGGTTGGCAAACATGCGATTGGTTTGCAGCGTTCCCGTTCCCTGCAAAATTAAACTTGTGACCATATCTGGATATCGTTTTGCAAACTTGATCGCCAAATACGCACTTGAACCGATAGTGTGGATCGGAGCAGCGTCTGCGCCTGTGAACTGAATTGCCGCATATATACCATCAAGTGCTGCTTCCACGTGCTCTTCAAATGGAAGCAAAGGATCATCTTCGTTTAACGCCCCATGACGCACGGGCCAAATTATACGGATATTATGGTCTTCGAGCACATCGCTGAAACTATCGTCCACTGTTCCGATAAGCGTGGTATGAATGCTGACAATTGGCCGCCCTTGAGCCGGGCCAATATCAATAATCCGATGTGTCTTGCCAGATTTCCCAACAATACGGTGCAGCCGTGTCTTTCTGGGTGCATATCTTGTAAAGTATTTTTCGAAGCTCGAGGTATCTTTTGACACTTCAGAGCTTGCAACAATCTCCAATAGTAACCCAGCGATTAACTCGGCGACCAAATCAATCTGACGAGAAAACCCAAGCTTGCTATTGATAGACTTAATATGTGTCCGCTTGGTCTCATATGATACATCGTCAAGTTTCGCAGCTTCTTGTGGTTCAAAGCCTGCCAACAATTGACCAAGCGATTTGAGTTCAGCAGAGGTCAGTTTTTCCGCCCCTTCGCGTGACTGACAGAATGAATGAATACCTTCAATGGGCAGCGCCAAGATGATTGATCCGCGTCGGTTGGGCGCGTCCTCAAGTTTCAGAAACAGTATCTCGTCAACATAATCACGCGTGGGCATCAGATTTTTAGAGCGATATTTTTCTATAGTTGTTCGATGGTTCGGTGGAACGTGTTCGAGCGCTCCATCTAAAAAAACTGCCTCATCCCCAATTCGAAAAATATAATATGGATGCCCAAACAGCATTCGCTTGGTGACACTTTCAAACTCGCTCGTGGTTTGTGACCAACGGAAAAACTCTGACCGCTCTTCGGGCGAAAAAAATGCCAAAGCGTTAATTAAATCAGTTGCGTCCTTAGACAAAAAATCCATGCAACCACTATAGACACAAAATTTCTAAAGCGTCTCACCCAAATGGGTGAAGCCTTATCTGGTTTCTTCAATATTTTTTGACGTCTCAATGAACGTTTCTGCGGCCGTTGGCTTGTCGCAAAATTATAGGAGAATTCGATATGAAGATGGGAATATTATTCGCGGGTTTGGGCGCATTAGGACTAAGCGCCTGTGCGGAACTAAGTTTAAAAAACCCAAACTATGCCTACAGTTATATAAATTCGAATGAGACATATGTGTCTAATCAGCGATTTGCGGGAGAGCTTTATATCCTTAAAATCACACCAGACGGCCCTCGTATCGAAGCGGTGGACAATTCGCTTTCGCTTGGTGCGTCTGATCTCAACAAAACGGCTCCGATGACGCTGACAAGTTCACGAATTTCTGGCGCTGAAGTTGATGTCGTTAAATTCGGGAAAACTGAATTTTCTGGTGCGGCAGTATTCGAAGCTAGTGTGACTGCAAAAAACGGTCAGGTGCAAAAAGTTCAACCAAGCAAAGCTGCCAGCTTAATCGAACAACTGTATTCAAAGCAATGGTCTGAAGCCGATACGGTGAAGACACTACGTGCTGAAGAGGTTTTAGAAAAAGATACCTACTATGTGATGGTATCTGGTGTTGGCGTTGCCGAGCAACTTGAGTTGAAGCATAAAGCACCCGACGGAACGAACAATGGATTTTCGCTAACGGTCGGTGGCAAACAACTTTCCGGCGTGAGTATACGAAACAGTAAATTTTACGAATGTAGTCAAAGCGCTGATGTTAAAGCAAATTGTTCAGCAGTTATAACTGTCTACGATGCACGCTTGGTCAAAAACGCATCAGGAGGACAATCGCTCGATATCTATAACACAACTGCTGTGAAACCGTCAGTCATCACTGAAGCTTTCCGGCATGCGTTTGCAGGTTAAGTCAACGGTGTCTTGAATATGTTGTAAATCCTTCCAATTTTATACAACTGAAAACAGCCATGAATGAAATTCATGGCTGTTTGAATTTGAAGAACGAGGTTTCCAGCAATAGATCACCAAACAACGCTATTGTCTCAGATGTTCAACATATGACAGTGCTTCAAAATAACTAATATCATGCGGTTCTGAATTCCAAATGGCAGGCTTTCGAGGCACTAACGTGCGTAGTTGCGGATATTTATCTGCCAGTACTTTCGCTTCTTCGTATTTGTCGTGATACACTTGCCTACGTGGAAGCCTCACATTGAGGCCATCGGCCTGATCACACATCAGTCCAATGGTTTCCAAAAGTGTTTTCACATGATCCCCTTTATGAGACGCTACAGGGTCTTCGCTGATCATCAGATCAGGTTCGAAATCATCAATCCATGATTTTAAGCACGCTGCGGCGTCTTTTGGGTTTCTGGCTGCCTTGCGTGAAAGACGCCATCCTACGACTTTTGTATCTTCCAAGAAAACAGCAACAATACGCTTTGTCGAAGCCGCAAAAGCCAGCGTTCGACTATGCCGCTCCATGCAAAGCTTCTAGATCGATTTTAAGTGCTTTGAGGTTGTCCAAACGCTTAAAGCTGTCTGGGTTTATTTCTCCATTTTCCATATCGAGTAGATCGCATAAGCGCGCATAAATTTCTGCTTTTAACTCGGCTAAATACTCGACGGTTTTTACACTAAACTCTTGAGAGAACAGAACCGCAAAATGCATATAATCGCTGATTGTCGCTTCTTGTTCTCCGTTTTCAATGCGGCTTAGTCGGCTTTTATCCCAACCTAATAATTTTCGTACATCCGTCTGCGTATAGTTGCGGCCTTTTCGCGCTTCTCGCGCGAGTTCGCCAATTCGTTCGATCATTACAATTTGCTTAACTGATAAAGCGGGCGATAAGATACACGATAGATATAAAATCTGCATGAAGTACCAGTCTTCTCAGATAATGAGAAATGCTACTAGGGCCGAAGTGGCGGTCGTGCGCTTTGCCTAAAATTTGATATGATATGTCAGCCTAACCCGATACATGCGTTTCGGCATGGTGGAAAATCACAACGCATTCAGAAAACCCGTTATCAGTGCATGCGTTGTGTTGCGTGGGGAAACCTGCGTAGGGGCATTCGCCCTACTGGTAGCGGGCTTTGTGCGTTATGGGTCCGTCAAATGCGAAGCCGCTGATTTCAATTCATCATAATCAATATGACACGAGAAGAACGCCGCAACTATGTCCGAAATCACCTTATAAGTGGAGATTTGATGGCGCTTCTGGCGACCAGAGCAAGCTTGATTTCGCAATGTATAGATAATCCAAATTTTGAAGCACGTTTGCTTACTGAAAACTTAGATGACCTTCATCATTGCCTAATGCTTTTGCACACAGAATTCGATTTAACATTTGAACACAAGCTTTGAGCCAAATCTCTGCGCACTGTTTTTTGCCGCTTTGCACAAGCTGCACCTTGGTTTCTTGACAGCGAAATTCGATATGGTTCTACTAAGAACAGCCCTTAGGCTAATTTCAAAGGAGTTATCATGAAAAAACCTCTATTAATAACACAAAAATCGAGACCTCAAATTGGTGCAGGCGGAGCTAAGCCTGTAAAACTAATATCACAAAAGCCACGGCCCCAGATCGGAACAGGTAGATTTCCAGTGAAACTAATCACACAAAAACCGAGACCTCAGACTGGAACAGGTAAATTTCCGGTAAAACTTATCACTCAAAAACCTACCCCAGCAGTGGGAGCAGGAAGACTGCCTGTAAAACTTATAAACCAAAAACCTCGACCTCATGTCGGAGCGGGAAAGCTGCCAATAAAGTTAATCCAACAAAAACCCCGACCTCAAACTGGTAGCGGCGCGTTACCATCACGATTAACTTGATAATTTTAAATATGTCTTGCGCCTTTCAGGCGCAGGGCAAAACATCATAAAGAATGCTGGAATTATTAAGGCATACGATATCCAGCTCATATCAATGAACAATCTCTCCAATATTGATAATACGAAGAACCCCAGAACAGTTCCGATCTGAATGAACAGAAAGAACCATCGTATATCTCGTGGCTTCAACAGAGTTCCGTAGCGCCCAATTAGTATCGCTGCACAAGTATTTGCGCTGAACTCAAAAAGCACAAAACTCGTTATCGAAGTCTGAAAAACAATCATAAATCCAGATGAACATAATAATAAACCAAAAAAAGTTGCAGCAAATTTAAGATCCATCACACGATTGTATTTGGAAAGTAATAGCAACAGTGGCATTGCAAGTATTTTTCCCATTCCAATTTGAAAAGCAGTCAGCGATGCGTTTTGTGCGGTTATCACCACTGGCAAAACTGTAAGAAACGGAATGATTGCAAAATAGAAAAAGCAAATAGAGCTGTGTGCCATCAATACTGTTCCAAAGGACGCTTTCGCAGATTTTGATTTTGGTAACGCTTTATCTTTTGGTAAGTTACGCTCACTGGGCTGAAATATAAAAGCGACCAATGCGGGCAGTATTGCCAAACAAGACATTCCATATTTTATAATATCAAAACCAGCGCTGATCCATATCGCGGAGGTCGTAATCATACCTCCCGACAGAAGCATTGAAAAACTTAATCTCAACTGCGTCGCAATAGATGGATGTTTGCAGCATGCCGCAAAAGTTGTCGCCAAATACTGCATTGCACCGCCCAAAAAACCAACCAACGTCCATATTATCAGCTCAAGAAAAGAGGCACCCAAGGAGCACACCGTGAGTAAAACCCCTAACGCAAAACTCGCAAAGATTGCGTTTTTTAAGCTTATTCGGGTGAACTTTGGGCAAACTACTGACGACAAAAACTCTCCCACTGTCAAAGCAATCGCCAAACTGGAAACCAATAATATGGCGTCATCTCCACTGACATGTGAACTCGCCATAAAGGCTGGCAATACTAAGAATGGAAGAGCCCCAATTGCTGAAAGACCACTGAAGGAGATTAGATTGCTTTGTTCGTTCACTAATTCTTGCTTTTGCGCGAACGTCTTACTTGAGCACCATATTGTCCCGGTTTAATATCCGCTCCAGCCTGCCGCCGTAGGGTGTTCGTTAGTCCATCAGCAGGAAAATCAACATCAAAAGTCGAACCAAATCGTGCCTCTTTGTTGAGTGTATTTAACGAACTCGGCACGCAGGAAACTTGGAATAAAGGAAATTCTTTTGGAAAGTAGATTTCGCTATTCGTTCTTGTGATTTGTATATTCACGAATAACGGCATTGGCTTGAAACTGTCTGTTTCGACAATTCCCTCATAGGCCCAATAAGAACTTTTGCTGTGAATATTTACTAAAGGTCGGATATGACACCATGTATCAGGCGATGTCGTCACGTATAAACCTGTGAATATCTGTAAGATACCAGCGTCCGTGATGTCCACAAGCATGCTAGGGCACGGACCATATGTTTCCTCAAACTGTTCTGCCCATCGTTCTTCATATTGAGCTGGAAGTGGTTCAGTCCGCAATGCTCTCCATTCGCCCTCGTCTGCTATGAACATCTCTTTTCCATCGAAATACAAACTGAATTCAGTCGGCGGAAATACATACCATCCCACCGCTGAGGCTGTTCGCACCGCTTCGCAATATTGATAAGCCGATATAGGTATTTGGCCCAGTGCCGATGTGTCGGCCTTTAATGGGCTTTTGATTTCGGGATGAATGGAGAAAAATGACAGCATAAAATTGAACTCGCATATTAAGCAATTCAAATGGTTGTTTAAAATTTGAAACTAGTCAATTCCTCATTTGAAAACGGGTTTTGCGGGCAACACGGGGCTCAGGGCAGATGCGATTGATATGGGAAGATAAGGGGCTATGCCCCATCCCTTTATCGCACTGCCCAAGCCCCGCAAAACCCGTTTTCAATTTTCCTAGAAAGTAATTTTAGCCGATCGGGATTTTCTCGCAAGACGGTCTCAGTTTCTCAAGAAAAATCGCAATTAGGTATTTGTTAATACTCCATCCCGCATTTGAACTTGCGGCATTGCGTTGAGCTGTCCTGTGTTTGGGAGCACAGACTTCGTGCCGCGATACTGTTTAGCTTTTTGCGGTTTCTTGGATGCACCAGATACACTCGTCCATCCAAAGGCTTCCGCAACTGCGATTGTGAGTAGGGAACCGCCCAATATTGCTGCGCCTGCTCCCAACCCAGCGACATTCGCTTTGCCTGATGGCGTAAAGCCTTTTTGAACCGACGCATGAATATCAGGCGTTCGCTCGGGATTGAACCCGCTTGGCTTGTGACTACCATTACTGCATGACTGCGCAAGCGCTTGCAGTGGCGTGAGCGTTGTTGTGGCAATTAGCGTAGAAAGAAAAACACGTTTGTTGAGCATTTTGCACCTCATATCTTTTTGACTATTTTGGCAATATCACCCACCATGCGCCCACCATTGGGCTTGCTCATGACATGTCCATTGATGATTGCATTGGGTAGGGTTTTGATGCGCCACGCATTGCGCCCGATCCCATTTACAAAATGCAAATTTGATCGAATTCGATCTGCGTTTTTGATCTGGCTATATGGCTTTATCGAAAACCCGATCTTACCTGCATTGTCATTGATCATTTGGAAGTAGTTTTTCTGATCAGGTCGTGTTTTGAGATAAATAGGTGCATAGTTGAGATACGCCCGCTCTTGGTTCACTCCTGACGCAATCATATTAGTGAATACCGCTTCATCCAGCTCACTACGCAGAAATGGAAAGAACGAGAATTGCACTTTACCCGTTTTGGCGAGTACTTTCATTTTGCTTAAGTCTTCCAGCATATATTCAGAACAAAACGTGCAGGTTGTACTGATGAAAGACATAACCTTCACGGGTGCTTTGCTAGAGCCATAAAACAGCTCGAATTTGTATCGGGACATTTCTTCTCCTTAACCTTTGATTTTATGAAAAGTGAGCCAACCGAAATGACCACCTAAACGCCACAGGCCTTCAAGCGATCCGTCTTCATTTTCTATAAAGTCATAAGTGGCACCATCGACATGCAACCGACTATCTTCTCGCGAAATATCACTCACTATTTTTGAAGGCGATTGACCGCACTTCCCGTATTCGTAGCGAATTTCGTTTGCCGAGAAGATCAATGTGCCGCATTTGTCGTTTCGATACTCGGAGCGGTACGTGCCGTTGAGATCGGCGAATGCAACATTGGCCGAAGCCAATAATATAAGCACGGAAATGGTTGGTTTCATCTGAGCTCCTTTACATTTTAGGAACCGATTTTCAGGGCACTAAGTGATCCAAAATTGGGAATTTTGTACAAACCATTTATTTGCAAAGGCTTAGCGCCTTTTTGCGGCAAATGAATGACTTGAACAGAGCCGATTTGGCAGAATTAAACCGTTGTTATATAATGGTTTTATTGAATTTGATCCAAAATTCCCAA
>JBCCGP010000015.1:0-52074 GCA_039029215.1 Pseudomonadota bacterium
ATAGGCATGTTGCACCATCGTTGTCCGCGCAACCTCGCCAAAGGTGCCGATATGCGGCAAACCAGATGGGCCATATCCAGTCTCAAACAGCACAAAACCTTTTTCCGGCACCTCCCCCTTCAAGCGCTTCATCAACTTGCGCGCCTCTTCAAAAGGCCAAGCTTTGCTTTCAAGGGCAGCGGTTTTTAGATCAGACATGGGAACCAACTTTGATACGACCCCAAGGGGGCATTTTGAAAACTCCCTATTGCCCTAAACGGATGGCGTCAATATTCTCAAAAAGAGCGCTAGCAAGAGGGTTGAACAATGTCGAATACAGATACAGCGATTTGGAACACACAAGATGCGCTGGTGGCGATGATGGTCGCGGCCTCAGTCTCGGATGCAGAAATCAAGACGATTGAGCTTCTGTCCATCGAACGCATCGTCAACCATCTACCGATTTTTGCGGATTATAATTTGGACCGGATGCGCACGATTGCGCAATCGGTCTTTGATCTGTTTGAGGCAGAGGAAGGTTTGGATGCATTTTTCGGCCTTGTTAAAGATGCGATACCAGAGCGTCTTTACGAGACAGCTTACGCATTATGTTGTGATTTGGTGGCGGCTGATGGGCGTCTGCGCGACGAGGAGCTGCGGTTTTTACAAGAAACCCGCTACGAGCTGAACCTGTCGCGGTTGAATACGGCTGCTATCGAACGCGGCGCGCGCGCGCGGCATATGGTGGTTTGACGCGTCACTTCGAGAATTTTCGGCCTTGAATCGTGCTGCTTTAGGTGGCCGTTTTCAGAACAAGAAAACCGGTTTTCCAATAAACTAATCACCTAGGTTATTGAAGCAAAGGTTAACGCCCAGTCAAACCAAAATCACATGCACCTAAACGCTAACGCCCTGCCCAAACCCGCAACAATTGATGCTGCAAAATTCGGCTTTCACGCGCCCAAGTCTTTGCCCCCGGTGCACGGTCGCGCTGCGCTTTGGGAATGGCCCCATGTTTCTTGGCATCATGGGTGAAAATTGCAAATGCATAGGATCCGCCCGAAGGGGTTTGAATATACCCCGCCAAAGCGGAGGTGAAATTTAACGTACCCGTTTTCGCCACAATCTTCGCCCCCGACACAGGTGATTTTTTCCATTCCAAATTACGCAGCTCGACCTCTTTTAACAACGGGCGCACATGGCGCTGCGCGTCGCTCTCGGCCAAAAAGCGGACCATCGCTTCGGCGGTAAGCCGCGATTTTACATTCAGCCCCGAATGATCAAAAAATTTCGCACCGGTCTGTCCAAACCAGCCTTCCATCGCACGCGCAGAATCGCGGGTTCCGCCGATTTTCTTGCCGCGCTTCTGACTTGCCCGCATGCCAATTGTCTCGGCCGACAGGTTGGTTGAAAACCGCAACATCGCGCGCAACTGTTTGACCAGCGACGCAGAATGATCAATCGCTACAACCGTGCCCTTTGGCGCCGATTTCAATGTCTTTGCGGGCCCAAGTTGTATCCCCTTTTGAGCTGCAAAATAGCGAAAGACTTCACCTGCATAGGCATCGGGATCGCGCACCGGCAACCACCGATTGCCGCCGCCGCCGAGGGCCTGACCGGCGACAGTCCATTTTTCGATCCCGTTTGCGCTGCTGTGTTTGTAAAGTGGGGTTTTTCTATTCGCGATGCCCATTTTGATACCGCGAATGGGCGGCTTATAGGCACGCGTCTTCGCACTCATCCCAAGTGTGTAAGACCCGCCAGACGCTTTCCATTCAAAAAAGACGCGATTAAAATTCAAATTCAGCCCCGAGATACTGGGATTGTAGCCGACATAGTCCAACTGATCTGGGTCCAAGAATTTCTGATACGGCAGTGCACCGCCATAAACCAAAAAATCCCCTTCAACGCGTTTTAACCCAAGATCTGCCAAATCCGCGGCCATGCGGGCCAAACCGTCTGTATCCAGCGTCGGATTGCCCCCGCCGGCAAGGATTAAATCACCCTTCAACACCCCGTCTTGCAACTGCGTCGTCGAAAACAACACCCGCGTTTGAAACCGATAGTCCGATCCCAAAGCCTTCAATGCATAAAGCGTGGTCGGCACTTTCATCACGCTGGCAGGTGGCAGGCTTTTACGGGCATTGGACGAGGCCACGATTTTGCCGGTCTTTAGATCCAACAGGGCCACCGAATGGCTGCCCGAGGGCAGAAATTGTTGTACCACGTCCTGAACAGTTTGCGCGGCGACGGCTTGTCCAAAAAAGACGATAAAAATAAACAGACGGATTAAAAATCTCATGGGCCAAACATGCCTTTGAAACCACTGCGCCGTCAACGGATCAATCGCGGCGCCATGCCCCGCTCGCGCGGATTTGAGTGGACGAGATATTCACCATTGGGCCGGTCAGCAATGACCAACAAGGTGCGTTGCGAAACGGTAAAGCGGTGGAACGGCGCGCAGAAAGGCGGGCACGGCGAAAGCGTCGCGCCGCAGGTGAGCATCCTGCCGCCAATTGCTCGCCCGGACGCGCCAAGACCCCGATTGGCATTTTATGCATAATCTCGTCCCAGCGGTCCCATTTATGAAAATCCGCCAGATTATCTGCACCCATCAACCAAACAAATCGCACAGCGCGGTAGCGCGCTTGGATCGCGTCCAGCGTCTCGGCAGTGTACCGCGTGCCCAAACGCCGTTCCAAATCACTCACCACAATCCTTGGATGCCCAGCCACCAGCGCCTTACACGCTGCAAGGCGCCGATCCAACGCAGCAGGTCCTTGTTTTTTGAGCGGATTGCCGGGGCTGACCAACCACCAGACTTTATCCAGCCCAAATTCCTTAAGCGCCCATTTGGTGATATGCACATGCCCTGCATGCGGGGGATCAAATGATCCACCCAGCAATCCGACCCGTAATCCTGCGGCAGCTTGGGGATATCCACGCACGAAAATCTCGTTCTTAGTCTCTTGGTTTCAACTTATGAAGTGCACTGCGCTTTTGCACAAGATGACATTAATCTTTACTTCAGAAACCTAGTTTAGTGAAATCAGCATTAATCCCCTATTTACCATGCTGGCGCCGCCCGCATGCGCTCAAAAGACCGCCCAAATCTACTTGAAATGTTTAACCAGTTTAGAGGCCATCACATGCTCGACAAACAATTTCGTCAGACTGCGCTGGCCTGTGTTATGCGGCCAGACGGCATAAACACCCATCGGCGCGGTATGCCAATCGGGCAGGATTTCTTCTAACCGTCCATCCTCGAGATCACGCAACGCATAGAAATGGGTTAGGAACGCAATACCGGCACCTTTTAGGGCCAATTGGCGAATTTGCTCGGCCCCATCGGTTTCAAAACCACCTGTCAGTTTGAACGGCACCGGCTCCTTCTGGCCGGATTTGTCAAACAAACAATTCTCACTCATATTCAGGGGACGTATCCATTTACCTTCATAGCGATGGATCTCAGCACCCGTCTTAATCCGGCCATGGGCCTCCAAAAACGCAGGCGCGGCATAAAGGCTGCCATACCCATCCAATATCTTTTTCGCCCGCAAATTGCTGTCTTGCAACTCGCCCACACGAATGGCCAAATCGATCCCACTTTCGATCAGGTTTTCCAGCCGCGTGGAATAAATCACACGTAAATCCACCTTTGGATGGGCCGCTTGAAATTCTATCAACACATCGGTCAGCGCAGGTGTCGCCAGAAAGCTTGGCGCGGTGATCGTCAATCGGCCGGAATGCTCTATGGCACCTTCCTCGATCTCATCCAGCCCCTCTTCGGCCGCCTCGATCATCTTAAGCGCATGAGCAGCCAATTTTTCACCCGCATCCGTCAAAGACAGGGATCGTGTGGACCGATAGATCAGCGCGGTATCCAACTGCGTCTCAAGCTGTGTGATATGCTGGCTGACGACGGGGGCGGATATACCCAAAGCGGCAGCGGCTTTCGAGAAACTACCCGTCTCTGCCACTTTGGCAAAAACCCCCAGAGATTTTAAATTATTAAGCACTGCTTACATTCTTCGATTTTTCAAAACTATGTTTTAAACTAATCGATATTTTCAGCGTAAGCAATGCTCACTATATCTTAATCATCAACAAGCGGGACATCTCCTCCAACCCCCCGCGTTCGAAAGGAAAAGAAAATGAAAGCTCTCGTACTTAGCACCGTCATCGCACTTGGTTTGGCAACATCAGCATCTGCAAATGTCTTCCCTTACTTAGTTTTCCCTGATGCCAACGTTTTGGTCGACACCGACAAAGACATGGCAAAACCCGTTGTAATCGAAGACTAATCACAGGTCCCGAGCGCTTGGGGTCTCTCTTCCCCTCACCCCAAGCATTTCATGCCCCCCGCAGCCCCGGCCGCGGGGGGTTTTTTGTGGACACACCAAAGGCTCGTTTTTGAGTGTAATGATCTCAGCAGGCCCAAAAAGACGCGGATATTGCATTTACAAAATAAGCACTGCTTACATTCTTCGGTTTTTCAAAACTATGTCTTAAACTCTTTGATATTCTCAGCGTAAGCAATGCTCATTATATTCAAATCATCAACAAGGCGGCCATCCTCCCGCGCCGTCAAACTCGAAAGGAATATCACAATGAAAGCAATCGTACTTACATCCGTCATCGCCCTCACCGCAGCATCAACAGCATCTGCAAATGTCTTCGGCCAACTCGTCTTCCCACCGGCTGATATGGTGATCGAAAAGCCAATCGAAACAGATCGCAAAGCCGTTAAAATCGCAGGCTAAACCATCCCGAGAGCCTGAGAGATCAGGCAACCAGAAAACCCCCGCAGTCCTAACCTGCGGGGGTTTTTTCTTGCCCCGCCCGCCCCGCACAATTACAGACAGCGCAACTTCTTATCAAAGGTGCGCAAACATGGCCTCTTACCAATATGTCTATCACATGGACGGTGTCTCCAAGACCTATCCGGGCGGCAAGAAAACATTTGAAAATATCCGCCTGTCCTTCCTGCCGGGCGTGAAGATCGGCGTCGTTGGCGTGAACGGCACAGGTAAATCGACCCTGATGCGCATCATGGCCGGTATTGATAAGGATTTCACGGGCGAGGCTTGGGCGGCAGAAGGCGCAACCGTTGGCTACCTGCCCCAAGAACCCGAACTCGACGCATCGCTGAATGTTCGCGAAAACGTCATGCTGGCGGTCGCCGATAAAAAGGCCGTGCTGGATCGCTATAACGAGCTGGCGATGAATTACTCGGACGAAACGGCGGACGAGATGGGCAAGCTTCAAGACCAGATCGATGCCGAAGACCTCTGGAGCTTAGATGCCAATATCGACATAGCGATGGAAGCGTTGCGTTGCCCCCCAGATGACGCATCGGTCGAAACGTTGTCGGGCGGTGAAAAGCGCCGCGTAGCACTTTGCAAACTGCTGCTGGAAAAGCCAGACATGCTGCTGCTCGATGAACCGACAAACCATCTCGACGCGGAAACCATCGCATGGTTGCAACAGCACCTGATTGACTACAAAGGCACCTGCCTGATCGTCACCCACGACCGCTATTTCCTGGACAGTATCACCAACTGGATCTTGGAACTCGACCGTGGCCGCGGCATCCCGCATGAGGGCAACTATTCCAGCTGGGCCGAAGCCAAAGCTAAGCGGATGGAACAAGAGGCCAAGGACGATAAATCCAAGCAAAAGACGCTGGAACGCGAACTCGCATGGATGCGCCAAGGTCAGAAAGCGCGTCAGGCGAAATCCAAGGCCCGTATCGCCGCTTACGAGGAAATGGCGAACCAGTCCGAACGCGAAATGGTTGGCAAAGCCCAGATCATCATCCCCAACGGTCCCCGCTTGGGTGGCAAGGTGATCGACGTTGAAAACCTGCACAAACGCTTTGGCGACAATGTCCTGATTGATGGCCTAAATTTCAGCCTGCCCCCGGGCGGCATTGTCGGCGTGATCGGCCCCAACGGCGCGGGTAAATCCACGCTGTTTCGCATGCTGACGGGCCAAGACCAACCAGACGAAGGCACGGTCACCTATGGTGACACGGTGAAGCTATCCTATGTCGATCAATCCCGCGATGCGCTGGATGACAGTAAAACCGTCTGGGAAGAAATCAGCGACGGCCAAGACATCATCAAACTGGGCGATGCCGAGGTGAATTCCCGCGCCTATTGTTCATCTTTTAATTTTAAAGGCGGCGACCAGCAAAAGAAAATGGGCATGCTGTCAGGCGGCGAACGCAACCGCGTACACATGGCCAAACTGCTGCGCGAAGGCGGCAATGTCTTGTTACTCGACGAACCGACAAACGATTTGGATGTCGAAACCTTGCGGGCTTTGGAAGACGCGATTGAGAATTTCGCCGGCTGCGCCGTGATCATCAGCCACGACCGCTTCTTCCTCGACCGTCTGTGTACGCATATCTTGGCGTTCGAGGGCGAGGCCCATGTCGAATGGTTCGAAGGCAATTTCGAGGATTACGAGGAAGATAAGAAAAGACGCCTCGGCCCCGACGCGCTAGAGCCGAAACGGGTGAAATATAAGAAGTTTACGCGGTAATCGCCCTTGCAAACTGTCATCCCCGACTTGATCGGGGATCTCAACATTTAACAGACCCAAGCCCGGAACAACGGCGCGCAGCGCCCCGGGCAAGCGCCCGACCGCCCCCAAGGGCGGGCGCTGTGATACCCCAAGCACCCTCGAACGTCCTCGCAACAAACTTGGCTGCCATAAACTGCCCTGAACACAGATCAGAAATGCCCACCCGCGCTCGGGCACTCGCCCTGCAAAAATCTCTTTCTTCACATCCTCAAAGAACTTTGATTAGATACAAAAAGGATGTTTCAAATGACTTTCACAGAAATCATAAATTCAGACGCAATGGAATTTTTAAAGTTCCTACTACTAATCATAACACCTCTAGTTCTTACATTAAATTTTCGTCGCACCGTCAGCGCCACACGATTGCAGTTCCTACACGATCTTACAGAACGCCATATGGAACATATGCTAAAAACGATTGATAATCCCAATCTAAATGCTGTTTGGAATCCCTTCACAGCCACAAAATTGAAATCACTTCGAACTGCACAGTCAAAAAAGCCATTCGGCGCTTGGCATAAAATGAATGATAAAGAGCGCGCCTGCTATCGCTTTGTCCGCGCTGCACTTGAACATATAGAGCAAGCAAGCGATGCACACGACAATAAGTGGATGCCGCGGGAAGCGTGGAAAAAATGGGAAGAACGGATCAAAGCTTGGAAGACAAGCCCATATTGGGAATTTATCGAAACCGATGCATGGCCTTTTTTAAACACTAAATTCAAAACTAAAATCGAAAAACTTTGAGCAATCTGAGAATCGATGGGTGAAGATCGCCCATGCCCTAGATCAACGCAGTGCAAACATCTGCAAATAAAGTTCCCCTAGGGTCATTTTTCAAAACTCTTGCTTTTTCGTCCCCCAAGGCGCATATGTCAGCATAGCACCCAGACGCACCACCGACTATCCTACTGTTTTGAATATTGCATGGGACTTCGCGACTGCACCCTGATGCAATACGATTGGCCGCACAACGCAGCCAAACAAAACAAGAAAGGATCCCGTCCATGCCGACAGGAACAGTAAAATGGTTCAACCCAACCAAAGGCTTCGGCTTCATCGCGCCTGAAGGTGGCGGAGATGATGCATTCGTGCATATCACAGCCGTCCAAGCCGCAGGTCTTGCAGGCCTTGAAGAGAACCAAAAGGTCTCTTTCGAGCTAGAAGAAGGCCGCAATGGCAAGAAATCAGCAGTCAATCTAGAGCTGCTCTAATACACATCGGCGGGTGCAAACCCGCCAAACCTCCGCCCTAAACACTCTGTTTCCAAAGCATCGCTTGCTTACGCGCGTGCGCTATGGCTTCATGGACGCAGCGGAGGAGTTTATATGCCAAAAGTCACAGCCATCCCCAACGGCCCCCTTGTGGCCGAAGACATCCCCGATTTCATCTTGCCAGACGGCACCAAAACCCATCCCAAAGAAAAACTGTTCCTTTGCCGCTGTGGGCAGTCTAAAAATAAACCTTTCTGCGATGGCGCGCATAAGGATGCTGGTTTTGACAGCAGCCCCGATCCAGAACGCGCCGAAAAATATGACCGCGGCTATTCCTATGCGGGCAAAGACGTCACCGTGCATTTCTCCAAACTGCTGTGTTCGCATGCCGGCGAATGCGGCAAACGGGCTGCCCATATTTTCAACGTGAAGGAAAAACCTTGGGTCAAGCCCGATGAAGGCACATTGGATCAAATCAAAGAGGTGGTTGCCAATTGCCCATCGGGCGCATTGCGGTTTGAACAAAACGATGGGCCCGAGGCGATCACCGATGACGCTGTCAAAATCGAAGTTGAAAAAAACGGACCCTATTGGGTGCGCAATGTGGACACGAATAGCAACTATTGGGCCGATGGCCAGTCGGAGAAGAAATACGTGTTGTGCCGCTGTGGCTTGTCAAAAAACAAGCCCTTTTGTGACGGCACACATTACGAGCAGAACTGGATAGCTGACGTTTAAAATTCATAAAATATATTTAATATCAATATGTTAACATAGTGTCCAACCTTGGACACTTACAAAATCCGCTGGCATCCTTACATAAAACCTTATGAAAAGACGCACCTTCCTAGGCTCCATCGCTGCCGCATTGGCCCTGCCACCCCTTAAAATCCCCCTCGCCGCCGCCCCCACGGCTGCCGCCCAGGATCATTTCTGGGTCGCTAAATTGGTCGCTGAAACCCGCGGCGCAATCTCGGTCGAGGGGCTGATGACCCAACTTCGCCTCGACCGCTCCATGGCCCGCGATGTGCAGCATCTTTTGTTCAAAGAAGGTATCGTCGCCGCACCCAAAGCAGGCCTTGCCACCGCACTGAAACCGTGGAACATCCCAGCGCTCGCCCCCGAAGTTGCCGCCCCACACGCAGGCACAAAACTTGCCCTTAAGCAGAAGACACCCAGCAAAACGATCGAGACAATCGTTGAACGCGGGAAAACACCCCACACAGCAGAAGAAAATCCCATATCTGAAACAGACGCCGATCCCAAGCCCGTCGAATACCAACCTTCTCTTTCAGATCAATCTCATTTAGAAGACCCTTGAATTTTTCCTGAGCTTCGGGTGAAAAACTTTTAGCCAATGGATCAATCAATACGATGCAACCAAATACGATACCGCCCCCTCTGAATACAAAAAAACTGCACGATATCCTTATTACCTTCCCACCTGACACGCTGGAATTTGTCCAAAAAGTCTACAGCCAAAGTGAACATATTCTTGAATATGGCAGCGGCGGGTCAACGGCCCTTGCACTCAACGGCGGTGCCAAACGCGTTGTCGCGGTTGAAAGCGATCAAAACTGGGCCTTAGAAATGAACAAAATATTGTCTGAGCATTATGATACAGACCGTTTTTTGATCCATCATGCCAATATCGGTCCAACGCGATCTTGGGGATTCCCAGAAAATTCGCGCTATCATAGAAAGTTTCATCGCTACCCAAATGAAATCTGGGACCGCATGGGCGATTGGCATCCTGATACGGTCATGATTGATGGGCGATTTCGTAAAGCGTGTTTTATTACAACCATGCTGCAAATAAAGCGCCCAGTTAATGTCTTGTTCGATGATTATGTCAACAGACCAAAATATCGTGAGGTTGAGGCTTATTCAAAACCCGTTGAAATTGTTGGGCGCATGGCACGTTTTGAATTGGAGCCGCGCGAATTTCCAGTCGCGCATCTGACACAGCTCATCGCGGCCTATGCACAAGCAACATAAAATTTGAACCGTCTTGGCGCTGCGCGCATCTGGCGCCGCGGATTTTGAAAGGAATACCCAGTGCACCGCCGATCTTTTCTAGCTGGCCTCACCGCGCTTTTCGCCGTTCCGAAGCCGGCGCTCGCCCTTAGCGCCAAAGCCTCGCCCGAGCTTTATGCGAAGGCCAAATTCCTTGCCCGTGCCCATAACAAATCTTCTGTTCCGATGCTCATGCGCCATTTGAAGGTTGAGGCGGATGTGGCCACACGGATCAACACGCTGCTTTATCGGCGCGGCGTTATTACGGCACCCATTGGGGGCACTTCGCTGGCGATCAGCCCGACGAACACCCACGCTTTACCGCTGGATGCCCCGAAACAAACGGATCGGCTTCGACAAATCAAGGAGCTGGCAGAGCGGCTTTTGGATCGGTCTGAGAGTGCTGCGGAAGAGCGAGATGAAACCGAAGTGGAAATCCCAGAGGCTCAGTTGGAATCTGAGGATTGAACGGATGTCCTAGCTAGGACATTATGTTATCTATCTGTTTTTTAATAATAATATCAAAAAACCCGTAAACAAGTTTTCTTGTTTATAGGTTTCCTGGAAAACCGGTTTTCAGGTGTCAAATTCGATCAGAATTCGCCCATGCCCAAGCGAAAAGTTCTGGGATGAATACTCGTGTAATGCGCGGCCATAATTCGCGGAAAGATTACAACATGAAATGCTCTAGGTCTTAAAATGGGGCGCCCGTTTTTGCATTGATGCCATGGTCTTTTCCATCTGATTTGGCGTCCCGATCAGGCTTTTTTGCAACGCCGCCTCTAACGCCAATCCATCGTCAGGGCTGCCCCATGATTTGCGGATCAATTCCTTTCCTGCCGCCAAAGCCTGTGGCGAGGACGCGCAGAGCGTTTCGGCCAACACTTGTGCTTCAGCTTCGGGATCATCTGCCAGCTTACTGACCAATCCAAGGGCCGAGGCCTCTTCCGCGTCTAAAATCCGTCCTGTGGAAATCAGTTCAAACGCCTGATCTGCAGCCAATAACCCCGGCAATATTTGCGTGATCCCCATGTCTGGGATCAAACCCCATTTCGCCTCTAAGATCGAAAACCGCACATCGCGTGCACCGATCCGATAATCTGCGCCGAGTGCCAATTGCGCGCCTGCACCCAAAACATTGCCTGACAGCGCCGCAATCACCGGGACATCCAATTGACGCCAGATCGTGCAAGGCAATTGAAACAGGTTTGCGCCCGTGTCATCAATCGGCGTATCTAAAATCTCTTTGGTTTTTCCCACATCCCCGCCAAGCTTCATCAAATCGGCCAGATCAAGCCCTGCGCAAAAACTATCCCCCTCACCTGTTAAGATGACGACCCTGCAAGATGGATCAGCGCCCACCGCACGACCCGCATCAATCAGCTCTTGCATCATCTGCAAGGACATTGCGTTTTTCTTCTCTGCGCGGTTGAGGCGAATAGTCGTGATCGCCGCATCTTGGCTGATGGAAATCGTGTCTGGCATCGTGTTCCCCTGAATATCTTTGCATACAGTGTTGACCAATATGAACACGCAATCAATTCTGACTTTGCGTCTTTCAGCTTCAAATCCAGCAACGATGATCACTGGACAAGTCAGGGTGTTTTCCTCAAAAGGCCAAAGGTATTTCTGGAAGGGCAAAATGGGCATCGTACTGGGCATAGATACGGGCGGCACTTACACGGATGCGGCATTGCTGCGCGACGAGGTCGAGGTGATCGCGGCGGCAAAATCACTGACCACACGCGAAGATTTGTCAATTGGTGTCAGCGGCGCGGTAGAGGCGGTTCTGGATGCTGCAAAGCTGACCGCAGATGCAGTTGATATGGTGTCCCTTTCCACGACCCTTGCAACCAACGCGCTTGTCGAAGGCAAGGGTGGGCGCATTTGTTTGGTCTTTATAGGCTTTGACGCAAAAGACCTGACGCGGCAAAGCCTTGCGGATGCGTTGAAAGGGGATCCCCATATTTTACTGTCTGGCGGCCATGGCCACAGCGGATCTGAGCAAGCGCCATTAGACGAGGCGTATTTGCGCGCGCAATTGAAAACCGTTGAGGGCGTTTCTGGGTTTGCGGTGGCCGCACTTTTTGCGACCCGTAATCCAGCACATGAAAGACGCGCGCGCGATATTATTCGCGAAGAAACCGGAAAGCCTGTCTCGTGTTCGTTTGAACTGTCTGCACGACTGGGCGGCCCGAAACGCGCCATGACCGCGGTACTAAATGCGCGGTTGATTGGGATGATTGACCAACTCATCGGCTCGACCGAAGATTACCTTAAACATATCGGTATTTCCGCCCCTTTGATGGTCGTGCGCGGCGATGGTGCGTTGATCTCCGCCGCGCAAGCTCGGGAAAAACCGATTGAGACAATTCTGTCCGGTCCTGCGGCCAGTATCGTTGGCGCGCGCTGGTTAACCGATCAATCCGATGCGATGGTGTCCGACATTGGGGGGACCACAACCGATATTGCCATCATTCGGGGTGGTCAGCCGCAAATCGATCCAGATGGCGCGCGTGTTGGTGGATTGCGCACAATGGTCGAAGCGGTGGCGGTGAAAACCTTCGGCCTTGGCGGGGATAGCGCGGTGACGCTGAACCGCGATGGTTTGCAAGGTGGGTTACAGCTTGGGCCACGTCGTGTCATGCCCGTCTCTTTGTTGGCAACGACACATGGCGACATGGTCCATGATGTGTTAGACAGACGGCTGTCGGAAACCCGCATCGAAGAATTCGCAACACAATTCCTAACCCGTTTGCCCGGCCAAACCGATGGGTTGAGCGCGCGCGATATCAAGGTTTTGTCGCGACTTGATGACGGCCCCCTGCCCATGTCGCGCGCGATCGAGACACGGCTGGATTTAGGCAGCATCTCGCGGTTAAGCGCGCGTGGGTTGGTCCTGCCTGTTGGTGTCACGCCTTCTGATGCGGCCCATGTATTGGGCGCGCTTCACAGCTGGGACAAGGAGGCCGCCGAAAAGGCGCTGACCTTGTTTTCGCGCTATCGGACTGGGTCAGGTGAAATACTCGCAGATAATCCCACGATATTGGCGCAAAGGATTGTCGATCAACTGACACGGCAAACGGCCGAATTTCTTTTGCAGGCTGGGTTCGCAGAGGATGGGTTTGAGAATGCACAGGCTTTGGCGACACATATCTTGACCCAAATCGGATTGGACCATCATCGCGGCGCGGTGGCGGTTGATAGTGGATTGAATATGCCATTGATTGGATTGGGGGCATCGGCCGCCACCTACTATCCCGCCATTGGGGATCTGTTGGGATGCAAAACGGAACTGCCGGAATACGCCCATGTGGCAAATGCGATTGGTGCCGTTGTTGGCCAAATCACGATGCGCGTCTTGGGCAAATGCGAGGCCGCAGGCGAAGGCGCATTTCGGATCTTTCTGGATGAAGGGCCCGAGGTGTTTAATGCGCGCGATAGGGCATTGGATGTGTTGCGTGATGCTGTTGGATCAAAGGCACAAGCTAAAGCAAATTCCGCGGGTGCCGGCGATATTCAATTGCGGTATGAGGAACATGTGGAAGAGGCCGAAATTGATGGCCGGATGACCTTTGTGTCCGCATCAATCACAGCCGTGGCCAGCGGACGCCCAAGGATCGCCCATGGCTAATATTCGCACCATTGGTTTTGATGCAGATGATACGCTGTGGCATAATGAAAATCACTTTCAGTCAGCGCATGCAGACTATGTGGCCGTCATGTCTGACTATTTGGATGCCGACGCGATCGAGGTGCGACTTTTGGAAACAGAGCGCAAGAACCTGTCGCTTTATGGATATGGCGTGAAACCCTTCACCCTCTCTATGATGGAAACAGCGCTAGAGATTACTGAAAATCAGCTTGATGCCAATCATGTCCGCCAGATTTTAGAGATCGGTCGAAATTTACTGTTGGTCTCGGTCGAGTTGTTGCCCGAGGTTGCGCAGACAATTGATCAGCTTGCCCAAGAGTATGAGCTGGTTCTGATCACCAAGGGCGATCTGAAAGATCAAGAACGCAAAATCGCGGAAAGTGAATTGGCCGGGCATTTTGCAGCGCTTGAAATTGTTAGTGACAAAACCGATCAGACCTATCGGCAGATTTTCAATCGCCATGCTGGGATTGATCATTCAGTGATGATCGGCAACTCGATGAAATCAGATATTTTGCCCGCACTTAATGCCGGTGCCTATGCCGCGCATGTGCCCTATCACATTACTTGGGCTTTGGAAGAAGCGCATAGTGATGGGCATGAAAAATTGATCCTCGCTGACAGTTTGGTTGAGGCCGCGGAAAAAATTCGATCTTTGGGGTGAGGATTGGTTTTGGTGAACACCGCAGGGTGGTCTTGGTCATTATTGCTGTTCGCGCAAAAAATAGGAAACCTGTAAACCCGTATACAAGTTTTCTTGTTTATGGGTTTACAGGTTTTCAAACCAAGCGAGGGATGCAAGTCCCGGACATCGTGCAAATCAAGACCCATTTAATTGGATGACAGGCCTGTGCTTTGGTGCCATAGAACCAGCGCGACAAACACCTCAATAAGTGAAAGCAATCTGATGCGCAAAATGTCTCTCGTTTCTTTGATCACCCTGCTTGGCCTGACCCAAGCCGCCGAGCCTCAAGCCAATTTTGAGATTAGATTTGCACAAGAAGCGCTTGCAAAGGCCCAAGCACTTTCGCTGGAACGCGGGCGCGAGCATTGCGGCTATATCGGGGTTGATGAGAACGGGCGCTTGGCGGCTAGCAAACCACGGCGCGGGCGCGCAGATGTTTGCCGCCCCAAAAACCCGCCCAGACGTTGGCAAGATATTGTCGCCTCTTACCATACACATGGAACCTATTCCGAGGATGCAGATAGCGAGGTGCCAAGTTCTGGTGACATATTGGCGGATGCAAATGAGGGTATTGACGGATATCTGATCACCCCTGGTGGGCGGGTTTGGTATATTGATGGCGTCAACATGCAGGCACGCCAGCTTTGCGGTGTGGGCTGTATGCGTGCTGATCCGAACTTCCAGCCCGAAGTCGACTATCCCGTTCGCCAGTCCTACACTGTGGACGAATTGCTGGCCCGCGAAGGAGTCTTCGATCAATGATGCACATCTCAGATGGTTTCGCTTGACGCATCGCTTTGGCCTCGCGATAAACATCCAACTTGGGAGGAGCGCATGCAATCTGCTGCCATCACGGGAAGTGGTGTTTTTACACCCGAGCTGTCAATCTCGAACGACGAGTTGGTCGCTGCTTTCAACGCTTATGTCGATAAATTTAATGACCAGCACAAGGACGCTATTTCCAGCGGCGAAATCGCGGCCAAGGAATACAGTTCAACCGAATTTATTCTAAAAGCATCCGGCATTGAACGCCGGTTTGTTTTAGACAAATCCGGTGTTTTGGATCCCGAAAAAATGCGCCCAAACCTGCCCGAACGGAACATGGAGGACCCATCGGTCATGGCCGAGATGGGGGTCGATGCCGCACAAAAAGCACTGTCAAAAGCCGGCAGAGCTGCGTCCGAGATTGATTGTGTTATCGTTGCCGCCTCGAACATGGAACGCGCCTATCCTGCAATCGCTGTAGAAATTCAAAAATTGCTTGGGTGTGGCGGGTTTGGGTTTGATATGAATGTCGCCTGCTCTTCTGCCACATTCGGCATTCAAACCGCCGCTGATATGATCAAAGCAGGGTCGGTCAAACGCGCCTTGGTCGTGAACCCAGAGATTTGTTCAGCCCATTTGGAATGGCGGGATCGCGATTGTCACTTTATTTTCGGTGATGTGGCGACGGCCACTGTGATTGAGGCAGCAGATGATGCCAAAGCAGAGCATTTTAAAATCATCGACACTAAATGCGCCACAGAATTTTCCAACAATATCCGTAACAATTATGGCTTTCTGCGCCGCACGCGCGAAGGGCATGAGCCCAAAGACAGACGTGATATGCAGTTTATGCAAGAAGGGCGCAAAGTCTTTAAAGAAGTTGTACCTATGGTCAGCGAGATGATCCTGACCCATCTGTCTGAAAACAATATCGATCCGAATGATCTGAAACGCCTTTGGCTGCATCAGGCGAATAAGGCAATGAATGATTTTATCGGACGCAAGGTTTTGGGCCGCGAGCCGGAGCCCGCAGAGCAGCCGAATATCTTACAAGACTATGCCAATACATCCTCTGCCGGGTCGATTATCGCTTTCTCAAAATACTCTGATGATTTGGCTGCGGGTGACAAAGGTGTGATTTGTTCCTTCGGTGCGGGGTATTCGGTTGGATCGGTTCTGCTAGAGAAACAGTAAATTTCCTTGCTCCCGCGCGCATGCTTGCTAGTCTAGCTGTATCATTGAGGGATCCCTTATGGACACGTTTCTATTCCAAGCCACAATTTATCTTGCCGCTGCCTGTCTTGCAGTTCCAATCGCAAAGCGCTTGGGGCTTGGCTCTGTTCTTGGCTACCTGATCGCGGGGATTGTTATTGGCCCGATCTTGGGCCTTGTCGGAAGCGAGACCCAAGACCTTCAACATTTCGCCGAATTTGGTGTTGTGATGATGTTGTTCATTGTTGGGCTGGAGCTGGAGCCGAAATCGCTTTGGGAAATGCGGGCCAAACTTCTTGGGTTGGGTGGGATGCAAATTGGTGTCACAGCAGTTGCCATTACCGGATTGTTCTGGTTTGTGGGTGAACCCTTTAGTGTGGCGCTTGCCATTGGCCTCGCCTTCTCGCTGTCCTCAACAGCGATTGTTCTACAGACCTTAAATGAAAAGAATCTCATGCCTACGCCGGGCGGTCGTTCCTCTTTCTCTGTTCTTCTGGCCCAAGATATCGCGGTGATCCCGATGCTGGCTTTCATCCCGCTTTTGGTTCTGCCGGGTCTGCATAATGATGCGGGCCATCACGGCGATGGGCATGGCGCAACGATGAGCCTTGTTGACGGGCTGCCGGGTTGGGGCGTGACGCTGGTGACAATCGGCGCCATTGCCGCTGTCGTGCTGGGCGGTATTTATCTGACCCGCCCGATTTTTCATTATGTTGCTTCCTCGCGCTTGCGCGAAATGTTCACCGCGATTGCGCTGCTTTTGGTCGTTGGCATTGCGCTTTTGATGACGCTTGTCGGCTTGTCACCTGCATTGGGCACATTCCTGGCCGGTGTGGTTCTTGCAAACTCCGAATTTCGTCACGAGCTTGAAAGCGACATTGATCCATTCAAAGGTCTGCTGCTTGGCCTGTTTTTTATAACCGTTGGCGCAGGCATCAATTTTGATCTGCTGTTTAACAATTTGGTGGAAATCATCGGCCTGACCTTGGCGGTGATGCTGATCAAGGGTGCAGTGCTTTACGCGCTGTCGATTATTTTTAAGATCAAAGGACGCAATCAGTGGCTGTTTACGCTTGGTCTGGCGCAAGCAGGCGAATTTGGCTTTGTGATGATTTCAACGACAGTCCAAAATGATGTGATCCCGCAAGCGCTGTCGGAGAAGCTGTCGCTGATTGTCGCGCTGTCTATGTTGCTAACCCCGTTGTTGTTTATTCTTTACGAGCAATTGACCAAATCGCTGGACTCTGGATCCGAGGACCATGAAGAGGATGATATTGACGAACAAGGCAACGTAATCATCGTTGGTATGGGGCGCTTTGGTCAAATCATCAATCGTATGGCCTTGGCCTGCGGTATTAAAACAGTGGTGATTGATCATCATATCGAACAAATCGAGCGTATGCGCCGCTTTGGCACCAAGGCATATTTCGGGGACCCAACACGCCCCGATCTAATGCATGCCGCCGGGTTGGAAACCTGTCAGGTTCTTGTTGTCGCCGTTGATGACAGAGATGCCGCCGTGAAACTGACCGAACATGCCCGCCAACAACGCCCCGATCTGCGTATCATCACGCGCGCCTATGATCGCGAACATGTCTACAAGCTTTGGCGGGCCGGTTCGCGCGATATCGTTCGTGAAACCTTTGATAGTGCGATCCGTGTGTCGAAATATATGCTCGAAGGTATGGGCTGGAACGGGTTTGATATCGAAAACGCCACCGATGTCTTTGTGAAAGCAGATCGCGAGGCGCTTCGTGAACTGGCGGAGCTTTGGGATCCGAATGTCGATGCGATGGACAACAAAGCCTATATCGCGCGGGCCAAAGAAATTCAGAAGGATTTTAACACGGGATTTTTGGCGAACCTGTCGAAAATTGTTGATGCTGATCTGGAAGAAGAGGAAGTGGCACGCGCCAAAGAAACCTAGCGTTATGAATGGTTTAAAGGCCGCAACGCATTACGAACGACATCAATTCAGAAAACCCGTATACAAGTTTTCTTGTTTACAGGTTTTCTTGATTTTTGGACCTATTAAAAGCCGCCCGAGCACCGCGTGATAAGCATCCAATTTTCCTAAAATCCGCAACAAACAACTGGCCAAATTAACGCGTTCTTCGGCTGCCTTGCCTAGACCCAACGGGCAGTCGTAGGGGCCAAATTTGTCCACATCACTTTACAAACTGAAATCGCTTGTTGCGCCCCTGGTGGCCATCAGCGCCTTTAGCAATTTGGCCATCCTCGTCTCGCCTATTTTCATGATGCAGGTCTTGGACCGCGTCGTAACAAGTGGCAATTTTTCAACGCTTCTGCTTTTGCTTTTGGTGGCAATCGGCGCTTATCTCGTGCAATCGATTTCTGAATATACGCGCGATGCGACCATATCTAGAATATCGCATTGGGTCGAACATGTCGCCACGCCCAATGCCCTGAACGCAAATTTAGACGACCGTGCGGCCTTGGTCGACCACATCGGAACCGCGAAACGGTTCTTTGACAAGGGCTTGGCCCAAACCGCGTTGAACATCCCATGGCTGCCCCTTTTCTTGGTGGCGTCCTTGATCATTCACCCGCTGTTTTTGGGGCTTATTTTTGCAATCGTCCTGTCTATGGCGGGCGTGAAATATTGGGCGAATTTTATGACGCGCGATCAGCGTGTAGCTGCACAAAGCTTATCGGCAGCCGAGCAAGCCACACTTAAAAACGCCATGCAGATGCAGCAAGGTTTTGGCATCCGCGCAGTGGGTGAAAACCTGTTGAAGCGGTTTTTTACGCTGCAACATAAACGCCAAACGGTTGAAGATGACACCACATCGACCGATGCGTTAAAATCGGCGCTACTGACGTTTTTTCGTTCCCTTACGCAAATCACCGCCCTGTCCTTAGGTGCGTTTCTGGTAGTCCGGGGCGAGTTGACTGCGGGGGGGATGATTGCCGCATCGATTATCGTTTCGAAAACCACGCTGACGCTTGATGGCACATTTTCAAGCCTGTCGGAAATCCGCTTGGGTCTAGCCAGCCTTCGGGTTTTGCAAAATCAGTCCAGCGGGACGCAAGACGCATTTACCGAAATACCCACCCTGTCGGGCAGTATGCGTGTAGACAATCTGATATTTCCACGCGGCGCTGGCCTGCCGCCGCGATTGGATCGGATTTCATTTGAACTGAACCCGGGCGAGGTTCTGGCGATTATCGGCGTGTCAGGGTCTGGAAAATCGACATTGATCAACAGCCTGTCCGGCGTTGAACACTGCCCCATTGGAACTGTCTTTTTGGATGAGACCGAAATCCGCACGCTTGGCCCAGATGCAATCACAAATTACATCGGCTATCTTCCGCAACGGGCGGATTTGTTGGATGGCACGATCGCCGAGAATATTTCCTGTTTCGTACCCGATGCTGATGACGAAAAAATCATCAAAGCCGCTAAAATCGCGGGCGTGCATGGTCTGATCTCTGCCCTGCCGCAATCATATGATACAAATATTAAAGATAGCCCGTTTCTGCTCTCTGCCGGTCAGCAACAACGCGTTGCGTTGGCCCGCGCGATTTATTTTGAGCCTAAATATCTGTTTTTGGACGAACCAAATGCGCTGCTAGATGCAGATGGCGAGCGGCAGCTTTGTGATACACTGGCGCGCCTCAAGGAAACGGGGATGACGATTGTGATGATCTTACATCGCGCAGGGATCATGGGGTTGGCGGATAAAATCTTGCGACTCGACAATGGAAAAATTGCGGATTACGGCCATCGCGCGGAGGTGTTGCAACGCATCAACTCGGGCAAACAACGGATTGAAATTCCACTTAATCCGCATTCCATTCAAGATTTGCACGATTGGATTTCTGCCCAATTCACCCGCAGCAATGATACAGAATTCCGCCAAAAGGCGACCATGGTGGGCAACGAGCTGTTTAACATCGCAGGCCAAAATCGCGGCAAGGACGCGGCTACGACGGTCGTGTTTACATTCAAATTTATCGGCGACAATCAATGTGAGTTGACGCTGATTGATCCTGATGCTGGCGTGCTGGATGCCAAATTGAAAAAAATGCGATCTGTGATTGCCCATCCAGAGGTCGATATGCTGGATCTGCCGCCAGACGAGATCGCCTTGGCTGTCGTGATGCAAATTGCCGATGATATGAAGGTCAAAACGCTTAAAGACAGCTGCATCTATTCAACACTTCTGTCGACGGACAAAGGGCGCGCGGGCCTGCCAGAAGACACCAAGAATAGGATGCATTGATGGCAGAAAATAACAGCCTTCCAGCCTCGCTGACGCGTCCGCTTTATATCGGGCTTTTTGGATTGCTTATCTCGATGGGGTTGTTTGGCATCTGGTCGGTCTATGCGCCGCTTGCCTCTACCATTCATACATCGGGCACTTTGGTCTCTGAAAAACCAAATTTCGTCTTGCAACACCACTATGGCGGCAAGGTCGCGGATGTTTACGTGCGCCAACATGATCGGGTTGCAGTCGGTGATCCAATCTTGGAATTTGACACGCATGTCTTGCGCGAAAATCATGCAAAACTTACGCAAAGCATTGCATTGATCAAAAGTGAGAATATCGCGATTGAAGCGATTTTAATGTCTGATGCGCCACTCAATCATCTGCGGGTCTCCGCGGCGAATGATTTGGACAAATCCCGCTTCCAACAACGTCTGCTTGCACACCAAGCCGAAGTGAATGCGCTGCGCGCGGAGGCCGAAGCGCTGCAAAATCGCGCAGATCATGTTACTCAGAAACTTCGCCATCTCGACACCCGGATTGCGTCCGTTGAAACGCGTAGCATGCGCAACCAACAACTGGTAGCCAAAGATGCTTTGACGCGGCGAGAGGCAGAGCAAAGCGAAGAGCATCTTGCGGCATTAAACGCAGAGCGCACGGACGAGCAAATCCAGAAACTTCAATTCGCAGAAGGCGCGTTGAAAGCGAAAGCTTCTGCCACGCTTCTGGAATATCAATTTCGAGATCGGTTGCTGGAACAACGCGCACAGAATCAAGCAAGATTGCTAGAATTGGAACAACAGGACCTGAACCTGACAGATGAGATCGACGCAGCCATTTTGCGTGCACCGATTGAGGGCGCTATTGTCTCGCTCGAATTTGACACGGTTGATATGTTTGCGCCCCGGGGATCGGACATCGTGACCTTGTCTGATAATCTTGAAAATCCGCAAGCTGATCTACTGATCCCGCCCAGCTTTATTGATCAGGTCGCGGTCGGGCGCAGCGGAAAACTGATGGTGCCCGCACTGCCCCAACGCAATTTACCGCAAGTGAATGTGATCCTAACCGCGATTTCACCCGATGTAGAAAAAAGTGCCGAAGGCGAAGCGATTGGGTATCGCGCGCGCGCAGAAATCAATCACGAGGATTTGGAAAGATTGCGCAAAAGCCTGTCCGAGGATCTGATTCTGGCAAATGGGATGCCGATTTCTGTCGCGATTGCAGGCCGCGAGACCACATTTGCGCAATATCTGATCCTGCCGTTTTTCAAGGCTTTCGATGGCGCGTTAATCGATTAGCTTTTCAACCTATTCAACGCGTCGATTATTCCCACCGTATTGGCTCGCAAACCAGATCGATCTGCCGCTGGCGCGAGCAAGGGTTGCACTTCCTTGGCCAGAACTTTGCCAAGCTCTACCCCCCATTGGTCAAAGCTATTCACCCCCCAAATCGCCCCTTGTACAAAAACCTTGTGCTCATAAAGCGCGATCAAGCGACCCAAACTATAGGGCGATTGGTCCCGATAAATTATCGTTGTCGACGGCCGGTCACCGGGAAATGTCCGATGCGGGACAAGGGCCGCAATCTCTGCCTTTGATTTTCCGGCGGCAACCATCTCTGCCTCGACCTCGGCACTGGTTTTGCCAAAGGCCAGCGCCTGTGCTTGGGCCAACATATTCGCAGTCAAAAGATCATGCTGATCTTTCAAGGGCGAGGGCGCGATTGCGGGCATAATGAAATCAACCGGGATTGGATCGGTGCCCTGATGGATCATCTGAAAATAGCTGTGTTGGGCATTTGTCCCAGGCGTGCCCCAAATTACGGGGCTTGTGGCCTGTGCAACCTTTGCCCCATCCAAAGTCACGCGTTTTCCGTTCGATTCCATATCCATCTGTTGGACATATGCGGAAAAGAACTCCATCCGTTGATCATAGGGCAGCAATGCAATGGTCGGGCAGCCCATGATGTTGCGCCGCCAAATCCCAATTAGCGCCATCAAAACGGGTAGATTTTCGGCCATCGGTGCGGTTCGAAAATGGTGATCCATATCGCGAAACCCGCGCAACATCTCTTTGAAATCATCTGCGCCAACCGCCAGCGCAATCGACAGACCAATGGCGGAACACATCGAATAGCGCCCGCCGACCCAATCCCAAAACCCAAAGACGCGCGATACATCAATGCCAAATGCGGCTGTGCCGTCCAAATTTGTCGATAGCGCGACAAGGTTCTGGTTGGCCGCATCCTCGTCCATCGCGTCCAGCAACCACGCCTTGGCCGCCGTTGCATTTGTGATCGTTTCAATTGTCGTGAATGTCTTGGACGCAATCAGGATCAGTGTGGTTTTCGGATTAAGCCCGTTTGTCACATCCGACAAATGCGCCCCATCCACATTTGAAACGAAATGCACATTCGGCCCATCCGCGAAATCCGACAAAGCCCGCACCGCCATCACTGGCCCCAGATCAGACCCGCCAATGCCGATATTGATAACATCCGTGAACGGCGCGCCATCTGCATTGACATAGCGCCCATTGCGAACATCCTCTGCGAAACTCAAAAATCGGGCGCGCACCTCTTCGACTTGATCAAACAAGGTTTCGCCATCAATTGTGTATCCATCGCCCGCCTCGGCCCGAAGGGCGACATGCATCACTGCGCGATCTTCGGTGCTGTTAATCCGTGCGCCTGCAAACATCACATCGCGCTTGTCTTTTACACCTGTCGCATCGGCAAGGGAAAACAAATGCGCCAGCGCATCCGCGTCAATTTTTTCGCACGAAAAATCGATCAGAAGATCATCCAGCTGTGCGGAAAGTCGATCAAACCTTTCAGGATCGCTATCAAACAGATCCCGCAAATGGGTTTTTTCCAAACGCGCCTTATCAGTTTGCAATGCCGCCCATTGAGCCTGTGAAGATGCCATGATTTTGTCCTTTCTTCACACTTTCCGCCCCACACATCATCTTTCTTATCGCAAAAGAATTGACAAGGCACTACGCCAAAAATGCCTGATAATCTGCAAAATTCGCATGCCCATCCAGACGCACAATGCTAGGTTTTTTTGAAACCCAAGGGATCACACCATGTCACTGCAAATGAACCGCACGCCTTTCATCACATGTGCCGTTACCGGATCGGGCGGCACGCAAGATCGCAGCCCGCATGTCCCGCGCAGCCCCAAGGAAATCGCGGACAGCGCGATTGCCGCGGCAAAAGCGGGTGCGGCGATTGTGCATTGCCATGTGCGCGATCCTGAAACGGGCGCGCCCTCGCGGGACACGAAGCTTTACCGGGAAGTAACGGATCGTATTCGCGACGCGGATGTCGATATGGTTTTGAACCTGACTGCGGGCATGGGTGGCGATATGATTTTCGGGCCGCCCGCCAACCCCCTGCCCCTGGCCGACAGCACCGATATGATCAGTGCGGAGGACCGCGTTGTCCATGTGGCCGAATGTCTGCCAGAGATCTGTACGCTTGATTGCGGCACAATGAATTTCGCCGAGGCAGACTATGTTATGACCAACACGCCCGGCATGTTAGTGGCAATGGGCGCGATGATGGAAGAGCTGGGCGTGAAGCCAGAGATTGAGGCCTTTGACACCGGGCATCTGTGGCTTGCGAAAAATCTGGTGGAGAAAGGCGTGCTGAAATCCCCTGCTCTTGCGCAGCTTTGTATGGGTATTCCGTGGGGGGCACCTGATGATCTGAACACGTTCATGGCAATGGTCAATAATGTGCCCGGCGATTGGAATTGGTCGGCCTTCTCGATTGGGCGCAACGAGCTGCCTTATGTCGCCGCGGCGATCCTTGCAGGCGGTAATGTTCGCGTGGGGCTGGAAGATAATCTTTGGCTTGCCAAAGATGAGCTTGCCACCAATGAGGCACTGGTTGCGCGCGCCCGAACCATTATCGAAGGTATGGGTGCAGAGCTGATGGGGCCTGCGGAGGTGCGCGAAAAGCTCGGCCTGACCAAACGGGCGCCGGTATGAATACAGCATGTATCATTGGCGGTGGTGTTATCGGTGGCGGTTGGGCGGCGCGGTTTTTGTTAAATGGTTGGCGGGTCCAAGTCTTTGATCCTGATCCCGAAGCGCCGCGCAAAATTGGCGAAGTTTTAGACAATGCCCGTTACGCCCTGCCAATGCTTTATGATGTTGCCCTGCCCGCAGAAGGGGGTTTGGTGTTTTGCGAAACACTTGAAGAGGCGCTAAATGGGGCCGACTGGGTTCAGGAAAGCGTGCCAGAGCGCTTGGAGCTGAAACAGAAAGTCTACGCCCAAATCGAGGCAACCGGAACAGATGCTTTAATCGGCTCTTCTACCTCTGGGTTTAAACCTTCTGAGCTTCAAGAAGGCATGGAAAAGCCCGATAATGTCTTTGTCACTCACCCGTTTAATCCGGTTTATCTGCTGCCTTTGGTCGAGCTTGTGCCATCGGATAAAACAGCGCCCAGCGCGGTTGAGGGGGCTAAGGATATTCTGCGGAGCATTGGCATGCATCCGCTGCATATCCGCAAAGAGATCGATGCCCATATCGCGGATCGATTGTTGGAAGCTGTCTGGCGTGAGGGGCTGTGGCTGATCAATGATGGGATCGCCACCACAGAGGAAATCGATGATGCCATCCGCTATGGCTTCGGATTGCGATGGGGACAGATGGGGTTGTTTGAAACCTACCGTATCGCAGGGGGCGAGGCGGGCATGAAACATTTCATCGCCCAATTTGGCCCCGCGCTGGAATGGCCTTGGACGAAGCTGATGGATGTACCTGATCTGACGGATGATCTTGTGAACAAAATCGCGGATCAATCAGATGCCCAATCGGGCCAGCATTCCATCCGCGCACTGGAACGGATGCGGGACAACAATCTGGTCGCCATGATGCGCGGGCTGAAAACCCAAAACGCCGCCGCTGGTGCCTTGATCAAAACGCATGAGGCCATGATCAATAAACCGGATGCGACTGATTTCTGTAAGCCCCTGAAAACAATATCCCGTACCATTCCTGCCGATTGGGTGGATTATAATGGCCATATGAACGAAAGCCGCTATGGGCAGGTCTTTTCTGACGCGGCCGACACAGTATTGGATATGCTGGGCGCGGGGCCGGATTATGTCGCCACTGGGAAAAGCTATTTCACGGTGAATATCGACATCAATTTTGTGCTTGAAACCCATGTTGCAGATCAGATTGTGGTCGAAAGCCAAATCTTGCTTTTAGACGGCAAGAAGCTGAAGCTTTTCCACCGCATGCAATCCGCATCAGGCGCACTGCTAGCAACCGGAGAGCAATTTTTACTGCATGTCGATCTAACAACCCGCAAGTCCTGCCCGCCAGAGGATGCGCTTCTGTCAGAGATGGTAAAAAAATTCGAACACCAGAAAGCCTTGCCGCAACCGGACTAGGCGGCATCTGCACGCAGCAGGCGTTTGCGGTTTGCGGGGATTGATGCAATCTCTAACCCTGTAAACACATGCAATGTGTTCATATGCTCGTCCACAACTGCATGGTCACTGACCCAGCCACCCATTGTCAGATAGGTCCGTAACAGAGGCGGCAAGCGCTTTTGGGCATATTTTAGATTTGGTTTTTTAAACTTCAATATCCGCGCAAATTGAAACACGTTGGGTGCTTTGACGCGCGGCAGCCAACGTTTGGGACCCAAATGGCGCTCTTTGAGCAGCGCAAATGTATCCTGATAGGAGTCCGCATTTGTGCCCGCGAAGGAGGAACAACCAAACATCATCTCGATCCCGCGTTGATCAACCAGCCGTGTGATTTCAGACCAGGCAAGGCGCACCACGCTGGGATCGGCAACCTGTGGATCAATGCAAAATCGGCCAAGTTCTAGCAAAGGATGATCAAAAGTGCGCAACGCATCAAGATTGTAATACGCCGCCGAATAGCAGTGATCGATTTCTGATCCGTCTGACAATTCCAAAAACCGAAATGTGCACACCGCATCCCCTGTTTTTGCATCTGTGATCAAGATATGCTGACAGGCGGTATCTAATGCATCTGCATCAATCCCAGCCGCCCCGTCGTTGAAACAAGCATAACGCAGCCTTTGCGCCTTCAGCAAATCCGCTTCACCCTCGACAAAATGTGAGCGGTAGTGTCTTGGTTTTCTTTGCAACATTGCGCGCGCGACCCTATTTAAGGGGTAGGATACCTAATTGGCGCGAAAGGACAAAGTTATAAAATGCCAAAAGTCACCAAAACCGATCAAGAATGGCGCGAACAACTGTCCGACTTGGCTTATAAAGTGACCCGCCAACATGGCACGGAACGCGCGTTCACGCATGACAATTTTCCAAAGACAAAAGGTATGTTTCACTGCGTCTGCTGCGATGCGCCGCTTTTTAAGAGTGACAATAAATTCGACAGTGGTACAGGCTGGCCGAGCTTCTATCAACCTGCGGATGGCGCAGATATCGAGGAACGCGAGGATCGTAGCTTCTTCATGCGCCGCACAGAAGTGTTGTGCGAGAATTGCGATGCGCATTTGGGCCATGTTTTTCCAGATGGCCCAAAACCAACCGGCCTGCGCTATTGCATCAATGGGGTCACGTTGAATTTCAAGAGTGAGGAAGGATAATTCGCGCAGGATCGTTCAGGTTTAACCGAAATTTCTGTAGTTTTCACCGGTCATGTGACCCTTAATAATCCGCAAGCACCGATAAACTCTTCCGGTTTAGTGGTTTAATTTTTAAGGGTCTATTAACCATGAAATTCAATGACACCGGCGCGCCCTTTGCGATCGCACTAAGGTCATCCCGCTGGGACAACTTTAGTTAAAGAAATCGCCCGGATTGATATTTCCGATATTGCCAAGGATTTGCGCTAAGAAGGATTGCGATTTCACTGGCAGCTTCGTCTCGCGCCGAGCGATGTTGATAATCCGGCCATCGGCAAGCGTATAGGTCTCGATATTTTCTAATGTGTCATTGTCGTCAAAGCTGATCGCCAAAATATCACGCTCGATCACTTCGGGCGCGCGATATGCGAATGTGCGGATTTCTGATTGGATATAATACAGATCGCCATCAATGAAATATCCGCCCGATTGCGCTGGTCCTAACAGCTGCTCGACCGAGGCGCGTGTATCGACACCCAACACCAACTGATCCAGCTCCTCCTCGGGCGGGACATATCCATGGGTCGAGAAAATCGCAGAACATGCACTTAGAACCACTGCCGATACAGCACCGATAAGCGCGAATTTTGCTTTGAGCATCATTATGATGTTTTCCCCCGACCGCATTTTATTTATCCCCGCCTAGATAGCCTGTTCCCCCTAGACAGGTAAACATCTTATTGAAACACTCAGCAAAGAAAAGCGCAGGGCTTTAAATGACCTTGAAACCTCAAAAAACAGTGGAACTTGCCACGCTGGACGAAAATAAAGCCCATGAATTTGTGCTGAAATGGGACGCCGAGGATCGCGCGGTCTTTTCAAAACAGCTTGATCTTCGCCAACTTCGCAAATTTGATGCCAAAGTCACGCTTCAAAAGATCAATGCACGCGATTGGCGCGCCAAGGGCACAATCGGGGCCACTGCGATCCAAGCTTGCGTTGCCACAACCCAAGATGTCACGACCCGCATTGATGCAGCTTTTGAGCGGCATTATATGGCTGATTTTGATGTTTATGACGCGGAAACCCGCAGCGAAACGCATTTGGAAGAGAATCTTGAACCTTTGGGGACAGATTTGGACCTTGAAACGCTCGCCCTAGAGGTTTTAGCCCTCCATCTCCCCGACTACCCCCGTGCATCTGATACAGAGACGATACGCGCCGTTTCAACGCCAAAAGGGGCCACACCAATCGAGGAGACAGCGAAACCATTTGCATCACTCGCGCAATTAAAAGATAAATTAGAAAACAAGAAATAGCGGGCGAATTAGCACTTGCGATTTAAAAAATTCTTTGTATGTTCGCGGCTCATTTCGGGACTCAGTGCCGAAAGTGTGGGTAGACTACATTTTCAGCGTCGTCACGGATGGAAAATGCCGCATGTCACAAGGATTGGATCATGGCTGTACCACAGAATAAAATCACCCGCTCTCGTCGGAATAACCGTCGTTCGCATGATGCGTTGGTTGCAGACAATCCCAACGAATGTCCAAACTGCGGCGAGCTTACACGTCCACACCATGTTTGTGGCGCATGTGGCCACTATAATGACCGCGAAGTTATCGCCATGGTGGACGAAATCGATCTGGAAGACGACGCAGCCTAAGCGCAAGTCTTTTAATGATATTGGATGGATCGCATGACCCATCCTGACCCTGCCCCTGATATTGTCACAGTCTCGGTCGACGCGATGAGTGGTGATCGCGGTGCGCCTGCTGTAATTGCAGCACTTGCGCGGTCAATCAAATTTAATGCGCGGATTCGCTTTATCGTCCATGGCGATGAAAGCGTCCTGACACCGTTGATCGAAAAACGAAAAATAGCTGATCAGTGCACAGTGAAACATTCTGAGCATGTCATCTCAATGGATGAAAAGCCCAGCCATGCTATGCGCCACGGCAAAGGTTCGACCATGTGGAACGCAGTGCAAAGCGTCAAAGATGGCGAGGCGTCTTCCATCGTGTCCTGTGGCAATACCGGGGCTTTGATGGCCATATCCATGCTGGTGTTGCGCCGTGCGCCTGGCATCTATCGTCCGGCTATCGCTGTTTTATGGCCGTCCAACAGCCCAATTGGATTTAATATCATGCTGGATGTTGGTGCCGATATTCGTGCGGATTCGGGCGATTTGACGAAATTTGCACTTATGGGCGCATCTTATGCGCGCAACGGGTTTGGCATCACGCACCCGCGCGTTGGATTGTTGAATGTTGGCACCGAGGATCACAAGGGCCGCGTTGAATTGCACGAGGCACATGAGAAAATCTCTGAAGTTTTTGCACAGACGGATTACGAATTCCTAGGCTTTGTAGAAGGTACGGATATCCCGTCTGACCGTGTTGATGTGATTGTGACGGATGGTTTTACCGGAAACATTGCCATAAAAACCGGCGAAGGCACGGCGGATTATATCGGCAAAGCGATGCGCGAAAGTTTCAAAGCGACGCTGTTATCGCGTATTGGGGCCCTTTTCGCGCTGACATCTTTGTCGCGTTTGAAAAAGCGTGTCGATCCCCGCCGCCAAAATGGTGGGGTGTTCCTTGGGCTAAACGGAACGGTGGTAAAATCCCATGGATCGGCAGATGCCACTGGCATCTCCTCTGCAATCAAGCTTGCTTTCCAACTTGAAGATATGCGCTTTAGCGAAAAGCTAACAGCAAGGGTTGCAACAGCCGCACAATTAGAAGAAAGTCCATCTGCGTAGTTAAGGGCGTTCCAGAATGGCGACGATCAGAGCTGTCCCCCTTGGGGTTGGGCATTATCTGCCTGAAAAAATTGTGACAAATGCCGATTTCGAAAAGTCTATCGAAACCTCGGATGAATGGATTCGCGCCCGTACAGGCATCGCCCAGCGTCATTTTGCAAAAGATGGCGAATTTACATCTGATCTGGCGATCAATGCAGCAAAAGACGCTTTGGCAGATGCGGGGATAGAGGCCAGCGAGATTGATTCCATTGTCCTTGCCACCTCAACGCCTGATCAAACCTTTCCATCAACAGCGACCAAGGTTCAGGCCGCACTTGGCACAAGTGGTTTTGCCTTTGATATTCAAGCCGTTTGTGCGGGCTTTATCTTTGCGCTTGCCAATGCCAATGCCCAAATCCTTGCAGGCCAAGCCAAACGTGTTTTGGTGATCGGCGCAGAGACCTTTAGCCGTATCCTGGATTTCAATGATCGAACCACTTGCGTGCTTTTTGGGGATGGTGCGGGCGCGTTGATCCTAGAGGCTCAAGAAGGCAACGGCGATTTGTCTGATCGCGGTATCTTGACCAGCGACCTGTATTCAGACGGGCGTTATAATGACATACTTTATGTGGATGGTGGCGTTTCTTCGACGCAGTCGACGGGATATTTGAAAATGCAGGGCCAAGAGGTCTTCAAACACGCTGTCACTAAGCTGTCTGCCAGCGGCAAAGAGGCCATGAGCAAGCTTAAACTGACGGGCGAGGATATCAGTTGGGTTATCCCGCATCAGGCCAATATAAGGATCATCAAAAAAGTTGCCGAAAAACTAGGTTTGTCGATGGACAAGATCGTGGTCACGGTTGAACACCACGGCAATACTTCTGCGGCGTCTATTCCGCTGGCCATGTCGGAAGCCAATAAAAAAGGCCAATTAAAACAAGGCGATTTGATCCTGTCAGAGGCGATTGGCGGCGGTTTGGCATGGGGGTCTGTGATTTTCCGCTGGTAAGCGCCTCTTTCTGCACAAAAATATTGCAAATCATTGACTCAGCGCCCCTCAGAGATTTAGGGTATTCGAAATTTGGGGAACAAAAATGACCGAGCAAACATTGACTCGTATGGATTTGGCGGATGCAATTTTCGAAGAGGTTGGATTGTCCCGCAATGAATCATCCGAAATTGTAGATTCAATACTCAATCATGTCTCTGACGCGCTTGTGCGCGGCGAGAATGTGAAAATCTCATCCTTTGGCACGTTTAATATTCGCGATAAAAACGCGCGTGTCGGGCGCAACCCCAAAACCGGTGAAGAGGTTCCGATCTCGCCGCGCCGTGTTTTATCGTTTCGTCCCTCTCAGACAATGAAAGAAAGAGTTGCCAAAGGAAGCAACTAGAGCAGTCAAAACCGGAGCCTTCAATGGCACGTAAAAAAAGAAACGCATTTAGAACCATCTCTGAAGTTTCAGCATGGTTGGATACCCCTACCCATGTGCTTCGCTTTTGGGAAAGCAAATTTGACGGGATTGAACCGGTCAAACGCGCAGGCGGGCGCCGCTATTATCGCCCCGAAGATCTGGAGCTGATCGGCGGTGTCAAAACCCTGCTGCATGACGAAGGCAAATCCATCGCTTCCGTCTTGGAATTGATCGAAGAGAAAGGCGAAGAGGCCGTTAAAGCGAAATCACCTGATTTAAATTTCCAAACCGTTCGCAAACCGCGCAAAGCGAAGATTAAAAATGACGAGGTCACAGAAGAGACCAGCGATGTCGCCGCCGAAAAAGAGGTGCCAGCAAGCGAAACGACCAAGACGTCCGCATTGCAATTGGAAGACGCTGTCATTGCGCCCGAGCCGGAACCTGTCAATGAAGAGCCGCTGCGCATGGAAGAATCGCTTGTGCAAGAACACGCAGAAAGAGATGCCCAAGAAAATGATGTTCTGCAATTAACGCCAGAAGCATCTGCGCGCCAGAAAATCGATCAATCTGTCAGCAAAAAAGCGACGGCAGAGGTTGAAAGCCCAATGCAACTTCAAAACTTTCGCGTCGATACGACCAAAGCCAATTCGTCGCTGGACGAGATTGAGGAGCTTTATTTTGATCTTCAAATGGTCAGAAATCGCATCAAACGTGCCTTGCGCGAGTTACGCTAAACCCACATTGCCCCCTTGCAACTTTAGGCGTAGCGCCATAGATCACACCCCTAGTCGGGCTATAGCGCAGTCTGGTAGCGCGTTCGTCTGGGGGACGAGAGGTCGCAGGTTCGAATCCTGCTAGCCCGACCAAAAAACGAGACGAGGGGATCATGAGCGCAACTGGCGTTTTACCAAGCCAAACCATCGCCGCGATGATTTCAGACGGTCAGATCATCCTGACCCAAAGCCCCGATCCCGATCAAATTCAACCTGCATCACTGGACCTTCGTTTGGGCCGAAAAGCCTATCGTCTACGCGCCTCTTTTCTGCCTGGACGTGATCGCAAAGTCGCGGATCGTCTGGATGATTTTAAGATGCATGAAATCGATCTGACAGATGGGGCGGTGCTGGAAAAAGGCTGCGTTTATCTGGTGGCGCTGATGGAAGGTGTGAACCTGCCTTCTGATATCACGGCCGTTGCGAACGCCAAAAGTTCCACGGGTCGCCTTGATCTGCTGACCCGCGTCATTACGGACCAAGGGATCGAATTTGATCGCATCGATGCAGGCTACAGCGGGCCGCTTTTCGCTGAAATCTGCCCGCGCAGTTTTTCGGTACTTGTTCAGCCCGGCCTGCGCCTTAATCAAATCCGGTTTCGGCGCGGTCAAGCGGTGTTGAGTGATGCCGAACTTAGCACGTTGCATGCAACATCCAAACTTGTGGATGGTGAGGCACAAATCGATGGCGGCCTTGGGTTTTCTGTTGATCTTGCTCTGCCGAAGGGTTTGGTCGGCCACCGCGCCAAACCCCATACGGGTCTGATTGATCTGTCCAAAATCGGCCATTACGCGATTAGGGATTTTTGGGAGGCGGTCTATACCGATGACAAAACCATCATCCTAGACCCCGGCGCGTTTTACATTCTGGTCAGCCGAGAGGCCGTGCACATCCCCCCCGATTGCGCCGCCGAAATGGCGCCCTATTTGGCCATGGTCGGCGAATTCCGCGTGCATTATGCAGGCTTCTTCGACCCCGGTTTCGGCCATGCCAACGCAGGCGGCGCCGGTTCGCGCGGTGTGCTAGAGGTCCGCAACAACGAGGCGCCATTTGCGTTAGAGCATGGCCAGTCGGTCGGGCGATTGGTGTATGAAAAAATGGCCGAGGTGCCAGACGTACTTTATGGCGCAGACCTAAAGTCGAATTATCAGGGTCAGGGGTTGAAACTGTCAAAGCATTTTAAGGCAGGCTGATTTGCGCCGATAGCAAGGGTAAATGTTCACTTCATTTAGATTTTTGATCCCACACACGGAATAGCAGCGAAGCTGCCCGGGTGCGCTAAACCAAAAACAACACCAAGCTCAGCGCCATCACGGCCATACCAGCGATCATCCCGTAAATCGATAGGTGATGAAACCCATAGCGCTGTGCGGTCGGTAGCAGCTGATCAAGCGAGATGAACACCATAATCCCAGCTACACCCGCAAAGATCACGCCAAACACATAATCATTAAAGAACTGGATCAGAATAAAGAACCCGATCAACGCGCCCACAACCTCTGCCAGGCCAGAAGCAAAGGAATACCAAAACGCTTTCGCCCGCGACCCTGTAGCGTGGTAGACGGGGATCGATACGGCAATCCCCTCTGGAATGTTATGGATCGCTATTGCAATCGCGATCGCAATACCGACGGATGGCTCCTCGTAGGTGGCAATAAACGTCGCGAGGCCTTCTGGAAAGTTATGGATCGCAATTGCCAATGCGGTGAACAAGCCCATCCGCAGCAGCTTGTTCTTTTCCTGCAAATCGGGGTCATCCATCTCGCGCACCGTATGCATCTCGTGCGGGTTGCCGTGATCAAAATCGACCAATTTATCGATCAGGGCGATAATCGCGATACCGCCGAAAAATCCAAATGTCGCATAAAGATACCCCAACTCGTCACTGCCTGACGCGCCCGCCAAAGACTCGATCGCCTTTTGCAAAATTTCTACGAAAGAAACATAAAGCATCACCCCCGCTGAAAAGCCCAAAGCGAGCGACAAGAACTTCTTATTTGTCGGCGTCGCTGTGAAGGCGAGCAGACTGCCAATTCCCGTCGCCAAACCAGCAAACAGCGTGACAATAAATGCCAGTAAAATTGGGTCCATAACAAGAATCCTTCATAGTTGAAGGGACCTTATCTAGTTGCGAATGATTTGCAAGAACGAATATAACGAGTGTTAGTTTGCAAGTCTTTCTAATGTCGAAAGTCGAATGCCGTTTAGAATATTTGCAACTCTTGGCGGCGGGTGTTGGTAAAAATACCCAGGCTTCACAATACGCTTTTTAAACTTTTTCTCGTGCCACACCCAAGACAAGTTCGACGACATCGGCGGCGTGATCCAAGGCCAGTGTCCATAAATCTCTCGCCCATGGGCATCTTCGCGTTGACAGAACTTTTTAAAACTATCCGCCATGCTGTGATGATCATAGATTGTAACACCATCAGTATTGAAGGAATGCACAACCGCCCGGTTCAGCTCCACAATCGCTTGGTCACGCCACAGCGGGTTATTGCGCGTCGCATCCAATCCCATCGCTTGGGCAATTTGTTCAAGCTTGTTATAGCGCCTTGGATCACCAAGATTGAAACTGCCAATTTCCGTGCCCTGATATATACCGCTTGAGGGTGCCGCGGGATAGGTAATCCCGCCCATATCCAGTGCCATATTGGCAACCGCCGGCAACGCAAACCATTTCAGGCCCAAACGCGCAATCTTTGGATGTTCTGGGTGCCGGATATTGACCTCGATAATCTTCTCCCCAGGGATTTCGAACAGTTCGGGTTTTGAATTTCCATTGGCGATTACCAAGGGCAGAATATCAAATTCTGTTCCTTTACCCGTCCATCCCAGCCGCTGAACAAATTTTGTAAGAACCACATTTTTAGGATCGCCAAGAACGGTTCCATCCTCGCGCATATAGCCCGCATATAAAATCAATTGGGTGTTCAATATCCGCAATTCAGGTGCACTTGGCCGAAACACAGTTAGCGCAGAACGAAGGTTCCCGCCGTTTGAAGCCCAATCAATATGTGCAAGAATTGCATCGAAAATATCCGATGTCTTTGTCAAATCGCGTGCATCAAATACTTTCAGGGACGGCCAAAACATTCTGCCAATACATCGAATACTATTGCGCCATGCCACTTTGGCACCATATTCCAACTCTTGTTTTGTATGCGCCGTGGCAAGCGCATCGTCTGACAAAGACGTCTCGAACTGTTTCAACCGTCTGGCCACATCAAACGCTGCTATGCCTTCTTGGCGGATTAAGCGAAAATAGCTTTCCGCCTCTTTGACGGGATCGGTGATCGGTTGCCGGTAAAAACTAGACGCTACAATGTGTTTTAATTTACCGAACCCATCATGAATCTGATCATATTCTGTGGCCTGCTCTGCAAATTCAGCTTCGGTTTCTATTGGGGACAAATCGGCATCATAGGCCGGTGACTCTTCGATCATTTTAACAATTTCCTTTCGGACCATGTAACGACTGATCCAAAGTTGATCGGGTCGTCGGACTGCTCAGTTATTTTTAAATGAGTCCTAAAACTTGGTTAAAAATTGATTAAAATAATCCCACGCGGTGAGAGCCAGCCGTCTGACTCGCAACGCGGCTTTTGCAGTGCCGGTAATCCCTTGCTTGAAAAGCCCATGAAATAACCAAGGCCAGCTAACAGCCTAGATAAGTATCAAAACCGAATAAACCGCTTTAAGACACGAAATCCGCGTTTGGTTGTTTGCGCCTGTTGGCGGTTTTGCGCTTTCATGGTCTGACGCTCTTCAGGGGTCATATCATCATGCGCGTTTTTCGTGGCGCGGCGTTTGAAAAACCAATCAATGCCGTGGCGCATTCCCTTGATCATCACCAAACGAACGATCATTCGAATAATACCATTCATTCTTCAGCCTCCTCTTCAAAGAGTTCATCTTGATCCGTCGCCTCTTCGCCGATGGTCTCTTCTTCCTCCGCGCCCGGCGGCGGTCGATTATCCAGAAGGCCAGAGGCACGCAATTCTTTCAAACCCGGTAGGTCCTTCGCGCTTTCTAAGCCAAAGTGATCTAAGAACGCTTGCGTTCCAATAAAAGTCACTGGCCGCCCCGGTGTATTGCGCCGTTGACCCAACTTTATCCATTCCAGCTCTAACAGTAAATCCAATGTGCCGCGCGAGACAGATACGCCCCGGATATCCTCGATCTCTGATCGGGTGACGGGTTGATGATAGGCGATAATCGCCAATGTTTCGATCGCAGCACGCGACAGTTTCCGTGTTTCTTTGCGTTCATGTGTCATCAAGAAACCCAGATCGCTTGATGTTCGCAGCGCAAAACCATCACCAACTTTCACAAGGTTCACCCCGCGCCCAGTATAGCGCTTCTTGACCAAAGCCAGTGCCTCGCTTGCATCGGATCCATGCGGCAAACGGCCTTCGATGGCCTTCTTGCTTAGGGGTTCTGCACTGGCAAATAGCAATGCTTCAACCATGCGTTCCTGCTCTGCAATCGGTGGGGCCTCAAACAGGCTTTCTTCTTGCTTCTTGCTCATGACAAACTGCTCTTTTTCTTTAATTCTATGGGTGCGAAAGTGTCTGATTGACGGATTTCAAGTTGGCCTTCTTTCACCAACTCCAAAGCGGCGGCGAAGGTCGATGCGGTCGCAGACCGCGCAACTTTGGGATCATCTTCCCAGCCTTCGGGCAAGAATTGTTGCAATGTGCCCCAATCCAGCGCGTATCCGATCAAGCCGCGCATCCGCGTCAGCGCTTGTTCCATGGTAACGATGCGGTCCCGCTCGTCCAAATGCAGTGGCTTGAACTCATCCTTGGTGCGTATGCGCGCATAGGCTTGCATCAGATCAAGGATCGAAGATTTATAGGTGATCACCCGGTTTTGCGTGACCTCTTCGGTGATGCCCCGCGCAAAGAAATCGCGTCCTAATTGATCCCGCGCCATCAGTTTGGCTGCGACATTGCGCATTGCCTCTAAGCGTTCCAATTGGAAGGCAAGATAGGCCGCGAGCTCTTCGCCACTTGGTCCATTGTCTTCTTCATCCTGAGGCAACAACAGACGTGACTTGATAAAGGCCAACCAAGCCGCCATCACCAGATAATCAGCCGCCAATTCAAGCCGGACCTTCTTGGCCTCTTCAACAAAGGCTAAATATTGACGCGCAAGGTCCAATACGGAGATTTTCCGCATATCGACCTTTTGCGTCCGGGCCATTGTCAAAAGCAAATCAAGTGGGCCCTCGTAACCATCAACATCAACGACTAGGGTCTCACCCTCTACTCTGTCAGAGATTTCAAAACTTGGTTCACTGCTCGATTCCATAACTGAACTGTGATACCGCGAAAGCGCCTTTCGCGTCTATGACCATTTATAAAAAACAAAAGCCCGCGCGAATGCACAAGCCTTTGGGTTTTATAATTTCAGCTAGCCTAGAACGTAAAGTTTAGGCGCAACCAAGCGGTCGTTTCGTGCGCATCGTCTGCAATATTGCTTCTTGTAATCTCTGCGCTGATCAGACCACCTTGTAATGCGCGACTAAATCCAAGACCAATCAAAGGTTTTGTGAATTTCACTTCGCCACCACTGGAATATGTTGTTTTATGATGATCAATCGCTGCGCGCAGGTAAGTTTGAAAATCGCCAGCTGAATTCAACGTATATTTGAAACCGACCAATGCGCGACGATCCTCGATCTCGGTGCCATTATCCAAATCTTCGTCATACCCAGTGAATTTAAGATAAGGCTCTAGTGCATTGCGGTTCAAATCGATTGATCCGCCGGTCAAAGCGAAGCTGATACCAAGGCGTTTCCCATCGCTCGTAGTTGTACCAGTATATTCAGTTTCCGCCCGCGTCACCATGACTTGAAAAGTACCACCAAAAGATAGTTCGCTTATGAAATATGGGGAAATTGCGGTCGATTTTACTGCATCTGTGCCATAATCATTATCTTCGACACCGACGGCGACACCGACAACAGCGTTCGGGCTGATTGCACGATCTACGCCAAAAATAATCTCTGCACCATGTCCATCAACACTGCCGGAATATTTGCTGTAGCTACCAGAGACCCATGCCGACCAATCTGATCCGGCGGCACCGCTTGAGTTTTGTGTGGAAAAGAACATCGCGGTCGGAACAAAGCTATTGGTCCCATTTCCATTTCGCGCAGCGAAACTTCTGCCCGCTGCATCAGACATTGATTTCTGCTGTCCACTTGCAGGCAATGCCGCAGATGCGCCAGCTCCAGAAGCACTGGTTGAACACGTTATTGCAATATCTGCGAAGGGGCCGCCCCCAATTGTTGATGAAAGTGCTGCTGAATAGTAAAGCTCAAACTCACCACTTTCAGGCGCAGTTTCGCTGCCCGCAGTTTCATATACCGATCCACTCCCAACGACACTTGATATGAAAGCAACCTGAAGCCCTGTGCCTGCATCAGGGCTAGTCCAAGACACGGTTTGTCCCTCTTCCACAATCACAATCAACGCCGTTTCCTCGGACATCATGTAGGGCGATGCTTCGATCTGAGCGCAGGTACGCTCATCTTCCAAAATCCCCGCATATGCAAAATTGGATAAACCAAAACCCGCCAAAAAGGGGAGAGTTGCGGCAGCTAACAATGTTTTAAAAGACTGTTTCATTTTCACACCCCGTAGAAATGATAAATCTTGATTACCAGAAATTTCTAGAATTTTAAGGAAAATAAAGAGTTTCGTTACGATACTTGATTTCGAGTTGAAGCGACTGATGCCGCAAATCATCATATATATAACCCGTTTTTGTCTATTGCCTTCTTTTGCATTTAGGCTCTATTTCAGGCATGATTACACGCAGAACTTTGTCAACACTGATCGGGTCAGCACTGACAACTGGCTTGTCCACGCATAGTTTTGCCCAGAATACGTGGATCAAATCTCGTGATGATGCCTCCGATATTTTGCGGGGCTATCAATCAGAATACCTCCGCGTCCCCAAAATATATGCCGCCCCCAAGACCGAGATGGAACTGACACAAGCATTGGATTTCATTCGGGCAAAAAATCGTCAATTTGCATTTCAAAGCTCTGGACATTGTTTCGCCGGCTTTTCCCAAAGTAAGGATGTCTTGATTGATATGCGTGGCTTCAATCGCATCGAAATCAAAGATGATCTTATTACCTTCGGCCCTGGGGTGCGCGTGCAAGACTTAAATCGTGCGTTGACCCCGCTTGGATTGATTTTGCCACTTGGCACCTGCCCAACAGTCGCCATGGGGGGGTATGTCAGCGCAGGCGGCGTTGGCGCATGGAGTCGGGCCTTGGGCCTTGCAAGCGATGCGGTAATTTCATTTCGAATTGCTTTGTCAGATGGGCGTATTGTGAACGCCTCTGAAACATCGAATGCTGATTTGTACTGGGCGCTAAGAGGGGGCGTTGCATCTGGTTTCGGCGCACTGATTTCCATCACCTCGCGCGCAGTTCCTTTTTCGGAAGCACGTCTTTTGACATTTCTGGCTTCTGGCAACGCAAAAGACATGGGAAGGTGGCTTGCTGGACTAGAGACGCTTTTGACCTCTGCGGATCAACGGTTGGATCTTGCTTTCGGCTTGGCAAGCCATTCAGACGATTCTTTTGTGATAACCTTAGACCTTACCTCGCTTGCAGATTTTGAAACGACGCGAGATTTTGCGGTGGAGATTTTCAATCTTGGGCATATGGTAGGCGATCCCAAAATCGTCGAAGGTGATCTGAGCACAATAGCGCCTGCATTGCATCCTGCGGGGTATGAGACTACCCGACGCATTCACAATTCAATCTACACGCAGCGCCGCCTGAATGCACAAGAATGGGAAAGTTTTTTACATGAAATGGGCCAAGCACATCGTGCTGTAGCGCCGCTTGTTCTCTACCGGGCTCTTGGTGGCGCTGTTGAAGAAGGGCAAAGCGGCGCCTATGCTCACCGTGCTGCGAAGGCTTTGATATCTATTTCAGCACGACCGAAAGTAAATTCGGAGGCCAAATCGGCATATCCATCGCTTCATAGACTTCGCAACAAACTCGTCGAGTTTGGCGCTACCGGAATGTATCCAGCCTATCCGGATAGGTATTTCGAAAACTGGGCCACAGAAAACTGGGGCTCCAATTACGCCCGACTACAGAAGGTCAAAGCGAAATACGATCCAACAGATTTTTTCCACACACCACAATCCGTGCGATTGCCCGCTTAAGTTTTCTTGCGATCATCCACAATATTCATGCCTGCGGTACCAGAATTGCCAAGCTCCACAGTTGCGAATGGCCCGCCATGACACATTTGTGCCGGATCCTGTGGGTCGTGATCCGAATGCTGGGCAAAAACCTCTTTTGCAGCATCCTCTGCATTGTCCTTGGGACGGTACCCTAGAAAGCTCGCCAGATGATTGTCCACGGGCGCACGGTCGTTGTTTGAAACGCCATAAACAATCGTGAAACCTGTGATGGGCGTATCGATGCTGCGTTCGACCAAATGGATCAGATCATCATAAGATAGATGCGACCCAATCGCGCGCGGATTTGTGGGTTGCGCGGCTGACAGGATACGCAAGCAGACAGATTCAATCCCGCGCTTATCCCAATAAAGCGAGGCGAGATCTTCGGCAAAGCATTTGGCCAGACCATAATATGTATCTGGGCGATGGGGGACATCGGTGCCGATAAATTGCGTCTTGGGATACATGCCAACCGCATGGATCGAGCTGGCGTAGACCACACGTTTCACGCCCTTGCGATGGGCCGCTTCCCAGACATTATAGGCACCGATAATGTTGGAATGCAGGATGTTGTCCCACGGTGCTTCATCCCCAATTGCGCCGAAATGAATAACCTGATCAGCGCCGTCTAGGATCGCCTCTATCGCTGCCAGATCACCAAGATCGGCTTTGACATATGTCTCGCCGGCATAGGTTTGGCCGATATCCTCAACGATGTCTGTTGAAATCAAAGTCTTGCAGAGTTTCGTCAAAGGCTCTCGCAGATAAGACCCAAGACGACCTGCTGCTCCTGTTAGTACAAGTTTTTCATACATCTTGTGTGCCCTTCTTATGCGTTTCGATTTTGGTTACTATCTTATGAATCTCAGAATCACTAAATGCATTTGCTCATTTTGATTTTTACGCAAAATTAACCAAGTCGACGCATCACAATACTCCTTAAATCACAGCCTTCTCGACAAAAGGTTCGTTGTTCAAAATACGCTCATATGAAAATGGGCTCATGTCTAGTGTGCGGTATTCCCCATAGGTCAACCATTCCGCTGTCCCGCGCCCCATGGCGGGGCTTTGTTGAAGGCCGTGACCGGAAAATCCGTTCAAGAACACAAAGTTCTGCAATTCTGGATGCACACCCATGACCGCGTTTTGGTCGAGCGTATTGAACGCATAATGCCCCGCCCATTCGGTCACTACTTTGATGGCCTCAAACTGTGGAATACGCGTCGCGATAATCGGCCAAACATAGCTTTCCCAAAGATCATGATGCATGTCGAAATCATCAAAATCAACTGCTGGTTCGCCGTCCTGTGGTGGGCATCCTGCAAGGTAAGTTGTCGGTCCATCTTGGCGCATATGCACACCTGATGGATCAATGGTCAGCGGAAGGTCTTGGTCCAAAGGCTGTTCAGCGCTAAAAATCCAAGTAAAGCGTTTGCGTGGTTCTACGGGAAGGTCCAAGCCAGCCATCGCTGCCGTGCGCGCACCACGAGGGCCAGAGGCGTTGACGACTTGTCCACAAGAAATCACCTCGCCCGAAGCTAAGGTGACGGTTTCAACTTTGCCGCCCGCTGTGTTGATCCCGACAACTTCATTTTCGATATATTCAACACCGCGTTCGCGAGCTGACCGACGCCACCAATCGAAAACACCGCCACCATCCCAATACCCCTCATCCTTCAAATTGATCGAGCCAAGAACAACATCTTCAACACTATAAAACGGGTATTTTTTTAAAATCTCTGCTGGGCTCAGAAGTTGCGTTTCAGCGCCTGCAGCAAGCTGTACCTTTTGTGCCGAGCGCAAGTTATCTGCAAAAGCCTCGTTATTCGCCAAATACATATACCCGTAGCTTTGGATCGCCATATCGGGCACGCGATCATCGCCAATATAATCCCGCAGATTTTTGACAAAATCCGCTGCAAATTGGGAAATACGGACATTCAGCTCATTCGAAAACTGCTGGCGCATGCAAGAGTTCGTGTGTGCAGTCGAACATTTCTCATAGGACGCATCGCGTTCGACGACCAAGACGGAGCCATCAAAATCAGGGTTATCTGTCAAAAACCATGCCGTCGACGACCCCATCATCGCACCGCCAATAATTACAATATCATACGAAGTTCTATTTGGTTTCTTATTCATCAAAGGAATCCTATGTGCCTATCATTGTCCTAGATAACCGTGTGCTTTATGAAAAATCCAACACTGATACCGCCGCGGAACATAAGCGCGATTTATCCGTCATCTAAATTTCTTCCCCCTTGTCGAGCGCGCGATCAATCGCGGTTATTTCATCCTCCGACATGCCGTAATCCTGCCGTGCACTGTCTTTGCTGATATAGCCCAGCGCATAGTCGCGCTTCACCAAGTCCAGATCGCGGCTTGCCGCTTTTCCATACCCTGCGCCTCCCGGAAACGCCATGTCCACAATGCGGCCATGCGGGACGAACTGTTTGCCTTTCCCACGCATTTGCGTGCCATCATCTTGCGCGATTTCGGTAACACCACCCTGCCCGCCCCCACGACGTCCGCGCGCGGGATGGTCCACGCGATCAAACATCGCTTGAATATCAAACTCATGCCCCTCCCATGCGCCAACGGACATATACTGCCCCAACCCACCGCGCTGTTTGCCATGGCCACCACTGTCGGGACGCAGCTCTTTGCGCCAGATGATGACGGGACCGACTTGTTCGGTTGCTTCCACGGGCATGGTCATCACGCCCGATGGGAAGGCGGTGGAATTCATCCCATCCAAGGTCGGACGTGCGCCTGACCCGCCAGAGTTAAACGTCAAAACCTCGGCCCGCGTTGCATCAGCGGGCGCTTCGGCATCCATACGCGGGCGCAAGCTGACTTGGAAATTACACAAACACCCAGCGCCTTCGGCAGGCACAAGGTTTGGCAAAAGCTTATCCAGCGCATCATAGACCGTATCTGGGATCATATGCCCAATCACATGGCGAAGGGCGACAGGTGCAGGATAGACAGCGTTCAGGATCGACCCTTCGGGTGCGCTGACTTCAAACGGAGCAAGGGAAGCGGCATTGTTAGGGATCTCCGGTGCAATCGCACATTTCAACGCGTAACACGCATACGCCTTTGTATAGACATGCGGGACGTTGATCCCCTTGCGGTCCCGCGCGGATGTTCCGGTGAAATCGGAGACGATCCGATCCTTCTCAATCGACAGTTTGACCTTCAGATCAATTGGTGTGGAATACCCATCAATCCGCATATGCCCCGTAGCCTCGGCTGGGTCGAGCGCATTGATCCGTTCGAGCGTCGCACGGCGCGAGTTGCCCAAAACAAAATCTGCAACGCCTTCAATATCGTTCAGATCAAACTCATCCATCATCGCAACCAGTCGCCGATGCCCGATCTCGTTACAGGTGGCAAGCGCGTAGATATCCCCGATCAGTTGATCGGGTTCACGTACATTGGCGCGGATAATCTGAGTCAGGATCGTGTTCACCGCACCTTGATCGGCAAAGCGCATGATCGGGATATAAAGCCCTTCTTCATGCACATCATTGGCGTCCGCCCCAAAGCCGCGCCCACCAATATCAACGATATGCGCGGTACAGGCGAAAAAGCCAACAAAGTTGCCCTTGTGAAAGCTCGGGGTGACGATGGTGATATCATGCAGATGCCCCGTACCCTTCCACGGATCATTTGTGATATAGACATCACCCTCGACCATATTATCAGCGCCGATTTCGTCGACAAAATGTGCAACTGCATCGGCCATTGCATTCACATGGCCCGGTGTTCCGGTCACGGCTTGGGCCAGCATCAGGCCCGCTTGGTTATAGACTCCCGCAGATAAATCCCCAGCCTCGCGCACGGAAGTTGAGAAGGCGGTGCGCACCAGCGCTTGGGCCTGCTCCTCAACGATTGAGATCAGGCGGTTCCACATGACTTGGTATTGAACGGTTGATGGGGTGGACATTTACAGCTCCTCCAACGCAACACAGCCATCGGCAAGCGCTGTCATACGACGGCTGGCGGGTACAACGATTGTGGTTTCATCCTCGGTGACAAGCGCAGGACCATCGACGCATGCGCCATCGGGGAATGTTGCGCGCGCGTAGATTTGCGCCGTACGCGATTTGCCTTGGGCAGGTTCGAAAAGCTGCCGAGTGCCCATTGGCTTGGGCGTATCAACCTTCGGCGAAGACGCCAATGGTTTGGGTTTCTCAACAGGCGTATATGCATTGACCGACCAAACCGTAACTTCCGCGATCATGCCATCAACAGACCGTCCAAAAAGCTTGGAGTATTCCGCCTCAAACAGGTCAAGAATTTCTGCGCCATCTGGATTGGCCGCTTGTTGCGGCGTCAAAGGCACAGGAATTTCCCAGCCCTGACCGCGATAGCGCATATAGACTTTATGGTCCGTCAGTATGTCTGCGTCTGCATCGCAAAGGCGCACGAACTCTGTTGCTTCGGCCTCCATCTCTTTGAAAAGATTGGAAACTGTATCGCCATCAAATTCCGGCATTGACATAAAGACCGACCGGTTCGCTTCAAAACTGAAAGGCGCGCGCAGAAAACCGATGGCAGAACCAACGCCCGCACCCTTGGGTACAAGGCAGCGCGATACGCCCAGCTTCTCACACAGCCGACCCGCATGAAGCGGTGCCGCACCGCCAAAAGCAATCATGGTATATTCAGACAGGTCTTCGCCATTTTCGACCGCATGCACACGGGCCGCATTGGCCATGTTTTCATCCACCACTTCGGACAAACCAAACGCAGCCTCCATTGGTTTCATGCCCAAGGTCTCTCCTATATGTGACTTTAGCGCCGCTTCCGATTGATCAGGATAAAGCGCGATTGATCCACCCGCAAAATTCTGTGGATCAAGTTTGCCCTGAACCAAATCCGCATCCGTCACCGCGGGACGTTCCCCCCCACGCCCGTAACAGGCAGGCCCGGGTTCAGAACCTGCGCTTTCAGGCCCAACCCGAATTTGGCGCATCGCATCGACAGAGCCAAGCGAACCGCCGCCTGCCCCAATTTCGACCATATCAATCACAGGGATTGAAATTGGCATGCCAGAGCCCTTCTTAAATCGATAACTGCGCGCAACCTCAAACACGCGTGCCGTTTTGGGTGTGCGGTTTTTGATCAAACAAATCTTTGCCGTCGTCCCACCCATATCAAAAGACAGCACCTTATCCAGCCCATGACGCGCCGCGATGTCAGCGGCAAAAACTGCGCCGCCTGCTGGACCAGACTCGACCAATCGCACAGGAAACTCGGCCGCCATCTCAAGACTAATAATCCCGCCACCCGAATGCATCAGGAAAACGGGGCAATCCGCACCCTCTGCGGCAAGGCGTTCCTTCAAACGGCTCAGGTAAGATTTCATCAGCGGTTTGATATAGGCATTGGCACAGGTCGTATTGAACCGTTCATATTCGCGCATCTGCGGCGAGACCTCTGATGAAAGGGATATCATCGCCTCTGGCATTTCTGCCTCCAACACCTCGCGCACCATCCGCTCGTGTGCATCATTCGCGTAAGCATGCAGAAAGCCAACGGCAACGGATGTGAACCCAGCGGCCTTCAACTTCTTCGCCAGTGTTTCAATATCAGCGCGATCCAAGGGGATCAATACTTGACCCCGCGCATCCATGCGTTCTTCCAGCACGAAACGCCGATAGCGTTCGATCAAGGGGCGCGGCAATTCTAGGTTCAGATCATATTGTTCAAAACGGCTTTCGGTGCGCATTTCAATCACATCGCGGAAACCTTTGGTTGTTATAAACGCCGTCTTCGCACCACGTCGTTCAATCAACGCGTTTGTCGCAAGCGTGGTGCCGTGGATCACTTGATCGATCTGGCCAACAGCAATCCCTGCCTTTGCACAGACCTGATGCATCCCATCGACAATCGCATCCTCGGGGGCTGCGTAGGTGGTCAGCACTTTGGTCGAAAACATACCCTTTGGACCTTCCAAAACCAAATCTGTAAATGTACCGCCAATATCCGCACCAAGGCGATAGCGCATGATAGTCTCCGCAAATGAATCGTTGCGACGCTAAATTGTTTTTTTGGTAAGGTCGAATACTAATGGTGAAATCAATAAATGGTCTCTCAGAAAATTCAGTTCCGAATTTCATCCGCCCCAACACCCCAAATTTGGGATTTCGGTAGCCAGCCGCGTTTGCCATCCACGCTGATCTTGCACCATTGCTGTGCACATTCTTTTAGAAACCCAATCACGCCTTTTTCGAGCTTGGCGACAATCTGGCTGTCTTCATAGCCGCGCCGTTTTAAGGCAGCCGCATCATCGGTGATCAGGACCGTGCGTACACCCGAAAGCAGCCGAAAATGCATCCACCCCCCTTGGCCGTCCACATCTTCAACCCGCCGCCAATGTTCGTATTCGCCAGTAATGCGCAACGGGGTATGGCGATGTTTGAAAATCCAGTCGATCCTATGGCCTTGGCTTGGGCCGCGCCGGGCATAACCCTCCTCGGCTTTCATGGACACATAGCGGGGCAAAGGCAGATTTGTGACATCACCCAATTCCTTGGCACTTGTGATCGGTGCCATCAGCAATATCGCGCTCAAAACAACGGCTCGACGCATGTTTGCCTCTTTCACTGCTCGGGGTGCATTGTTTTGTCTTTCCCCATCGGGTTGAATTTGCCAGAATGATCAGGAAAAATCCAGTCCTAGGCGTATGTCAAAAACCAAAGTCATCGTGACCCGAAAATTGCCACCAGCGGTCGAATCCCGTCTGGTAGAGCTGTTCGATGCGGAGTTGAACACAGATGATCATCTGTTTTCGCAAGAGGAGCTTGCCAATGCGCTGGCCCGCGCAGATGTCTTGGTGCCGACCTTAAACGATCAAATTGATGCCAAATTGCTAGAAAGCGCGGGCGCGCAATTGAAACTGATTGCGAATTATGGCTCCGGTTCAGATCACATTGATGTTCATGCGGCCCATAAGCAAGGGATTTACGTCTCAACGTCGCCCTCAAGCTCTGCCTCTGATACAGCGGATATGACAATTGCGTTGATATTGGCCGTTTTGCGGCGGTTCAAAGAGGGCAGTCAGGTCATTGAATCGGGTGAGTGGACCGGCTGGTCACCCAGTTCTTTTTTGGGCACACGCGTGCGCGGGAAAACCTTGGGGATCATGGGACTTGGTCGCATTGGTACGGCCTTGGCAGAAAAGGCGCAGGTCTTTGGGTTAGAGATCAAATATTTTGATCCAATTCCCGCCCACCCAGATAAAGAGGCACGATTAAAGGCCACGCGTTGTGACAGTCTGGAGGGGATGTTGAGCGAAATCGATATTCTTGCGATGTGTGCGCCCTTAAATGATGGAACCAAAGGTATTTTGAACGCCGAACGTTTGGCGATGATGAAACCCAGCGCCTTTGTCATCAATACTGCGCGCGGACGTTTGATTGACGAGGCGGCATTGGTCAACGCACTGGCGCAAGGCCAAATTGCGGGTGCGGGTTTGGACGTGTTGGCGATGGGCACACATGTGAACAAATATCTCTGCGATATGCCCAATGTGATGCTATTGCCGCATATGGGATCTGCGACCATCGAAGCGCGTACAGAGATGGGCGAGACACTGATCTTAAATATCAAAATGCACGAAGATGGGCATAAGCCGCCAAATTTGGTTATTCCAGACTAAGCCTTGCGCAGGCCCTCGCGCTCTTTTACTTGAATATACCACCAGCCCCAAATCCCAGCCACAGCGCCCGCGAGAACCCAGGCCAATCCAGCACCATAAACGACCCCTACAGCACCAAAATATTGCGTTCCAAGCCAACATAAAGGGTAAAGGCAAATCCCATCTTTCAACCAATTGCAAATCGTTGAGTAGATCGGGCGGCCAAGATTATTAAAACTTGCATTTGAAACATATAAAATTCCGGCGAATATGAAGCTACCCGCCGAAAGGAAGGTGAAGGCCCGCACGATGTTTGCCGATTCAGCGCTGGCATTGAACACAATCAAAATCGCAGGTGTCAAAAGAATAAGTAGCAGCCATACAATCGCAACATAAACAGTCGAAAAAATCACCGCATCACGATAGGCCATGCGCACGCGGTCAAACAACATCGCCCCAAAATTCTGCCCAACAATCCCGCCAATTGATCCCGACAAGGCAAAAACGCCGCCAAAGGCGACGACCAAAACGCGGTTCATAATGCCCCAACCTGCAACCGCTGCCTCGCCAAATTCTGATATCAATGCTGTTGCAATCAAATTGCCAAAGGGCGAGGCCGCTTGCGTGAACAGGGTTGGGATCAAAATCACCGCAAATGGCATCGCCCATTGGCGGATATCTGACCAAGAAATCCATCCCAATAAATCCTTGGAAAAGATCACAAAATACACCACCAAAGCGGCAGATAAAACACGCGAAACGGAAATACCCAACGCGGCACCCTGCACACCCATATCGAACCCAAAGATAAAGAGCGGATCGACGATCATGGCGACAAATCCGGTCGACATCGTGCCCGCCATGGATCGCAGTGCGTCACCCTCTGCCCGCAAAATTGCTGACCCGATCATCCCAACAGCCATGAATGGCAGGCTTGGCAAGGAAATCGCTAGAAAGGTCGAGGCGGTGTCCAAAGCATCGCCCTTTGCCCCAACCGCGCTCAGCAACTGCTCTCTAAAAATAAAAAGAAGTGCCGAAACAACGGCAAGGCATGTCACCGTTATCACAATTGACACCGTGCCTTGACGGCGTGCTTTTGCCCAATCTTCTTGCCCAATTGATCGCGCAACCAGTGCTGCGGCTGCGATCATAAACGCCACCGCAAAGGCAATAGTGAAAAACTGAACCGACCACGCAAAACTGATCGCGGCCATGAACATTTCGACATCCAGGCGCGAGACCCAAAATAAGGTAACCGCATCAACCAGAAACATAAACGTCATACCGATCATGCCGCTGGTCGTCATGACCACGACATGGCGCATGGTTGATCCTGTGGTAAACCGCGCCCGACGATTGCCGCTCATCCTTAGCCCCGCGCCAAAATGGTTTCGTTTCCGCGGTCTGGATGACGCGGAATTAGCAGCGAAAGCAAAAGGGAAACAAAGGCAAAAGCGGTTGCGACGGCAAAGACACTTGCAGGTGAAACGATCCAAACATACCCCAATAGCGCAGGCAGGACGACCGCACCGATATGATTAATTGTGAACGCCACTGCCGCTGTTGGCGCCATATCCTCGGGCCGCGCAATTTTTTGGAAATAGGTCTTTTGCGCAATCGCCAGTGCAAAAAACAGATGATCCAAAACATAAAGTGCAGCGGCCAAAACGAAGCCCCAATCAAACAGATATATCCCAGCATAGGTCCCAAAAATCAGCGTTAGCCCGATATATTCCAACACCAAGGCCCAGCGTTCTCCAAATCGCCCGATCAGCCCACCGATGACGGGTGCAAAGATCATATTGGCAATGAAGTTGATCAAGAAAAGCGCGGTCAATTCATGGACTTCGAAGCCAAATTTCTCGACCATCATAAAGGCCGCGAAGACCAAAAAGATTTGCCGTCGCGCGCCCGCCATGAATTGCAGCAGGTAATAAAGCCAATATTCGCGCCGCAGGATCAGCTTCTTGTGCTGGGGCGTTTTTGTCGTAAATGCTGGGAAATTTAAAAAACAAAAGACGACAATGACCAAGCATAAGCCACCGCCCAACAGATAAAGTTCCTCGTACCGCCACCCTAATAGCTGCCACGCAAAAATGACCAAAAGATAGATAAACAACGCGGCCCCAGATCCGGCGGCCACCAACCAGCCCAGCATCTGCGGGGCTTCCTTTTTATCTAGCCATTGAAGCGACAGGGATTGCTGCGCGGTTTCGTAATAGTGAAAGCCAAGGCTGGAAATAAACGTCGTCAGCAACAATCCACCAAAGGTTGGAAAATAGGCCGTCACCGCCACCGCACCGCCAAGCAAGACAAGCGACACAAGCGCCAAAACCTGCTCTCTCATCAGATAAAGAACAACAATCACACCTACGGCGAAGAAACCCGGCACCTCGCGTATGGATTGCAACCACCCCAAATCCTTCCCATCAAAATGCGCAACTTCATGGACAAAATTGTTCAAAAGCGTAGACCACAAGGCGAAAGACAGCTGCATGGCAATGGCCATACACACCAGCAAGAAAAACGGTCGTCGCCATTTCGACAACGTATGCGCATCAGAGATTTGGACAAATGTCATATTTGCGGATTTACGCTTTTCTGAAGACACATACCAGACAAAGAATGGGCGTCAGAGGGGTTTGTAGGATAACGGAACGCCCCCTTCTGGGCGCAAGGTGAAAATCATTTTTGGTTGGGGTTCGCGACCTTCGATCGGATCAAATTCGAAACGATCCACCAAGCTTGCTAAAATGATCGCGGCCTCGGAATAGGCAAACTGCGCCCCGATACAAATCCTTGGACCATCCCCGAAAGGCAGAAATGCATAGCGCGCGATCTGTTTGCCGTCCGCAAATCGATCCGGGTCGAACTGGTCTGGGTTGTCCCACAGCAATTCATTGCGATGCAACGCATAGACTGGCAGCATGACTGTCTCGCCACGTTTGATCTGGCGATCGACAAGTTGATCGTCACTTTGCGCTGTGCGCGACAGGAATGCCGCTGGTGGATAAAGGCGAAGCGTTTCTTGTATGACTTGCTTTGTATAGCGAAGGTTCGGAACGTCTTCGGCAGTGGCCAGACGCCCGCCCAAAACCTCTGCGGTTTCTGCACGCATACGGTTTTGAACGTTCTTATCAAACGCCAAAAGATATAGCGCCCAAGATAATGTCAAAGCGGTGGTTTCATGCCCCGCCACAATAAAGGTCAGAAGGTTATCGCGAATTTCGGCAAGGTTCATCTTGCGTGCCGTTTTCGGATCTTCGCCGGCCATCAACAAATCCAACAAATCTGGTATGTTTTTTGGCCCTGCCTGTTTGCGCGCTTCGATTGCCTGATCGGCAATCTCCTTTGTGCGTTTCATACTATCTGGGCCAAACAAACGACTAGGCCGCGGGATCCATTTAGGCGCGCCCAATATATCTAAAACAGACACTTTCGCGACCTGTTCAATATAGGTGTCAATCGCGTCAAAGATTTGATCGCTTTCCAAATCTCCGCTTCCTGAAAATGTAACCGACGCGATCACATCAAAAGTTGCGCGTGTCATTTCATCGTAAAGATCTGCTTCGCCAGCCCTATCACCCAAACGTTCTATTACCTTGCCAGCGGCATCGGTCATAAATGGTCCCAGATTTGCAATATTGCGCGCTGTAAACACTGGCGCCGCCACACGTCGCTGCCAGCGCCAATGCGCGCCTTCTGCAACAAATAAGCTGTCCCCGATTGCGGGTTCCAAAATCGACTTCGTAACCGTTGATTTTGGATAGTCATTTAATCGGTCTTTTAGGATATGCCCCAACGCTTCGGGATCCATCACCATATGCCACCGAATGCCAAAGGTTTGGCCTGTCACAATGGGCTGTTTCAAAGCAATATCGGGAATAATCCGCAAAACATTGCTGCGCATTTCTTGCAAGGTTTTGAAAAACCCCCAACGCGCTTCGCGGCCCAATCTGGGCAATGGCACTTTTATCGGTTCTCGAACATTTTGCATATCACTCAACCACTTTTGAGTGTAGATTTTATCTACAAATTGGCCAGACTATTTTTTTGCATATCCGCCATGCAAATCAGGCAAAACCTCCAAACGAAATCATGACTTGATATTTTAACTAAAAAACCTTACGCGCATGCGCGTAACTTCAAATATGGGTGCCCTATCGGCCCCAAAGTAAACGGAGGCCGATATGGCAAAAGAGAAGTTTGAACGTTCGAAGCCGCATTGTAACATTGGCACGATTGGTCACGTTGACCACGGCAAGACGACGCTGACGGCTGCGATCACAAAGCAGTTTGGCGATTTCAAAGCCTATGACGAAATCGACGGC
>JBCCGP010000016.1:0-51860 GCA_039029215.1 Pseudomonadota bacterium
ATTGCATCATAAACCACATGCGCTGTCATGGCCATCGGCAGATCGGAAAGCCGCCGAAAGGGTTCGAAATCTATATCGCTGAGCAGCTTTTTATCGGCCAAAACTTTCGGCAATTCCAAATGGCTGTCGACCGACCCGCGCCCGTGACCCGGTATATGTTTGATAATGGGCAAAACGCCACCAGCCAACAGACTTTCGGCAACGGCACGACCCATTTCCGAGATCGTATCTACATCATGGCCATAACATCGATTTGTAATGATCGGATGCGTGTTAGATTGTGGCACATCAAGCATCGGCGCGCAATTCACGTCGACACCCACATCGCGCAGTTCCTTGGCGATGATGCGATAACGCAGGCTCATGGCTTGGCGTGCGTCTTCTGGTGCGACCTTCGCGTTTTGATCCAAAGGCGGCAACCACTCGGTAAAATCGGGGGGCTGCAAGCGCGCAACACGCCCCCCCTCTTGGTCAATTAAGATTGGGCAATCTCGACCCAATAGATCGCGCAAGCTATCGGTAAGTGCTTTTATCTGTGCGGGTTTATCAAGGTTGCGCGAAAACAGAATGAAACCCCAAGGATCGATATCCTTGAAAAAAGCGATCTCATTTTTTGTAAGTTCTTGGCCCCCTAGGCCAAAAATCATCGCCCCTGTCACGTCACCGCTCTCGTGCAAACAGACAATCTGTATTGCGGGCTTTCAATGCAACGCATAGTGCCTTTGCCTCCGTATCGTCAGAGAAGCCATGCAGCCGCAAACGGGTATAGGTTTTGCCATTCGCCTGTGTTTTGGTGTTATAGGCGATTTTGCTGCCCAGCAAATCTTTGTGGCTTGAGGATAATCGCGCCCATTCTTGATCTGCGATCTCTTGGCTCAGATACGCGCCAAGCTGAATGACAGGCGTGCCCGCCTTTGGCTTGCCGCCCGCTGCCGTTTGTTCTTGCGCCACATCACCGACTTTTGCGGCATCAGCGCTTGCGTCGATGTCTTTTGCCACTGTCAGTTTAAGATTGCTTGGGCGATGTTTCGGACGTTCGGTTGAGATTTTTGCGCTGACATCCGCAGGCGCAGCCACGGCGACATCAGTTATGGTCGTTTGATCCGTGGGCTCGACTGCTGCAACTTTTGTTCCTTCGGGCGCTGTATCAGAAATCCCAAACAAAGCTTTGGCCTTCGCCATCGCTGTTTCATCTGCCTGTTTCATCTCTGCGCTTAAATCACTTGCGCGTTGCATGGTGCTTTTTTGCTGATCCTGCAAAGACTGCGCAATCTCGCCTTCGATTTGGTCTAGTTCGGCACGAACCTCTGTTGCTTCGGGCAGACGTTCCTCGATATCAAGGCCCGCCACATCTTCTGGCTGGAACGGATTGGCGCGCGGGGCCAATACAACCTGATCGGCGGTCGAGGCGGCCTCGCCTTTCGATTGAATGACGTTAATCGCCAAACCCTGGCTGCCTGACACTTCACCGCCCGGATCATCGGGCGCCACGCGCGCAGGCCCTTCGGCCTTTTTGATGACCGGAATATCAGACGGATCAAGTGTGCTTAATGTGATCCCCCATTGGATCAACATCGCAAATGCCCCAAAAGAGGCCATCGCTGCCAAAAAGGTCAGAAACCTGCTCATAACTATCCTCAATTGCGCTGATGCGCTGTCCCATTTTTGGGATCTTGAAGAAGTTTTACTGCAAGAAGCTACATTTCGTCAATCGGTGTAACGCCCAGCAGGTTCAAACCTGTGGCAATCGTGATTTGCACCGATTTGATCATCGCGAGCTTTGCCGCTGTCACTTTGGCATCTTCTTCTTGGAAAAAGCGCAGTTCAGGCTTTTCCTTGCCCAAATTCCACAACGCATGCAGGTTCGAGGCAAGATCATACAGGTAAAATGCGATCCGGTGTGGCTCGTGATGTTTGGCGGCCAGCTCTAACAGGCGCGGCCATTCGGCAAGCGATTTGATCAGATCGATCTCCGCTGGATCGTTTAGCGTCTCCAGCGCAGCTGTATCGGGCGTGATCCCAGCATCAGCCGCTTTTTTCAGCACCGAATTGATCCGCGCATGTGCGTATTGGACATAGAAGACCGGATTGTCCTTGGATTGTTCGGTCACTTTGTCAAAATCAAAATCCAATGGCATATCGTTTTTCCGTGTCAGCATAACGAACCGCGTCACATCAGGGCCAACTTGGTCAACAACATCGCGCAGCGTGACAAAGGTGCCTGCACGTTTTGACATTTTGTACGGTTCGCCATCTTTGAACAGCTTCACAAGCTGGGTTAGCTTGATATCAAGGGGCGTCTTGCCATCGGACAAGGCGGAAACAGCCGCCATCATCCGTTTGACGTAGCCGCCATGATCTGCACCGAAAATATCGATCAGCTGATCAAAGCCACGTTCAACCTTGTCATAGTGATACGCGATATCTGATGCGAAATAGGTCCAAGACCCATCAGATTTTTTGACCGGCCTGTCGACATCGTCACCATGTTCAGTCGATTTGAAAAGCGTCTGTTCGCGAGGCTCCCAATCTTCTAGCTTTTTGCCTTTTGGCGGTTCTAGCACACCTTCATAGATCAAACCTTTTTCCGACAAGTTGCTTAGCGCCGCTTCAATCTGCCCGGCATCATAAAGCGATTTTTCAGAGAAAAACTGATCCATCTTCACACCAATTGATGCCAGATCTTCGCGGATCAAATCCATCATCGCGTCTGTCGCGAATTCACGTATCTCAGCCAGCCAAAACAGCTCTCCTTTGTCGAGGAATTCAGTTCCGAATTTTTCTTTTAGGGCTTCGCCAACAGCTTTCAGATAGTCACCCGGATAAGTATCATCATCAAAAACAGGCGTATGACCGTGCGCTTCCAGATATCTTTGGTAGGCAGAGCGCGCCAAAACGTCGACCTGTGCACCGCCGTCATTGATGTAATATTCCCGTGTAACATCGTAGCCTGCAAAATCCAAAATACTCGACAAAGCGTCACCGAAAACAGCGCCCCGCGTGTGGCCAACATGAAGCGGACCCGTTGGATTGACGGAAACAAATTCAACATTCACTTTTTGACCCTGTCCGAGCGTCGACCGTCCAAAATTCTCGCCCGAATCCAAGGCCGCGTGAATAATACCGTGCCACTCTGCAATGTTCAGCCGCAAGTTCAAAAATCCCGGACCTGCCACATCGACGGAGGTAATTTTAGGATCATCGCCCAATTTCTGCGCCAAAAGCGTTGCAATCTCACGCGGGTTTTTGCCCGCTGGTTTTGCCAAAACCATTGCTGCATTTGTGGCCATATCGCCGTGCAACGGATCGCGCGGGGGTTCCACGGATATGTTGGACATGTCCAAACCATCGGGTAAGGCACCTTCCCCTACAAGGGCCGAAAGCGCATCCAAAACCGATTGATGTATCGTTGCAAATAAGTTCATAGCAGTCACGTTTTGTCGATGTTCGCGCGGCCTATCACGTTGCGACCGAACCATCCAGCCCTAAGGCACTATATTGCTTTTCTGCATAAAGATCGGTCATGCCCGACAGGTAATCGCAAATTTGGCGCGCACGCGCGGTATCCGTGGTGGTATCGATTTGCCACGCATCGGGCAGTAAATTCGGCTCATTCAAATAGGCGTTGAATAGCCCGTGAAGAATTTTCTTACATGTCTCGCGCGTTTCAATGACCTGATCATGGCGATACATATTTTCGTACAAAAACCCCCGGATGACATTTAGTTTGTCCAACAGCGCGTCTGAAAACGCAACCGATTGAACATTTGCACCGCGAATATCATCAACGGATCTTTTTCCGTCCAATCTTAGATGCGATTCAGAAATCACATCTTCGACCATCACGCCAAAGACACGTCGCAAAGCCTCGTGCCGCCGCTTTCGGGGGTCGAGATCGGGATAGCGGTGATCCACCTCCTTCACACAATCCGTTAAAATTGGAAGCTCGATCAACTCATCCAAGGAAAAGAAATCGGATCGCAACCCGTCGTCGAGGTCGTGATTGTTATAAGCGATATCATCAGACAGGGCCGCAACCTGTGCCTCTGCACTGGCAAATGTGCCAAGGTCCAAATCATACTCCGCGTTAAATTGCGCAAGCGCATAGGGCACATCACCAGTGACCGGACCATTATGTTTGGCAATCCCTTCCAAACTTTCCCAAGTTAAATTCAAACCATCGAAATCTGCATAATTGCGTTCCAATTGCGTAACAATCTTGACCGCTTGCGCGTTATGATCAAAGCCGCCGAACTCCGCCATCTCTTCGGCCAAAACATCCTCGCCGACATGACCAAACGGGGGATGGCCCAGATCATGCGCAAGGGCCACGGTTTCGGTCAGTTCCGCATTAAGGCCCAGCGCCTTTGCTATTGTGCGGGCGACCTGTGCGACCTCAATCGTGTGCGTTAGCCGCGTGCGGAAATGATCGCCCTCATGGGCGACAAAAACTTGGGTCTTGTGCTTCAGGCGGCGAAACGCAGTGGAATGAATGATCCTGTCACGGTCACGTTGGAAATGCGACCGATGCAAGCTGCCCTGTTCGTCGAATTGACGGCCGCGGGACTGCTCAGGCATGCAAGCATAAGGATTTAACGTCATTATGATCAGGCCTCTCTTGCCCCTGTCAGTGAAGCTTCATATATTCTGTGCATGTTCAAAAAGAAACGGTTTTCCAAATCATGGACATAAACCTACCACCCCGCGTCTCTGAACGCGCCTTTGATCAGCTTGCCACGATCAATGATGCATCTGATGCACCAAAAGCATTGCGCGTGGCCGTGGAAGGCGGCGGATGTTCGGGTTTCCAATATGATATTTCGCTGACTGAAGATTCAGCGGAAGATGATCTTGTGTTGGAACGCGATGGGCAGCGTGTGTTGATCGACAGCGTGTCCCTGCCATTTTTGAGCGATGCAGAGATTGATTTTTCGGACGAATTGATCGGCGCGCGGTTTGTAATCAATAATCCGAATGCCAAAAGTTCTTGTGGGTGTGGGACCAGTTTTTCTTTATGAACTGAGCTAACTTTCCATCACGATTTCAGTGATTTGATCCCCGTTAAAGACAACAGATATAACATAGTCCGATATGTCGTTAGGCAAACCAAAGTCAAAAGTATCAATCGTTTCATCATCATCTTGACTCCACGAATTTATAAGAATTAGAGATTCCAAAATTTCTTTTTCGGTAGGCGACGGCACACCGATGGCTTTTTCCCAATCTTCTGCGTCAAGCGCGTCTAAATGATGTTCGACAAAGAGATTTGGCCCGTATTCTCCATCTGCTGTGCCATATATGTGCTTGATCTTTTCATGCGCTTTTTTATCTAAGCTTTGGGGAATGCCCGTCTGGAATAATTTTTTAAAAACTCGTTTCACAACATCTAGGCCTTTCTGATCAAATCTGAGGGCGTATTTTCCTTTAATATCCTGCCATTTTTATATACCAAATATCTATGAAAATCGCCACTTTCAACATCAATGGGATCAAGGCGCGCCTGCCTGCGCTTTTGGATTGGCTGCGCGAGGCCGCACCTGATGTCGCCCTTCTTCAAGAACTTAAAAGTATGGACGAAACATTCCCGCGTGAACCGATTGAAGAACTGGGGTATCAGTTGGAAACGCATGGGCAGAAAAGCTTTAACGGTGTGGCGATCCTGTCGAAATTACCGCTGGAAGATATCACGCGTGGGCTTCCTGGTGATGAAAGCGACGAACAGGCCCGTTATATCGAGGCAACGGTGATCGGAAAGACGCCCATTCGTGTTTGCGGGTTGTATTTGCCGAATGGCAATCCGGTGCCGGGTCCAAAATATGATTATAAGCTTGCGTGGATGGCGCGGCTGCACCGCCGGGCAGAAGCGCTTTTGGCGCAAGAAGAACCGTTTTTGATGGCCGGTGATTTCAATGTGATCCCCCAGCCAGAGGATTGTTGGGACACGAAGCCTTGGGAAAATGACGCGCTTTATCTGCCGCAATCGCGGGCGGCGTTTGAGCGGTTGAAGAATCTGGGGCTGACAGAAGCGTTTCGGGCACGCAATAAGGCCGCGATGAATTATACGTTTTGGGACTATCAGGCGGGCGCTTGGAACAAGAACCATGGCATCCGAATTGATCATTTTTTGCTGAGCCCGGAATGCGCGGATTTGTTGAGCGATTGTCAGATTGATCGCGATACGCGTGGGCGCGAGAAGCCGTCTGATCATGTGCCGATTTGGGTGGAACTGGCGGCATAATTTGTGTGTCCAAGGTTGGACAGGTTGCTAAGATATTGAATTTATTGAAATATTTAAATTTGCCTTGGGTGAGTGGGTATCCACCTTGTTTATTATCCAGATTTGCTAATTGTCGGTTTCACTCAACCGACATGACCGATCATTGCAAATTTGAAATGGAATGTTGACTACCGTTCAGTAACCGTCAAACTAAAAGACGTTTCACCTATTGTCGCGCTAGTTTGGTGGGTTCCATCCTTCAAATGTGCGGAAAAATATGCTGGTTTCAAAACTACGCTTTGAACTTTCAGGATTTGAATCAAAGCATGGTTCGCAGACAGCGTTATTAAGCTAGATTGATCCCGCGTTCCGCCCTTTTGGTTGTTTTGAAAAGGGCGCGATTCTGTTTCAACCGATGAACAGAAATCGGTTATTTCTAGTTCACGGAGCAAGTCCTTAGCCCTTTTACCACTATTCATTCGGAGCGAATATGTGCATGTCACTTTCATGTCGCATGGTCCCCCGCTCACCAGCTCCAAAGGATGAAATTCTTCGAAAGAAATTACTATTCCCTTCCCGACAGAATGTGCTTCAATCTGCGGGTTCCCACAAATCGAATTATTATTCGCCATCGCATTCGTGAAAACAACTGGGAAGATAATACATGTAGCGATTAATGTGCGTGCTTTTTTGACCATCTAATAAACTCCGAACCGGCTTTGAATTGGTTTCAAATAAGTTGACGGCGATTTTGACAACAAATTTCATCGAAAATCAATCGGCGCGAATCTAGGCATAAAAGCCAAATACGCGCATGCCGATCGCGGTAACACTGAATGCATAGGCCCTTAGCTGGCAATAAAATCATGCCGAAAATCATATATCCACGCATATCTGCGCACTAAAAACTGAGGGCACAGACGCCCAGTGGTCCACATGCCTACATGAAAAATTGGCCCAAGCACCGGCGGGTAGAAATGGAACAAGCTGCCATTTCGGATTGCCGCACGCATAATATCTTGTTTTCGGCGCGCGCGAAACATACGGGATGCATCCGACCAACCTTTATAGCCTTGGGCTATGTCATCGGCTAGACGCATCGCATCTTCAATCGCCATCGCTGCGCCCTGCGCCATGAAAGGCGGCATAGCAAGTGTCGCATCCCCAATAATTGGCGCGCCATTTTTATCGTCCATCTTTGCGCGCCTGTCGGAAACAAGCGCCCATTGCTTGACCTCTGCAACTTGACCGAACAAGTCCCGCGCCTTTGGGAAAACTGGGCTGAATAGCGCGCGAAACGCGTCAACGTCACGGCTATTGGACCAACCGAACTTTGCGTCTTTTGATTGATCTTCAAGCGCAACGATGTTGATGGATGCGCCATCCCTTAGCGGATATGTGACCAGATGTTTACGTGGTCCCAAAAATATACGCGGACCATCTAAATATTTCTTTGGCGCAGTGTCGCCCGGAACCAAAGCGCGCCATGCGACCCCGCTGCCGCGTCTGCCCTCTGCATTCGATCTTGCCGCCGAATTCACACCATCTGCATGGACCAAGATATCGAATGCCTCGCTTTGTTCATTTACAGAAATGACGAATTGATCATCCTTTTTCTTACCAGATGCCTCCGCTTGGAAATAAACTTTCACATCCAAAGCGCTTGCGTTGTCTGCCAGCATAGAGACAAGATCAGGGCGATAAACTTGCAGATAGGGTGCATTTGGCGATTGGTCATGCGGCATGCGCATTAGCATTCTTTCATTCCGGTTGAACAGAACCGTCTCTGCTGGCCGCATTGCGGATAAGCTATCGAGATCGCAGCCAAGATTCCTCAAGATAAATGTCGCGTTGGGCGACAGTTGAATGCCCGCACCGACATCACCAAACGCATCCGCAGCCTCATAAATAGTCACATCAAACCCGTGGCGCGCGCAGGCTATCGCGGCAACAAGGCCCGCAATACCTCCACCGATGATTCCAATTTTCATAGCAGCGCCCTAAAAACAAAAAACACCGCAACGGAGCGTAAACGGTGTTTTGGCATTGTTATCATGTGGCGGAAATCAATCGTCGCGATGGACTTTTTCTTTGCGCTCGTGACGTTCTTGGGCTTCCAAAGACATGGTTGCAATCGGACGCGCCTCCAACCGTTTGAGCGAGATCGGCTCGCCCGTGACTTCACAAAATCCATAAGACCCATCTTCGATCCGACGCAGCGCACTTTCGATTTTGGCAACCAATTTGCGTTGACGGTCCCGCGTGCGCAACTCTAGCGCGCGGTCAGTTTCCTCGGACGCACGGTCTGCCATGTCGGGGATATTGCGCGTGCCTTCCTGCATGCCTTCGATGGTTTCTTTGCCTTCGGCAAGCAGTGAGTTTTTCCAATCCAAGAGTTTTTTCTGAAAATATTCCAACTGTTTGTCGGACATAAATTCTTCGTCGTCAGTGGGTTTGTAATTTGTGTCAAGCATCTGAACCACCTCTTGCCCCTATTCAAAACGTGCAAAGACAGGAATATTCTGCCGCCCACTTAGTAGAGATTGCGGACATTGTCACGTAAGAAGTTTCCGTTCTTGCGGGTTTGTGAAGAAGGAACTAGCATAAATCCTGCGTTGACCATCATATCAGGCAAAAATTAACCATAACAGAGGGTTAGATGGGACTAGAAATTCGTTTGGCAGAGCCCAAAGATGCGGCAGAATGGCGGCGATTATGGAAAGCCTATCTTGCTTTTTATGAAACCGAACGCCCCGAAAAGATCTTCGAGACCAGCTGGGCGCGAATCCTTGATCCAGATATTGAGATGTATTCTTATCTTGCGCATCTGGATGGAAAGACGATTGGGCTGTCGAATTTTTTATACCATGACAGTTTTTGGGAAGAAGAAAAACGCTGTTACTTAAATGACCTATATGTTGATCCCGACATTCGCGGCAGCGGTGCGGGTGCTGCACTGATCGACGCGACTTATGCCCATATGAAGGCGCAAGGTGCGGCACAGCTTTATTGGACAACGGCGCATGACAATGCAGTTGCGCGCTGCCTTTATGACAAGCTTGCAACGCTGACACCTTTCATAAAGTACAATAAGATATGAAGCCGTTTCTAATACTTGCTGCTTTGGCGATCCTTGTTGCCTGCACCCCGGCTGAAACACCCAAACAGCCGACCGCGCAAACGCAAATCACCATGAACCGGTTTAGCGGTACACCTACACCCGTGACACCAGCGCGCAGCAATGCAGATATCGCCCGTGAGTTTCTAGATTTTCATTTCACATTAGAAAGTGGGCGATCAATACCAACCTTCAGCCGTTTCGAGGGGCCAATCTCGATCGCTTTCGCCGCGCAACCAGACCCGGTCGCGGCGTCCGAATTGTCGGCATTGGTGTCACGATTGCGAAATGAAGCGGGCGTGCCAATATCCACCGTGTCTGCAGGGCAAAGCGCCAATATCGTGATCAGCCGGATCAGTCGCGCGCAGCTCAACTCTATCGTCAGGGGGGCTGCATGTTTTGTTGTGCCCAACGCGCAAGATTTCGCATCGTTGCGGGGGTCAGGACGGGAGCAAATTGATTGGACACGCATCACGCGCAGAACACGCGCTGGCGTTTTTATCCCCGAGGGTATTTCTGCGCAGGCTTTGCGCGATTGTTTGCATGAAGAAATCGCCCAGGCATTGGGACCGTTAAATGACCTTTACCGTGTGCCCGACACGGTCTTTAACGATGACAATATGCACCGGGTTCTCACAAGCTATGACATGATGATTTTGCGCACGGCTTATGCGTCCGAACTGCGCTCTGGCATGTCGCGCGGGGCGGTTGCGGGGCGGTTGCCCGCGATACTTGCACGTACAAATCCGCGCGCTTCTGGTTTTGGGACGCGCAACATTCCGATATCCGAACCTGATTGGAAGATCGCCATCGGCAAGGGGTTGTTCTCGGCCTCGGCCAATCGATCGGCAATCAATCGTGCGATTTCTATCGCGCAAAATCGAAGATATGGGGCACCCCGCCAAGCGCTTGGCTTCTTTGCAAGGGGGCATGCCAATGCAAAAAGCAATCGCGAAGCCGCAATTAATGACTTCTCGCAGGCCTTTCAGCTTTATTCCAGCAGCCTGGGTTCAAGAAGTATCCAAGCGACGCGGGCAAGTTTGCAACTGGCCTCTGTTGCGATTTCGGCGGGGCGACTATCAGAAGCACGACAGATCGTGGATCGTGGGATTGACGTCTCTCGCGGAGCGCAAGATGCGGAACTGTTGTATAATTTTATCGGTTTGAAAGCGATGATCGCGGCCGCATCGGGTGATAGCAGAGATCCGCAACGCCTGATTGCAGAGGCTCAATCTTGGGCGGCATATGCAATCGGAACCGGCCGGTTATTCAATGAGTATTTTGCAATTTTGCAAAATCGCATACGTCAATTAGAGGGGCAAAGTTAATGGCCATCATCGCTGCATTTCTATTGGGTCTGGTGATCGGTGCGTGGCGCGCGCGGCGGGCCGGCCGACCGCTTGGTGATCAAATTCAATGGGGTTTGGCACATGCGATTGGCCTGACACTGTTGGTGATGATCTTGGGTACGATTTTCTTGAACGTGTCGACATAGCTATGTTTGCACATCGCGGCGGAAAGCCAAGCCTTATCCTTGCTTTGTTGCTGATACCCCAAGCGTTGATGGCCGAGCCGATTTGCGACGATTTGTGGTTTTCGCGGAATTTTTATTTTGATCGTGCAGGGTTTTGTTTCAGCTCGGTCTTGGGGGAAGAGGTTTTTGACAACGCAGATTGTACGACCGACGTGCCAGCGTTGTCGATTGACGAAAAAGCGGTGATTGCAGACATTCAAGCCCAAGAGGGCCATTTGGGATGTTCGACACATATTCAAGAGCGCCGGGAATTAGAGATCACGCTTTTGCCGGAGCGCCGCCGCCTGCTTGATCAACCGATACGTTCAGAGTTTGAGAGCGCGTGTGTTGGGTTTTTGGGATCAGAATTGATGCTGTTCTCGGGCCGCGACGAAACTGGCGAAGAAATAGGAACGATTGAAAAAGGGGACACAATTTTGCTGTATCACGCGGTTCCCAATCAAAAGGGAACACGCGACACATTTGTTAGCGGTGTATTTCGGAACCAAGAAATGATGCCGATCTTGGGTTGGACAAATTTTGTGCTGCGCGAGGAAGATTGCGCGCAGGTCGCGGGCTGATTTAGTCAGTATCTCGCGCCTTTTTAGTGGATTTTAGGTAACTGCACGGCGAGATCGGTGATCTGAAAGTTGGGCAGATCATTCCAGAATCTATTCGCGATCCTTCTTTTGGACCTATGATTTCCGCCCTGTCACCGATCCATCAATCGCGTTTTTAATGTTCACACAATTGCTGAAAGATTGGTATGACATCCCCCCGATCCAACGAAACGGTCCGCTGGACAAGAAGCGCGATTAGAGCGTACTTTTGCACATCCCCAAAAATTGGTTGTGATTTATGACTGCCCAAACCGAATTCTTAATCACCACAGATGGCGCAGGCCTGTATGACTTTACAGATCAAGTGGCGGCTTGGGTCAGAACGCAATCTATCACCAACGGTTTGCTGACGCTTTTTGTGCGGCACACGTCTTGTTCCTTGCTGATCCAAGAAAATGCCGATCCTTTGGTGCAAGTCGATCTGCAAGCCTATTTCAATCGTCTGGTACCACCCAGTGATGATCCAAGCATGGGGTATCTGCGTCATACCCAAGAAGGACCCGATGATATGCCCGCACATATCAAGGCCGCGATGATGCCAGTGAGTCTATCGATACCTGTCGTTGCGGGCGCACTGACATTGGGGACGTGGCAGGGTATTTATGTGTTTGAACATCGCACGCGCGCCCATCGGCGTCGTGTGGCGGCACATCTTAGCTGATCAAATTTAGCCGTATCCCAGTCAGCTTAAACCCAAGCAGAAAGAAGATCATCAAGACATACCAAAATCTTGCGCGTTTCGTGCTGTCATCGGTCATCGCATAGCCAAGTAAACAATTCATCGACAAGAATTCATTTTCATCGACCGTTGCATAGATGATCAGCACAAAGAAGATGATAATGCGATGCGTCCAAAGCCCAAGCTTTGATTTGAACAAAAGCACCGCTTCCAATGCAGCTTGCCAAAACAACGAGGCATAGGTCAGCATCATCGCAATAACCGGGATCAACGGGGAAACTTGCAGCGGTCTGGTTGCGGTATCTGTCAGCGGGCTGTTGACCAAATTCCGCTCAATCTGGTTGATTTGGTGCAGCGTGTTCAAATGATCCGGGACAAACAGATTGATCAGGTTAGAAAAAATCGATGGCTCATTTAGGATATAATCCGCCATCAGATTTCCCGACATATAATAGGGGGAAATCAGCTTTTGAACGAGTGCCAGGGCCATTAATGCGCAGAGAATATAACGCGCCATAAAGCGCATCACATCCGCGCCCTTCTCCTCGGCCGCGACCATCAAGAACAATCCCAAACCAATGAAGGAAATCATGAAGCTGTGATTGGCGACGCGGTACCAATCCGTCAGCACATTTAAGAACAGCAGCACCGTCGCAATCAAAAGCATCGCGGCGCGCAGATTTCTGGACGCGTTTATAACGGCGATCAAACACAGCCAGGGCACCAAAATTTTTGCAAGGATCGGCATATAAGCCTGTTCGACCAGAACCGAAAACGAAACGACGGCAAAGAGGACCAGCAGCATTTGTGCGTATCGGTCATTCACGAAATCACGCAAAGGGGCAAAAGCCTGCGTCATTCGATGCCCCCCAATTCGGTTGGGCGGTATTCTGCGATCACCCTGCGCCTCATTTCACCGTCATGGACGTCCACATATTTTTCCGCGACCAGAACGGTGATATCCGATGGGACGAAACGTTCGCCATTGGTGGGTTGCAAGTCACCAATAGCTTCGTCTGGCCACCTGATGCGTGAGGCAAAATCTGCAAGTGCAGACATATTCGCGTCATTTGGATAGAACCGCAAACTTTCTGCCGCGTTTGAAATGCGCTGCAAGCTGCGCGACCCACCGCGTGAGACGGCATTTTGCCATGTCACCATAAATCCCGCTTTTGGATGGAGGCGGATATCGGCACTGCTGCCCTTACCATTTTCATCGATGCCGTTGACCCGGATCCAGACATACCGGCTGTCGCTATGGGGCTCTGTATACATGCCAAAGCCGCCACCCTTCCAAGGGGTCAGGGCTGTTGTTTGATGAGTGTATATCTGAATGCCAACATTCAATGTGATCAATCCCATGAAGATATAGGCAATCACCCAAATACGCGATTTGATCAAATTTAGAACAGCGTCAAACATTGTGCCCCTCGGTTGGTCAAAGCATGACCCAATTTGGGCGTGCTTTCAATCGGAATGCTTGCGCGGAATCACTCTTTGTATCATGGTTGGACACACGCCACTGATTGGGGACACATGGCCAAACTCTATTTCAACTATTCAACGATGAACGCTGGAAAATCGACAGCGCTTTTGCAGGCCTCTTACAATTACCGAGAGCGCGGGATGGAAACCTATCTTCTGACCGCGCAATTAGATGATCGCGCGGGCGCAGGGCGTATCGGCTCTCGCATTGGGATCGAGCAAGAGGCCGATATGTTCGATGATGCTTCTGATTTATTTGAAATGATCGACAAGCGGCGCAAGGCCTCGACGCTGGCCTGCGTTTTTATCGATGAGGCGCAGTTTTTGACGCCCGAGCAAGTCTGGCAACTGGCCCGTGTTGTTGATGATCAGGGGGTTCCGGTCATGTGTTACGGGTTGCGCGTGGATTTTCTGGGCGAAACTTTTCCTGGTTCTGCGTCACTTTTGGCGCTGGCCGATGAAATGCGCGAGGTGAAAACAATCTGCTGGTGCGGGAAGAAAGCAACGATGGTGGTGCGCCAAGATGAAAACGGGAAAGTCCTTACAGAAGGCGAGCAGATTCAGATCGGCGGGAATGAAACCTATGTTTCGCTGTGCAGGCGCCACTGGCGCGAGGCGATGGGACAAATCGCGCTTTAATTGTGCATCTTCGTGACTGGTTTTGCGGGTTAAAAAATCCCTAATATGGATACAGTAAACCGGTTTAGTGTTTTGGAATTCACGGTTTCTTAATGGATCAACTGTTCAAGCTAACTCTCTGATTTTAAACTGACATCGCGCAAATACGGCTTAGCCGTGTATAGCTTTCGCCCGTCTCCTCTCGCCAGCTGTTAAACGTGTCTTGGATAGCGTTTTGCGCCCGTTTCGAGGTCGCACTTCCCTCAATCACACCCGCCCTTTGCAAAGCGGCGGTCACATCTTGGCTTAAGATAAAACAGTCTTTGCCCAAAAAACGCAAAGCATATTGCGCCGATGCGCCGCCCAAACGCGCACCGCGTTTTTTCAAAAGCGCCCATAATCCGATCAAGTCAGAGCTTGGCCAGTCAGAAATATATCTGGCGGCGGACCCATGCTCTTTCGCCACATCAGACAGAAAGATCGCATTGTCCCGCACGGTCAGGATTTTCGTGGCGTTGCGCACGATATCGGTATTGCGCAGATGCGCATCAAAATCATCATCCGACATAAATGCGTTGCGCCCGATATCAAAATTATGAAAGGCGGCCTCAAACCCATCCCATTTCTTTTCGACCACGGACCAGTTGAACCCAGCTTGAAAAATCCGCTTCGTAAATTCCGAAAGGATACGATCATCGCCAAGATGTCCGAAGTCCTTGGGCTTTGGCGTTTCAGCCAACAGCGCCTCTAACGCATCCGCGCCACCTTTCTTTGCCTCCGCATAGCTTCGGATCGTTTCAAATTTTTGCATCATCCAACCTTTCAATTTGGGCCACCAAACGCGCCCGTGGTTCTGGCAGTTCTGCCTTGCCAAGCGCCGGGGCAAGCCATGCGTTTAAGAAAAAACCGGTCAATCTCAAACTGTCCTTGATATCTTGCAGGCCCCTCAGATCACCGCCAAGCAAAAAGTCCGGCAAGGGCAACAGGCGATCTGCATAATCCGCACCGCCTGCCCGGCTGACGGCGCGGCCGGTTTTGGGCGAGACATAACATAAATCATCTGTACCACCCGTTGCCGCACAGGCGCTGAAATCAAGGCCATAACCCAAATCCTCTAACACCGTCATTTCCCATTTGGCATAATCACTCAACCATGACCGGCCGTCCGCCAGACGGTCCAAGAGATCAAGCGTGGCGAAATAAAGATTGGGCAAGGCCATGCGTTCGGGGAAGGCAAATCCGATCAATGATGTCACAGACCCCAATGCGTAAAGGCCCAAGCGATCAGCCATGATGGAGGCGCGGGATTTCAGCGGTTCTACGGTGTAGCTGCCCAGATGCTCGTCCAGGCGCGCGCGCCAATTTACCTCGACTTGCGTGCCTGGTTGCAATTCTGCGGCGCGTTTGCGCGATGCGCCGCCGCGCACAATGCCTGCATGACGTCCCCGCTCTTCGGTGAAGACATCTAAAATAACAGATGTTTCACCGTGTTTTCGGGCGGATAAAATAACCCCTGAACCTGTCCATTCAACCATGGTGAAAGACTATCCCGAAAGCCCCTCTTCGTCCAACAAATGACGCCCTGCGCGATCTTCAACTTCGATCACCCATAAATCGGGATCATGGCTGCGCGCACGGGCCACCACCGCGTCGATATCTGCCTCAGCGCCAGCCTCCATTTCGGTCCAGATACGATTGAAATCGGCATCATAGCTGCGTTGGAAAAGCCGCGCCTGACCGTTCAAAAGATTGAGCTTTATCAAAACAGCGCCCGCTGTCTCATCCCCTTTGGCCGCAACAAAAGCCATGATTCCAATCAGATCGAGACGTTTGCGATAAGCATCAATCCAAAATTTCGTTGTGACGCGCGGGGTCATTTCGTGTCTTTGAAATCAAGCCCCATCATGTCATAGCGCTCTGCTTCATTTTCCCAATTTGGCCGCAATTTGATCTGAATGAATAAATGAACTTTGCGGTCCATCATCTCTGCCAGCTCTGTTCGGGCGGCCATAGAGACGGCTTTGATCGTCTCACCTTTGGGCCCAAGTGCAATTCCCTTATGCCCCTCGCGTGTGACATAAACGATCTGATCAATGCGCACGGATCCATCTTTGCGCTCTTCCCAGTTTTCCGTCTCGACGGTCAGGTTATAGGGCAATTCTTGGTGTAACCGCAGCATCAGCTTTTCGCGCGTCACTTCGGCGGCGATCATACGCATTGGGACATCCGCGATTTGATCCTCGGGATAGAGGTATGGTCCTTCTGGCACATTGCCAGACAGCCATTCCAAAAGCGACGATGTGCCATGCCCCTTTTCGGCAGAGATCATAAAAACCTCTTCGAAATCAAAAAGCGCAACCATCTCTTTGGTCAACGCCAAGAGGCTTTCGGATTTCACGCGATCAATCTTGTTAATCGCCAGCACCATGAGTTGGTTGCCCGATTGTCTATTTTCCAAACCATCAAGGATCATCCGCACGCCGTCTGTGATGCCGCGATGGGCCTCGATCAATAGAACCACAATATCTGCGTCTGCCGCACCGCTCCATGCGGAGGCGACCATAGCTTTGTCTAATTTCCGACGCGTCTTGAACAATCCAGGCGTATCCACAAAGACAATTTGCGCCTCGCCCTGCATCGCAATCCCACGAATGCGCGCGCGCGTCGTTTGTACTTTGTGCGTCACAATGGAGACTTTCGAGCCAATAAGCCGGTTCATCAAGGTCGATTTACCGGCATTCGGCTCGCCGATCAGGGCGACAAATCCGCAACGTGTGGTCATGGGTCTACCTTCGCAAGAAGAATGGCCGCCGCCTCTTGCTGTGCCAAACGTTTTGATTTTGCTGTGGCTTGGGCTTGCATGCCGTTTTCTAAGGTCACTTGAATATCAAATTCGGGTTCGTGATCCGGGCCACGGCGCGCTAACTCTTTATAGTTTGGGGCCGGCATCTTCTGCGCCTGCGCCCATTCTTGCAGCATAGTTTTGGCATCACGCATATCGCCGCGATACTTTTCCATCACTGGCGCCCAGAGTTTTTGGGTTAATGCCTCGGCGGTTTCAAAATCACTGTCGAGATAGACCGCGGCCAAAACCGACTCCATCGCATCGCCCAAAATCGCTTGTTTGCGCCGTCCACCCGATTTCATCTCTGATCGGCCAAGTTTCAAAACGGATCCTACATCAATGATTTCAGCGACCTCGGCACAGGCTTCTTTGCGCACCAGCGCGTTAAATCGGGGGGCAAGCTCGCCCTCCTCAGCCTCGGTATCGCGGTGATAGAGCGCTGTTGCAATCGTCAGCGCCAAAACCCGGTCGCCCAAAAATTCCATACGCTGATTGTCGCGGCGTGTTTCAGAGGACAGCGAGCTATGCGTCAAAGCCTCGATCAAAAATTCCAGATTTTTGAAGCGATAGCCCAAGCGATCACAAAATGCGTCTAGGTCTTTGGATAGCTTCAATGGATCGCCTTGAAAAAGCGATCAGGGCGCCATGTCCAGAAGTATAAAATCCGGTGCCCGGCAGAAGACAAAATAATCCGATCCGCACGCCCAATTAGATTTTCAAAGGGCACAAAGCCGACACCGTTTCTGGCTGTATTGCGGCTGTCACCTGAATTGTCGCGATTGTCGCCCATCATAAAATAATGTCCCGGCGGCACAGTATAGACAGGTGTATTGTCGAAAGGACCATTGTCGAAAATATTAAGCACCAAGTGCTCTTTCCCATTTGGTAGCGTCTCGATCGCCAGTTCTTTTTCGCAATTTGCGCCAAGGCCAACGCGGCCATTCGAACAGGCAGGAATATTGCGAAACGAGCCTTGTTCGCGCATTTCTTCGTTGAATACACCCGATGCAACTTGTGGCACTTCGGCGTCATTGATGAAAAGAACACCTTGGCGCATTTGAATGCGATCACCGGGCAATCCAATCACGCGTTTGATGAAATCAACATTCTGGGTGGGATGTTTGAACACGGCGACATCCCCGCGTTCCGGCTCGCCCGCCCAGATACGGCCAGAAAAAGGGCAGAGCGAAAACGGACAGCTATGACGTGAATAGCCATAGGCCATTTTATTGACGAACATGAAATCACCAATCAACAGCGTTGATTTCATGGAACCGGATGGGATCCAAAACGGTTGAAAGAAAAGCGTGCGGATGACGCCTGCGATAACAAGCGCCCAGAAAACTGTCTTGACCAGATCGAGCAGGCTTTCTTCTTTTTTCGCTTTGGCCATTCATATTGTCCTTTGATTTTCAGCTTGTCTTTCAGCGATAGGCCAGATCAAGTCAAGGCATCATTCCTGCACTGCGCGTGCCTCGATCACCACAAAAGCCTGCGCCCATGGATGGTCATCTGTTAGCGTGACATGAATAATGGCTTCATGGCCTTTTGGCGTCAACGCATCCAAGCGCTCTTTCGCCCAGCCTGTCACCTCCATCACCGGTTGACCTGTTTTTAAATTGCGCACCGACATGTCTTTCCATGCGATGCCCATGGCCAGCCCTGTTCCCAATGCTTTTGAACACGCCTCTTTCGCGGCCCATCGTTTGGCATATGTCCCGGCTGTGTCTTTTCGCCTTTCGGCTTTGGCCTGTTCTGTTTTGGTAAAGACGCGATTTTTGAAACGGTCCCCGAACCGATCCAACGTGCCCTGAATACGGTCAATATTCGCTAAATCTGTGCCAATACCAAGGATCATTCCGGCCTTTTAGAAGCCAGAGAACAGCGCGTCCAGCTTTCCGTTGGATTGATTAAGATCGATCAGCAACCGAACGGTTTTTGAATCCTCGCCAAGCGGCTGCACGGGAACATCAAAGCTTAACCCTTTTGCGGGGTCATAATGCGCCTCTAACAAAGGCATCAGTATTTTTTTAAAACCATCATTGGTGATGTCAGAGATAATTTGGCAAGTCGGCGATCCATTTGCATCCATCGGCGGAGAGGTGACCAGAAGATGAAACGCATCATCCGAGATTTCAGTGGTGATAACTGAAACATTGGTTTTACCATTGGCGAATCTCTGGAATTTTCTGCCGATGGTTCCATCACATTCAAGTTCAGCGCACCGAAATCGACACAAGTTTGAACCACCTGTGGGTGAGCCGGCCACGCGCCAACGCCTAATCCGATCAAGAACACCGAAAACAATCTCAAAGTTTGTCCCCAACTTAGGATACGTCAAAAGCTCGCCCGTGTTCTATATCCTGCTCACAGCTTTGCTGTCAAAATTTTGAAGCTGGCAAAGCCGAAAAACAAACCAAAAGATAGGTCGAACCAACGCCGCGCGCGGGCATAGGCTGTGACCATTGCATGAGAGGAGAATAAAAGAGCATAGCCCACAAACACAATGACAGAGGCAAGATAGAGGACGCCGAAATATTGAAACAAAACGGCGGGGCTTGCCCCTGCGGGTACGATGATTGAAAACAGCGCGCCCCAGCCCAAAACCGCCTTGGGGTTGGTCAGGTGGATCGCAGCACCTTTGGCAAACAGAACCTTCGCACCACCCTGAAACGGTGTGCCCATCTTGGCCGCCCCACCCAGCCAAGCTGCGCGCAAAGCCTTGAGCGCAAGCCACCCAAGATAGGCAGCACCGGCATAGCGGATCACCTCAAACACCCATGCATTGGCAAGCATCAATGCAGCCAGCCCGGCCGCCGCCGCAATCCCCCAAGTGGCGGAGCCCGCGCAGATGCCAAGGGCAAAGGCCACGCCAGCACCGCGGCCCGAGGCCATCGCTGTACCAATGATGCCCAGTGTTGCAGGCCCGGGCGAGCCCGCGGACAGCACCCATGCAATCCATAATGCGATGAATTCAGGGGTGATCATTTGGTTTTTGCAGCCGCCTCCAATTCACGTTTGCCGCCAAGATTAAGGCCAAGGCGTGTGAAAAGAACCAATAGAACATATTGAAGGACCAGGACAAAAACGATCCCGCCCAAACCAAGGGATTGGACCAAGCCAAGTTGCGTCAACAGCACGACAATCGTAATCACAAGTCCCACAACGGCAAGACGCGCAGCCCAAACCCATGCTTCCTTGTTTTCATACAAGCGTTGATTTGCACGCCGGAACTGTTGTCCAACCAGCATTCCCGCAACCATAGGTGCAACCGCGATCGCGCCGGACCCTCCTGCACCGCCGAGGAAACTGGAAATCAATCCAAAGGCAAGTGCGACACCGACAAAACCGAGTGCAAAGAGTATGTAGGGGTTTTTGAGTAGCGTCATTTTCTGTCCTTTGTATTTAGTTGCCGCAAAATCTTACTGCGCGCGCGCTTCTTCCATCAAACGCCGCATTTCTTTGATCGACGCCTCTAGCCCGACATAAATCGCCTCGCCGATCAGGAAATGCCCGATATTGAGTTCTCTCACTTCTGGCAGCGCGGCAATTGGGGCGACGGTGTCATAGGTCAAGCCATGGCCTGCATGGACCTCTAACCCCAAGGAGTGGGCGAAGCTTGCCATATCACGAAGACGCCCAAGCTCCTCATCCCGTGCTTCAAAATTACCTTCGTAGTGGAAATCGCAATAGGCACCCGTATGAAGCTCGATCACAGGGGCACGAATGCGGGCGGCGGCTTCGATCTGGGCCTTGTCCGCTGCAATGAAAATCGATACGCGACATCCCGCTTCGCGCAAAGGTGCGATGAAATCGCCAATCCGATTTTCTTCGCGTGCAAGCTCCAAACCCCCTTCGGTCGTGCGCTCCTCGCGTTTTTCAGGCACGATGCAGACGGCATGGGGCACATGGCGCAACGCAATCTTTTGCATCTCTTCTGTTGCGGCCATCTCAAAATTCAACGGCAGCGACAGATGTTCCATCAGCGCTTCGATATCAGGATCGGTGATATGGCGTCGATCTTCGCGCAAATGGGCCGTAATGCCATCCGCGCCCGCTTCCTCAGCCAACAATGCGGCACGCAACGGATCGGGATAGGCCGAGCCGCGCGCATTGCGCACCGTTGCAACATGATCGATATTCACGCCCAGACGTAGATCATTCATCCCGCTCTCCTTTCTTTTCAAAACGTTCGACCGCTTTGTCACGCAAATCTTTTATCCGTTTGGTAAATCTACCCTTACGACGGTTTTGATAAGCCCGCACCAAAGGTTTCGACAAATAATATCCAATCGCGCCAAATAAGACACCGGGGATCAATCCACCCAGAAAATAGGGTAAAATCACCAATTCAATAGCTTGGGGAAACCCCGTCCAATCCGCCGTGGCAGAGGTAAAAATAGCTTTGAAATTCTGCCATGGGATCGCAAAGAAGTTACCCAGACCGCGGCGCAGTTCAACCCAACCAACCTGCGCGTTTTGCGCAAGCATCATTGATCCCAAACGATGCGACAGAATACCAATGAATGGAAAGGTGATCGGGTTTCCAAAAAATGTGGCAATCAACGCCACCAAAACATTCGCACGGATCAGAAATGCAAGCCCTGCGGCATAGAGAAAATGAAATCCGAAGAAGGGTGAGAACGTGACAAAAACCCCAATCGCGACACCCAGCGCAATGCGGTGGGGGGTGTCTGGCATACGCTTTATCCGGTGCATAAAATATTCAGTCACACGACGCCAACCCGCGCGTGGGTATATCCCCTCGCGCAGCCATTGGAACCAAGTTAATGGGTTGCGGCGTTTAAACAAAATTCTCCCCGCACCAAATAGGCACTAAATTACATCGAGTAGCCACGGCGGGGTTGAATGACTTGGGCAACGTCAGAATCAGCCTCAATCGCAGTCACAACTCGATCAAGATGTTCCACATCTAAAAGCTCGACATCAATAGCAATGCGATAATAATCCTGTTTTCTTTCCAAGAAGTTCATATCTGCAATATTTGCCTCTTGGTCAGAGATGATCGTGCAAATGCGCCCCAATACACCTTTGAAATTGGCCATGGTCACTTCTAACGTGACAATCGTATTCGGCTCGGCCTGCCCTTCGGTCCACGCCAGATCAATCCAGCGATGCGATGTATCATCAAACTGTTCGAGCTCTTTACAAAAGATCGAATGCACCTCGACACCTTTGCCTTTGGTTGCGATGCCAACAATCCGTTCGCCGGGCAGCGGCTGACAGCAGCTGGTCAAAGTCCGAATTTGATCCGATTCCAAACCGATAATCTGTGCAATCGGTCGATCTTTTTTAACAGGCTGTTTTTCTTTGAGTGCGGGATAGAGCGCTTCGATAATCATTTGCCCGGTCAATTCCGCCGCGCCCAATCTGGCCAACAACTCGTCCTTACCTTGGATCCCAAGTTTTTTAGCGGCCGTGCCCAATGCCTTGGCATTCACAGATTTGCCTGCATGTTCGAAGGCCACGCGGGCGAGTTCCTGACCAAGTTTGATATAAGTCGCTTTATTCTCTGCCCGCAAAGCGCGCCGAATGGCCGATTTCGCCCGTCCCGTGATGGCACTATCAATCCATGTTGCTTGCGGGCGCTGTCCGATCGCGGTCTGAATTTCAACCGATTGCCCATTGCGCAAACGCGTCCATAAGGGCGCGCGCCGCCCATCCACCTTTGCACCGACACATGCGTTTCCGATCCGTGTATGAATGGCATATGCAAAATCAAGCGGCGTTGCCCCACGGGGCAATTTGATCACATCACCCTTGGGCGTGAAACAGAACACCTGATCGGCAAACATCTCTAGCTTCATATGCTCAAGGAAATCTTCGTGATCTTCCTCGTCATCTTCTTCAAAACGTTCAGAAAGTGTTGTGATCCATTCCAGCGGGTCGACAGAAAACCGATTTTCTGCCAAGACCCCGTCGCGATAGGACCAATGTGCGGCCACGCCGACCTCTGCTACTTCGTGCATCTCGGATGTGCGAATTTGAACCTCGACCAATTTGCCATCGCGACCAGAGACCGTTGTGTGGACAGAGCGGTAGCCATTCGATTTGGGTGCGGAAACATAATCCTTGAAGCGACCAGGAACCACCGTCCAGCGCTGATGGATCGCACCAAGCGCGCGATAGACGTCCTCTTCCGTATCGACGATCACCCGAAATCCGTAAATGTCGGAAAGCCGAGAGAAGGTCAGGTTTTTTTCCTGCATCTTGCGCCAGATAGAATAAGGCCGCTTCTCTCGCCCCCGAATTTCGGCATTGATGCCCGCGTTTTTCAGCACAAAGCGCATATCGGTCATAATATCTGGGATCACATCGCCCGATTGCTCGCGCAGCGTAATAAAGCGCCGCAGGATCGAATTGCGTGCCTCTGGATTCAAGACCTTAAACGCCAAATCTTCCAAATCATCGCGCATCCATTGCATGCCCATGCGGCCCGCAAGGGGTGAATATATATCCATCGTTTCGCGTGCTTTGATGATCTGCTTTTCAGACGGCATGTATTTGATCGTGCGCATATTATGCAGACGGTCGGCAAGCTTAACCAAGATCACACGAAGATCTTTGGACATCGCCAAAAACAGCTTTCGAAAATTCTCTGCCTGCTTGGTTTCAACAGAGGACAATTGCAGATTTGTCAGCTTGGTGACCCCATCCACCAATTGCGCAATTTCACGCGAAAACATCTTCTCGATCTCGCGATAGGTGGATTTTGTATCCTCGACTGTATCGTGCAGAAGTGCGGTGACGATCGTGGCATCGTCCAAGGATTGCTCTGCAACGATACAAGCAACTTCGACCGGATGGGTGAAATAAGGCTCGCCCGAATGGCGCTTTTGCCCCTTATGCATTTTTTGCCCAAACGCATAGGCGCGTTTGATCAAATCCACATCCGTTTTCGGGTTGTAGGTCTGAACTTTATCAATCAGGGATTCGACTGGAATCATTCCGCATCCACCAAAGGGCGCGGGCGGGCGCGTCCTATTTTATTTCTTGTGCTTCCATCAACGCGCGCAATAGATTTTCATCATTCATATCGTCGCCCGGTTTGTCGTCACCGCCACCCATCAGAAGCGCCATTTCGTCTTCTTCAGGCTCGTCCACCTCGATCTGTGTCTGATGGCTTTCAATCGCCGCTTCGCGAAGCTGATCCGCTGTCAACGTCTCATCCGCAATCTCGCGCAGCGCAACCACAGGATTTTTGTCATTGTCGCGTGGCACTGTGATTTCAGACCCAGAAGAAATTTCGCGCGCACGATGTGCCGCAAGCATCACCAAATCAAAACGATTTGGAACCTTATCTACGCAATCTTCAACTGTAACGCGTGCCATGGATATAACCTCCGAGAGGGTTGGGAAATAATGAAGCTAGGGCAATAGACCTGTTTTGAACAAAGTGCAAGCGCTTCTAAGCTGTGCATATGTCAAATTGGGCTGATTTCGTCTTGAGCCGTTTGCGGAAGGCCGGTCCACATTTCTGCGATGGTTTTGTCCAGAAAGGGATGTCGCCAATCTGGCGCGATGTCCATCAATGGCCCCAAAACGAAGGCCCGGTCTTGCAAACGCGGATGCGGAAGAATCAGTTGATCAGGCGCATCTCTTTTTTGTTTTGTCAAAGATAGATCATGCCAATAAGTATAGGTTTTCAAATTCGGGCGAATAACAGGCCCAACGGCAATTAGATCAAGGTCAATTTTTCTTTGCGCCCAGCGCGTTGTGCGTTTGCGGCCCATTTCGCGCTCAATACGAAGTAAAGTGTCCAGTATTTCATGGGGTTCAAACGCTGTTTCAACAGAGATCGCGGCATTCACAAAATCCGGTCCAGCCCCTTTTGGGAAGGCAGGTGTTTGATAAAATTTACTTTTTTTTGTATGTTGTTGAAATACATCCTCGATATGATCGAGCGCGACCTGCACCTGCTCTTTATTTTCGGTCACATCTTTTGATGCATTCGAACCGAGGGCGATAAGGGCGTTGGCACGGGTGTCGGGCATAGATTTCTCTTGCAGAATGATTTCTGCGCTATATTGAATACAGCAGTTTGCAGCCTTCAGAACACGCCATTTCGAAATACGCTGCAAGCCTAAAATTAAAAGGAACAAATTAATGTTTTACAGAGATGAGCGATTGGCGCTCTTTATCGATGGATCGAATCTATATGCCGCCGCAAAAGCGCTTGGATTTGACATTGATTATAAGCTTCTAAGATCGGAGTTTATGCGCCGCGGTAAACTGTTGCGCGCCTTTTACTATACGGCATTGTTGGAAAGCGAAGAATATTCGCCCATCAGACCGTTGGTTGATTGGTTGAATTATAACGGTTTCACAATGGTAACCAAAACCGCCAAAGAATACACAGACTCGATGGGTCGGCGCAAAGTCAAAGGGAATATGGACATTGAGCTTGCTGTCAATGCAATGGAATTAGCCCCGCATGTCGATCATATCGTGATCTTCAGTGGCGACGGCGATTTTCGTCCGTTGATTGAAAGCATCCAACGCCAAGGTGTTCGGGTGTCCGTTGTATCGACAATCCGTTCGCAGCCGCCAATGATTTCAGATGAATTGCGCCGCCAAGCGGATAATTTCATCGAATTGGATGAATTGCGCGATGTCATCGGCAGACCCCCCCGCCCCGAAGATGAGGCCGGTGGACACCATACTGATGCACCCCAAGAAGAACCTGCGCCAGAAGAAGGCTAAGGTTCAGGCAAAAATCTAAGCTGGGCAAGCATGTGCTTCGTGCGCTCTGCGCTTGCCCAGCGTGCTTTTCTATGGGACATCTAAGCCCATGAAAAAACTTCCGCTGAATTTATATCTTGCTGCACCCCGCGGATTTTGTGCTGGCGTCGACCGGGCCATAAAAATCGTGGAACAGGCGTTAGATAAATGGGGCGCGCCTGTTTATGTGCGTCACGAGATTGTTCATAACAAATATGTGGTCGATGATCTGCGCGCAAAAGGTGCCGTATTTGTCGAAGAGCTGGATGAATGCCCAAATGACAGGCCAGTGATTTTTTCTGCCCATGGCGTTCCCAAATCGGTGCCCGCCGCCGCAGAAGCGCGCAAGATGATTTATGTTGATGCAACATGTCCGCTTGTGTCCAAGGTTCATATCGAGGCGGAGCGTCACCACCGCAAGGGCCTGCAAATGATCATGATTGGGCATGAAGGGCACCCGGAAACAATCGGGACAATGGGACAATTGCCCGAAGGCGAAGTTCTTTTGGTCGAAACCGTGGCGGATGTTGCAACACTTCGACCCCGCGATCCCGATCAACTTGCCTATATCACGCAAACGACCCTATCGGTCGACGATACCGCCGATATTGTGACGGCGCTTCACGCCCGCTTTCCCAATATCGTTGGCCCGCATAAAGAGGATATTTGTTATGCCACAACCAACAGGCAAGCGGCCGTCAAAGCCATCGCACCAAAGATTGACGCATTGCTTGTGATCGGCGCGCCCAATTCGTCGAATTCAAAACGACTGGTTGAAGTTGGAAAGGCTGCTGGATGCAGCTACGCTCAATTGGTCCGGCGCGCTTCAGACATTGATTGGCGCAGTATGGATGGGATCAAAGCGGTTGGCATAACCGCTGGCGCCTCCGCGCCTGAGGTTTTGATCAATGAAGTCATCAACGCATTTTCAGAGCGCTATGATGTAACATCTGAAATCGTCGAAACAGCGGTAGAGAATGTGGAATTCAAAGTCCCCCGTATTTTAAGAGAAGCGGTTTGAAGACAATACCAACGCCCGCACTTATTCTTGGATTGGCGGGTTTGATCCCTTTTTTATATGCTGCTTGGCTGATGGTCACAGGGTTTGATCTTGGCTTGATACCAAGCGATCAAAGCACCCAAAATATCGCTCTTCATATCCTGACCATCTATGGCGTGATCATTTGTGCGTTCATGTCAGGCGTGCAATGGGGCTATGCCGTCACGTCTGATCAATGGCGGTTTTATATCCTGTCGGTCATTCCCCCGATTTTGATCTTTGTCCTTTCGATACTGCTCGGCGGTCCAATAATGCCAGCCATGCTGATATGTTTGATCGTGGCATTTCTGTTTGTGCTTTGCTTCGACATCTATCTGTCTTCTATACATCTGACGCCGGATTGGTGGCTGACATTGCGGGTGCCGTTGACAAGTGTTGTCGTGCTGTGTCTGGCTACGGGTTTTCTGATATGACCGATCAACAGACATTGGAGGTCTATGCAAACCGAATTGCCGATTACGCCAAGACCTTCAAACGCAATAGGCCGGATCGCTCTTTGCGTCACTTCATGGCCGCGCTGCCTGCGGGCGGGCATGTCCATGACCTCGGCTGCGGAACAGGCCAAGCCGCAGCTATGATGCGCGATGCAGGGTTTATCGTTACGGCCAGCGATGCTTGTCCCAAAATGGTGCAATATGCGCGGGATCACTATGACTTGGACGCCACCGTTGGAACATTTGATCAGCTTAAGGCCACCGCAGCTTATGATGGCATTTGGGCGAATTTCTCGCTGCTTCATGCGCCCCGCACAGCTTTGCCGCACCATATTAAAGCGATCAAAAAAGCATTGCGCCCGGATGGTATTTTTCATTTGGGATTAAAGATCGGAACGGGCGAGCAGCGCGATGCTTTAGGCCGATTTTACAGCTATCACAGTGTTGCGGAGCTTCAGAAGATCTTGGCAGACAACGCATTTGAAATCCTTGAGATGGCGGAGGGATCCGAAAAAGGGCTTGCTGGCACGCAAGACCCGTTCGTGATCATTTTGTCGCGTGGTTGAGCTTTACGCATATACCGATGGCGCATGCTCGGGCAATCCGGGGCCAGGCGGCTGGGGTGTGGTTTTGCTGGCAATAGAAAACGGTCAAGAAATCAAACGGCGTGAGTTGAAAGGTGGCGCCGCAGAGACCACCAATAACCAGATGGAACTTACGGCGGCAATTGAAGCCTTAAATGCGCTGGAACGCCCCAGCGCGCTGACGCTTGTGACCGACAGTATTTATGTCAAAGACGGGATCACCAAATGGATCCATGGCTGGAAAGCCAAAGGCTGGACAAAAAAGGGCGGTTTAAAGAACAAGGAACTTTGGCAGGCCCTAGATGCGGCGACGGCACGCCACGACATTACATGGGAATGGATTAAGGGCCATGCGGGTCACGTCCATAATGAACGCGCCGACGAATTGGCACGCGAAGGTATGGCGCCTTTTAAACCTAACGCGGTGGATTAAAGGTTCGATAAATCCAAATCAGCGCCAAAGCCCCAATTAGGCCACCGATAAAAATCGACATAAAAGACGAAGCCGCCGCCGCGAAAAGACCAACAAGAAAACGAAGGGCCACACCACCAATCAGCGCACCAATCACGCCAATGGCCATCGACACAAAAACATCTGTCTTTAGGCCCATCAGGCGCGCGGCCAAAACACCAGCCAAACCGCCAATCAACAATGTCAATAATATCGGCATAGGGTGCCTCCTTTGACGAATATATAAGAATTGAAAACACATATTTCTAGGGCTTTGCCCTTATAAATAAGCTATTTCAGCACAATTCCCGCCCGAATTGGCAGGCCATTCAAGAAATCCACCGACGTCATGGCCCCCTTGCCCGCGCGTTGCAATGTCAGCAATCGAACCGCATTTTGCCCACAAGCGACGGTCAGTGCGTCGTCAAGAACGGTTCCGGCAACGCCCTGCCCTTCGACCATTTCTGAGTGCAAAACCTTGATCCGCTCCCCAGCATACTCGAACCAAGCGCCCGGAAATGGGCTGAGCCCACGAATGTGATTGTCTACGTTGCCTGCGTCTTTGGACCAGTCAATCCGCGCTTCTGATTTCTCGATTTTTGCGGCATAGGTGACGCCGTCTTTTGGTTGGTCTTCGGGCACCAAAACATCCAGTTTTTCCAGCGCCTCAACAATTGCGCTCGCACCCATAGTGGCAAGCCGATCATGCAGCGATCCGGTTGTATCGCTTGGTTCGATCGCAATTTCTTTGCGTAGCAAAACCCGACCAGTGTCCAGCCCCGCTTCCATTTGCATGATGCACACGCCAGTGCTGTCATCACCTGCCATGATTGCCCGATGGATCGGTGCCGCCCCGCGCCAGCGCGGCAAGAGGGAGGCATGAATATTCAGGCAGCCATGTTGTGGCGCGTTCAAAACGTCAACAGGCAAAATCAGACCATAGGCCACAACCACGGCAATATCCGCATTGAGTGCTGCAAATTCTTTCCGCACCTCTTGATCTTTGAAAGTCAATGGCGTGTGCACCGACAAGCCCAAGTCCTTCGCGCGGGCATGCACCGCAGTGGGGCGCGCTTTCTTGCCCCGCCCAGCAGCCCGCGGCGGCTGTGTATAGACCGCCAAAACCTCGTGCCCGGCATCCACAAGTGCATTCAATGCGGGCACCGAAAAGTCAGGGGTGCCCATAAAGACAAGGCGCATCAGACGCGCGCCATTTCTTTTTTGTATTTGACCATTTTCTTGGTCAGCATATGGCGTTTCATACGGCTAAGGTGATCGATAAACAGCACACCGTTAAGATGATCCAGCTCATGCTGCGCACACGTGGCCCAAAGGCCATCAAACTCTTTGGTGTGTTCCTTGCCATCCACATCCATGAAACGCATCGTGACGGCCTCGGGGCGTTTTACATCCTCAAACAACTCGGGCAGGGACAGACATCCTTCGTTATAGACATTCATGTCATCCGATGCGGCAACAATCTCGGGATTGATCAACACCATTGGTTTGGGCGGGCCGTCTTCTTTGGCCATACAATCCATGACAAACATCCGTGCCTCTGACCCCACTTGCGGTGCGGCCAGCCCAATACCGGGGGCATCATACATTGTGTCCAACATATCGTCGGCCAACTGCCGCAAGTCATCCGTGACATCAGGCACGAGCGGACAGGTCTTTTTCAGACGCGGATCAGGGTGCAAAAGGATGGGCAACTTAGACATGAGCGGAGATTTATCCAAAGCGATAATGAAGGGCAATGGACATCTCTGCTTAACTGCGTTTTAGTCGCGCCAAAACCGGAGCAGACCCATATGAATTTCGACAAAATTATCGACCGTGTTGGCACCCATAGCGCGAAATGGGATATGCTGCCCTCGCTTTATGGCCTCAACCCGGCAGAGGCGATTTCGATGTGGGTTGCGGATATGGATTTCGAGCCACCCCAAGACGTCACCCGCGCTGTGCGGAACATGGCAGATCACGGGGTCTACGGCTATTATGCCGATCCGTCCTCGTGTAATGCCGCGATTTCAGGTTGGATGGACCGTCGGCATGGGTGGTCAGTCGACCCAAATCATATTTTTTATACACATGGTTTGGTTAACGCCGTTGGTCTTTGCCTGTGTGCATATTCAAAGCCCGGCGATGGTATCGTTATTTTCACACCTGTTTATCATGCTTTTGCGCGGACTATTAAGGCGGCTGACAGAACAGTGGTCGAATGTCCACTGGTTCAAAACAATGGTCGCTATGAAATGGATTTTGACGCCTATGACGCCATGATGACCGGCGCAGAGAAGGTTTTGATCCTCTGTTCACCGCATAACCCTGGTGGCCGTGTTTGGACCGCGGCAGAGCTTCAGGGGCTCGCTGCATTTGCCAAACGCCATGATTTGTTGATCCTGTCTGATGATATCCATCACGATATCACGCTGGGCACGAAATATGTCCCAATCGAAAATGCTGCCCCTGATTGTGTGGACAGGTTGGTTATGCTGACGGCGGCGTCCAAGACGTTTAATATTGCTGGCACGCATACTGGTAACGTCATCATCAAAGATGATAAATTGCGCCAAACATTTTCCACAACGATGCAGGCAACAGGCATATCACCAAACTCTTTTGGTATGGCAATGGTGGAAGCGGCCTATGCCCATGGCGATACATGGGTTGATGGGCTTTGCGCCTATATTGCCGAAAATGCACGAATTTTCGATGAGGGTATTGCGGCAGTCCCGGGGCTGAAATCGATGCCGTTAGAGGCAACCTATCTTGCTTGGGTCGATTTTGCCGATACGGGAATGACAGCAGAAGAATATAGAAATCGGGTGGTCAAAACTGCAAAAATCGCACCAAATTATGGCGAAACCTTCGGCACAGGCGGCGAGACGTTTTTGCGGTTTAATCTTGGCACGCAACGCGCACGGGTGGTTGAGGCGGTTGAACGGCTGCAAGACGCGTTCGCCGATTTGCAATAGGCCGTCGGTTTTTAGCATTGCAAGATTTGGTGTTAATTTGCATATCTTTTGGGAAGTCTGTGCATCCCGCATAAGGAAATGTGTCCATGGTTAACTATTTGGAATTCGAAAAGCCCCTTGCCGAGATCGAAGGCAAAGCCGCCGAATTGCGCGCGGTGGCAGAAAAATCCGAAGATGATCTGGATGTCGAAAAAGAAGCCGCTGCGCTGGATAGCAAGGCAAAGGCGATGCTTGCCGATCTTTATGGCAACCTGACCCCGTGGCGGAAATGTCAGGTTGCGCGCCACCCGGAACGCCCGCATTGCTCTGACTATATCGAGGCGCTATTTACCGAATACACCCCGCTTCAGGGCGATCGCAATTTTGCGGATGATATGGCTGTTATGGGTGGTCTTGCACGGTTTGACGGGAAACCCGTTATGGTCATTGGCCATGAAAAGGGGAGTGACACAGCCACACGCATTTCGCGCAATTTCGGCATGGCTCGGCCAGAAGGATACCGCAAAGCAATCCGTTTGATGGATATGGCAGATCGGTTTGGACTGCCCATTATAACGCTTGTAGACACACCAGGCGCCTATCCCGGCAAAGGCGCAGAAGAGCGCGGCCAGTCAGAGGCAATCGCCCGCTCGACAGAGAAATGTTTGCAAGTGGGCGTGCCACTGATTTCAATTATCACAGGCGAAGGTGGTTCAGGCGGCGCGGTTGCATTTGCAACTGCTGATAAGCTGATGATGTTGGAACATTCGATTTACTCGGTCATATCGCCAGAGGGATGCGCCTCGATCCTCTGGAAAAACGCAGAGAAAATGCGCGAAGCGGCCGAGGCGTTGCGCTTGACCGCGCAAGACCACAAGAAGCGTGGTATTGTCGATGCGGTATTGAAAGAGCCTATGGGCGGTGCCCAACGTGACCGCAAGGCGACGTTTAAGACGGTCAAAACAGCCATCAAAACAGCACTTGATGAATTGGACGGAAAAAAGCCAGAAGCGCTGGTCAAAGCGCGCCGGAAAAAATTCGTGGATATGGGATCCAAGGGGCTTTAACCCTCTCTCTTCTCTTGTAATTTTGTATCGCTTATGAATCGCGGCCTACTCTTTTTTGATTGCAGAATATATATTCTATTATATATGTAATTGAGAAATTAAATTCTATTTGAGGGACTCATGTCGAAAGCAATCGACGCAATCTTTATCGGTCGCGCGGGGGTTGATCTGTACGGGGATCAAACCGGCACGCGACTGGAAGATATGGGGTCCTTCTCAAAATATATCGGTGGCTCGCCGTGCAACACCGCGATTGGTGCGGCGCGTTTGGGCATGAAAACAGCCCTGATCAGCCGCGTTGGCGATGACGCGATGGGGCGTTTCATTACCGAGGAGCTGTCCCGTGAAAGGGTGAATGTGGATCATGTCATCACGGACCCTGCCCGCATGACCGCGATGGTTCTGTTGGGTATTCGCGACAAAGAACAATTCCCGCTGATCTTCTATCGCGAAAATTGCGCGGATATGGCGATTTGCACAGATGATATCACGGAAGATCACATCGCCTCGGCCCGTGCCGTCGTTACATCGGGCACACATTTCTCGACCAACATCACCAAGGCCGCATCGCTGCGCGCGCTGGAATTGGCGAAGAAACATGGGGGCGAGCGGTGGATTGATTTGGATTATCGTCCCGTGCTTTGGGGTCTGGGGTCCAAAGGCGATGGCGAAACGCGTTTCATCGCCGATGATACCGTCACCGCGCATCTGCAAAGCATCATGCCGCATCTTGATGTCGTCGTGGGCACAGAAGAGGAATTCCATATCGTTGGTGGGTCAACCGATACGATCACCACGCTCAAAACCCTGCGTGCACTTACGGACGCGACCTTTGTCGTAAAACTTGGCGCGATGGGCTGTGCGGTTTTTGAAAGTAAGATTCCCGACGATGTGATGCAGGGCGAGGTTGTCGAAGGGTTCCCGATCGAGGTCTTCAACGTGCTGGGCGCTGGCGATGCGTTTATGGGGGGACTTGTCACCGGACGCCTTGAAGGCAAGTCGTGGCATGATGCCTGTCGCATGGCAAATGCCTGTGGCGCTTTTGCGGTCTCTCGCCATGCTTGCGCACCGTCCTACCCCAGCCGCGATGAGCTTGATTTTTTCCTTCAAAACGGCTCGGACCATTTTCGCTTGCGCGAAGATAACGCATTGGAACAGCTTCACTGGGCCTCGACCCGCCAAGGCGAATGGCCGACTGTGATGGCATTCGCCTTTGACCATCGCGCGCAGCTAGAGGCGCTTTCCGATGATGCAGAAAAAATAAGCGATTTCAAAATGCTATGCGCTGAAGTTGTTTCAGAAATGGCGGAGGTTCAATCCGGTCTTGGCCTGCTGTGTGACCGTCGTTACGGCGAAGATGCGCTCGCCCATACCGCCGAAGCGCCCATCTGGCAGGCCGCCCCCGTTGAATGGCCCAGCTCTCGGCCTTTGGAATTTGAGGGCGGCGACTATCTCGGCTCTCTTCTGAAAATATGGCCACGCCATCTGGTTGTCAAATGCCTGTGCTTCATGCATCCCGATGATGACACGAAGATGTGGGCGGCGCAGAAAACTAAGCTGCGCGAACTTGCAACCGCGTGCCGGACATGGCGGCTGGAGCTGTTGTTGGAACTCATCCCCCCCGAGGGTACAGATAGTCAACATGATACAATCACGCGCGCAATGCAGATGATTTATGAAGAAGGGATTGCGCCGGATTGGTGGAAGCTGCCTGCCCCAACTGACACCGATTGGGACAAAACTTGGGACGGCTGGACAGAGCTTGTCAATCAACGTGATCCCTATTGCCGTGGCATTGTCCTTCTCGGCCTTGCGGCACCAATGGACGACATCTGCGCCACCATTGCGCACGCCAAGTCGCAATCACTTTGCAAAGGGTTCGCCGTCGGGCGCAGCATCTTTGGTCAGGCGGCTGAGGCATGGTTGAACGGCAAAATAAATGACACGGACGCCAAATCTATGATGCGCCAAAACTATGAAAAGCTGATCGCGGCATGGCAGGGATGATCAAACCCCGCGAACCCGACCACGACCTTGACGCAGTCGTCTGGGGTCGGGCGGGTATGGACCTCTACCCCCTGCCCGATGGTGCCAGAACCAAAGCGGCGGAAACCTTCCGTGCCGATATGGGCGGATCAGCCGGGAATATCGCTGTGGCGCTTGCGCGGCATGGGCTGCAAGTTGGCCTTGTCGCACCCGTCTCGGATGATCCCGTGGGGCGCTTTGTGAAGACGCAAATCAAAAAATACGATCTTATCGATCTTACGCCCGATTTTGTAGCGGGCGCGGCACGTACATCATTGGCGCTTGCCGAAACCCGCAGGGATGCGAATGTCGTGATCTACCGCAATGGTGCCGCGGATTTTCAGATGACGGATCAAGACGTCGCAGCAACCACACGCGCGCCTGCGCTGATTGTCACCGGTACCGCCTTGGCCCAAGAGCCCAGCCGCAGCAAAACGCTGACGGCGATGCATAACGCCGACGAAACAATCTTAGACCTCGATTATCGCGCTTATTCTTGGGCAAATGCAGAAGAGGTCGCCGCAACCTATTCCGCCGCCGTCGATGCCGCTGATATCATCATCGGCAATGATGAAGAGTTCGACATGCTGGCGGGCGGATCGGTTGGATTGGATCGTGCACGCAGCATCGCCAAGAAAGCCGATATCGTCATCTACAAAATGGGTGAAAAAGGCGCGATTGCGCTACAGGGCGAAACAGAGACTACGGTGCCGATCTTCCCTGTCGACATGCTCAAACCCTTCGGCGCAGGTGACGCATTTATGGGCGGTTTCATCGCCGCACTCAGACGCGGGAAAGATGTCGAAGCCGCAACACGTTTCGGCGCAGCAGCCGCGGCAATCGTTGTCTCGCGCATCGGCTGCGCCTCTGCTATGCCAGATACAAAAGACGTCGAGAACTTTATTGCGGAAAGAGAAAGCTGATGCATATCCCCCCGTTTGACAATCAAAACCAAGCCATTGTGGACGCAGGCGACGATATGACCCCGCTGGTCTATTTCAATATCGTCAAATTGAAAGCCGGCGAAAGCTTCACAAGCGAGATTGCCGGCTACGAGACCTGCATCGTTCCCGCAACCGGCACTGCGAACATCAAGATCGGCAGTTTCAACGCCGACGGCATAGGTACCCGCGGCGCGGATGTTTGGGATGGCGAACCATCGGGCGTCTATGTTCCAACAGGCACGGCGGCCGAAATCATCGCAACGACAAACACCGAAATCTTCATTGCTGGCGCAGAATTTGACAAAACGCTGGAACCTTTTGCGGTGCGCGCAGACCATATCGATCTGGTTCAATACGGCTCTGACGACACAAAGACCCATCGCAAGATCAAACATATTCTGGGCCAAAATCCACCGGGCGAGGTTGGCCGCTTACTGGTCAGCGAGCTGTTCACGGTTGGTGCAGGCGGCTGGTCAGGCTTTCCACCGCATAAACATGACACCGACCGCTTGCCAGATGAGACCCGCCATGACGAGGTTTACAATTTCCGGTTCAAGCCTGACCATGGCTTTGGCATGCAATTGCTGCAACACGAGGATGGCAAGGTCGGCAATGCCTATCACCTTGTCGATGGGTCGACCTTTAAAATCGATAAGGGCTATCACCCCTGCGTCGCTGCGCCGGGCTACGAGATGTATTATTTCACCATCCTTGGCGGTCTGTCCCAGCGCCCCTTGGTACAATATTTCCAACCCACCCATGCCTATCAGGTCGAGACGATCCCAGGCATCAAAGATATGATCGCCAAGTTTAAGTAATGCCGGTCGCCACGCTGTCAAACATTTTGGCAACTGCATCCAAACGCAATGCATATGCCATCGGCTTGGTCTGTTTGGCATATGAAGAAGCGCAAGCCTATGTCGCGGTCGGGGAAGAGCTTGACCTGCCGATCATTCTGCAAACCGGGCCCGGCGCCCGCGCGCATATTCCGATCGCGCATTGGGGACAGATGTTTCGCGACTTGGCAGAGCGCGCAGCGATACCCGTCGCCCTTCACTTAGATCACGGTCAGTCGCTTCAGGACTGTCAGGCAGCACTGGATGCTGGTTTTTCCTCCGTCATGTATGACGGCTCGCGTAATCCGATTAAGGAAAATGTTGAAACCTCTGCCTCGGTGGTCGAGGCTGCGAAAGCCTATGATGCGAGCGTGGAAGTCGAGGTTGGACATGTCGGATATCAGGGCGATCCTAGGGGCGATATGACCGCCCCCGATGATCTGGCGCTTATGGCACGCGCGCTGCCCGATGCCGCAATCGCGATTTCGGTCGGCAATGTGCATCTGCAAGAATCGAAAGACGCGGTGATCAATTGGGATCAGTTGGCCGCATGCCGCGCCGCCGTGAAGAATCCATTTGTTGTCCATGGCGGCTCTGGCGTGTCACTGCCAGATCGCAGCCGCATGGCCGAAGAATTTGGCGTTCGGAAAATCAATATCGGAACAGAGCTTCGCCAAGCCGCAGGTCAGGCCATGAAAATCCAACTTGAACAGGATTTCGACAAGCTTAAAGCGCTCAAAGCCTCCGCAAATGCTGCGCGTTCAGTTTGTCTGGATTTAATGAAACAGGCTTGGCAGGTCTAATTCAGCCGCTTGAGCTGTGCAAAGATAGTTGTCACAGCCACACCAATGCCTGCAACAGCAACAATCGAAGGTCCGGTTGGCGTGTCCCATTGTACCGATGCACCGATCCCCAAAAAGCTTGCCAAGACGCCAAATCCAACCGCGATGACCGCCATCATCTCTGGCGTTCTAGAAATCGGACGTGCGGCCGCCGCTGGCAAAATAAGCAATGCGGTAATCAACAACGCCCCCACAATCTTGATCGCAATTCCCACAACAAGGGCCAGCAAAACACTCAGCCAAAGCGTTTGACGTTGCGGCGATTGACCCGCAGCCGTGGCCAATTCCGGACTGACGATCGAGGTCAGCAAGGCTGACCACCTAAAACACAATACGCCCACAATCAAAGCCGCCGCGGTCCAAATATAGGCAATATCTGTCTTGGACACGGTCAACACATCACCAAATAAAAACACCGATAAATCAAATCGAATGCCGCCAATCAGCGAAATCGCGACGAGGCCGAAGGCAAGGCCAGTATGCGCAATCACACCCAATGCTGTATCGCTTGTAAAACCCACGCGTTCCATCTGCGCCAAAAGCAACGCCACAGCCAAAGCAACCGTGATCACACCCGCCAAGACCGAGATTTCAAACCCAATCGCCATTGCAACACCCAACAGGGCCGCATGCGCCGTCGCATCCCCAAAATAGGCCATACGCCGCCATATCAAAAAACAACCCAACGGGGCAGCGGCAACCGAAACGCCAACCCCTGCTAAAGTTGCACGCACAATCAGATCATCCAGCATGGCTGTGATCCTGATCATGGGAATGGTCATGCTCATGACGGTAAAGCGCCAACGCACCGCCCGTGCCCGTTCCAAACAGCGCCCGATATTCAGGTGCATCAGCAACTTGGGCTGGCGTACCCTCACAACACACATGGCCGTTTAGACACATCACCCGGTCAGACGCGGCCATTACCACATGTAATTCGTGACTGACCAATAAAATTGCGCAATTCAGCTCCTTTTGCAGCGCGGCGATCAAGTGATAAAACTGCGCGCCACCTTGTTGATCCAAACCCTGCGTCGCCTCATCCAAAAGCAACAAATCCGGCGCCCCCAAAAGCGCGCGCGCCAGCAAGACACGCTGAAACTGACCACCTGATAAATCCCGCATCTGACGGTCCAACAAATGATCCGCACTTGTTTTTTCAAGCGCCGCTTTTGCTGCGCTTTTCGAAACCGACTGTGGCAAAGACATGAACCGCTGAACGGTCAGCGGCAGACTTTGATCGATAAAAAGCTTTTGGGGTACATATCCGATCTTCAGCTTTTTGGATTTCTCTATGCGCCCGCTCGATAGCTTTTCCGCCCCGATCAGTGCGCGCAACAATGTGGTTTTGCCTGATCCGTTCGGCCCGACCAGGGTGACAATCTCGCCCCGATCAATGTGCAAATTAATATCAAACAGGACAGTCTTTTGGCCAAGCATGACAGAGATGTCATGCATTTCAATTAAGCGGCTCATCAGTCTGTTTCATCTTTGCAATTCGGACACAGGCCAACCGCCTCGACAACTGTTTTTTCAATTTCAAAGCCGGCTTCATCTGCCGCACGACCCAATCGCCCTTCGGACAATTCAGCATGCGCTTCAGCAACTTGATCGCAGGACCGGCAAATCAAAAAAACGGGCTTATGCCCGTCATGCGGATGGGTACAGGCGATGAACGCATTCAAGCGCTCGATTTTATGAACAAAGCCATGCTGTTGCAAAAAGTCCAAAGCACGATAGGCAACGGGCGGCTGAGATTTTTCACCGCGCTTTTTTAGCTCGTCCAAAATCTGATAAGCACCCATAGCCCGATGATCGGTCAACAAGATTTCATAGACAAGTTTGCGGATCGGTGTCAGGCGCAGTTTTTTATCCGCACACAGCTCTTCGGCCGTTGCCAAAGCATCGGACATACAGTGATCATGATCATGGGGCTGGAAGCTTAAGGCCATTTTGAAACCGTTTGCGTTTTGATATAGTATAACATATTTGTCCTCAACCTTCGAATCGAAATAGAAAGCCCTAAAATGCGTCTTCTTCTCACTTCTGTCCTTCTTGCCAGCACTAGCATGACTGCAACGGCCGAAACCATCAAAATTGTCACTGACATTGCCCCTATTCATAGCTTGGTTAGTCAGGTTGCAGGCGACAAAGCCGATGTAGCATTGTTGTTAGAACAAGGTGCAGACCCACACCACTACAGCCTAAAGCCGTCTCAGGCGAAAGAGTTGGAAAATTCAGATATGGTGTTTTGGATTGGCCATGAATTGACACCATGGCTTGAAAAAGGGGTCGAGACGCTTGCAATTGGTGCAACCGTTGTCAGCCTGCTTCATGCCGAAGGTACAAATCATATCGAAGCCAGCGAACATCATCACCATGACCACGACGAGCATGAAGAGCATGATGAAGCGAAGCATGATGAGCATGACGAAGATAAACATGATGATCACGAAGAGCATGCAGAGGAAAAAGGCGAACACGGCGAAGAAATGGGCATTGATGCGCATGCTTGGCTTGACCCGGTGAATGCACAAACATGGTTGGGTGTGATCGCGGCAGAGCTGTCAACACAGGATCCCGCAAATGCAGACCTTTACAAATCAAACGCCGCAGCGGCTGCCGAGGAGCTGTCGGCGTTGATTACCGAAATTAATGACAGCTATGCGCTGCCTCATGACATTCCGGGCATCTTGTCTCACGACTTCCTTGGATATTTTGAAACCCGCTTCGACATTGAATTGTTGGAACCACTGAAATCCCATGATGACGAGGCATTGGGCCTTGGCGAACTGACAGAAGCCAAAGAGCATGCCAAAGAAGATGGCGCCAAATGCTTGCTATATACGCCAGACGAAGCGCCAGAAAGTTTCGCCAATTTCAACGAAGGATTGGACCTTAAATTGGTACCGATTGATCAACTGGGCGCGGGACAACCGATTGGGTCGGATCTCTATAACGCGACACTGCGCGGCATTGCGGATTCACTAAAGGCCTGCATCAGCTAAGGCACGCGGTTTGGGCCCGCCAAGGGCCCAATCAACCAGCTCAACTGTATGAAGGATCGGGTGCGCTGTGCCCGATCCGATTTGCATCATACAGCCAATATTTCCAGCCGCGATCACATCAGGCTGTAACGCCTCTAACGTGCCAACTTTGCGTTTTTTCAACTCCGATGAAATCTCTGGCTGCAACAAATTATAGGTCCCAGCGGATCCACAACATAAATGACTGTCCGCGGGCTCTACAATGTCAAACCCAAGCTTTCGCAATATATCCTTGGGGGCGGTTTTAACCTGTTGCCCATGCTGCAAAGAACAGGCCGCATGATAGGCTACACGCAAACTTTTCGCCTTTTGCTCTGGTATTTCAAGCTGACACAGCAACTCTGATATATCCATCGCTTTGGATGAAATCTGCGCCGCACTATCCGCCAAAGGATCGTTGCGGAACATGTGACCATAGTCTTTCACGGTCGTTCCGCACCCGCTGGTATTGATCACAACCGCATCCACTTTTGCATCGACCCAAGCCTTAATATTCGCCGCTGCAAAATCATGGCTGGATTTCGTCTTGCCCATATGATGGGTGAGTGCCCCACAACACCCCGCGCCCTCTGCCACCACAACCTCGCAGCCAAGGCGCTGCAAAACGCGAATAGTCGCGTCATTGATATCGGTATTGAGAACCTTCTGCGCACATCCCGTCATCAACGCGACACGCATTTTTTTCTGACCTTGTGCACGGAAGGTTTGCGGCAGATCATTCGCGGAAATTTTGGGCAAATGTGATGGGGCGAAATCCACCATATTGCGCAGAATTTTCGGCAGCATAAAAGACACAGGTTTCGCCAGCCGCGCACCCCACATAGACAGGCGGAATAAACCGGGTCGCGGTAAAACCACGGCTAAGACATGCCGCAGCATGCGGTCAAAAAAGGGCCGCTGATAATGGTCATTAATATATTCACGCGCATGATCCACCAGATGCATATAATGCACACCAGATGGGCATGTCGTCATACAGGCCAAACAGCTTAGGCAGCGATCGATATGTTTGACGGTTTTCGCGTCCGGCTTGCGCCGTTTTTCTAACATATCCTTGATCAGATAAATCCGCCCACGCGGACTGTCGAGCTCGTCACCTAAGACCTGATAGGTCGGACAGGTCGCCGTGCAAAAACCGCAATGCACACAATTGCGCAAGATTTGATTGGACCGCGCAATGCCCGGATCGGTGAGTTGTTCTGGTGTAAATTCAGTCCGCATCAGCCCATGATCCCTGGATTAAACAATCCTTTCGGATCGAACTTTTCACGCAACCCTTGCGACATTTTTTCGACGATTGCTGATTGTGGATGGAAGACGGGACGCCCATCTCTTTTACCGCGAATAAGTGTGGCGTGACCGTCAAAGGACTTCAACTTCTCTCGAATATCCGCGCCTTCTGGCGTCAACAGCCAGATCAAACCCCCGCTCCAATCATAAAGTGCTTGGATGTTCATCGACCTGTGCAACGTTGCCACCAAATCCGGCGCATCCGTTGGTTTAGTGGATATCCGCCAAACATCGCCCTTTTGTTTTGCTAAAGGCGCGACATCCCGGATCTGTTTCCAAAGCGTCGATGACGCCTTTGCACTTAAAAAGGACTGTTCAGACTTCGAAAATAACGTCTTCAAGGCCGCGGACCGATATTTGATCGAGACTTTGAATCCCTCAATTCGAATATAAGCTTCCTGCTTTTGCGCATCATAGGCTGCACCCGTCACATCATTGGGTGATCCCATCGCGCCAATCAATGCCCGCACACCAGCCTCGTCGTTCAACCGATGCAAAACCAAGGTCGCGGTGTCCTCTGGTTTCGGCAAGGTCTTAAAACTCACTTCGGTCAGGACGCCCAATGTGCCATAACTGCCGGCCATCAGTTTGACCAAATCATAGCCCGTGACATTTTTCATCACACGGCCGCCATTGCTGATGACATCCCCGCGCCCATCAACAAAACGAACGCCCAGCATCGCATCACGCGCAGCACCTTGGGCAACGCGGCGCGGACCAGATAAGTTGCAAGCAGCAACTGAACCGATGGTTGGTGTGCCCTTTGATCCCAAAAGCTTACGATAATCAGGCGGCTCAAAAAACAACATCTGCCCTGCATCTGACAGGGCCTGCTCCACCTCAGCAAGTGGCGTGCCTGCCTTTGTCACCAAGGTTAGCGCCTCAGGTTCATAAATCGAAATTTCTGACAGGCCCACGGTTGAAAGTGGCGCACCTTCGGTTGCGGCCCCCAAAGCCGCGCGCGTCCCGCCGCCTTGAATGCGCAGCGGCCCATTCGCGCTGCGCACCACCTCGGCAAGTTCGGCCTCGGTTGTGATCATTGACGGCGGCTTTCGGTCGCTGCCAAGGGGAAGACTTTGGACGGATTCAACAACCAGTTCGGATCAAACACATCTTTCACATTCAACTGCGCTTCCAGATCAAGATCGCTGTACTGCGTGTCCATCAAATCGCGTTTTTCGATACCAACGCCATGCTCGCCTGTCAGACAGCCGCCTACCTCTACACAAAGCTTCAGAATTTCAGCGCCCATCGCTTCGCATTTTTCAAGATCGCCATCTTTGTTGGCATCAAACAGAATCAACGGGTGCATATTGCCATCGCCTGCATGAAACACATTGCCAACCGGAAGACCAAATTTCTTGGAAAGCGCCTCGATCCGCCCAAGCACGAAGGGCAGCTGCGAGACAGGGATGGTTCCATCAAGGCACATATAATCGTTGATTTGCCCCATCGCGCCAAAGGCTGACTTGCGGCCCAACCAGATCAATGCAGATTCTTCTGCGGAATTGGATTGGCGAAATTCAATCGGATTATGCTTTTGCGCAATCTTCTCGATTTTTGAAAGCTGCTCGTCGATTTCTGCCTCGGACCCTTCAACCTCGACAATCAACAGCGCCTGCGCATCGGGGTATCCCGCGCCGGAAAAATTCTCCGTCGCCTCGATGCACAACTTATCCATAAATTCGATGGCAACCGGCAGAACACCAGACCGAATGATATCGGCCACACACGCGCCTGCCACAGCGTTGTCATCAAATGCAATCAAAACCGGACGTGCGCCAAGGGGTTTATGAATAATCCGCAAGGTCGCTTCAGTGACGACGCCCAATTGCCCCTCGGACCCGCAAATCACGCCAAGCAAATCTAAACCAGCGCTGTCCAAATGCGCCCCTCCGATCTCGACAATCTCGCCTGACATCAACACCATTTTGACGCCGAGTAGATTATTTGTCGTCACGCCATATTTCAAACAATGCGCCCCGCCGGAATTCATCCCAACATTGCCCGCAATCGCACAGGCCAATTGGCTGGAGGGGTCGGGCGCATAGAAAAACCCATTTTCTTCGACGGCACCCGTGACCGATAAATTCGTGCGCCCGGATTGCACACGAATAAACCGATTGTCATAATCCGTCTCCAACACTTGGTTCAGCTTAGAGACGCCCAAAATCACCGCATCTGCGGTTGGCATCGCGCCGCCCGCCAAAGAGGTACCTGACCCCCGCGGCACAACGGGCACACCTTCCTCAGAACAGATTTTCAAAACTTCGGCGACCTCTTCCGTACTGCTGGGCAGCACGGCCAAAAGCGGCGGGCATTTATAGGCCGTCAACGCATCGCATTCATAGGCCCGGGTTTCATCAGGGTCGTGAATGACCGCGTCTGCGGGCAGCACGCTTAGAAGGCGTTCCACCAAAAGGGGTTTTTTATCAATGACCCACTGATTGGGGCGCGGCATGTCCATAATCTCTCTCCCTTAAGATTGGTAATATTATTTTACCAATTTAAAATCAAGGATTCTCTTGATATTTTCGATGCGCGGTACGTAGGGCGACAACCTCTTCTTTTCGAGCTTGATCATATCGTTTGCGCATTGTCGTTTCGATATAGTCGAGATGTGTTTCCATCGCCGCGCGCGCAGCAGCACCATCACGCGTCAGGATTGCAGTATGGATGGCGCTATGCTGCGCAAACAACTCTTCTGAGGTGGTATCATCTTGGAAGATTGCAGAACGATTGAAAAAGACACCGCGGCGCAACATATCGAACATGGACCGGAACATATGGACCATAAACAAGTTTTGCGCCGCCTCCATAATCGCCATATGAAAATCCGCATCCAGTTCATATTCGCGCTGACGATCACCCGCATCCCGCGCCGCCTTCAGCTGCCGAAACACCCGATCAATGGCGTCATGTTCAGCCGCCAATCCAAATCGCGCAGCGCGTTCTGCCGCCATCGCCTCGATATCCCTGCGAAACTTTAGGAAATCCGAATGCGCCTCTTCGTGACTGGTGAAAAGCTCTACCAACGCAGGAGCAAAAGCATTGCTTAGAAAATCCGCGACATAAACGCCTGACCCGGCCTTTGACACAATCAGGTCTTTGTCTTTCAACACGGCAAGTGCCTCTCGCAGCACGGGCCGCGATACGTCCAGCTGCTGGGCCAAATCGCGTTCTGCAGGCAGTTTCTCATTCGGCCCAAGAACGCCATGCAAGATCAGCTTTTCAATCTGCTCAACAACGTGATCAGATGCTTTTTTCTGATTGACTTGGGTAAAGCTCATCTCTCTATCCTTCGATGCCAACATAGGCCGCAACAGATATTTTCGAAAGATCAAAATGCCGCTGCGTTTCGGTATACATTTGCATATCGTTGACTTGCAAAGGGGCCACGTTATGGCTAAGCCGCAGTGAAACATAGGATGTTCCCATGTCATATGCCACCCGTTCAGGCCTGCAAGTATCAGAAATCCTTATAAATTTCATCGAAAATGACGCTGTTTCCGATAGTGGAATCACAGCCGAAGATTTTTGGAAAGGATTTGCAGAACTGGTCGATTGGGCGATGCCGCGAAACAAGGAACTGCTGGCCATTCGCAAAGAAATGAAAGAGCGCATTGATGCATGGCATATCGAAAGACGCGGACAAGATCACGACACGGTTGACTATAAAAACTTCTTGCAAGAGATCGGATATCTGATCCCAGAAGGCCCAGATTTCTCGGTCGAAACCGAAAATGTAGACCCTGAAATCGCTAGTGTTCCCGGTCCGCAATTGGTGGTGCCGATCATGAATGCGCGATATGCGCTGAATGCAGCGAATGCGCGGTGGGGCTCTCTTTATGATGCGCTTTACGGTACCGATGCGATGGGCTCTCGCCCGCCGGCGGGCGGCTATGACCCTGCCCGCGGGGCAGAGGTGATTGCTTGGGCCAAGCATTATCTGGATCAAACCTTCCCCTTAGCGGCTGGCAGCCATGCCGATATCAGCGCCTATAGTGTCAAAGGGGATATGCTTGCTTGCGATGATACCGGTCTGGCCGATCCGTCCCAATTTGTGGGCTTCAATGGCGAGGCAGATGCACCAACGGCCATTCTTTTGAAAACCAATGGGCTGCATGTCGAACTGACCATAGACAGGGCACATGTGATCGGCAAAGAAGACAAGGCCGGATTGGCGGATATTCAGTTAGAATCCGCGATGTCGACCATCATGGATTGCGAAGATTCTGTCGCCGCCGTCGATGCCGAGGACAAGGTTTTGGCCTATACAAATTGGCTGGGCTTGATGAAAGGCGATCTGACCGAAACGGTTGAAAAGGGCGGCAAATCATTCACGCGCTCTTTAAACCCGGATCGGGACTACATTTGCAAAGATGGCGCCCCATTGTCCCTAAAGGGGCGATCTTTGATGTTGGTCAGAAATGTTGGCCACCAGATGACAAACCCTGCGGTTCTTGACGCCGATGGGAATGAAATCGGCGAAGGGTTGATGGATGCAATGATCACCACGCTGATTGCGATCCAAGACTTCAAACGCGATAGCGGCAATTCGGTCAAAGGGTCCATGTATGTGGTCAAACCCAAGATGCATGGCCCCGACGAGGTCGCGTTTACCAACGAGATTTTCAATCATGTCGAAAAGGTGTTGGGCCTTCCCCAATATACCGTCAAAATTGGCATTATGGATGAAGAGCGCCGCACCACCGTCAACCTCAAGGAATGCATTCGTGCCGCCAAAAACCGGGTTGCGTTTATCAACACAGGTTTCTTGGATCGCACGGGCGACGAAATCCATACCAGCATGGAGGCAGGCCCCTTCTTGCGCAAAGATGACATCAAAAAAGAGCCATGGATTGCGGCCTACGAGGATGCCAATGTCGATATTGGTCTTGCTTGCGGGCTGCAAGGCAAGGCGCAGATCGGCAAAGGCATGTGGGCTATCCCGGATAATATGGCCGATATGCTGGATCAAAAAATTGGCCATCTTTCTGCGGGCGCGAATTGCGCATGGGTGCCCTCACCCACAGCCGCAACGCTTCATGCGATGCATTATCACAAGGTCGATGTGATTGCGCGCCAAAATGAATTGAAGGCGGGCGGCAGACGCGCAAGCGTGGATACGATTTTGCAGATGCCCGTTGCCAAGGGACAAAATTGGTCAGACGAAGACATCACGCGTGAAATCGAAAACAATGCCCAAGGCATTCTTGGCTACGTGGTGCGTTGGGTCGATCAAGGCGTGGGATGTTCCAAGGTTCCAGACATTAACAATATCGGCCTGATGGAAGATCGCGCCACCTGCCGTATTTCCAGCCAGCATATCGCAAATTGGCTACATCACGGGGTGGTCAGCCAAGAGCAGGTCATGGAAATTATGAAACGCATGGCCGCAATTGTTGACGATCAAAATACAGGCGATCCCACCTATATGCCGATGGCACCAGATTTTACCGGAATTGCATTCCAAGCCGCATGTGATCTGGTTTTCAAGGGCACTGTTCAACCCTCGGGCTATACAGAACCAATCCTACATGCCCGCCGATTGGAACTAAAAGCAAGCTAAGGCCCGCGAAAAACACAGCTTGTTTTTCACACATGCATCGTCTTTGATGCCTTTGCACAAGGCATCAAGGGCAGAAATCGGGTGGCAGTTCGACTTTTCTCAACAAAAAAACGCGCGCCACATCTGGGCCCCTATCCGCTAGAGCGGCTGACGCGCTTGGATGATTTTCAGCCAAGCCCGGCAGCAACGCCCGAACCACTTTCCTTCCACCGACCAAAGGAACCGCACAGCATCGTCAACGCCATGGGCGAATTCCAAGCGATGATGGACGCTATCCGCGATGGTTTTGTGAACCCAAATACCGCTGATATTCCCCAAGACCGCGTCGAACGCGCAAACCACATGAAGTCATTCGGCTATTTCTCGGATGCATCAATGATTGGCATTTGTGAAATTCCATCCACCGCCCGCTTGGACAACCCTGTTCGCAATCCCGATATCGAACGGCTGGGCGAGGCTTTGCGCACGCGCCAAACGAAAACCTTAGCCTCCGGCATTGATGTGATCATGGCCGATCTCAAAGAGAGTATCGAGGCACCGCCCAAAGACAGCTCTGACCATACACATGCCATCGTCTTTTTGTACGAGCATTTTCGTGACCCCAAACCGGAGGAACCCGGCAGTGATTGGATATTGAACGCCCAAGCACATCGGGGCTGTATCCGCGCCTCTGAAACTGCGACGATTATTGCAAATTACATTCGGTTGTTGGGCTTTGCTGCAACGGCGCATAGTGAAACGACGCAAGATGTGAACCTGCTGCAACTGGCTGAGGCCGCAGGTTTACTTTGGAAGGATGGTGGCAAACATACCGCCCCATGGCTGGGCGATAAATTCAGCCTTGCGGTTGTCACAACGTCCCTACCAATGGCGACCGATCAACCATTGGCCCCTAAGACTGATCAACCGGCCTCAGCACTCAAAGGTCTGAAATGGACACTCGGTATCGGCAGCCAAAAATCGGCCCGAACGCGCGATCCATACGCCAGACGCGATTATGTTCAGGGGGCGCACCCGTTCGAAAATCTCAAACGTGTTGACACACCAACCACCTATATTGACGAGCCAAATGTTGCGCGTGTGCCCAAACGCGCCGATATGTTTGCGCGTGCCCAATTCGGCGATATGGGCAAAAACCTGCAAGACAACGCCAAGGGCGGCTACTATGCCCGCAAAGCCGCGCCCAGTTTCGCACAGCGCCGCCTGCTTGGCGCCTTGGTCCTGTTGCAAGATGGCAAGGCCGCGGACCAAAAACAAAAATCCACGCCCGAACGCAATGCAGAGAACTTAAAAGCTGCTAGTTATTTCCTCGGCATTGATGCGGTCGGTCTATCCCGCTGCCCAGACTGGACATGGTACAGCCATGATGCCACGGGCGACGAAATCATCCCACCCCATGATCAAGCGGTCTCGATGATCGTCGATCAAGGCTTTGAAACTATGGAAGGGGCCAGTGGCGACGATTGGATTTCGGTTGCCCAATCCATGCGCGCCTATCTGCGGTTTTCACTGCTCGGCGGGATCCTTGCCCAACAAATCCGCAACCTTGGCTACAAAGCCAAGGCGCACACAGTCATGGATGGCGAGGTGTTACAGCCCCCACTTCTGTTGCTTTCGGGTCTGGGCGAGGTCAGCCGCATTGGCGAGGTCATCTTGAACCCCTATCTGGGTCCGCGTCTGAAATCGGGTGTTGTGACCACAGACATGCCAATGGTCCATGATCGGCCTATCGATTTTGGGCTGCAAAATTTCTGTGAAAGCTGCAACAAATGCGCCCGCGAATGCCCCTCTGGTGCGATCACAGCGGGGCCAAAACTGATGTTCAACGGCTACGAGATTTGGAAATCCGACAGCCAAAAATGCGCCACATATCGCATCACCACCAAAGGTGGGGCAATGTGCGGGCGCTGCATGAAAACCTGCCCATGGAATTTAGAGGGCCTGTTTGCAGATGCCCCCTTTAGATGGGCCGCCATGAAATTGCCCAAGGCTGCACCACTGCTTGCCAAGCTTGACGATATGGCCGATCGCGGCAGTTTGAACACACTCAAAAAATGGTGGTGGGATCTGGAATTGGACGAAGATGGCGCCTATCGCGCCGCCAAGGACCCCATAAACGCGCGCGGCTTGCAAAAGGATTTGGACCTAAAATACGAAGATCAAACCTTGGCTGTTTATCCCGCCCCACTTGCCCCACATCCCTGGCCTTACCCATTCCCCATGGATCGAGAGGCCGGCATCGCGGCCTATAAAAATCTGATAAGCGCGGAAGAGTATCAACGCCGCCGCGCTGCAGGCGATACAGATATGATCCATCGTTTCTCGATCAGTGGGGATGCCCCCGTGATCCCTGCGCGCCTTAGCAAGGTCGAAAAAATGACTGCTGATGTCACAAAATACGAATTTGAAACGCTTGATGGTGCCCCCCTGCCCGATTGGCAAGCCGGCGCACATTTGGACATCGTTGTTGCCCCTGAATTCTTGCGGCAGTATTCCATGTCGGGCGATCCGGCAAACACACAATCCTACCAAATCGGTGTGCTTCGCGAAGATGAGGGGCGCGGCGGCTCTGCCCTGATGCATCGCATTTTCAATGAAGGGCGGCGCGTCTTTATCTCAAAACCAATCAATCATTTTCCATTGGTGGAAGAGGCCCCCATGACCTATCTGATGGGCGGTGGGATTGGGATCACGCCAATGATTGCCTTCGCGCATCGCTTGCACAAATTGGGCCGTAAATTTGAACTTCACTATTCTGCATCCTCGCGGGACGCGGCGGGGTATCTTGATGATTTATCCAATGCAGATTGGGCAGAAAATGCGCATCTTCATTTCTCAAACGAAGGCACGCGCGCCGATTTAAAGGCAATCCTGAATTACCAAACCGGCGCACATGTCTATACCTGCGGTCCAGATCACTACATGCAATCCGTGATCGACGCAGCGCGGGCGAATAATTTTCCGCAAGATAATTGCCACCTTGAATATTTTTCAACACCAGAACAGCCAGACTATAAAAACCATGATTTTCAAATCCGGCTTGCCCAAAGCGGCAAAGATCTTGTTGTCCCAGCGGATAAAACAATATCCGATATATTAAACGAGAATGGGTTCAAGATTGATGTGAAATGTGCCGACGGCATTTGTGGGGTCTGCAAATGCGACTATTCAGAGGGCGAGGTCGAGCATCGCGATTTTGTGCTGTCAAATGCACAACGCGAAACAGCGATTATCACCTGCCAATCCCGCGCCGCCCAGAAAGATGGCACCATTACCTTGGATTTATGATTTGAGATTTAGCCCGACAACGCAGCCTCATTGACAACCTCAAAATACCCATCCGCGCGCTGACCACATAATGTCAGGCGATCCAAGATCATGGGCTCTCTCAATATCTCCGCTATTTCTTTGTCCAAGACCTGCTTACAGGCCCACAGCGCGTCCGCATTCATTGCCCCGCTCAACGTCATATGAAACCGAAATTCGTTGAACACATAAGGATACCCCCATTCATCCAGCAACGCGATTTGCGCAGGGCTCAAACCTGTCGCGATGCGCTTTTCACGCTGAGCGGGGTCCAAAGCTGCGCGAAACGGATCAAAATGACGGACAATCTTGCTGGCAAGATTTTGCAAATCCCCGCTTGGCTTCACCAAACGAAAGGCGATGAATGTCCCCAATTGCGCCACCTCTAATCGTCCAAGATTGATCTGCGCCGTTTTTGCAGAAAACGCTTCCAAAGCATCGATGACGTCGGTTTCACCGACGCCCTCCGCCAGCACAAATGGCGCTTTTAGCGTCCCGTGAAATCCATATTTTTGCGGTCGTTTGGTCAGATCAGTCAAAGGTTTCGGCAAACCCGCATAGGCGGGATGATCCCGAAACGTGCCCTGATGGATATCCCAACCCAACCAGTTCGCCCCAAATGCAGCCAATGCCGTATTCTGCGCAGGACAATAATAAATCGCATAGCGCAGGTAGTGGGGCATTTAATCCTGCGCCAACCACTCTTGAACAATTTTAACCTGCTCATTGCTGCGCAGTGTTGGGGTATGTCCCGCCATTGGCACCTCCACCAATGTCGATTGCGGCCCGCGCGTCAGCATTTCTTCGGCTGTATCGCGATGGAAAAAGCTGCTGTTTTCACCGCGCAAAATCAGGACCGGACAGCTGATTTTGTCCCAAATATCCCACATATCAACATCATAAACCGTGATACTGTCGCGAAACGCATCGCCCACCGCAGGGTCCATTTTCAACCGATATTTCCCCTGTTTCGTGCGCTTACAAGCATGTTTGATCATATGCTTCATATCATCATCCGTCAGCGGATAGAATTCGGAATAAATCTCGCGCATATAGGCTGCCATCTCGATCTTCGAACGAAATTCCGGTGCGCGGCCGATATATTCACCGATCTTGACCAAACTGTCGCGCGAAATCGAAGGGCCGACATCAACCACCACCAATTTGCGGATGGGCGATTGCGGCAAGCCTGCAAAAAACATCCCAATAATCCCACCAAGCGAGACCCCGACCCAATCAACCTTGGGCACATCCAAACGCGCCAAAAGCGCATTCATATCCGCATTATATTGCAGATAATCATATCCCTCTTTGCTCAGCAGATGGTCACTTTCCCCGCGTCCCACCAAATCTGGACATATGACGCGGTAATCCTCCGACATGGTTTGCCCAAGATAATCAAAATCGCGCCCATTGCGGCTAACGCCATGCACGCAGACCAAGGTATTTTTGTCTTTGTTGGACTTGCGCGCATTTTGATCCCAAACGGTATAATGCACCCGGTGGAACCCGTGATAGCTTAGGCCTTTGACAAAATCGTGGCGTGGGGTTGGTGTTTTTTTCAGCATCTTATTTGCTAAGCTTGTTTAATTCCGCTTGCAGCGCATC
>JBCCGP010000017.1:0-51260 GCA_039029215.1 Pseudomonadota bacterium
CGAGTGCATAGATACGGCCCCAATCGCCATCCGAAAGCGAAAAGCTGTCCATGATTTGGGCGGCAAAGATTGAGATGAAGAATGTTTGCCCAAGGCAAGAGCTGAAGGTCAGCATGCCGCCAACGGAAAGCCATTTCAGATTGTCTTTGATGAAGTTGAGAAACATATGTGCAGGCTAGTGAGCGGTTTTTGTCTTGGGAAGTGAATTCTTGGTTTTAGGGGTTTGCGCCCGCTGTCGCGGTCGCGATGGGGTCAGCCCTTGCGGAGGGGTCTGGCGACCCCGCCTTAGGCGCCGATTGGGGGCGCGTCGCCCCCCAAACCCCCAGAAGATATTTTTGGAACAAAGAAGACTCTCGCGAAGCGAGAGTCTTCTGCCGGCAGGGTTATTTGGCGCCGCCAAATGATCCCGAGAGGCGAAGAAGCTTCGGTGTCATGCGATTACCGCCCCTTCCAAACCGGATCGCGCTTCTCAGCAAAGGCCTTCGCGCCTTCCAGCTGATCCTCCGACCTGTAGAGTCTTTCCACAGTGGCAAATTGGCTTTTGGTGATTTTGTTCAGGGCGTCTTGGAATTTCATATCTTCGGCCTCGCGTACGACCTCTTTGATGGCGGCCATGACAAGGGGCGGGCCGGCGGCGATGTCATCGGCGAGTTTTAGCGCTTCGTCCATCAGAGCCTCTGCGCGAACGACGCGGTTGATCATGCCCCACCGTGCGGCCTCTTCGGCGTCCATCCAGCGACCTGTCATTAGCATTTCCATGGCGATGTGATAGGGGATGCGTTTGGGCAGTTTGATGCTGGCGGCGTCGGCCACTGTACCGGAGCGGATTTCGGGAAGTGCGAATGTCGCGTGATCAGCGGCCAGAATGATGTCAGCCGATAGCGCCCATTCCAGCCCGCCGCCGCAGCAAATGCCATTGATCGCAGCAATGACGGGTTTGTTTAAACCGCGGAGCTCTTGCAAGCCGCCAAAACCGCCAACACCGTAATCACCATCGACCGCGTCGCCTTCGGCGGCGGCTTTTAGGTCCCAGCCGGGGCAGAAGAATTTTTCACCCGCTGCGGTGATCACCGCCACGCGCATATTTGGGTCATCGCGGAAATCGGTGAAGATATCGCCCATGATCCGACTGGTCGCCAGATCAATCGCGTTAGCCTTGGGTCGGTCGAGTGTCACGACCAGAACATGGCCGTGTGTTTCGGTTTTGATGGGCGTGTCAGTCATCTGTCCCTCCTTTGATCAATGCATCTGCCGCGATGGCGAAATCTGTCCCGACTATAAGCGGGTTTATTTCTAACTCATCGGGATGGGTTTTGTGAACGAAATCTTGGATGGCGAATATGGCCTTGGTGATGGCCGCTTTGTCCGCCGCGGGTTTGCCGCGATAGCCGTTTAGCAGTTTGTTGATCCGAAGTTCGGTCAGCATGTTGTCGATATCTGTTTCGGAAACGGGCAGCAGGCGGCACGTGCTGTCTTCCATCACTTCGGTCAGGATGCCGCCCGCACCGATGGTCAGGACATATCCATGCACGGGGTCTTTCACGACGCCGATGAGGAGTTCTGTGATGCCATTGGGGATCATCTCCTCTATTAGGAACGTCGAGCAATTCATTGATTTTGCTGTATTTATGACTTCTTGGCTGGTTTGAAGGTCGAGGTGTACCGCGCCTGCCTCAGTCTTATGTGCAAACCCTTCGCCTTTTAAAACCAGCGGAAAGGTCAATGCATTTGCGGCGGCTTCAAGGCCTGAGATGTCGGTGACATGTTTGGATCGTGGAATGGAAAGGCCGTGCGCGTGGAGGGCGTGTTTGGCTTGTTGTTCTGACAGATCGTAGGTTTTGGATTTTGCTGGTAAAAGGACAGGCGCTGGGTCTTGCTGTTTGGCCAGATAGATCGCCTCAATCGCTTTGATCGCCACCTCCATCCCATACATCGGAATGATGCCATGGGCGCTTAGTAGCTCCGCTTTTTCTTGCGGCATATTTTCGGGCAGGCTGGAGACCATCATGATTTTGCGGTCTGGTTTTGCCAGCGCAATCGCTGCCTGAACCGTACATTCCCACGCGCTGTCATCGCAAATATCATTGCGCGGGAAATCGACGATTAGCATCAAAATCTCAATCGCAGGATCAATCATGGCAGACCAAGCGGCGGTCATTTTGGGCACGTAGCCCCAGATATAGGTGTGGTAGTCAAGCGGATTGGCGAGCGCGACCAGCGGACCAAGTGCGGCGCTGAGATCAGATTTTTGCGTTTCGTTTAAAGGTGGGAATTTCAGCGCGGTGTTGTGTGCTAGGTCAGCGATCAGGGATGCCTCGCCACCCGAACAACTGATCGACCCGAGCGTGCCATGGTTCACATCGCCAAAAAAGTGAGCGATTTTAAGGGCTTCGAGGAAGGTTGCGGGGCTGTCGGTTTGGGCAATGCCAAGGCGAGAGAGCAGCGCGGTTGATCCTGCATCTGATCCGGCAAGGCTGGCGGTGTGGCTTACGGTCGCTGCTTGCGCTTGTTCGGATTTGCCGACTTTGATGGCGACAATCTTTTTGCCGCATTGATGCGCTGCGTTTGCCAGCGCTTCGAAATCGCGAATATCGTGGATACCTTCGATATGCAGACCAAGTGCTGTGATCCGATCATCAGCAAGGAAGGCTTGGCCCAGATCGGCCATGGAGGTGTTGGCCTGATTGCCCGCCATCGCAATCGCGGCAATCGGCAGGGCGCGTTGTTGCATTGTCAGGTTGATGCCCATGTTGGAGCTTTGCCCGATAATGGCGACACCGCGATCAATCGGGGTCAGCCCGTGCTGATCTGGCCAAACAGGTGCGCGTTCCAGCATATTGACGAAGCCATAGCAGTTGGGGCCAAGGATTGGCATGTCGCCTGCCGCTTGGATAAGCGCGGCTTGTAGATCGGATGCGCCGGCATCCTCGGCGACGGCCTCTTTAAAACCAGAAGCGAAACAAATAGCGCCGCCCGCGTTTATATCAGATAGCTCGCGGACGGCGTCGATTGTCAGCATTCGGTTGACACAAATAAATGCTGCATCGGGTGTGTTGGGCAGATCGCTTATGCTTTTAACGCATTGAATAACTTCGATTTCATCCTTTTTCGGATGAACGACGTGAAGCGTGCCAGAATACCCTGCCTTACGACAATTCTTGATGATCGATGCACCCCAAGCGCCGCCACCGATGATGGCGATGGAACGTGGGTTGAGCAGGCGGTCGAGCGTCATGCGCCTAAGGGGCGGAATAAATCGCGGCTGATGATGTGACGTTGGATTTCGGATGTGCCGTCCCAAATCCGTTCGACCCGCGCGTCGCGCCAGAAGCGTTCAATTGGGAAATCATCCATCAAGCCCATGCCGCCAAAAACCTGCAGGCTGGTATCAGTGACGCGGGCCAACATTTCGGATGCGTAAAGCTTCGCTGATGCAATTTCGCGATTTGCGGTCAGATTTTCGTCCAATCGCCACGCGGCGGACAAGGTCAACCAGTCCGCGGCATCGATTTCGGTGATCATATCGGCGATTTGGAACGAAACGCCTTGGAATTTCGCGATTTGTTGACCGAATTGTTTGCGCTCCGTCGCGTAATTGAGGGCGAGATCAAAACAGCGCCGTGCGCGACCGACGCAAAACGCGGCGACCGTCAGGCGGGTTGCATAAAGCCATGTGTTCATCACATCGAACCCGCCATCGACCTCGCCCAATACCGCCATGTTGGGCAGGCGACAATTGTCGAAGCTGAGGATATAGTTTTTGTATCCGCGATGACTAACGGAGCTATACCCCTCGCGCACGTCAAAGCCGAGATGGCCACGATCCACCAGAAAGGCGGTGATGCGTTTTTTTGGGCCTTTGGGCGTTTGATCCTCGCCCGTTGCGATAAAAACAATAAAGAAATCAGCATGTTCCGCGCCAGAGATGAAGTGCTTCGTTCCATTGACAACCCAATCCCCACCATCGCGTTTCGCCTGACATTTCATGCCGCGCACATCTGATCCGGCATCGGGTTCGGTCATGGCGAGCGCGTCCATCTTCTCGCCCCGCACGGCAGGCAGAAGGTAGCGTTCGCGTTGTTCGCCTTCGCAGGCCATTAGAATGTTTTGGGGGCGGCCAAAGAAATGCGTTAGCGCCATGGACCCGCGCCCAAGCTCGCGCTCGACCAAGGTGAAATCGAAATGCGACAGGCCTGCGCCGCCAACTTCTTCTGGAAAGTTGCAGGCATAAAAGCCCAAATCGATGACCTTGCGCTTGATTTCCTCGCCCAGCTCAAGCGGCACATGGCCCGTGCGTTCGACCTCGGCCTCGTGTGGGTAGATCTCGTTTTCCACGAAACTGCGCACGGTGGAAACGATCATGTCCTGTTCGTCACTAAGTCCAAAATGCATCGCATATATCCCTTGAATGATTGGCAAAGTTTGGATCACATGGGCGTTGTGAACCATGCAGGATTCGCAGGCTAGCATGCAGAAATCCCACAGCCATATTACCGTGCTTTTGTTTGATCGGTTTTCGAACCATTGCCTTGCCAATGCGATCGAGCCGCTGCGGGCGGCAAACGATCTGTCTGGGCGCAAGCTATATAGTTGGGAGTTTTCGAGTTTAAGCGGGCAGGTTGTGAACTCGTCCAGCGGCCTGCCTGTTTACACCACCAAACTGCGCGAGGCACGGGTGGGTGATACGTTGTTCGTGCTGCCCAGCTATGGGTTTGAGGAAACATCAAACCCCGAGACGCGCCGCGCTTTGCAGGCGGCGCGAGGCCGGTACAAAACGCTGGTGGGTATGGATATGGGCGCATGGGCGCTGGCAGTTGCAGGCGTGTTGGACGGACGCCGCGCGACCCTACATTGGGATGAGTTGGATCGTTTTGCCGAACAGTTTCCAGAGGTCGAGGTCGAGCCAGCGCGGTTTATCCTAGAAGATGATTTGGCGACCTGTGCTGGGGCGGCGACCACTTTGGAGCTGATCCTTGAAATGATCGGGCGGGCGCATGGCGCGATGCTGCGTTTGGATGTTGCCAGCCTGTTGATGCATGGTGAACGCGGCGATTTTAAATCCCGCGCGTTTCGACCGACGGGGGATCAGCTCGTGGATGGCGCGGTGGCTGTGATGCGGCGCAATTTGGAAGAGCCGCTGACGATTGCGGAGGTTGCCCAGGCTGTGGGGCAAAGCCAGCGTCAGCTAGAAGAGCTGTTCGAACAGCGCCTGTCGAAATCGCCCAAAGGCGTCTATAAATCACTGCGCCTGAACGAGGCAGCACGCCTAGCAAAATCCTCGCGCTTCAGCATTGCAGAGATTGCGATCCGATGCGGCTATGCAGATCCATCCGCGATGACGCGTGCGTTTCGCGAACAATTCGGCATCTCGCCCAGTGACATGCGCAAAGGGGTTGGATAAGAAATCATATGACCATTCTATACACCCACCCCAGTTCCAAAGAACATGAAACGCCCATGGGCCATCCCGAACGGATTGCGCGGATCGAGGCGATTGAACCAGCGTTAGATGCGTTGCAGGGTTTGACGCGAAAGACAGCACCGATGGGCACGAAGGATCAAGCGGCACTGGCGCATCCGATGGCGTATATCGATTGGGTCGAATCCGCGATCCCAGCGCAGGGGATCAAACAGTTGGATGCAGATACGCATGTCTCGCCCAAATCCTACGTTGCTGCGATGCATGCGGTGGGGGCGATTTGTGCGGCAGTGGATGATGTGTTGACGGGTGCGGACAAAACCGCCTTTTGCGCAACGCGTCCACCGGGGCATCATGCAGAGCGTTCAACGCCGATGGGGTTTTGCCTGTTTGGGACGGTGGCGATTGGCGCAAAATATGCGTTGTCCCAAGGATTGGAACGGGTCGCGATTGTCGATTTTGATGTGCATCACGGCAATGGCACGCAAGATTTGTGCTGGGAAGATGCGCGGATAATGTTCGTCAGCTCGCATCAAATGCCGCTTTGGCCTGGTTCGGGCGCGGCGCAGGAGACGGGGGCGCATAACACCATTATCAACCACCCCTTGCCGCCCATGTCGAGCGGTGCGGATTTGATGGCCGCCTATGATGAGACGATCCTGCCGCGCTTGGCGGCGCATAAGCCAGAGATGCTGTTTCTCTCTGCTGGATTTGATGCACATGCGGATGATCCGCTGGCCAATTTGAATTTCTCGACCGAAGAATTTGCACAAATCACACGCAAGCTGTGCACGTTTGCCAAAGAGCATTGTGCGGGCCGTGTGGTATCGACTCTGGAAGGGGGATATGATTTAGACGCGCTGGCAGAAAGCGTTGCCGCCCATGTCAGCGTATTGATGGAGTATAGCCAATGACCGACAAACCTATCGCAGAGATGAGTTTCGAAGAAGCCATGGCAGAGCTTGAATCGCTGGTGGGCGCGTTAGAGGGATCCAACACAGCTTTGGAAGAATCGATCAAACTGTCCCAGCGTGGTGCGGATTTGAAAAAGCATTGCGAGATGAAGCTGAAAGAGGCCGAAGAGAAAGTCGCCCAGATCACATTTGGTGCAGATGGCAATCCTGATGGTCTGAAACCATTTGACGAGTAAGCTTTGCGTGCTGATCTGATATCTTTGATGGCTGCACAGGCGCAGCGTGTTGATCAGCATCTTGCTGCGCGTTGTGATCGGCTTGATCCGCTGATGCAAAAACCGATGGCTTATGCGCTGCAAGGCGGCAAAAAGCTGCGCGCCTTTTTGGTGCATCAATCGGCACAGCTTTATGATTTGGACGGCGTTTTGCCCGCGATGTCAGCAATCGAGGCGCTGCATGCGTATTCACTGGTCCATGATGATTTACCGGCGATGGATGACGACGACCTGCGCCGGGGTCGCCCGACGTTGCACAAAGCCTTTGATGATGCGACCGCGATTTTAACGGGCGACGCGTTGCAGGCGCTCAGTTTTGAGCTGCTTTGTGATTTGGAACAGGATTTTCCGCGCACGTATGTATTGTCGCTTATCCAGCGTTTTGCACGCTCCGCAGGTGCGGCGGGCATGGTGTTGGGCCAAGCCCAAGATATCGCGGCAGAGATCGCGGATACACCGTTGGGCTTGGATGATATTGCAAAGCTACAAGCCAATAAAACGGGTGCATTGTTTTGGTGGTCGGCGACGGTTGGACCGGTTTTGGCTGGAAAGGATGACACTGCGCTGGCGGATTACGCGCGCGCTATCGGGCTGGCCTTTCAGGTGCAAGACGACATTTTAGATGTAGAGGGGGACAGCGCAACCGCAGGCAAGGCGGTTGGCAAAGATGCGGATGCGGGCAAGGCCACATTTGTGTCCCTGCTGGGCCTTGATGGGGCAAAGGATGCCGCCCAAACCTGCGTTGCGACCGCCAAAGAGGCCTTGATGCCCTTTGGTGATCGGGCCGCGACACTGCGCCAGCTTGCCGATTTTATTATTTCGCGTCAGAAATAGGATATGTGAGAGACACCGCCTATGACTGACGCACCAAAAACACCCTTGCTGGATCAAATCACCGCGCCCGCTGATTTGCGGCGCATGAGTGATATGCAGTTGCGCCAAGTCGCAGACGAGCTGCGCGCAGATACAATCCATACGGTCAGCCAGACAGGTGGCCATCTGGGTGCAGGTCTTGGCGTGGTTGAATTAACCGTCGCGCTGCATGCGGTGTTTGATACGCCCAAGGATCGGTTGATCTGGGATGTTAGCCATCAATGTTACCCACATAAAATCCTGACGGGGCGGCGTGATCAGATGATTACCATTCGTCAGGGTGGGGGTTTGTCTGGTTTTACGAAGCGCAGCGAAAGTGCGTATGATCCGTTTGGTGCGGCGCATAGTTCGACGTCGATTTCTGCGGCCCTTGGTTTTGCGGTGGCCCGGGATTTGGGTGGATCTGTTGATCCCGGTCTTGGGGATGCGATTGCGGTGATTGGCGACGGGGCGCTGTCGGCTGGCATGGCGTATGAGGCGATGAATAATGCAGGCCATTTGGGCAAGCGTTTGATTGTTGTGCTGAACGACAATGACATGTCGATTGCCCCGCCCGTTGGCGCCATGTCCAGCTATCTGTCGAAGCTTTATGCAGGCGAGCCGTTTCAGGAGTTAAAGGCGGCGGCGAAATCCGCAGTCTCGCTGTTGCCCGAACCATTTCAGGATGGCGCGCGGCGGGCCAAGGATATGCTGAAACATATGACCGTGGGCGGCACGCTGTTTGAGCAACTGGGCTTTTCTTATGTTGGTCCGATTGATGGCCACGATATGGAGCAGCTTTTGAACGTTTTGCGCACGGTTAAAGACCGCGCCGATGGTCCGATCCTGATCCATGCGATTACGAAAAAGGGCAAGGGCTATGCGCCCGCCGAGGCGTCGAATGATAAATATCACGGCGTTTCGAAATTCGATGTCATCTCTGGCAAGCAGAAAAAGGCGAAATCTAATGCGCCGAGTTATACCAGTGTGTTCGCGAAGGCTTTGATTGCCGAAGCGCAGCTAGATGACAAGGTCACGGCAGTGACAGCAGCGATGCCTGACGGCACAGGGTTGGATTTGTTTGCGGAGATGTTTCAGGATCGCTGTTTCGATGTTGGGATTGCGGAACAGCATGCGGTGACGTTTTCCGCTGGTATGGCAGCAGGTGGGTTGAAACCTTTTTGTGCGCTTTATTCGACTTTCTTACAACGTGGCTATGATCAAGTGGTGCATGATGTGGCCATCCAAAACCTGCCGGTTCGTTTCGCCATCGACCGCGCTGGGCTGGTGGGTTCAGATGGCGCCACCCATGCTGGGTCTTTCGATATCGCCTATCTTGCGAATTTGCCAAACTTTGTGGTGATGGCCGCCAGTGACGAGGCGGAACTGATGCATATGGTGCGCACCGCAACCACATATGATGATGGCCCGATTGCGTTTCGTTATCCGCGCGGGTCTGGTGTGGGCATTGATCTGCCCGAGCGTGGAGAGGTTTTGCAGATCGGCAAAGGGCGTATTGTTCAAGAGGGCGCGCGTGTGGCGATCCTGTCCTTTGGCACGCGGTTGGGCGAGGTTCAAAAAGCAGCGGAGCTTCTTTCAAAGAAAGGCTTGACACCGACCATTGCCGATGCGCGGTTTGCAAAGCCTTTGGACGAAGAGTTGATCCTTGATCTGGCGTCAAGCCACGAGGCACTGATCACGATAGAGGAGGGCGCGCTGGGCGGCTTCGGCTCTCATGTCGCGCAGCTTTTGGCCGAACAGGGCGTTTTTGATCGCGGCTTTGCCTTCCGGTCGATGATTTTGCCTGATGACTTTATCGATCAGGCAAGCCCGGATGCGATGTATGATCATGCGGGCCTGAACGCAGAACATATCGAGGCAAAAGTTTTGGATGTGCTGGGCGTCGCGCAGATTAAGGGCAGCGAATCTAGCGCGTAAATTCCGCAGCAAGTTCGACATGGGGCGACCATAAGAACTGATCAATGGGCAGCACCCAGTTTAATGAAAATCCGGCATCGACCAAAACCCGTGCATCGCGCGCGAATGTTGCGGGATTGCAGGATACAAATGCGATGGTGTCGATTTTAGATTTTGCGATTTCGTGACATTGCGCCAAGGCACCTGCGCGGGGTGGGTCGATTACAAGGCTGTCGAACTTGTTAAGCTCGTCGGGCATCAATGGCCTACGAAACAGATCGCGATGCTCGGTGGTGATAGGGTATAAATCAGATGCTTGGTTGGCGGTCGCTTGCAGGGCGGACAACATATCGCGCCCATGTTCCACCGCATGAAAGGCGCGCGTTTTCGCCAGCGGCAAAGAAAACGTGCCCATGCCGCTGAATAAATCGACAGTGGTTCTCTTGTCCCGAACAATGCCGCGCACGGTATCGATCAATGCGTTTTGACCGAATTCTGTTGCTTGCAAAAATCCGTGTGCGACCAAGCGCAGCTGGATGCCATCCAGCGTGATCGTCGGCGGCGTAGATTGGAAAGCCATCTCGCCATTCCAGACCAATCTTGCGACCTGCTTATCCACGCAAAACATTGAAATATATTGATTTTCTTGGGCGGAGAGTGGTTTTGCATCCGATACGGATATATCCAAACCAGTATCAGAAACAGTCACCGCAAGTTTGATGCTGCCCTTCCTGCTGGCCCCTTTGATGACCAGCATGTCATAAACAGGCCAACCATCCAATATCCGCGGATCAAGGATTGGGCATTCCTGAATATCGATGATCTGATCAGATGCAGCGCCATGAAACCCAATCACCGTGCCTGATTTACTGCGCCGACCGGACAGCGTCGCGCGGCGGCGGGAATTGGGCGGTGATGTGTGTGTTGGTTTGATCTCTGTCTTTAAATTAAATTTTTCTAATGCGTCAGAGATCAGTGCGCCCTTCCAAGCAGCAAGTGCGTCCGGGTTGTAGTGTTGCAGGCGACAGCCACCGCATGTTTTGAAATGCTTGCACTTGGGGCTGACCCGCAACTCGGACGGCGTGACAATCTTTGGCTTTTCGATCCGGTCTGCGCTGACCCCGCCAGCGATTACCTCGCCCGGCAAAGCGAAAGGAACATAGATCTCTTCCGCGCCATTTTGCACGATACCTTCGCCCCTGGCGCCCAAACGATTGATCGTAAAGTGATCCATCAGAAAAACACCATCAACCCAGAAAAGGCCAATAAAACAGCCATAATGCGGTAAAAATAAAGCCGCGCGCGCGATGCGGTGAGAAAGCGCGACAGCCCATGGCCACAGATGACCCAGAATAGACAAACAAAGAGGTTTATTGCTGCGGCCATCCCGCCCAAGGTCAGGCCCTGTTGCAATGCTGGGCGTCCGATCAAATAGGCGGCTCCGGCCAAGGCGACCGACCAGAATTTGGGATTCACGGTTTGGAATAAAATAGCCTCGATAAAGCGCATGGGTCGGCTATCGCTGGCGTCGATAGATTTGGCGGCAGACGTCCAAATCCCCCAAGCCAGCCATAAAATCCATAAGAATGCGATAAGGCGTAATGCGGTTTCAAGGGATGGCAGCGCAAAAATCAGGCTACCGATGCCAAGGCCCACCAAGAACCCAAGAATACCGACACCAACAACCACGCCAAGCAAATGCGGTACTGTGGCGCGAAATCCAAAGCGTGCGCCAGAGCTGAACAGCATGATCACATTTGGCCCCGGTGTGAACAGGCCCAGAAATAGAAAGATCGCGAGATCAAGTGGTAGGGCGGTCATTTGTAACCCGCCAGAAGGGCATTCTTGGTCAGTGTGAATTTAGATGCGATCCAATCATCCTCTGCCTTGCGCAGTGCATCGCCCAGTACTTTGCCCTCTAACCCATTGAAATCTTGTGATTTCAATGGAAACACCTGTTGCGCTGCGCTGTCAAGCATTGCGGAACGGTCCGCGTTCCAATGCCCTGTGGGTGCAACGCTTTCGCGAAACGCGCCGATGATTTTTGCATTGGCTGCTCCTTGTCGATAGGCGATCTCGTGAAGCGAGGTCAGATCATCTTGCGCGTGTGCAAGTTTAGAAAGCTGTCGCACCTCATTTTTGCTCAGCCGCAAGTGATCCTGTGCCGTGGCACCTGCCATCACAAACAGGCGCCCCAACCAATCCCGTGACATCTCATTTTCCAAATACGGGCCGAGCAGCGCGACATCCGCACCCGGCAGAACCCGCGCCAAAACCCCAGTTTGCGCCATCGCGGCGAGTGCTTGAAGCGGGGCATCGGCGGACAGTAATTTGACCATCTCTTGCGTCACCCGTTCTTTGGACAGGATGTCCAAGCCTTCCGCATGCTGCGCACATGCCGCCAGCCCGTCGGCGTCAAAGCCGTCTTCTTGATTTGCGTAGTAGGCAAAGAATCGAAAGAACCGCAAAATGCGCAGGTAATCCTCTTTGATCCGATCCGCTGGGTCGCCAATAAACCGTAGCCGCCTTTGCAACAGATCATCCAACCCACCAAGGGGATCGACCACTATGCCGCTTGCATCCGCATATAGCGCATTCATGGTGAAGTCGCGGCGCATTGCGTCGTCTTTGATGGTGCCACTAAACGCCACCACCGCGCGCCTGCCGCTGGTCTCCACATCGCGCCGATAGGTGGTGATTTCAAACGGATGGTCATCTACAACCCACGTCACGGTACCATGATCAATACCAGTGGGTAGGGATTTAAACCCGCTTTTTTCGCCAAGCGCTAAAACTGTTTCGGGCAGTGCATTTGTAGAAATATCGATATCGGTAGCGGGCATATTCAAAAGTGCATTGCGCACGCAGCCGCCGACAAAATACGCCTGATGTCGGGCGTCTGATAACGCCCGCATCACCTTTTGCACCCGTGCATCAGAAATCCAATCTGCCTTAATCTGCATGGCCGGCATTCCAAATTTGCGCGAGTGAATAGAGCATCCGAGCCGTTGCACCCCAGATATAATAGGGCCCATGGGGTATCGTGTAATAGTAGCGCGGCGCACCGGCCCATATCCGCGATTGGATGGTGAAATTATCCGGATCCAGCAGGAAGGAAAGGGGGACTGAAAACAGCTCCTCGACCTCATAAGCCTCTGGCGTCAGTTTTTGATCGCGGGCCAACACCCCAACAAAAGGGCAGACCTCAAAACCTGTGACCGTCACATGGCTGGGCAATTTTCCGATGATATTTGCCCTTGCCGCGCCAATTTCCTCGCGCGCCTCGCGCAGGGCTGTGTGTTCAAGCGTTGCATCATTTGGATCTTGTTTGCCTCCGGGGAAAGCGACTTGGCCCGGATGATGTTTCATGGTGTTTGGGCGTTTGGTCAGGATAACCTGCCACGCGCCCATTTGGAATTGCAGGGGTACCAGTACCGCGGCAGGGCGCAGCTGCCCCATTTTAGGATGTGCATCATTGAGATCAAAATCGCTGCTGGGCGCATCCGCGCATTGCGCCAAAAGCGTTTCGATTTTGTCCGGCAATGTCGGATCGTCAAACATGATTGCACCCTGTCAAAGCGGGCCTTGGGGCGCAAGTGCGGCGGTTATGATGCAATGCCCTCAAAGCCGAGCGTTTTTGGGTCCAGTTCGTAATGCATGCCGCAAAACTGGCAATCAGCGGTCACCATGCCATTTGCCGCGATCATTTTTGAAATGTCCTTTTGCGAATAAATTGACATGGTTTGGCGCACTTTATCTTCTGAACAGGTGCAGCCGAATTGGACCGCTTGCGCATCGGTGATTTGCGGCTCTTCCTCGTGGAACAAACGATACAGAAGGTTTGGCATCGGTAGATGTGGTCCGATCAGCTCTGTCTCCTCGACCGTATCCAACAGGATGTTCACACGTTGCCAATCTTCGTCGTTTTGATCGAATTTTGGTTTCTGATCTTCTTCGGTCGCATCGGCGCGCAAGGGCGACGCATCGGGCATATGTTGGATCATAATCCCGCCAGCGCGCCAGCCTTGCGTGTCTTGGGTTTGGGACTGTCCGGTGACAATTTCAAATCGCGTCGGCAATTGTTCGGATTGTGCAAAATATGTTTCCGCACATCTCGCCAAGGACCCACCCGTCAGGGGCGTGATCCCCTGATAGGGTTCGGTTTTGTTGCCCTGATCAATCAAGACGGCAAACATACCTTTGCCGATTTTTTCAAAGGCTGTACCCTGAGCGCTGTCCAAGCGATCATAATCGACCGAGGCAAAGGCGCGCATGCGGGCTGGCGCACCATCCTCGTGCGGTGCGAAATAATCGGTTGCGATGATCCGGATCGGACCATCACCACGGATTTGCAAGCTAAGCTTCCAGCGCAGACCGATCGTTTGACCGATCAGTGCTGTGATCATTGCAGCCTCTGCCAATAACCCCTTAACCTCGGCCGGATAATCATGTTGCGCCAGCATTTCTGCCAAAGACGCATCTAGCCGCGCGAAACGGCCGCGAATATTTGAAACAGGCAATTGGAAGGGCAGAACCAGTTCGTCCCATTCCGTCAAAACGGTGTTGGTCATTTTGGGTACTTTCACTTTGGGCCTGACATAGTGGTTTGGACTTCGAAGTTCAATCGAGCGGATTGCTTTTTCATGGGCCTTTGATAGCAAGATGCTATGCGTCGATACGGAACCCAAAATCGCGATATCACATATACCCGCAGGCCCGGTGCCTATGCAATTATATTGGGGCCAAAGGGTATGCTGCTGACCTATCAAGCGGCACCGCATTACGAATATCAATTGCCAGGTGGCGGGATTGATCCGGGCGAGATGCCATTACAAGCGCTACACCGCGAGGTGATGGAAGAAACCGGATGGCGGATCGAGCCGGTCCGTCGATTGACGGCCTATAAGCGATTTGTGTTCATGCCGGAATATGACATTCACGCAGAAAAGATTTGTCATATCTATTTGGCGCGCGCGATCTGTCCCAAAGATGTGGTGTTAGAGGACGGGCATCAAGCGATTTGGATGCCGGTGGATGATGCGGTGGGGATGATTGATTGTGCGCCCGATGCAATTGCGGTGTCCGCTTTTTTGAACGGGTTGCTTTAGCGCGCTGTCACGTCAATTTCGGCAAAATGCACATGGCGGTTTGCGCGTTTGAAACGGGCTTTGAGCGCTGTAAAGCTGTTCAGTTTTACAGGTTGCAAAGCCGCCTTTGCGACAAAGTGAGAGATATCAGCGGGTGCGTTTGATCTTTCTAAAACACAGAGAATTTTTTCAGGGCGGTTTGCGGTCTCTATTACAATGTCAAATCCAGCGCTTGCATCGGGGACGGAAACCGGATCATCAGCATTGATTGCAAATGCAGTATTTGGATCTTCTGGGAATATTTGGGTAATTGGACCGTCCTGACTTTGATGAAAACAGGTCAGATATCCCGAAACGGTAGAGGTGATATCAACAACCATCTTGTCACCGATTTTATGTTTTCTTGATTGGGCGCGCATGCTGACAATATCCGTTTGCTGTGCGGTTGAATGTCCGAAAAGCGCAAGTACACCACCCGATCGGCTTGCCTTCTTTTGCGGTCTTTGGGTGAGCACATTGGTATCTGTGCTGTCTTCGGGTTGCGCTGTTGCTGGCGTGACCTGTTTTGGAACCTCGGTGATGATCAATGTATGCGACGGCGGTGCTTCGAATTGGCTGGAATTATCTGCCACCCGCCGTTTGGGCGCATAGCCGCGGGTTTGTTCCTGTAGGTGCTGGAACGTATCGTAGTTCAAGTCGCCTGTTGCGATCAGTCGGTGTTTGGCCTGAAAATGCGACAGCGCATCGCGGGTGCGTTGATCAATAACGCCTGTCACTTCACCACTGAAATAGCCCAATTGCGCCAGCATCTTCTGCGCCTCTGGAATGCGGCGCAGTTTGTCGCCAGAGCTAAAGACGGTTTCCTTGCGCTCTTGCGCCTTTGTATTGACCGACGGAATATTCAAACATTCCCAATATTGTACATTTGCGTGCCGCCCGATCAATTCAATCGCGCCAAGCTCGATCAAGTTGCGCACCGCCTGGCCCATACTTTCGATCCGGTCGATTTGTAGGACAGATTTTAAGCTGACCATATCGATCAGGCCTGTCGCGCCCAACCCAATCCCGCGCCCAGTCACAACCATGGAATTGGCAACCGACGATCCCGGTACAACCGTTTTGTCAGGGAAATTCACCAGATGCATATCGACCGATACAATCGAGACACCACGATCCACGGAAATGCTGACCGGGGAAAGGCGGCGTGTGCCGGTTTGATCGGTTCCGTCGGCATCTAGGTTTGTGTCCGTAGGTGTATCCACCTGAGAGATCGAGCCACGAATGTAAAGCTTTGGCGATGCACCAGACGTTCCGGGCGTGAAGATGGAAATTTGACCTGCATCTTTTTCAAGCGATTGATCGACAAAGACATAAGCACCAGACTGGCGGTTCATCGAACTGATCGCATTGACCAGCATATCATCGCCTGAGACTTTGATCTTGCTTGTGAGATCGGGAATGCCGGTGGACGAAATCAAAACACGCGGACGATTTGCGCTGGCCAACAGATCATCCATACAGCGCAAGGATGCGCTGAACGAGGTGAAATTCCTAGCGGGCGGTGTGTCTGGTTGTGCGACGCGTTGCGGGAAACTGGCGCTATAGGGAACGCAAGCGGCCACAGAAAATGCCAAAAGGCATATGCAGGATACCAAACGCACAATAGCTGACATTGATTGCTTCTCCACAATAGTCGGGTTGCAGAAAATATAACGACGTGGCGCGAAGAAAGGCTTAACCTTAAATCTGGTTAAGCATTAAATTCGAATAAAATTGCAGATAGATCGTCACCAAAATCATCGCTTTCTGCAAATTCGGTCAGCTTCCAAACGATATCTTGCAACAGGTCCGGACCGCTTGCATCAAGGATGGGTTGAAGCAATTCCTCCAACCCCTCGTCGTCCAAAAGATCGCCCTTGGAATTCTGACATTCGGTCAGCCCATCAGAATACAGCAACAAACGCTCGTCTTTCTTCAGCGTAAATTCGAATCCTTCGAATTCAATTCCCGGCATCAACCCAATTGGTGGTCCACCATCGCCTTTGCGTGTCACACCGTTGGCATTCGAGATGACGACCGGAAATGGATGGCCCGCCTGTACCATCGCCGTTCTGCCGCTTTTCAAATCGATATCGGCATAAGCGATTGTGAAATATAAATCGGTTTGCATGGACCCGGTCAGGTGGTCATTGAAAGCCGTGGCAATTTCCGAAGGGGTTCGAATGTCATAGCCCCCCCGACCATCGGGTTTGAAGGCCAGATTGTTTTCCTTGTTATTTGGCGACAGCATGCCGTGCAATTGGACCGTCAGAAGCGCAGATGAGACACCATGACCAGAGACATCAATGGAATAAACAGCAATCCGATCCTCGGTCAGGTGAAACGTGCCCAACATATCGCCGCCAACATGGCCGGATGACTTAAAAATGTTGGAAATAGAATGGGTTGGCGCCTGTAACAGAGACTTTGGAACAAGCGAGCGTTGCAGTTCTGACGCTTGGATCAAGTCCTTTTCCAAGGCGGCATTGATTTCTTGAATATGCAACAGGGCGGCGTTTGTTTTGGCATTTTCTTCGTGCAATTTGGTTTCCATATCCAAAACACGCTGGCCCGCCTTGATCCGCGCACGAAGTTCTGCTGGATTGACGGGTTTGGACAGAAAATCATCCGCACCCATATCCAGACCATGGGCGATGTCACTCTTCTCTGATTTCGAGGTCAGCAGAATGAAATATCCATAAGAGCTGCGTTCGAGCTTTCGAAATGCTTCACAAAATTCGGGTCCAGTCATACCCGGCATGATCCAATCAGACAGGATCAGGTCGAAATGTGTTTGCTTACATTTTTCCAATGCCACATCACCTGATTCCGCATCCTCGATATGAAAGCCCCATTTTTTCAAATGGGTCGAGACAAGCTTGCGCTGCATGCGACTGTCATCGACCACCAAAACCCGCAAGTTCGATGGGATCGCAGTATGTAATGTATTGGTTTGATTCTCCATAGATCACCCTTCGGTATTCGCAAGCGTGATGCGCCAAAGGTGTTTAGAAAGAATGAAGTCGCAAAAGATCACTTTGCTAAGAAAATATTAGACTTGGTGCGTTACCCGACACCAAGGCAAGGAGCAGAGTGTGTCGCATAAACCGCTAAAGCAATTTTACTTTTCGGAATTTGAAGATCGACGGCCAGACCCACCGCTTCCGCATTCGTATTTTATCGAGTTTTTATGGCAAATCTCAGCGATCGCTGCGGTGGCTTTGGGGGCGTGGTATCTGCATTGGCGCTGGACGGAATCGCTTAACCAAGAGGCCATGGTATTCTCTGTTCTTGTGGTCAGTGCGGAAACGCTGTCCTATATTGGCCTTTTGCTGTTCGTTGTGAATTTATGGGCCATCCGCGACACGCCAAAGCGGGCTTGTCCTAAACAGCTCTCTGACGTGTCAAACGTCCAAGGGCGGCGCAGTATTATTGTTGATGTGTTTTTGCCAACCTACACCGAGGACCCGGAACTGACCCGGTATTCAATTCGTGATGCCTGCGCCTTGCGTCATCCAGATAGTGTGAAGCTGAATATCTATGTCTTGGATGATGGCAATCGCGACGAGATGCGCAAGGTCGCAGCGCAAGAGGGCGTGCGATATCTGACACGTAAATCCAATATTGGATATAAGGCAGGAAATCTTCGCAATGGGATGGAACATTCCGAAGGGGATTTCATTGTTATTTTAGATTCTGATACGCGCGTCTTTCCCAGCTTTTTGGAAAATACCCTAGGCTATTTTCGCGATCCAAAAGTGGCATGGGTGCAAACCCCGCAATGGTTTTATGATATCCCCGAAGGGCAACCTCTGGACGCCTTATGCGCCGAACGGTTTGGCACATGGGCACGAAAACCAGTCTTACTTCTGCAAAGGGTGATTGGTCCGATAACGCTAAATCGCGATCCGTTTATTTCTGATCCAAAGCTGTTTTATGATGTCATCCAACGACGCCGGAACCGCCACTTCGCATCTTTTTGCTGCGGTGCGGGCTCGATCCACAGGCGCGCTGCAATCATGACCGCAGCGGTCAAAGATTTCTCTGCCAAAGTTGAGGGGCAGGTTGATAAATTTATCTGCAATGAAAAAGATGCGGCGCGGCGCGATACATTGAAACAGGCAGTTAATGCGGAGTTTTCCTCAACCACCGAACTGACACCTTATAAATTTCATGTGTCCGAGGATATTTATACCTCTATCCTTTTGCATCAGGACAGCACCGAGAAATGGAAATCGGTTTATCACCCGCAGGTCGAATCCAAAATGCTGTCGCCCCTGGATATGAAAAGCTGGGTGATGCAGCGGTTTAAATATGCGGGCGGTTCCTTGGATATTTTATGGAATGACAATCCAATCTTTAAACCCGGGCTAAACCTGCATCAGCGATTGTATTACGCGATGACCTTTTGGTCTTATCTGGCGCCGCTTTGGATCGTGGTATTTATCTTTGCACCGATCTTTTCGCTATTTTCTGGCATAGCCCCAGTGCAGAGCTTCTCAAAAGAGTTTTTTGCGCATCTCTTGCCTTTTCTAATCGCCAATGAACTGTCCTCCGCCTTGGGCACATGGGGCGTGGACAACCGTAAAGGCAAGATGCTCAATATCGCGTTTTTCTCGTTTAACTTGCAGGCGCTTTGGGCGGTGATTTGGGGACGAGAGATAAGATTTCAAGTCACGCCCAAGCTGCGATCGGCAGATCGTTTTGTCAGGTTGGTTTGGCCGCAAATTGCTGTTGTTGTGTTAAGCATCGTGGCAATTTTATACGCCACCGCGCGGCAATATTTGGTGGGCTCCCCCAATGAGATGACCAACCTGATCATTAACGGTTTTTGGGCCAGCATTAACGCTTATGCAATGACGGTTCTGATAACAGCCGCTTTATGGACACCACCGACAAGCCTCAAACAGATCGATGTGAAAAACCGCGCGACGTTTCGGAGGACGGCATGACATTTAAAACCGGCCTAATCAAAGCCCGTAGTCACATCGCTTTTGTTATTGGTCTCTGCATCGCAGCGACTGTGGCGTTGGCATTGGAAACGGGTGTCGCAACATCGGTGCGTGCGCCAAGCGGATCGGTGATTATTATTTCTGATGATCAGACATTGCTTGCGCCTACAGGTCGAATAACGGGACAAGATCGTGCACGCGCAATTGTGGCTTGGGAGTATTTTGAGAAGAATACACAAGCAGAGACGGGTTTGGTGAACTCCGTCAATAATTTCCCATCCACCACAATTTGGGACCAAGCATCTTATTTGTTGGGACTGATTTCAGCGGAACGTTTGGGGATTGTGGATGAAACTGAATTTGACGCGCGGATGAGCAAGGTCCTAGCGACGCTTGCCCAACTTCCCCTTTTCGACGGAAAACTGCCGAATAAGGTTTATGACACACGCTCGCTCGCGATGACGGATTATACAAATGCCGCGATCGAAAAGGGGATCGGCTGGTCAGCCTTGGACGTTGCACGCATGTCGGTTCCGTTGAACATTCTGGTTTATGATTATCCCCAGCATGGCGCATTGGCATCTGGAATTTTAACCAGCTGGGATTTTGCGGCGATGCTGCAAGACGGACAGATGTTTGGGGCGCGGGTGAATCAAGAAACGGGCTTTCCGGAGCGCGTCCAAGAGGGGCGTTTGGGCTATGAAGAATACGGTGCGCGTGCTTTGGCGTTGTTGGGTGTCGATGCGCTGTCGGCTGGGAAATTCGATGACTACCTGCGATTTGAAAATGTTGCGGGTCAAGAGATCGCCGTAGACAGCCGCAGTTTTTCAGAATTTGACGCGCATAACTATGTGGTGTCCGAACCCTATATTTTGACTGCCGTCGAATTTGGTTTTGACCGCGAAAGCCAAGAGCTGGCCCATCGTTTATACCGTGCGCAAGAAGAGCGCTTTCGTCGGTCTGGCATCCTAACCGCGGTGTCAGAGGATAACATCGATCAGGAACCCTATTTCATCTACAATACGGTTTTTGCCAATGGTCAAAGCTGGAATGCTTTGGCCGAAGATGGGTCCAGCCATCCCGAAAAACGCACCGTCAGCACGAAGGCGGTTTTTGGCTGGGATGCGATTTATGGTACGGATTACACAAATGATCTGATGGACCATATTGCGGACACACGCAGCAAAGATGGGTCTGGCTGGAACTCTGGTATCTACGAGCTGGATGGGCGGGTGAATGCAGTGGCAACGGCAAATACAAACGGCATCATTTTAGAGACGATTCAATACAAACAAAATGGCCCTTTGGTGACATCAAGATTTAGCAAAGAGAGGTAGAACGTTGATTGATTGGGATCAGGTCAAAGAGCTAGAGGCCGAGATTGGACCAGAAGATTTTGGCGATATTGTTGAGGTGTTTATTGAGGAGGTGGATGAAGCCGTGGCCGCCTTAGAAGGTGTATCCTTGGAGGGCGAGGCGCTTGCCAGCGCGATGCATTTCTTAAAAGGGTCCTCGGCGAATTTGGGCTTCGTTGATTTGGCGGCTTATTGTTCTGAGGGCGAGATAAAAGCCAAAGAAGGGGCAAGTGCAGATGTTGATTTGTCCAAAGTCATCGCACTTTATGACGCTTCAAAATCCAAGTTTATGGCGGAGGCGTCGGACCATATTCTGTATAGTCCATAGGCTGTGATTTGGCTTAGAAGGTGAAAGGTTGATGAAAAACCTGCCTTTTGGATGGTTAATTTTGTCTTACCGGATAAACCAATAACCTAGGTGATTGGTTTATCTATTTACCATATATTATCCATAAGATCGGCCTTCGTTGGAAAGCAAATAGCGCCCAATCTAACCGAGATACGCCTTTATGGACGCAATGAATTCTCTGGGCTTATCTGCCTGAATCCAGTGGCCCGCACCCGCGATTGTGTCGAAAACTGCTTGTGGAAATAACCGTTTGATTTCGGGAACAAATTTGTCGTCAACATAGTCAGATGCTGCGCCGCGTAGAAATAGCGCTGACTCGTTGAACAGACCCTCGATCTCGGGAAACCCAATGATCTTATCCATCTCGTCCGACAGCACATCTAAATTCAATGACCACCGTGCACCGTCCGGTCCCATAACCAGACTTTGCAGCAAAAAGGCGCGGGTCATCTCATCTGGAATATCAGCCTGCAACATTTCATCGGCCTCTTTGCGCGAAGATAGCGTCGTCAGATCAAGCGCCTGAAGCGCATCGATGTGCCCTTGATGACTGTGCGCATAGGGCACGGGTGCAATATCGACCACCAGCAAACGATTGATCGTATCCGCATCGCGCAGTGCCCGAACCATCGCGGCCTTGCCGCCCATGGAATGGCCCAGCAAATCGCTTGGGCCGTCCAAATTTGCGATCACTGCGCGCAGATCATCTGCCATATCAAAATAGCTTTGTGTGTCGGCCCAAAAGCTTTCGCCGTGATTGCGCATATCTACAGTGACCACCAAGCGGTCTTTTGAAAATTGCCGGGCAATCGCACGCCAGTTTCGCGATGATCCAAACAGCCCATGCGCAATCACGAGATTGGGTTGATCAGTCTTTTCACCGAGATGATGTGTTGCGAGCTTCATCTGCTAGATCAAAAACTGTGCAAGAATTTCGTCATTGGTGATGTCCTGAAAGCTAAAGCCGCGGCTGATTATTTTTTCTTCCAGCGCCGGGAACCCTTCGGCGGTTGTCGATTCGATGCCTAACAAAACAGACCCAAAATTCCGTGCTGATTTCTTTAGGTATTCAAACCGCGCAATGTCATCATTTGGACCCAGCAGGTTTAAAAATTCGCGTAACGCGCCGGGGCGTTGGGGCATGCGCAGAATGTAATATTTCTTCAAGCCTGAATAGCGTAGCGCGCGTTCTTTCACATCCGGCAGACGCTCAAAGTCAAAATTACCGCCCGAGACGATACAGACAACCCGTTTGCCGCGAATGTCATCGGATAGATCCTTTAACAGATCGATGGACAAAGCACCCGCAGGCTCCAGCACAATCCCTTCGATATTCAAAAGCTGCGTAATGGTCGCGCATAAGCGATCTTCCTCAACTCCGTAAACTTTCTCGATCGGCTGATCCTTTAGGACCGCCCAATTCGCCTCCCCGATCCGCGCCACCGCCGCGCCATCAACGAAATTATCGACATGTGGCAGCGTGACCAAAGCGCCGTTTTCCAATGCTGCATGCAAGCTGCGCCCGCCATTTGGCTCTACCAGCCGAAGATCAAGTGTTGGTCCGAAATAGGATTTCAGTCCCGAAGACAACCCGCCGCCGCCAACTGGGCAGATCAGCAGATCAGGCACCCCATTCAATTGCACTTCGATCTCTATCCCGACAGAGGCTTGCCCCTGTATGACATCCGCATCATCAAAAGGGGCGAGCATAACAGCGTTGTCAGACGCCGCATAAGCCTGCGCGGCGGCCAGCGTTTCGTCGAAATAATCGCCCTCTAAAATAATCTCGATATTGGTGCGGCCGAAAACGGCCGTCTTTTCGATCTTTTGCTGCGGTGTGGTCACGGGCATATATATCCGGCCCTTCACCCCATAATGATGACAGGCAAGTGCGACGCCTTGGGCATGATTGCCCGCACTTGCACAGACAAAACGATTGGCCCCTTTGGCAATCGCCTTGCCCATCGCATTAAAAGCACCGCGGTTCTTATAGGACCGCACGGGCGAGAGATCTTCGCGTTTCAAATAGATTTCGGTTGCATAAAGCTCCGACAGAAAGGCATTGCGTTGCAACGGTGTTGGCGGGAACACTTTGTGCATCTCTGCCGCTGCGGCGCGTGCATTGTCCTGAAAATCTGTCACGAAACACCTTTCTTTCGTTCTGCTATGGAATCCTTTGAAATGAAGAGCAAGCCATTGTATATCTTTGCCCCGTGCGAAAGGGGAAACGGACATGCGCAGATTTCTTTGGGGAATGATTTTTGCGACTTTTTGGGGAACACTGGTTGTGGCGCAATCGGTTTTGTCGGTCTCCACAATTGAACGAAAACCCTTCTCGTTTCGCGAAGATGGCCAATGGACGGGCTTTTCAATCGAGCTGCTGAATAAAATCACCGAAAATCTGGGGCTGGACACCAACTATACCGAACATCTGATGTTTGCTGAGATGCTGCAATCAGCGATTTCGGGTAGGTCAGATTTGGCTGTGGCCAATATTTCGATCACCGCAGAGCGCGAGGCGGTGATGGATTTTACGCAACCGATTTTTGACAGTGGTTTGACGATTTTAACAAAAGCGGGCAATGCGCCTTCTATATTCTCTGCCATTTTAAATCCCCAATTGTTCCTGCTTGCCTTGGCAGCGATTGCGCTGTTTTTAATTGCGGGTGGGTTGGTTGCGATATTCGAACGCAACCATCCGCATTTCAAAGATTTGAAAAAACCAAAATCGTTGGAGGAGGGTGTTTGGTGGGCTGTCTCTGTTGTGACAAATGCAAGCTTTACGATTTTTACCCCGCTGACGGCAGCGGGACGCGCTATGGCTTATGTCTTGATCCTGATCGGGCTTTTTGTCGTGTCTGCCTTCGTGGCCCAGATAACAGCATCTTTGACGGTCGAGGGGCTGCGCAGCCAAGTTAGCACAATAAGTGATTTGAACGGGAAACGGGTTGGGACAACCAATGGATCGACGTCTTCGCGCTTTCTTGCGCGTCAAGGGATCGATCATGTGACGGCCTCAAATCTAGAGGCGCTTTACGCTGATTTGAACGCTGGCAGGTTAGACGCAATTGTCCATGACGCGCCTATTTTGGCCTATTACGCACAAACCGATGGGCGCGGCAAAGTACAAACTGCTGGCGGTATTTTTAATCCCGAAAAATATGGTATTGCATTGCCCCCGCAGTCGTCTTTGCGTGAACAGTTTAATCGCGAATTGCTGCGTCTGCGCGAGAACGGTGAATATAATACGCTGGTGCAAAAATGGTTTGGTGCCGCCTATCGTTAAAAGGTTAATCCAAAACCAGAAAATGCATTTTCTGGTTTTCGCCCAACCCTTGTGAAATGCGCCGAAACCCCCTAAACCGCTGCAAGTTGAACACCCAAGCGATACGACGGAACCACGCAGATGACAGCGCCGAAAAAAGTTGTTCTTGCCTATTCAGGCGGGCTCGATACCTCGATCATTTTGAAATGGCTACAAACCGAATATGATTGTGAGGTTGTGACCTTCACCGCCGATCTGGGCCAGGGTGAGGAGCTGGAGCCAGCGCGCAAAAAGGCAGAGCTTCTGGGGATCAATCCAGACAATATCTATATCGAAGATGTCCGTGAAGAGTTCGTGCGTGATTTTGTGTTCCCGATGTTCCGCGCAAATGCAGTTTACGAGGGGCTGTATCTGCTCGGTACATCCATCGCGCGCCCTTTGATTTCAAAACGGCTGGTCGAGATCGCGGCCGAAACTGGCGCGGATGCGGTGGCACATGGTGCGACGGGTAAAGGCAATGATCAGGTGCGCTTTGAACTCAGCGCCTATGCACTGAACCCAGATATCAAAGTGATCGCGCCGTGGCGGGAATGGGACCTGTCCTCGCGCACGAAACTGTTGGAATTTGCCGAAGCACATCAAATCCCGATTGCCAAAGACAAACGCGGCGAGGCGCCGTTTTCGGTGGATGCAAATCTGTTGCACACATCGTCTGAGGGTAAAGTGTTGGAAGACCCCGCAGAAGCGGCACCCGATTACGTCTATCAGCGCACCGTGCACCCCGAGGATGCGCCTGATGAGGCTGAGCATATCGAAATCACCTTTGAAAAGGGTGACGCGGTTGCAATCAATGGCGAGGCGATGTCGCCTGCCACGATCCTAACGAAGCTGAACGCGTATGGCGGGAAACACGGTATCGGGCGGCTTGATCTGGTTGAAGGCCGCTATGTTGGCATGAAATCGCGCGGCATCTATGAAACACCAGGCGGTACGATTCTGCTGGATGCGCATCGGGGGATCGAATCGATCACGCTCGACCGTGGTGCGGCGCATTTGAAAGACGAGTTGATGCCGCGCTATGCGGAGCTGATTTATAACGGCTATTGGTTCAGCCCAGAACGCGATATGCTGCAAGCCGCGATTGATAAAAGCCAAGAGCGTGTGAATGGCACGGTGCGCCTGAAACTTTACAAAGGGTCGGTTAGCACGGTTGGCCGTTGGTCTGATGATAGCCTTTATTCCGAGGCACATGTGACATTTGAAGATGATGCAGGTGCTTATGATCAGGCAGACGCGGCTGGGTTCATCAAGATCAACGCGCTGCGCCTGAAACTGCTGGCGGCGCGGAACAAGCGTTCTGATTAGGCGGGCTTCGAACCAATCTTTTTGGAGCGCTTCGAGAAACCAGAATCTTCGCCATAGCGTTCTAGTTCTACCCAAAAACTCTTCCGGTTTACTGTTTTAATTTTTACCGAAACTTAACCAACTTGATTTCTTACGAGCCGCGTTTGCGAAGGCGCCTTCCCATGCTTACACGGATATTTTGACCTCAGCCAAACGTTGGTAGTGATGCAAACAGTCTTTCAGGATTGGAACCAATTCATCCGGCACCTTCGGCACTGGTCCTTCAGCGCCCGAAAAACCAGTCGAGTTCCAAACCGCCCCATACCAATGTGGCGCCCAAACGCCGTCATCTTTATGACCCCCTTTAGGCCAATGCAGCATTTTTGGATCAAAAGAGATATCTAACCGTGCACAAAGCGCCCGCAGCATCCCCTCAGGATTGGCGCGGATGTCGGTGGCATCAATCACAATCGGGGTTTCGCCCTGTGCACTCAGCCGCGCATAAATCTGCGCCTGCACATCAAGCCCAAGATCGGATACAATCGGATTTTCGCGTTTTGCGTGATAGCTGGCAATCACCCGCGCTGGATGCCGGATCAGCAAGACATTTGTCAGCGCAGAAAGCCACGCCAAATCATCCTCTGCTGCCAAATGCTGGCACATGTGTTTTTGATAATGAAGCCCGTCGGATGGTGCCGTGCAAGCGGTGATGATAGATCCGTAATCAGCATCATTCGCCGCAAGAATTTGCGCGCGCATTGGATGATCCAAACCGGTCCGCGCTAAATAGGCCGCATAAAACGGTTCGTCCCAAATCTGACAATCCGCTCGCTGTGCAAAACTGTACATCAGGGCGGTGGATAGATTGCGCGGACCGGACCAAACTGCCAAATTCATTTGATCACATCCCTTACAAGCGCCCTCACGATTTCTCGACCATGGTTGATTTGCAGGAATCGTTTGACTGCGCCAAAGTTAACTTGTCGAAAATGAGTGTCCATACTGACCACGACAGACGGCGTAACCCTCCGCCGGATTGGTCAGGAAAACTGAAGGTCCGTGTTCCCCGCATGGACCTTCTTTTATGCCAGATAGTAAATCACAAATTGCCGCAAAAAGATCAGCCCAACAAAGACGATTAATGGCGTAAAATCCAACCCCCCAGTTCGCGGCAAAAAATTGCGAATGGGCCGATAAATGGGCTCTAACACCGCGCTTAGGCCTTGCCAGATTTGACGCACCAAAGGTTGATACGGGTTAAGCACCTGAAACTGGATCAACCATGACATCACAATATGGATGACCATGATCCACCACAGGATATCGATGACAAAGATCAAGGTGAAAACAAACGGGTTCATGCAATGCTCCTTTAGCCGTTCCTTGCTACAAAAGCGGATGTGTTTTGACAAGCGACCAAACGTCAAGCTCGACATCATGCTGGCATGTTGCCACTGTTAGGATCAGGAGAAGTGACATGTATCCATTTTTAAGGCTCTTTATCGCGCTTTTGCGCGAATGGGGAAAACCAAAGCTGCATCCAGATGCGGTGTTTACGACCTATCACCGGATTATGCCTTGGGATATCGACATCTTTGGCGAGTTGAACAATGGCAAGACGCTGACAATTATGGATTTGAACCGACTGCCCTTTGGTTTGCGCACAGGGCTCAGCAAAGCGGTGCGCGAGAATAAATGGGGCCTGACAATGGCGGGCGTCTCTGTGCGGTTTCGCAGACGGGTCAAGATGTTTGACAAGGTGCGGATCACCTGCCGGGCTGCTGGAAAAGATGAGCGATTTGTTTACCTTGTTCAAACCATGTGGTTGGGCGACGAGGCTGCGCATAACGCGCTTTACCGGTCGACGGTTTACAGCAAGGATGGGATCGTTCCCGCGGATAAGTTGGGTGCTGCAATGGGCCATCCCGATTGGGACCCCAAAATGCCCGATTGGGTGAAAAACTGGATCGAGGCCGAAGACACGCGCGAATGGCCACCCGAGACCTAGGGCGGCGCGTGACCCTTGATCACGGAAATTTCACGCTCCCTCTTTAAAGCTTGCTTCAATGGCCGAAGGCTGGTCTAGTTATACCAATAAAAAGGGACATGGGATGACAACAGAACGCAAGCGCATGTGGGGTTGGCTGCTTTATGATTGGGCATCGCAGCCGTATTCGACCTTACTTCTGACCTTCATTTTTGCACCTTATTTTACATCTGCCGTGATCGGTGATGGCGTAACCGGCCAATCTATGTGGGCGCTGATGGTTGCGGTTGTTGGCCTGACCTTGGCTGTGCTTGGTCCGATCCTGGGTGCAATTGCGGATACAACCGGCGTTCGACGACCATGGATTGTTGTGTTTTCAATTCTTTATATCATTGGCTCTTTCGGTCTTTGGTGGGCCGTCCCAGGGATGGAAAATGTGACCTGGATCCTGATTCTATTTGGGATCGGTTTGTTGGGCATGGAGCTAAGCCTGGTTTTTGTAAACAGCATGATCCCAGATATTGTTGGCCGCGAAGAAACGGGCAAACTGTCCGGCAATGGATTTGCAATTGGCTATGTCGGTGGTCTTGTTCTGCTGTTTATCATGCTGCTGCTTTTGGCCGAAAACGAAGAAGGCAAGACGCTTCTTGGAAATCCACCTATCTTCGGACTTGATCCGGAAACGCGAGAGGGGACCCGTTCTGTCGGGCCGATTACCGCGGTTTGGTTTATCGTCTTTATGATCCCGTTTTTCATGTGGATCAAAGAGCCACGGCCCGAGGTGAAGACAAAAGGGGCGTTTGGTATTGCGCTTAGCGAATTGATCACAACGATCAAAAGCTTGCCTAACAATGTCTCACTTGGTTCTTACCTTCTGTCGTCCATGTTCTATCGCGATGCCCTTTTCTCGACCTATACTTTTGGTGGAATTTACGCGAGTGGCGTATTGGGGTGGAGCGTTCCGCAAATCGGGATATTCGGTATTGTGGCGGGCTTGACGGCTGCGATTTTCACTTGGCTTGGCGGATATGCTGACAAGGCGTTTGGCCCAAAACGTGTTATTCGGTTCAACATATATGTGCTGATTGTCGTTGTTGTTTTGATTGTCGGCACTTCACGTACAACTTTCTTTGGCGCAGTGCTAGCGGACGGAAGTACGTTCCCGGATACACTTCTTTATGTCTGTGGTGCTGTCTTGGGTGCCGCTGGTGGTATCCTTCAAGCAGCCTCGCGCACCATGCTTGTCTATCAGGCAAACGATGATCGGTTGACCGAGGCCTTTGGCTTGTATGCCTTGGCGGGAAAGGCGACCGCATGGCTGGCACCACTTATGATTTTTGTGTTCACCGAAATTACCCAAAACCAACGCCTTGGTTTTGCCCCTGTTATCGTGCTGTTCGGCGTTGCGCTATGTTTGTTATTTTGGGTGGAAGATAGACGGAGTTGATTTGACCAAATGCGAAGAATTTTTCTTTGGACGATTGTTAGTTTTTTTGGATTAAGCAGCGCGCTTGTCGCGCAAGATAGACAACAAGCGCGCTATTTGCTGGGCGGACATAAAACGGGATCAGCACAAAAACCCGCCGTTATCGGATCCACATCACGCGGATGTTTGGCCGGCGGTCAGGAGCTTGCCGAAAATGGCCCGACTTGGCAGGCCATGCGCCTGTCGCGCAATCGCAATTGGGGGCATCCGGTTTTGATCGATTATGTTGAACGGGTCAGCGCCAAGGTTGCCGCGCGCACCAATTGGAAGGGGCTTTATATCGGCGATATGAACCAGCCGCGCGGCGGGCCGATGATTTCTGGTCATGTAAGCCATCAATCAGGGATTGATGTGGATGTTTGGATGTTACCACCTAAACGATTGAACCTGACCCATGCGGAACGTGAAAGTATTTCATCGATTTCCATCCGGTCCGGCGATCAACGCAGTGTGAATTCTAATTGGACGCGCGCGCATATGGAAGTGATGAAAATCGCCGCCTCTGACCCAGCGGTGGATCGGATTTTCGTCACTGCTGCTGCGAAGATTTACATGTGCAAAAACGCCAAGGGTGATCGCAAATGGCTTCAAAAAATCAGGCCGTTTTGGGGACACCATTTTCATTTCCATGTGCGGCTGAAATGTCCAAAAGGATCAAAAACTTGCGAAAAACAGACACCAACGGTCGCGCAGCTTTCCAAAGGCGGCTTGGGATGCGATAAGACTTTGGAATGGTGGGTCACCGATGCGCTAAAACCAGCAAAGCCCGACCCGAACGCCCCAAAGCCGAAGCCAAGGAAACATCCCCGGCAATTCACAATGGATGATCTGCCGCGCCAATGCCAAAAGGTTCTTGCCTCCAACTAGCCTTTGTTCTGCTGCTTTGGTTTGCGCAAGTTGCGCAGGCTGATCAGTTTGTTTTTTCAGGCGAGGTTTCTCTTGGGAACAGCGCTGAAACCTTCGGTGGTTTTTCAGGGTTAGAGCTTTCCAGTGATGGAAGCGCATTCACCGCCCTGTCTGACCGTGGGCATTATATCGAGGGGCAGATCACCCGCAGGGATGGTCAACTCACGAAGGTAACCCATTCGGACCCAAAGCCAATTTTGAAAATAGATGGCGATCCTGTGACGGCCGCGAATTTCGATGCCGAGGGATTGGCCCAAAGTACCGATGGAACATTCTATATGTCCTTTGAGGGCTTTCACCGCGTGCGCCGCTACGCTCGTTTAGATAAGCCAGCACAGAATATTCCGAACCATCCAGATTTCGGCGGCTTACAAACAAACTCCTCTTTGGAGTTGCTGGCGATTGATGCTGCGGGACGGCTTTATACAGCGCCCGAAAGATCAGGTAAATTAGAGCGTCCATTCCCGCTTTATCGGTTTGAAGGGGGTGCATGGAAACGCTTCGGCGACATTCCGCGTCTTGGTGAATACTTATTGGTGGGGGCAGATATCGGGCCGGATGGCCAATTCTACCTGCTTGAACGTGGCTTTCGCGGGATTTCCTTTTCGTCGCGCATTCGCAGATTTCCAATCGAACGAAACGGGCTGGGCGCGGGGGAGGTTTTGTTGGTCACAGATTACGGGCGACATGACAATCTTGAGGGGTTGAGCATTTGGCAGGACGAGGCAGGTACCACCATCGCGACCATGATTGCCGACGACAATTTCCGGTTTTTTCAAAGCACGGAATTGGTTGAATACAAGTTGGTGCCAGCGGAATAATTTACTGAAATCGGTGACTTTTCTCTGGATTAAATTTTTAGAAAACAGATAAACAAGAAAACTTGTTTACAGGTTTTCTAATGACGCAGGTTTTATGTTTGAAATCAGCGTCTTATCAGACGCTAAGAAGTCGTAATTCTAGAGAGCCCTATGAAAATATTGTGGTGATCTCAGCCGATCCCATTGGTCATGCCGATAACAAAAGTCGATTGAAGCAAGCAGATCGGAGACTACGGACAACGCAAGGGTGGCTTAACCCTTCATCTCATCCCAAAATCGTCTGACCTTGGCAAAGAAGCTTTTCGAATTCGGGCTATTGTCGACAGACATCGCCTCAAATTCCTTCAACAAGTCACGTTGCTTGGTGGTCAGGTTCACCGGCGTCTCTACCGCAATTTCGAGATAGAGATCACCATAACCCGCACCACGCAATGCTGGCATGCCCTTGCCTTTCAAGCGCATCTGCTTGCCCGATTGCGCCCCAGGCGGCACCTTCACGCGCGATTTACCGCCATCTAAGTTTGGCACTTCGATATCCCCGCCCAATGCGGCGGCGGTCATAGACACAGGCACCTCGACAAACAGATTTGTACCCTCGCGTTCGAACAAATCATGCTGCGCGACATCGATGAAGATATACAAATCCCCAGACGGCCCGCCACGTTGCCCCGCCTCGCCCTCGCCGGACAAGCGAATGCGCGTGCCTTTTTCGACACCTTTGGGAATATTTACAGAAAGCGAGCGATCTTTATAGATCGCGCCCGTGCCGTTACAAACCTGACAGGGATTGGAAATGACTTCACCACGGCCATTACAGGTCGGGCACGTGCGCTCAACGGTAAAAAACCCTTGCTGCGCGCGGACCTTGCCCATGCCTTTACAGGTTGGGCATCTTGTTGGTTCCGACCCTGCCGCCGCCCCGGTGCCATTACAGGCATCACAAGCTACAGAAGAATTGACCTGAATGGTTTTTTGCAACCCTTCATAAGCTTCTTCCAAGGTCACACCTAAATTATAGCGCAAATCGGATCCACGGCGCTGGGCGTTTCCGCCGCCGCGACGCCCGCCCATCATATCGCCAAACAGATCCTCAAACACGTCCGAGAAAGCAGAGCCGAAATCGCCGTTTCCAAACGGGTTGCCACCACGGGCACCGCCCATACCACCCTCAAAAGCAGCATGGCCATAATTGTCATAGGCCGCTTTCTTCTCCGCGTCCTTCAAGACTTCATAGGCTTCGTTCACCTCTTTGAACTCTGCCTCTGCATTTGGATTGTCTTTGTTGCGATCTGGATGCAGCTCCATCGCTTTCTTACGGAACGCCTTTTTGATTTCCGAACTGCTTGCGCCTTTCGAAACACCCAAAAGCTCGTAATAGTCACGCTTTGCCATGATCAACCTCTGAAACTTGCACTACCCCTGTATAGACAGGGATAGTGTTTATTTGGTTGCGCTGGCGTGCTTTTCAACACGTCCGGCTTAACGCTCGTCTTTTCCGAGGTCTTCGAAATCAGCGTCGACGATGTCTTCGTCTACACTGCGTGGCGTGTCATCGGGCTCTTCATCCATCTCTGGTGGCGCGGCCGCCGCAGCTTCATCTTGCTGCGCCTTATAGATGGCTTCACCCAGCTTCATCGCAGATTCGGTTAGATCCTGCATGCGGGCTTGGATTTTCCCTGCATCCTCTGTTTCCAACGCTTCTTGTAGGTTCTTGATCGCCATTTCGATCACTTCAACCGTGGTTGGATCAACCTTGTCAGAATGCTCCTCCAAGGACTTCTCTGTACCGTGGATCAGGCTTTCGGCTTGGTTTTGGGCCTCGACCAACTCTTTGCGCTCTTTATCCGCTTCGGCATTTTCTTCTGCGTCTTTGACCATTTGTTCGATCTCATCATCCGACAAACCGCCAGAGGCTTGGATCGTGATCTTCTGCTCTTTACCAGTACCTTTGTCAGATGCGCCCACCGATACGATACCGTTCGCATCAATATCGAAAGTCACTTCGATTTGTGGTAGGCCGCGTGGTGCTGGCGGGATATCCTCTAGGTTAAACTGACCCAACAATTTGTTATCTGCCGCCATTTCACGTTCCCCTTGGAATACGCGAATGGTCACAGCATTCTGATTGTCTTCCGCAGTTGAGAAGATTTGAGATTTCTTCGTTGGGATCGTCGTGTTGCGGTCAATCAACCGCGTAAACACACCACCCAAAGTTTCGATACCAAGAGACAATGGTGTGACATCCAACAGAACCACGTCTTTCACGTCACCTTGCAGAACGCCCGCTTGGATTGCGGCACCCATCGCCACAACCTCGTCCGGGTTCACACCTTTATGCGGCTCTTTACCGAAGAAGTTTGTCACCTCTTCCATAACCTTTGGCATACGGGTCATACCACCGACCAGGATCACCTCGTCCACTTCACCTTTGGAGATGCCCGCATCTTTCAATGCAGCGGCACAAGGTTTCATGGATTTCTTGATCAGATCTTCAACAAGGCTTTCCAGCTTCGCACGCGTTAGCTTTAACACAAGGTGCAAGGGCTGGCCGCCATTTGGATCCATCGAGATAAACGGCTGGTTGATTTCTGTCTGAGAAGAAGAGGACAATTCGATCTTCGCCTTCTCGGCTGCTTCCTTCAAACGTTGAAGCGCCATCTTGTCTTTGGTCAGATCAACGCCGTTCTCTTTTTTGAACTCGTCGGCAAGGTAATCAACGATACGCATGTCGAAATCTTCACCACCCAACGCTGTATCGCCATTTGTGGATTTTACTTCGAACAGACCATCATCAATTTCTAGGATCGAGACGTCAAATGTCCCACCACCAAGGTCATAAACAGCAATCGTCTTGCCGCCTTCTTTGTCGAGGCCGTAAGCCAGTGCCGCCGCAGTCGGCTCGTTGATGATCCGCAACACATTCAAGCCAGCGATTTTGCCTGCATCTTTTGTGGCCTGACGCTGTGCGTCGTTAAAATATGCAGGAACCGTAATCACCGCTTCAGAAACAGTCTCGCCAAGGTATCCCTCCGCCGTTTCTTTCATCTTCTGCAAAATGAATGCAGAGACTTGCGAAGGAGAGTATTTCTCACCCTCAACCTCGACCCACGCATCACCATTGCCGCCATCGACAACATTGTATGGTAGGTTTTTCATATCTTTCTTGATCACCGGATCATTGATTGTCCGACCAATCAAACGCTTCACAGCAAACAAAGTATTTTCTGGGTTTGTCACCGCTTGACGCTTCGCAGCCTGACCGACCAGACGCTCTTCATCTTTGAAAGCGACCAGTGATGGGGTTGTGCGCGCACCTTCGGCGTTTTCGACGACTTTTGGTTGCGAACCTTCCATGATTGCAACGCAGGAATTTGTCGTACCTAAATCAATACCAATGACTTTAGCCATTTTATCATCCTCTCTCGGCGATGTTCTTGACTGGACCCGCTTTGCGGCATCCAATCGGTTAATCCCATATTCTAAGCACGGCCTAAAATACTTCAGTGGGCTATATAGTCGCCACAATTGTGGCCTGCAAGGGTTTCCGTGCTAGATTCTTTTCACGAAAACGCAACAGATAGCTTTGATAAAAGAAGGTGAATTTTTCGTAAATGGGCAGGTCATAGTGGATCGTTTGGAAATAGAAGGGTTTATCGTGCTCAAGGGCGCATTGGATCGCGCCGCCCAAAAAAAGATCCGTGATGACGTGCGCGACATCGCGAAGGCGGCACCGTTCTACGCGCCGCTGACGCCTTGGGGAAAGCCGATGTCCGTGAAAATGACAAGTGCTGGGCGATATGGTTGGTATACCGACCGCAAAGGCTATCGTTATATTGATCACCACCCAAACGGCACCCCATGGCCCGCCATCCCAGTATCGATCTTGTCGGTTTGGTCGGATCACGTTAGCGCCAAGCGCCCGCCTGAATGCTGCCTTTGCAATTTCTACGGTGAAAAGGCGCGCATGGGTCTGCACCAAGACAAAGACGAGGCGGATTTCACATGGCCAGTTCTGTCGATCTCTCTAGGTGACAGCGGACTATTTCGGATCGGTGGAACAGAACGCAGCGATCCTACACAATCGATCTGGCTCGACTCAGGCGATGTCGTGATTATGGGCGGCGAGGCACGGCTGAAATTTCATGGGATAGATCGGATTAAATTTGGTACAAGCGACCTCCTGACCCAAAATGGTCGCCTTAATCTGACCCTTCGCGTTGTCGAGTAACACCTGTCATCCCCGACTTGATCGGGGATCTCTCACATCTCGGCCGTTAGATCCCCGCTTTTGCGGGGATGACAGCCTGCACTCGACGAACAACAGGCTGATATTTGTTATAAAATAACATTCTTATTGCATCACCCAAAGCCCCGATCTAAAATCCACCATCCTATTTCTATTAAACGGAGCATTCCCCATGTCCGACCCACGCCTTCCCGTCACAGTTCTATCCGGCTTCCTCGGCGCAGGTAAAACAACCCTCCTGAACCGCGTTTTGAACAACCGCGATGGCCAGAAAGTTGCTGTCATCGTCAATGATATGTCCGAGGTGAATATCGACGCCGATCTTGTCCGCGCCGATACGGAGCTTAGCCGCACGGATGAAACCCTTGTTGAGATGTCCAATGGCTGCATCTGCTGCACGCTGCGCGATGATCTGTTGGAAGAGGTCCAAAAACTCGCCAAAGAAAAACGCTTTGACTATCTGCTGATTGAATCCACAGGAATTTCAGAGCCGCTTCCGGTTGCGGCCACATTTGAATTTCGCGATGAAAATGGCACCAGCCTTGATGACGTGGCCCGCCTTGATACGATGGTCACAGTGGTGGATGCCGTGAACCTGTTGAAAGACTATTCCAGCCACGATTTCCTACATGATCGCGGCGAGGTGCTGGGGGACGAGGATGACCGAACGCTGGTCCATCTGCTGACCGATCAAATTGAATTTGCCGATGTCGTGATCCTCAACAAAGTCGATGATGCCGGGCCAGAGCGTACAGACGCCGCCCGCAAGATCATCCGCAGCTTGAACGCAGATGCGGAGATTATCGAAACCAATCATTCCGAAGTAGCAGCAACCAAAATCCTCAACACCGGCCTTTTTGACTTCAACGAAGCCCATGAACATCCCATGTGGGCCAAAGAGCTTTATGGCTTTGCTGATCACACCCCTGAAACCGAAGAATATGGCGTCAGCTCGCATATGTACCGCGCGCGGCGTCCATTTGTGCCAGAAAAAATCCTTGCGCTTTTGAATGGCGAATTGCCCGGCGTGATCCGCGCCAAGGGGCATTTCTGGATTTCCTCGCGCCCTGAATGGGTGGCCGAATTCTCGCTTGCGGGTGCATTGTCCAGCGTCAAACCACTTGGTACATGGTGGGCTGCTGTTCCAAAGGACCGCTGGCCAGATCACGAAGCGGCGCGTGAATATATGCAAAGCAACTGGGAAGAGCCATGGGGCGACCGCCGCCAAGAGCTTGTCTTTATCGGCGCAGGTATTGATTGGCCCGCGATCGAGGCGCGTCTCGATGACTGCTTGGTGCCAGAGGCGGAAACATCCGGCCCATGGGATCTGCCAGAATACCCCGATCCGTTCCCGAAATGGCAACGCGCAGATCAGGCAGCATGAATTTTTTCCGCGACATTCCCAAAGCACTTATTGAGGGCGTCGCCTATGCGCAGCACCGAAAGGACCTTGAATGTTTCAAGGATCCCGATTGTGCGGCGGCGGTTTGGGACAGGCAGCTACAGCCAAGCTTTCAGGCTTGGCTGGATGGGCTTTCGCCCGATCAGCTGCCCAAAGGGCGCATTGTTTTGCCACGCAATGCGGTCGCTGGCGCTGTGGAACAGCTTTGCGCAATTGCTGGAACGCCCGAATGTGAAGACCGCGAATATCTGGTCAATGATGTCACAGCGTTGTCCGAGATGTTTGCTGATTTGATGAACGCATCCTATCTGCGCTTGCGTTTGGATGTCATCACAACAAATGCATGTCGAAAATTCCATCTTGATGCGGTCAAGGCACGCCTTGTGTGTACCTATCTTGGGACGGGCACCCAATATGGAACCTCTGGTGAGGGCACGGACCCCACTACAATTGATACCACGCCCACCGGCGCACCGATTTTGCTGCGCGGCAGCTTGTGGCCAACATCGCCAAAGGCGCATCTCAAACACCGCTCGCCGCCCATCGAAGGAACCGGCGAAACACGATTGGTCCTTGTGCTGGACCCGCTGACCCAGCCAGACGGCGAGGATTGATGGGCAATCTTGGTCAAACATCGCTGAAACGGCGCAAACGGCAGGGCGATCCAATGCAAACTTTCGATGCGCTGCCACTGCCCGTGCGGCAATGGATGGCAAACGCATCGCTGCCTTGGTCGCCAAATTCTGTGCGAAATACATGGTCACGCGCCCGCGCGCGGGGCTTAAGCGAACAAGCCGCGCTTGAATTTCTAAGCAAATGCGAAACAGGAATGCTTGACCGTGATGGCGTTGCGCAGAAATTTTTCCACCGATAAACATATCACGCAAACGATGGATTGTTAGACCCCGTGAAACCAACGCGCATACCGATCACATTGCTTACTGGATTTTTGGGTGTCGGAAAGTCCACGCTTCTAAACAAAATCCTGAAACATCCAAACGCCGGTAAAATCGCGATTATCGTGAATGAATTTGGCGAGGTGGGTTTGGACCATGACCTGATCGAAACCACAAGCGAGGAGGTCGTGCTGCTGCCCTCGGGCTGTATCTGCTGCACCATTCGCAGTGATTTGGCGCCAACCATCACTGCGCTTTTGGATAAACGTTCTGTTGGGAAGCTTGATTTTGACCGGATCGTGATTGAATCCACCGGTCTTGCTGATCCTGTGCCAATCCAGCAGACGCTGTTGATCGATAATTTTCTGGCCTCGCAAACCTATCTTGATGGGGTGGTCACGATTGCTGACACAATCAACGGGCCCAAGACGCTGGACGATCATTTCGAGGCGGTCAGCCAAGCGGCCACGGCTGATTTTATCTTGCTAAGCAAAACCGATCTGGCCAGCGCTGAACAGATCGAGGCCTTCCGTACACGCCTGCGCCACCTAAACGCAACCGCCAAGATCGAGGATGTGGACCAAGCCGCCAAAACACCGGAAATTCTATGGGGCCGTTCTGGCTTTCGCCAAGATGTTGCCGAAAAAGACGCGCTCGCTTGGGTGACAAAATCACCTGAACCCAAAGCCGCGCAAGATCCCTTTGCCAATCTTTCCGGGCTCGGCGCAAAACCGATTGCCCAGCCATTTGTGCATGACAGCGGGATTGTGTCTGCCTCGATCGAGGTGGACACACCGCTGAAAGATCAAGTTTTTGACAGCTGGCTGGACACGCTGATCCGATTGCGCGGTAAAGATGTTTTACGTGTCAAAGCAATCATCTTTCTTGAAGGGATCGAGCACCCTTTTGCGGTTCACGGCGTACAGCACATCTTCAATCCGCCCTTTCCACTCGAAAATTGGACCAAGGGCGACACGACCTCTCGCATCGTCGTCATCGCGCGCAATATGACCGAGGCAGAATTGCAGCGCAGTTTTGACATGCTGCGTGCCGAACCCACCGCGACGCGCACAGAACCTATTTTTGACGAGATGCGTGGCAATAATTAGCTTGCGTATATGACGGGCGTGGGCACGCCCCTCGAACCAAAATTTCACCGTTTCTTATTTTCAGGCTGTTGATCTCAGACGTGAGCTGTCGGAGCAAGCTGCTTGGCGTCGAAATAAACAAGCAATGCTATCGGGCTTGGCCTGGATACTCTTATTTCAATATGAAACCCAATTAACGCTTAACGGGTCGAATGCTAAGAATAGTCCAATGCTTGGCATGAGCGACAATCCTAGCGCCTTCGCCACGACGATCAGCAATCGCGCCTTTTTCGTGCTTCGGGCACGCAATCAGGTCGCGTCCTTCTTCGCGAACGGGATCAGTGAACTTGTTCGGCGCCAGAAGCTGGCACACATCATCAGCATTTGGGTATGGACCCTTGGCGTTGAGGCCCGACAAATTTGGTTCTGTATAGTTCAAAGTTGTTGGCTCTGCGCCATCCCCCGACAAGTCTAACGGTGGTGTGCAGGACATTAATACAAACGAGATAACTGCACTGACTGGGATAAGAGTATTATTCATAACTAACCTTTTCACAATATTATCAATTTTAGGATCGGCACCAAATGTAACCCAAACCCGACATTATGCACGGCAGGTATTTCGGTCAAGCATGCAGGATTTCTTATCTTGTTTTTGAATATGCGATCCATATTTAAACCTGCCACTTTGAGGAAGGCAGGATAGTAATCAGAGGTGGCACAACCTCGCGCAATATGACCGAGGCAGAATTGCAGCGCAGTTTTGACATGCTAAATGCTAAACCGATCGCGCCACGGACAGAACTAATTTTTGACGAGATGCGCAATGGAGATTGAGCGCTTTAGATAGCCAAAGCGCGCCACCCCGAAAATGCTACCGGATCAAATAAGCGTCCCGAATTCCCAGACTTGCCGCAACATTTTTTGCTGTTGAGACGGCTTCGACCGACGACATATTCAGCGCGACAACGCGCCACAAAGATCCGCTGCGTGTTTTCTGTGCAGACAGTCCAGCATTTTGCAGCGCCGCCAGAGTTTTGTTGGCATTCGCTTCGACCGAAAACAGACCCATTTGCATGACCGCACCGCTCGACGGTGATGTAGCGGCAACAGATGCAGTACCCGATACCTTGGTCGTTTGGGATTGCGGGGTGATGCCATCTTGGCGTGCGAAGATTTCTACATTCTCATGCAAGCGTTGGGTGAGTGCCGCGTTATTGCCGTATATCGACACGTCATTACACACGCGAAATGCTACGACCGAGGCTTCGCTTTCTGACAAATGCGGGTAGACCTCGCGAAGCTCTTGGCGAAATTTTGGGCGATCACGGTTAATGAGGCTTACTCGGGGCAATAGGCCACGCACACATGGGTCAAAAAACGTAAATGATTTTACGGCACCCGTATTTTCTGCAAAAGCTGGCGGGTTTGATCCTAAGACCAAAACAGCAACCATCATGGAATACAGCGTCTTTTTCATGTTTCGCTCCGATATTTCTGACTATCTGCTTTATAGAAAAGTGATATTCGGCACAATCGCGGAGTCAAAAAAATTAGACCGGTAGGGCAAAATATGAATTACACTTTTAAGATGTAAAATACCGTCAATATAGGTCAGCGAAGAAATCAGACAGCATAGTATAAATCACAGTCAGTCGTATTTCTTTATTGTCTTTCTGCGCTTTTCCTCTCGCCATAAAGAACTGCAACAGCATGTCGAAGCGGTGTTAACCCTACCGCTCATTTTATCCACACCGATGCGATACCGACGTAAAACCGACGCTTTACCGACATGCTCAAAATCGCATTTTTGGTACAAAACGGCTAAATGTAAACGCAGCGTGCGCATCCCCGCACCATCCAAAACCCCAATAAAATAAAGACCGTGCGGTAGTTTAACCGCCCCGAAAGCACCTAATGTCAGACTCCTACAACAGCACCAATGAAGAGAAACATATCGGTGCAAACCCCCTCGCGAATTTGTGAAAAATAGGGCTTGAAAACGGAATTTAATTTATCATATGTTTCTTATCCCAGACGCCCAGAAGGGGTTTGGGACTAAATCTTAGGTCTGTCCATGATGGAAGGCCGCTACATCAATATCGCTTCTCAAGGAGGATATGCGACATGCGCAATTATGATTTTGCACCCCTTTACCGTTCAACTGTTGGTTTTGACCGTCTGGCAAATATGCTGGATCGCGCCCTGAGCGCGGACGTGAGCGCAAATACTTACCCCCCTTATAATATCGAGAAATCGGATGATCACAGCTATCGAATTACCATCGCTGTTGCTGGGTTTTCTCAAGATGAATTGAACGTAGAAATGCGTGATGGTCAGTTGACCGTTTCTGCGAAGAAAGCGGAGGCCGAAGGCGAAGCGCCAACCTATCTGCATCGCGGTATCGCAACACGGGCATTCGAAAAACGCTTCCATTTGGCCGACCATGTTCAAGTGACAGGTGCCGAGGTTATCGACGGTCTATTGCACATCGATCTTGTGCGTGAAGTGCCAGAAGCGCTGAAGCCGCGCCGGATTGAAATTGGCAATGCTGCCAAGACGATCGAGGCGAAACCAGCGAAGAAAAAGGCCCGCACCGTCGAGCTGTAACCAATTCGAGCAAGGCGGGCTGCATTCTATCCCCTCCCCTTACTTGAATGCGGCTTGTCTGATCAGGTTGGAAACGCGCTCTCCCCTCTTGCGAAACCCTGCCTGATCCAACCCCAGTCGACCCCGGTATTTCGTTCCCTAACCGGGGCGGCTGGCACAGTTGAAGGGCCTGCGCATAGCGCGGGTCCTTTTTTGTTCATTTCGCATGAAAACGACACAATCACGTCGCGAGTGATTTCGAAAACAGACGCGAACCTTTGCCACTCTGACCGTTAGGGAGGCAGGAAAATGGCGCGTCAAATTTGGAATTTCACACCTGAATTGCCCTTGAAATCATCGCCCTATTGGGATTGGCCGATCAAACCGATCCTTATCCTAAAATACCTTCTGTGCAGTTGGACACCCCTTGCCACGCGCTTTCTTTTCTTGGCGGTTGCAATTCTTATCTGGAATTTCGCCACGCCTGAATTTGACCGCATTCGTGCAGGTGGGTTTGGTTGGATGGTCGAGATTTGGTTGCGCAACCTGGCGATTATTCTAATCTTCGCGGGTGGCTTTCATCTGCTGCTACACCGTTTGGCCGTACAGGGTGATACTGAAAAATACGACGCCCGACCCATGGCCGTTGGGTCAAAGAAATTCCATTTTCGAAATCAGGTCTTGGACAATATGTTCTGGTCGCTTGGCACTGGCGTTTTGATTTGGACATTTTGGGAATGCCTGATGCTTTGGGGATTTGCGCAAGGCTATCTGCGGATGATCACGTTTTCTGATGCGCCTATCTGGTTTGCGGCTTTCGTGCTTTTGATCCCCCTTTGGGCAGGATTGTATTTCTACTGGCAACACCGTCTGTTCCATATCGGTCCGCTTTATAAACATGTGCACAGCTGGCATCACAAGAATATCAATATTGGACCATGGTCCGGCTTGGCGATGCATCCGGTGGAACAGTTTGTGCTGATGTCAGATTTGGTTATTTTGCTGCTTCTTCCCACCCATCCGATCCATGGCTTGTTTTTGCTGTTGCATCACGGCATCGGCGCGCCGCTGAGCCATTCGGGATTTGAAAATTTGCGCATCGCGAAACGCTTGAAATACTTCATTGGTGATTTCCACCATGCGCTGCATCACAGATTTTTTGATTGCAACTATGGGTCCCTAGACATGCCATGGGATGAGATGTTTGGAACATTTCACGATGGGACCGATGCGGGCAACGTTGCGATGAATGAACGGCGCAGGCGTCTGTCAGACGCGCGGGGATGAAATTTCAAATCGCTGAACGGCTGCCAGAATTTCTTAGCTTTCGCAAAACGGGTTTTTCAATAAACAAAGAAACTTGTTTACTGGAAAACCAGAAAACCGGTTTTGGTGTTGAATGAAGTGCGTTTAGGATCTTAGCAAGAAACAAAAAAGGCGCCCAAACAGGGCGCCATTGGTTTTTGTTTTCTTGAATTAATCTTTGATAGAGTGACAGATATATTTTAGTTCCATGAAATCATCCAACCCATGGCGCGATCCTTCCCGGCCAAGGCCCGATTGCTTCACGCCGCCAAACGGTGCAACCTCGGTTGAGATTAGTCCGGTATTCACACCCACCATACCATATTCCAAAGCCTCTTGAACGCGGGTCACGCGGTTTAGGTCATTGGAATAAAAATAGCTGGCAAGGCCAAAGATTGTGTCATTGGCCGCTGCAATGACCTCTTCCTCGGTTTTGAATTTGAACAAAGGTGCGACGGGTCCAAAGGTTTCATCATTTGTGACCATCATGTCCGAGGTCACATCCTTTAGAACAGTTGGTTCAAAAAATGTCCCGCCCAGCGCATGGCGCTTGCCACCTGTTACCACGCTGGCCCCTTTGGCAGTTGCGTCCGCAATATGTTCTTCGACTTTCACAACCGCTTTTTCTTCGATCAAAGGTCCGGTATTGATGCCATCTTCCAACCCGTCGCCGACATTCAACCGCTCGACCGCTTTGGCAAGCTTTTCAGCAAAAGCATCATAGACGCCTTCTTGGACATAAATTCGATTGGCGCAGACGCAGGTTTGGCCGTTGTTGCGATATTTCGAGATCATTGCCCCTTCGACAGCGTCATCCAAATCTGCGTCATCAAACACGATGAACGGGGCATTACCACCAAGTTCCAAACCAAGCTTCAAAATTTGATCCGCACCTTGGCGCATTAAAATGCGCCCGACATTTGTGGACCCCGTAAAGGTCAATTTGCGAATAATCGGATTCGCGCAAAACTCTTGTCCAGTCGCAGGCGCATCCGATGATGTTACAACGCTGACCAGTCCCGATGGCACGCCCGCCATTTCACAAATCTTACCAATCGCTAAGGCGGAAAGCGGCGTCAGCTCCGCAGGGCGCACAACAAAGCCACATCCGGCGGCAAGTGCAGGGGCGAGTTTGCGGGCAATCATCGCGGACGGAAAATTCCAAGGCGTGATCGCGGCCACAACGCCGATCGGTTGTTTCAACACTGTGATACGCTTATCGCGCTGATGTCCGGGGATCGTTTCGCCATAGGCACGTTTTGCCTCTTCGCCAAACCACTCAAAGAAGCTGGCCGAATACATAATTTCGCCTGTTGCCTCGGCAAGTGGTTTGCCCATTTCCGAACACAAGATGCGGCCAAGGTCGGTTGCATTTTCAATCATCAACTCAAAGATTTTTCGGATGATCGCTGCGCGCTCTTTACCGGTATGTTTTGCCCAGTCTTTTTGAGCGGCCTGTGCAGCCTCGATCGCGCCCCGAATTTCAGGGATGGACAGGTCTGGAACCTCTGCAATCACGTCACCGCGTGCGGGGTTTTTAACAGAAATCGTATCGCCAGATTTCGCAGAAACCCACTGACCCGAAACATAAGCCTTTGTCGCCAACAGCTCTGAATTATCAAGCAACGAGACTAGATTTGTTTGATCCAACATTACACACTCCATCCGATCCGCGCGAAGTGGTGGCAGATTTTAAGGGGCGGCGCAATAGCGCGGTTGGACCCTAAACCTTCATTAATTCATCATCTGCAACATAGCATCCTGTGCGTAGCTCCACGAGCTTTAGCGGAATATGTCCAGCATTGCGAATTGTGTGTACTTCCGTTGCTGGGATCATAAACTCTTCATCTTTTAAAATGCGGTGCACGCCCGTGCGCATGTGAACGAGTAAAGAGCCATCCAAGACAATCAGTCTTTTGTCACAATGCATATGCTGCATATGACCCGACACATAGTGCACCGCCAATATGCTGTGAAAAATACGCACGCGGTCAGATTGGAAAATCTCCGTTGCTTCATAGGGGGCAGCAACGGGTTCATTGAATTTGCAATAGTCAGATATTTTAGCAACAGAGCCCATGTTCATCACTTTCATTTCGACAACCTGTGTCGAATTTGAGGTGATTCCGGTTAATGAAAGTTGAATTTTAGGAAAATGGTACAGATATAGAGAGAAAGTCATAACCGTTTCGGATGGTCAGAATGCGCTGGATCAAAATTATCTTCTCCTTGCTACTGCTCGGCTTCTTGGCCGCATTTCTGCATTATACATTGCCACAGCGTGACACGGTTCGCATCACATCAACAGAGGTGATCCGCACAACACCCACCGTCTATAACCAACTCTTCTATGCCCGCGGCGACAGCGGGAATGCTGATGTTGCCACCCGCGATGTACGTTTGATCAACGCCGCCTATCCAGATGGGACAGAGATTGTGTTTCGGAACGAGGATACAGGCTGGTTCAGCTGGCCACCTTACTTTAAAACCAACAGCTCGAATATCTCGGCCCAAGCAGAAGACTTGAAATCGACCCGCGACGATCCTTTGTGGATTTCGGTGCGCCACTACGGTTGGCGCTGGACGCCTTTGTCGGTCTATCCAAATGCACTGCGTCTGACACCCGTTGATGGGCCCGATGCGTCGTTCATACCATGGTTCAATATTTTCTTCTTTATTGTCGTCGGGCTTTTGACATTGGGACTGTTCCGATTATGGCAACGCTTCCGTCGCCGCCGTATTGATCCTTTGCTTGAAGATATCGAAGAAACAGTGACCACTCGCGGTGATCGCATACGGGGATGGTTTAAGGGTTTGGGGCGCTAGAAACGACCGAATTCTATGCCCTAGGCGAATGAACTCGTGTCTCACGAGACGATAAACCAGACAACATTTTAAGTGGTTTAATCGCAGCATTTTGGGGTTTTTGAGTCCCGAAGCCGGTAAAAAAAAGACCCCACCACAAGGGCAGGGCTGAGTTGGCATTACCTGGAACAAAATCGAGCAAAGTTCCAGATAGGCGGTAACTGTTAAATCTTAATTCTGCATCTCTGCGCGCACCTGTTTGCGCAGCATATCAATTGGGATCAGCTCGTTCTTTTTCTTGAAAAACCAATAGGTCCAACCATTACAACTTGGCGCGCCTTCTAGGCTGGCACCAACTTGATGGATCGATCCTTTGATGCCATCTGCAATCAAGGTGCCATCGGCCCGAATGCGCGCGGCACGGCGTTTGTTTATCGAATAAAGGTAATCGCCCGGCTCCAACATCCCCCGCTCAATCAGATGACCAAACGGCACGCGTGGTTCTGCGCGTTTAGAAGTCGAAACCTCAAGCGCCTCTTTGGACAAAGGCGAGACAGCATCGATGCGTTTGCGCGCGATCTTGCGATAACTTTCCTCGCGCTCGATCCCGATAAAATTACGCCCCAATTTCTTGGCCACCGCACCCGTTGTGCCGGACCCAAAAAACGGATCAAGCACGACATCACCGGGATTGGTCGATCCAATCAAAACGCGGTGCAACAATCCCTCTGGCTTTTGCGTCGGATGTGCTTTTTCGCCCTTGTCATCTTTCAGGCGTTCATTGCCATTACAAATCGGCAAGACCCAATCAGACCGCATTTGCACGCCATCATTCATCGCTTTCAATGCTTCGTAATTAAAGGTTGGTTTCGACTTTTCTGACTTTGATGCCCAAATCATCGTCTCATGCGCATTGGTCAGGCGCATGCCACGGAAATTCGGCATTGGATTGGTCTTGCGCCAAACCACATCGTTCAGAATCCAAAACCCAGCATCCTGCAACGCGGTGCCAACACGGAAAATATTATGGTAGCTTCCAATCACCCATAAAGCGCCGTTTGGTTTTAGAATGCGTTTTGCCGCCGCCAACCAATCGCGAGAGAATTGATCATATGCTGCGAAGCTCTCAAACTGATCCCAGTCATCATCCACCGCATCAACTTTGGAATTGTCAGGGCGATGCAATTCACCTTTCAATTGAAGATTATATGGTGGATCCGCAAAGACCAGATCGACTGATGCTTCGGGCAGATTGTTCATCACCTCGATGCAATCACCGTCAAGAATTTCCCCAAGCGGAAGCACCCCCGCCATTTTGACTTGCTTATTCACGTCTCTGCCTCTGTGTCCGCGCCGATTTGTGGCGTCATTGGAGGCCAACATGAGTCAAAGCCGATTCGCCGTCAATTTAGTTTTTAGAATCAGTTACTTAGCATCTGAAGCCGAACACAAGATATTGTGTATCGGTTTAAAAGAACGTCTATGATGTGGGGTTACGCCCAGATTTTGGAGTCCTGACTGATGCATTTTTGTCCCATATCCGGCATTCCTCTCCCAGCCATATCCGGGATATTGCTTGGACAAATCCAACATCAGACGATCGCGTGTGACTTTCGCAATGATTGATGCAGCAGCGATGGACGCTGATTTGGCGTCCCCCTTGATGATCGCGGTTGCGGGACAGGGCAACGCTTCGGGAATTTTGTTGCCATCGATTAAAGCATGATCGACGTGACCCAGCCCCTCTATCGCCAATCGCATGGCTTTCAAGCTTGCTTGAAGTATGTTGAGTTGGTCGATCTCTTCGACGGAAACATGGATGCATGATACTTCAGCGGAGGCCATAATTTGATCATAGAGCATCTCTCGCTTAGCCGTTGTCAGCTTTTTACTGTCGTCCAGACCTTCAGGCAGTGCATCCGGGTTTAAAATCACCGCCGCAGCGGTGACTGGCCCAGCCCAGGGCCCTCGTCCAACTTCATCGACGCCAGCGATCCGAATTGGCCCTAATGAACGCTCAATATTGTAATTTGCCATCCGTTCAACATAAGGGACGGGGCCAAATAAGACCATGGTGCAGAATACCAATTTCCGGCGTGGCACCAGACGGCAGTGTTTCCATAAATGACTTCAAAGCGCCGTTTCTGCACAATCCAATCAACTGTTTTGACGCCGGACAGAAAGCCAAACATAGAAACTTAAAAGGACAGCCGATGCCGAAATAGTGGTCATAACAGTTCCGGGTACGAAATTCACATATCCCGGGAAATCCACGAAAAGAAGATAGCCAATATCAGCAAGCCCACCGATCATTCCTGTCACCCAGATCGCGGTGACATTTTGCCGCCAAATCAAGATTGCACCTATAATTGTCACGATACCAAACCAGCCCAAATTCCACCCGTGCTGATTTAGAACCCCTCCAACCGCTGCATGATAGTCCGCTTCAAGCGCTTGAGGATCAACCGCATCCGCAATTGCCTGAAACCCGCCGACAGCATCGCCGGTAAGGATCATCACGCCAGCAAGCGTATGAACCAGCCCCCAAATGATCCAAAGGATAGCTGCGCCCTTAAGCGCCATTATTTGTGAATGTGTCATGTCGTTCTCCGTGCCATTGCAGCTGCGGGGGCAGCTCGTTAGGTTGATTTTATCAACTAACAATTTAAGTGGACTAAGTCAACTAAATGCGCGATATTGATCTGGCTCTTCTTATTGATCGTTTCATGCGTTCTATTCATTTTGGGCTACAAGAACGTGCGCCTGGTTTTGATAGGGCAGCGGTTGGTCCCGGCGGTGGTATTGTTCTGATGACGCTTGCAGATACTGGGCGTATCAGTTTGAACGAACTTACAAAACGCGTTGCGCGTGATAAATCACAGATGACACGCTTGATCCGATCATTGGAAAACAAAGGGCTGGTAGCGCGAGAAGTTTCTCCAGAAGATGCGCGCGTGAGTTTGGTTTATTTGACGCCCAAAGGTGCAGAGATTGTGGGCGAACTGATGCAAACCGTGGCAGAGGTTATTGGTGAAATTTTAAACCCCATCTCTGAAAACGAAAAACAAAACCTAAGAGAGTTGTTGGCGCGAGTTGTTTAGGAGCATTCGGCCATTAGAAATGGATGTCCTGCGGTGAACTCAAATGGCGAATTCTGGCTAAAACCCGAAATTAACTATGCGCTATTTCCTACTTTTTGGCTTTGACTTTTTCTAGGCCCATTGAAAAAGACGACCCTATCAGGCCAGGACAAATGCCAGAAGGGTCGCCAAGGTGCGGTGCCTGCTCGATTTCGGGCGTCAGCCCCTAACGATAGATCAGCAAAGGTTTCGCTTTGCGTCCAATCCATCGATCATGGCGCACCGTGCCATTATTGCTAATCCGATAGCCCGCGCGCTGAAGGCAATTTGCGCGGTATGCTTTTTTGACTTTGTTGCGAACCTGAACTTGGCGTTCACATTGTTGTGGCAGTGGCAAGACGGCCGTTGTCTGCCCATGGCTATGGGCAACACCCCTGCGATGCGCATGCGTGCCAAGGCGCCCATGGCTGTGGCGATAATAGGTCGCAACCGGGCGCGCTGCGGGGGCTGGTTCTGTCACCGTGCGTGCGCGTTTTTCGGCGCGGTTCTTGCCAAGCGAATATAAAAGCGTACCGCCGATAATAATGGCCGCCAATTCCTCGCCCGAAACTTCCGCTTTCGCGGGCTCTGGCGCGCTGATGGTTGTCATGCCTGCGACCAGCAGACCGCCAAGAAGTGTTTTTATCTGTGTCATGTCATTTCCTTTGTTTGACGTGATGTGTGAAAATGTGCGTCTGGGAAAAACTTGGCAAAACCGCCTATGTTAAACAAAGACATGTGCGCGTTATTGAATATCGGGTGTATTCAAGCCGTTTGTTATTGAATAACCGCGCTGGGGTTGCCACATCTGCGAGCATGAAACAGCGACTATATATATATACGATTTTGGCGGCACTTGCCGCGGGATCGCCCAGCCTTGCGCAATGCTATGTCGATTACAAAGCCAAGCGCGATGCGGGCGGTTTGGAATTGCACTATGGCGTGATGCAGCTTGACCAATGCGAGAGCGCCCAACAGGTCAAGGACGAGGTGCAGGCGCGCATCGTTGAAGATGGTTGGCAACTGTTGCGGGTCATGTCATCTTTTGAAAAGAACAAGCTACAGGACAAACGGGCCAATGCCGGAGATTACTTCCTTCGATACTAAGCGTAAAGGATCGCTGGTGCTTGTGGGAAGCGGGATTGTTTTGATCCTGCTTCTGATCGCATCGATCTTGTTGTTTATAAATCTACCAGATGCAAACGCGTTTAATGACCGTGTGGAACAGATCTTCGTTGAAAACGATGCGCTGACTACCACGGAAAATGTGAAGCTGCTGGAGGTGCTGGCGCAATCTGGCACAGCGTTTGCGGATGTGCTGTCAAGCTACCGTGTGATTATCTTTATCCTGCTGGTGCTGACCTCCGCGCTTTTGCTTCTGGCGCTTTATTTTCTACTGACCAATCATGGGCTGCAAAAGCAGATGGGGGAAATGGAACGGTCCGGCATGGTGATCACCTCTTTGGCGGTCAAGCGCGAGGAGCGGGTCGTGGTGATCAATGATATGGAGTTCGAGCTGACGGACGCGATTTGTGAGACGCTGACGGTACTATGTGAGGCACGCCTGGATGACGATGTTCTAACCGGGGCAGAGTTAGAGGCGATGATTTCAGGGCGTGGTAGCCACGAGGTTGAGGAAGCATCAGGAGCGACCCGCATCAAACGCCTGCGCGATCATCTGGGAAATCAAATCATCTCGAACCTGCTGATCAAAAACATCTCTAGGCGGGGGTATATTTTGGCCGTGGATAAGGATGTGATTGATATTCAGTAGGGCGTGTAAAATTTGGCACTGCCCTTTCACACCCGAACTGCACCGGTCTTTGAAGTGGTCAATTGGATGAACTAGCCTCTTTTTTGTTAAAGAAGGAGGCCTGTCTAATGACATTCAAACAATTGACCTATGCGCAACGCTGTCAGATTTGCGCACTCAAGAGAAGGGGATTTTCGTGTCGTGCGATTGGGCATGACATTGGAGTGCATCACACGACGGTCAGCCGTGAACTCAGGCGCAATGCGGCAAGTGGCGTGTATCATCATGGGCGGGCGCAGGGCTTGAGGGATGCGCGGCGATGGCGTGCGATGCCCATAATGTCAGGCGGGTTTGTGCAGATCGTGCTGGGCAAGCTGTTTCGCAAATGGTCGCCTCAGCAGATATCGGACTGGCTGGCGCGCCATGGTTTGGGGCGGATCAGTCACGAGACGATCTATCGCTATATCCGCCTGCGCCCCTATTTGAAGCGGCATTTGCGGCATCGGGGCAAGCGGTATCTGCGGGCTTCTGATGGGCGGCGCGGACCGATCAAGGGACGCGTTGATATCAGCCAACGTCCTGCAATCGTTGAACAAAAGGCGCGCTTGGGCGATTGGGAGTTGGATACGATCATCGGTGCTGGGCGGGCGGCATTGGTCAGCATGGTGGATCGGGCGAGCAAGTTTGCGCTCTTGCGCCGCGTCGAGCGCGCGGGCGCCGTGCTGGTCGCGCGTGCGATCCTCGACGCGCTGTCGCCAGATGGGGTGGTGGTCCAAACTCTGACCGCTGACAATGGCGCGGAGTTCGCGCGCCATCAGGGGCTGGCCTACCGCCTCGGCGCGGGCGTCTACTTCGCTAAGCCCTACCACGCCTGGCAGCGTGGGTTGAACGAACATACGAACGGGCTCATCCGAGGCTACTTACCCAAAGGCACCTGTTTTGACGACCTGAGCGCAGATCGCATCCGCACCATCCAAAACCACCTTAACACCCGCCCTCGTGCTGTGTTAGGATATCGCACACCAAAAGAGGTCTTCGATCAGATGACGCTTGAGGCACAAAGTGGTGCATTTGGGATGTGAGGGGGCA
>JBCCGP010000018.1:0-49368 GCA_039029215.1 Pseudomonadota bacterium
ACAACGTTCAGGATACGTCCCAAAGTTGCGTTGCCCACGGGGATCGAAATTGGACCTTCCATGTCTGTTACATCTTGGCCGCGCACCAAACCTTCGGTTGCGTCCATCGCAATTGCGCGCACCGTGTTTTCGCCAAGGTGCTGGGCCACTTCAAGCACCAGACGGTTGCCGTTATTGTCCACTTCCAACGCGTTGAGGATTTCGGGCAGTTTATCTTCAAACTGCACGTCCACAACCGCGCCGATGACCTGTGTCACCTTACCAATATTTGCTTTTGCTTTCGCCATCTTGGTTACTCCAATTTATCCCGCGCTTGGCGCGTATCCTGCGGGCGGGATGACCCGCACCAATTTCCAACCTAGACCTTGCAATGCAAAATCAAGGCCTACCTTTTGGTCATCCGCTGCGCGCCCTTCGCGCAGCGTGACATTAAATTCTGTGGGCGATGTGAAAAACGCCCAAGACAGATGTTTCAATGGATCGGCAATTATTTTTTCCGCCAATTCATCGCGCTCTACCGTGCCACCTGCCGCTTCATCCTCGGCATTGAACTGCTTGGACGCTTCGGCGACATATTCTGCTGTGACAAGCGTATCTACCAAACCGTCTAGGGCTGTTTCTGCAACCGCTGATCCGATGACTGACTTAAGCAACCCTTTGATCCCATCATCATTGCCGGCAAAACTTGCCGCCGCTTGGGTGGCCGTCTCCGCCAAATCGGTTTTCAAATGCGTGCGCAGTTGCGGCCAATCGACCTTCCGCTCTAGCTTTGCCTGATCGCCAGCATCGACCGCTTTGCCAAGCTGATACATGGACAGAAATGGCCAAGCCAAATATCCAAGTGCCAAAACAGCAATGATGACGATCATCCGTTTCACTTACAGCGCCTCCGCACCAGAGATAATCTCGATCAACTCATTGGTGATCGCTGCCTGACGCGAGCGGTTGAACTCAATCGTCAGTTTTTCGATCATCTCGCCAGCGTTACGGGTTGCGTTATCCATCGCGGACATCCGCGCACCCTGCTCTGACGCGCCATTTTCAAGCAATGCCGTGAACACGTTCGTTGCCAAAGCGCGCGGCAACAAATCGGCCAGAATTTCTTCTTCGCCCGGCTCATATTCATAGAACGGCGCCTCTGCACCCTCTTCCATTTCAAATTTCGCGGGGATCAGCTGCACTTCCGTTGGGATTTGGCTGATCACCGATTGGAATTTGTTGTAGAAGATGGTGGCGACATCAAACTCGCCCGCATTGAAGCGGTTCACCACATCTTTCGCGATACCCGCTGCATGATCATAGCCAATCGCTTTGACTTCTGAAAAATCGACATGATCGATCATATGATCGCCCAAATCGCGTTTCAGCTGTTCACGACCTTTCTTGCCGACCGTCAAAATTTTCACAGTCTTGCCCGCCGCCAACAGCTCCTCGGCCTTGGCCCGCGCCATCTTTGCAATGGACGAGTTAAACCCGCCACACAAACCGCGTTCCGCCGTTGCAACGACCAGCAGATGCACCTTGTCACCACCTGATCCAGCCAGCAGTTTGGGCGCACCTTCGACACCAGACATGCCGCCCGCGAGATTGGCCATAACGGCGGTCATGCGTTCTGCGTAAGGGCGACCAGCCTCGGCCGCCTCCTGCGCGCGGCGCAGTTTTGCAGCTGCGACCATCTGCATCGCTTTGGTGATCTTGCGCGTCGACTTAACACTGTCGATCCGCGTTTTGAGATCTTTTAAGTTAGGCATTTTGCTCTAACCCCCTGAATTATCCGAAATCTTTTGCAAATGCCTCGACGACCGCTTTCAAGCGCTCTTCGTCATCGCCTTTGATTTTCGGATCGTCATTGGTGATCCAATCCAGCAAATCCGCATGGTTTGAGCGCACGAAGTTCAACAAACCATCTTCAAATGCACGAACCTGACCGACCTCAATATTATCAAGGTAGCCTTTTGTCCCCGCGTAAATCACTACAACTTGCTCTGCATTTGTCAGCGGCGAATATTGCGGCTGCTTAAGCAACTCGGTCAAACGCGCACCACGGTTCAACAACGCTTGCGTTGCGGCATCCAAATCGGACCCAAACTGCGCAAATGCCGCCATCTCACGATACTGCGCCAATTCCAGCTTGATCGAGCCGGCCACAGATTTCATCGCATTCGTTTGTGCAGATGATCCCACACGCGAAACCGACAGACCTGTATTCACCGCAGGGCGAATACCTTGGTAGAACAGTTCCGTTTCAAGGAAGATCTGACCGTCCGTGATCGAAATCACGTTTGTGGGGATAAAGGCAGACACGTCGCCACCTTGCGTTTCAATCACAGGCAAAGCTGTCAAAGAGCCCGCGCCATTATCTTCGTTCAATTTCGCAGAACGCTCCAATAGGCGGGAGTGAAGGTAGAAAACGTCACCTGGATAGGCTTCACGTCCCGGTGGACGACGAAGCAGAAGGGACATCTGACGATAAGCAACCGCTTGTTTGGTCAAATCGTCATAGATCATCAATCCGTGCATGCCGTTGTCACGGAAATACTCGCCCATCGCGGTCGCCGCATAAGGCGCCAAGAACTGCATCGGTGCAGGGTCGGAGGCGGTTGCCGCAACCACGATTGAATATTCAATCGCACCTGTTTCTTCCAGCTTCTTCACAAGCTGCGCCACAGTTGACCGTTTCTGACCAACCGCAACATAGATACAGTATAGTTTTTTGCTGTCATCATCACCAGCTGCGTCATTATACGCTTTCTGGTTCAGGATCGCGTCCAATGCGACGGCTGTTTTACCTGTCTGACGGTCACCAATGATCAGTTCGCGCTGACCACGGCCAATCGGGATCAACGCGTCAACCGATTTAAGCCCTGTTGCCATCGGCTCATGCACAGATTTACGCGGGATGATGCCGGGTGCTTTCACATCCGCAACAGAACGTGTTTTTGTTTTAATCGGACCTTTGCCGTCCAGCGGGTTGCCCAGCGCGTCCACAACACGACCCAGCAGCGCTTTGCCTGTAGGCACGTCCACAATCGCGTTGGTCCGCTTGACCGTGTCACCCTCTTTGATGTCCCGGTCAGACCCGAAGATAACAACACCAACATTGTCGGCTTCAAGGTTGAGTGCCATGCCGCGAATGCCGCCTGGGAATTCCACCATTTCACCAGCCTGAACATTGTCCAGCCCGTAGACGCGCGCGATCCCGTCCCCAACGGACAGCACACGGCCGATTTCGGCAACCTCGGCCTCTTGGCCAAAGTTTTTGATCTGATCCTTGAGGATCGCAGAAATTTCTGCAGCTTGGATAGACATTATCCGACCTCTTTCATTGCATTTTGTAGATTTGCGAGTTTGGACTTGATCGAGCTATCGATCATTTTAGAGCCCACTTTAACGATCAAACCACCGATCAGACTTTCATCCACGGTGGTTTCGACTTTCACTGTTTTGCCAACGGATTTCTTCAATTCCGCAGCCAATTTCTTTTCTTGCGCCGCGCTCAGCTTCTTGGCAGCCACAACTTCGGCGGTCACTTCACCTTTATGATCTGCAATCATATCTGCAACCGCGCGGATTGTGGCGGGCAGAACAAACAACCGACGCTTTGCGGCCATCAAACCCAACGTATTTGCGACCATCGGCGACAATTTCATCTTCTTGGCCAGTGCCGCAATCGCATTGCCTGCATCTTCACGACTGTAAACAGGTGACGCGATCAACTCCTGAAGCGCGTCAGAGCCATCTAATGCACCAGACAAATTGCCAAGATCTTTTTCAAGTGCGGGAAGCTTTTTGGCCTCTTTTGCCAATTCAAACAATGCCGTCGCGTAGCGCGCTGCAATGCCTGAGGTCATAGAGCTTGTATCGGACATATCCCGGGCTTTAACCTTTCCGATTTTGCCCCTTGAGGGCGTATTCTTCGCTTAAAGATGTCAGCCCTAGCGGCAGCTTGGCCCAACTCGCGCGTCTGTTATCAAACGCCTATACGAAGGGCAACATGTATTCTCGTGATCGGGAAAACTGAAAACGCTTTTAAATCAAATGCTTAGAAACAGGGTGCGACAAGCTGTCCTGTTTTTCGGGGTATTCATGCCGCAGTCGCGCAGATTCCCCAATTCCCAACCGCATTTTTAGCTTCTGTTAGACCTGATTTGTTAAACACAATCGCAAAGACCGAAGAAACCCGCACCATATCACAGAAATTCGCGACATCGGTTTAAAATCTAGATTTTGGTGCCTATTTCAAATAGTGAAAGCGGCAAAAGAAAAAACAGCGCTTATCTTTATAATCAAAGATATGTGGGAGCAGTGAAAAATGATCGAGATGCGCGAATACCAGTATTTCCCGACACAGGTGTTTTCGCATCAATTGCCCGATGATCAGGCAAAATCGATGAACACAGCGCTTACCCAAGCCATCTATGCAGAACGCGAAGCGGATTTAGAGGGCACAAAACGCTCGAACTTCAAAGAATTGGGCGGATGGCATTCCCAAAATAACCTGCATAAAAAAGACCAATATAAACCTGTCACAGATTTAATCGCCGAGTGCTGCGTCGCGGTCTCGCAATCAAATCACTATAAAGAGGACCGTAAACTGACCATCGGTACGATGTGGTCGATCATCAATCCGCCCGGCAGTTTTAATCGCGCACATATTCACCCCGGCTCACTGTGGAGCGGGGTTTACTACGTCCAAGCGCCAGAAAACGCAGGCAAAATCGAATTTATCGATCCCCGCGCTGCGGCAAGCATGTTAAACCCCGTCTATTCGACTAAACCCAAACGCCCCAAGAAAACTCTGTCGCGGATCAAATTTATCCCCACCGCGGGGCGTATTCTGATCTTCCCAAGTTGGCTCTACCACGCGGTTGAGCCCAACCTGACAGAAGCCAAGGGCGATGCCGCAAACCGCATCATCATCAGCTTCAACCTCAACCAAACGCGGGGCTAAGATATGACACCTGTTGCCCCACATAATCCGCACAGCGCATCCAACGGCTTGATGCCCCAAGATGCGATCCATGCGGCAATTTTGGCAAGCCAATCCCCCCTAACCCAATCTGCCACCATCCATCCCCCATCCATCACCCCCAACCTACCCAGCTTCCCAAGCCCTTTCGAAATCGATCCTTTGATCAAAATTTCCGAACTTCTCTTCGACGATGAAGGCGACGAAGGGGATGAGGGCGATGAAAATGACGAAGATGATGAGGGCGATGAAGACGACGAAAGTGACGAGGGGGATGAAAACGACGAGGGCGACGAGGATGATGAGGGTGATGAAGACGACGAAGATGATGAAAATGACGAAGATGACGAGGCCGATGAAGGCGACGAGAATGACGAGGGCGACGAGGGTGACCCAGGCGACGAGAACAATGAAGGCAACGAAGGCAACGAGAATAACGAGGCTGACGAAGGCAATGAAAATGATGAGGGCAATGAGGGCAACGAAGGCAACGAGAATAATGAGGGCGACGAGGGCAATGAGGGTGATGAAAGCAACGAGAATAACGAGCTAGATGAAGGCGATGAAGGCGACGAGGGCAATGAGAATGATGAAAATGACGAAGGTAATGAAGATGACGAGGGCAACGAAACCCTAACCGACCCTGCCGAAACAATTAACGGTGGCAACGAAGGGGACGAAGCCGACGAGGGGGATGAATTCGACGAAGGTGACGAAGATGACGAGGGCGATGAAGGCGACGAAAGTGATGAAGGGGATGAAGACGACGAAGGCGACGAAGATGACGAAAGTGATGAAGGCGACGAAGACGACGAAGGCGATGAAGACGACGAATATGATGAAGGCGATGAAGATGACGAGGGCGATGAAGGCGACGAAGACACTAATGAATCTGATTCAGGCGATGAAGGCAATGAAGCAGATGAAGACAACGAAGGCGATGAAGGCGACGAAAACACAGGCGGCAGTAACGAGGGTGATGAAGGCAATGAAAATGATGAGGGGGACGAGAACAACGAAGGCGATGAAGGCAATGAAGCTGATGAAGGCAATGAAAATGACGAGGGTGATGAAGGCAATGAAGGCGATGAGGCCAATGAAGGTAACGAGGGCATTATCTGCTTCTGCCGTGGCACGCGCATTCGCACCAATCTCGGCGATATAGAAATTGAAAAACTCAAAATTGGCGATCTTGTAAAAACGGCCGATCACGGCTTTCAGCCCATCAAATGGATCGGAAACCGCCGCGTGCCCGCCATTGGCAATATGGCGCCGATCGAAATTCAGGAAGGTGCTTTAGGCAACAACCGCACATTGCTCGTCTCACCACAGCATCGCATCCTGATCAGCGGCGCAAACGCCACCTTGCTATTTGGTGCAGACGAAGTGCTTGTGCCTGCAAAGGCGCTGGTTAACGATCACACCATTCGCCAAATCGAAGGCGACACGGTCGACTATTTTCATATCCTGTTCGACGCCCATGAAATTATCTTCGCAGAAGGTATCAAAACGGAGTCCTTTTATCCTGACTCTGCCGGATTTGGGATGATGCCAGACGAAACACGCGACGAAATCCTAAGAATTTTTCCCGAACTGAATGTCTCGACCGAAAATTTCGGCACAACAGCACGTGCTTGCCTCAAACCATTTGAGACCGCAGTTCTTATGAATTTATATCGAAAATCATAAATAGTAAGTTTCTACCATAGGTTGACATTTGGCTAAAAATTTTGTGCTATTCAGCTTAAGGCTGAAAAAAGATGCCAAAAAAAAGACAAAATTAGACTTTAATTAGTCTCATGCTTCAGGGGGAAGTGTCCGAGTTCAAGATGGCGTTGAATTTATGATCGACATGCGCGAATACCAGTATTTTCCAACACAAGTATTTTCTCATCAACTTAGTGATGAGGATGCGCAATCCATGAATTCTGTCCTGCTCGAAGCCATCTATGCAGAACGCGAAGCGGATTTAGAGGGCACAACACGCTCGAACTTCAAAGAACTGGGCGGATGGCACTCGCAAAATAATCTGCATCGCAAAGACGCCTATACATCGCTTACAGATCTGATCGCAGAATGCTGTGCCTATGTCTCGCAATCAAACCACTATAAAGAGGACCGCAAACTGACCATCGGCACAATGTGGTCGATCATCAATCCCCCCGGCAGCTTCAATCGCGCCCATATTCACCCGGGATGTTTATGGAGTGGGGTCTACTATGTCCAAGCTCCAGAAAATGCGGGTAAAATCGAGTTCATTGATCCGCGTGCGGCGGCCAGTATGCTGAACCCGATTTATTCGACCAAGCCCAAACGCCCTAAAAAGACCCTTTCGCGGATTAAGTTCATTCCCACGGCTGGGCGTCTCTTGATCTTCCCCAGCTGGCTATATCACGCGGTCGAACCAAACTTAACCGATGCGAAAGGCAAGGACGCTAACCGCATCATCATCAGCTTTAACCTTAACCAAAGACGCATCTGAAACCTAAGTAGAATACCCAGCGCAGCCTATATGCGCATCCCACCTTCAGCTTGCGACAGGATGAATTATGTCACAGCCTCAAAAACCAGTCACCAATCAAGCGCCTGTTGCACATTACAATGACGCAATTCGCATGACATTGCTTGCCTCGGCTTGGAAGACTGATCTGTCCCTTCAAACACAAACACATATATCTGATTTGGGTTTGCCAAAGTTTCCGGGACTGTTTGACATTGACGACCTCCTTGAACTGCCAACTTTCTTGTTCGACGACGAAGGCGACGAGGGGGATGAAGGCGATGAAGGAGACGAGAATGACGAAGGGGACGAGGGCGACGAAGGCGACGAGGACAATGAAGGCGATGAAGAAGATGAAAATAATGAAGGCGATGAAGATTCCCTGACGGATGGCGAAGAATTTGATGAAGGAGACGAAGGCGATGAAGGCAATGAGGGCGATGAAAATCTGACGGGAAATGAAGGAAACGAAGGCAACGAAGACAACGAGGGAGATGAGGGCGACGAAAACAACGAAGGGGATGAAGGCAACGAAAATGATGAAAATGACGAGGGTGACGAAAACAACGAGGCAGACGAAAACAACGAGGGCGATGAAGGCAACGAAGGAAATGAAGGCAACGAAAACAATGAAGATGACGAAAGCGACGAAAGCGCCTTAATCGACGGGGATGAAGGCGACGAAGGGGACGAGAATGATGAAAATGATGAAAACGATGAAGGGGACGAGAATAACGAGAGCGATGAAGGCAATGAAGACGATGAGGGCGATTAAAACGACGAGGGCGATGAAAATAACAATCAAGATGGTAGCGAAGGCGATGAAGGTAACGAAAACAATGAAGGCAATGAGGGCGACGAAAATTTAGGTGGAAACGAAAGCAACGAGGGGGACGAAGACGACGAGGGGAATGAAAACGACGAAGATAATGAAGGAAACGAAGGCAACGAAGATAACGAGGCGGACGAGGACGACGAGAATAATAACAACGCCGCCGAAGGCAATGAAGACGATGAAGATGACGAAGGCGATGAAGGGGATGAAGGGGACGAAAACGACGAAAATGACGAAGGCGACGAAGACGACGAGGGTAATGAAGACCTACAAGACGCTGATCAAAATGTAGACGGCGGCGATGAAAATGACGAAGGGGATGAAGGTGATGAATTCGACGAAGGCGACGAGGATGACGAAGCCGACGAGGACGATGAAAACGATGAGAACGATGAAAACGATGAAGGAAACGAAAACGACGAAGGTGATGAAAATGATGAAGGGGATGAAGGCGACGAAGACAATGAATCGGACGAAGGAGATGAGAGCGACGAGGGTGACGAGGGCAATGAAGATTTAGCCAACACAGACGAAGGCGACGAAGGGGATGAAGGCGACGAAAACGACGAAAATGATGAAGGCGACGAAAACGACGAAGGCGATGAAAACGACGAAAATGATGAGGGCGATGAGAGCGACGAAGGCGACGAAAATGACGAAAGTGATGAAAACGACGAAGATGATGAAGGCGATGAAAGCGACGAGAATGACGAAGCCGATGAAGGAAACGAATTCATTTGCTTCTGTCGCGGCACGCGCATTCGCACCAACCTTGGTGATATAGAAATTGAAAAACTAAAAATCGGGGATCTGGTCAAAACCGCCGATCACGGCTTTCAGCCGATCAAATGGATCGGCAATCGCCGCGTGCCCGCCACAGGCAATATGGCACCGATCGAAATTCAAAAAGGCGCTTTGGGCAACAACCGCAGATTGCGCGTCTCGCCACAGCACCGCATCCTGATCGGCGGCCCGAACGCCACCTTGCTCTTTGGCGCCCAAGAAGTGCTTGTGCCTGCAAAAGCACTGGTCAACGACCAAACCATCCGTCAGATCGAAGGCGACGAGGTCGACTATTTCCACATCCTCTTTGATACCCATGAAATCGTGATTTCCGAAGGGCTAAAAACGGAATCTTTCCATCCCGGATTGTCCGGATTTGGCGCCATGCCCGATGAAACCCGCGCAGAGATTTTGGAAATATTCCCAGAGCTTGACCCCGCCTCAAACACTTACGGCCCCACCGCACGTCCCTGTTTGAAGCTGTTCGAAGGCGCATTGTTGGTCAAATTGGGGATCTGAGCACAAAAGCAACAAAAGGGCGCGTGGCATACTGTGGATGGGCGTCGCTTAATCGAAATCCCGTAGGATGGGTGCTTTGCACCCATGTTCACCTATAAACAACGGTGCACCGTCCTCTCCCTACACCTCATGCCAATATCGCATACGACCCAGCGAAAATTCGGATTGAAGCGGGGAGAACCTACCAAAGTCTGATTCAAGCCCAATACTACGCGCTCTGCCATACATAAACATGATCTGGGTAATCGTACTCGTCGAACATGATCTCGCCCTCATGGATCATCCCACTCTTTTCTAGAACACGCACAGAACGGTGATTATTGGGGTCAACGATTGCGACAACGCGATCCACCGATGCCGTTTGCTTTGCCAGCTCCAACATGCGCTTGGCAGCCTCTGTCGCATAGCCCTGCCCCCAAGCCGTGTGCGCCAAACGAAAGCCAATTTCTGCATCCTGACCAGAAACCCGCTCCAAATCTCGGCAAAGGCTGATATACCCCAAAACCTTCCCCGTTTTCTTATGCTCAACTGCCAACACGCCTGGCAGTTCGGATGACCCATGTGAACGCAACGCCTCTCGAAACCACGCCTCTTGCTCTCGTTGTGTCAAAGCACCCTGTTCACTGAATTCCATAACAATGGGATCACCCAATATAGGACCCACAAACGGAAAATCTGTTTCGGTCCATTTCCTCAAGAATAAGCGTGGGCTCTCAAACACAAGGCAAATCTCCCAAAATACCCGTGTCTATGTTTACGACCTATCCAATCCCATGCAAGATCGGTTTCGCCCCACGAAAGCCGACGGCTAAAACTCCATTCCCTTTAACCACACGTGATCCTCGCAATCGCGCAGTCGCCGTAGGATGGATGCTTTGCACCCATCTTGCTCCTACTGCGAAAATCATATGCGATCTTTGGGCAAAATTTGATGCAGCGCTTTGCCTATGTCGGGCGGTAAACATTGATCACCTTCGCCCCAGATGATCTTTACTGTGCACCAAAGTCGCGCCAACCAAATAACGGCCAGTTAACGCCCGCAATATCGAAGGCTTACTGATCAAGACCAGCATTTGTGCAAAGCAAAAAACCCCATACAGCGCTTTTGACACTTTTCAGTCTCTAGAAATTTTTGCTTTCGCTATAGCGTCGGCAGGCATACCTAAAATTCAGTCTGCCTGCCGAAATTATTGTATTCTACCTCGCGACAATCTCACCCGGCAAGGAGTTCACAGTCATCGTCGCACTCGGTTGGAAGTGGATGACAGATCGGATCGACTCGCCCTTATGCAACAGGTCAAACGCCGTGTTGATCTGATCATGGTGCATATGATGTGTGATATACGGGTCGACGCTGAAGTCACCGTTCAACCACTCATCCACCATACCTGGCAGTTGGCTGCGACCTAAGACACCGCCAAAAGCAGTCCCGCGCCATACGCGTCCGGTGACAAGCTGAAAAGGCCGTGTGGAAATCTCTTGCCCCGCACCGGCAACGCCAATCACCGTGCATTCCCCCCAGCCTTTGTGGCAGGCCTCAAGCGCGGAGCGCATCAGGCCAACATTGCCCACAGCTTCAAACGTGTAATCCAGACCACCATTGGTCATCTCGATTAGAACCTCGTGGATGGGTGAGGCGTGATCTTTCGGGTTTAGACATTCGGTTGCGCCCAAAGACTTGGCCAATGGGAACTTATTTGGGTTGATATCAATCCCAATGATCCGCGACGCGCCCCGCAAAACCGCGCCTTGGATCACGGCCATACCTACCGCGCCCAAACCGAAAATTGCCACCGTGGCGCCTGCCTCGACATTTGCGGTGTTGCGAACGGCACCGATGCCCGTTGGCACTGCACAGCCCATGACAGAGGCTTTGGATAAAGGTGCGTCTTTAGAGATTTTTGCCACCGAAATTTCGGGCAGCACTGTGTATTCGCTAAATGTGCTGGTGCCCATGTAGTGCAAGATTTGCTTGCCCTTGTAAGAAAAACGCGACGTCCCATCTGGCATCAGACCAGCCCCTTGTGTGGCGCGAATGGTTTGGCACAAATTCGTCTTGCCAGATTTAATGTAGGGACAGTCTGGGTCCTCTGGCACATAAAGCGGGATCACATGATCGCCCGGCTTAACCGAGGTGACACCCTTGCCCACCTCTTCAACGATCCCGCAGCCTTCGTGGCCAAGGATGCAGGGGAAAAGCCCTTCGGGGTCTTCACCTGACAGGGTAAATACGTCTGTATGGCACAGGCTGGTTGTGACGATGCGGACCAACACTTCGCCGTCTTTTGGTCCCTCAAGATCGATCTCTTCGATCTCTAGGGGTTGATTTGGTGCCCAAGCAATGGCTGCGCGTGTCTTCATGTTTATCTCCCTTATATGACTATTATTTAGTGTGCGGTGTCGCGATCAGGATCAAGCGTCCAACGCATCGGGCATTGGCCATAATAACACGACGCGTATGGGTTTTTAAAAATCTAATGATATCACATGCGAATATGCAAGATATAAGTTGAAAGCGCTTTAGCATATGATTGCGCCATTGCTTTACAGAATGACAAAGAACATCGACTTTGACGCCACGCCCACTCCTCACCCTTACGGCTGTGCCATACCCCACGCCCAGATAACGCAAATGCAAATTGACCTTGGCAAAAGAATCCCTACCTTAACGAGTGACTTAAAATGAAAGCCAGAGAATCCGTGATCAAAAAACTTCTTTTCACCCTTCTCCTCCTCCCCTTGTTGAAACTCACCGCCTACGCCCAAGAGGTTATTCCCTTGGACGAGCTGCACGGCCTGCATTCGGCCTATGTGATCCCAATGCCCGATACGGGCCGCATCGATGTCCAAGTCATCGTGCTCTCGGGCGGTTATGACGAGGGCGACATTTCCGGCATCGCGCATTACACAGAACATCTCGCCGCGCTGCATTCCGATACAACCGTGCTGCGCGAGCCGCGTCAGCGCGATCTAAACGCATTTACCTCAAATGTTTCAACGGTTTACACCAATTCCGGCGGCTTTGGCGAACTCGATCAGATCATGCAACTTGCCCGCGCAGTTCTGGATAAACCCAGCCTGCCTGATAAGTTTTCGCGCACCGAAATCGACATCGTCAAGCGCGAGGTATTTTACAAGGAACGCAATTCCCCTTTCCGCTTCTTGCAACGCAAAACGCTGCAAAACCTCTATGGCTCTGATACGGGCCGTGCAGATAATGACGTCCAAGACCTTGACCTGCTGACTTATGAAAAAGGCCTAGAGTTTCACGCCGAACATTACCGCGCCTCAAACGTTATGGTCATATTGTCCGGCGCAATCACGCCCGAATTGGCCCAAGAAAAGCTGACCGAGTATTTTGGCGATACGACACGCAGCACCCAAGTTCCGGATATTTGGCTGGATCAACATCCCGCCGAGGGCCTGCGCGCCATCGAGAAAGTGAAAACCGACCGCATCGTCGAAGATACGATTTTCTTTGCCAAATTCTTCGAATTCCCCGAACCCCAAGACATCCTCGCCCTTCAGGCAAGCTTCTTTATCGCCTCGGACATTTATAACGGCTATCTGAACGACGCGCTCTATATCGACAGCTTTGTCGCGCAATCGATCAATATGGGATCCTATATCGCTGTTGATGGCGATCTGGAGTTTTGGATGATGGTCGTGCCCTCCGAAGGGGTCACGCTAGAGGAAGGCTTGGCCGCAATCGAAGACGCCATCGCCGGCATCCGCAACGCTGAAATCACGCCTGAACAAATCGAAACCGCACGCGCAAAAAACACCGCCTACACGCGCGAGCTTCAGGGCTCTGCCCGGGCGCGATTGGACTTCTTTCAAAATTTCGGCTCTGACGGGTTGCCCCCCTCCTCGCCCTCGCAATTCGCGGATTTCATCGAGGCCGCGCCAGACGAAGAAATCCTTTTTATTATCAACGCATTCGCGGCGGCCAGCCCGATGGCAGCAACATTGGCGGAGGCGATTGACCCATGATAAAACGCTTGATTTTTGCAGCATTGGGATGGGCCGCCCTTGGCGCGCCAACGCAGGCCCAAACCGAATATGGGTTTATCCAATTCTCCTCTCTGCGTGATGGCATGGCCAGCATGTCCTTGGTCTGGGACCTCACCACAAACAGCGCAGAGGATGCACGCGCGCTCGAGGCTGTGTTGCTTGCCAAACTCAATGATGGCACGCCCACAAAATCGGTCCGCGACAGTCTTGATTTTCGCACCATCGCAGGTGCCAGCTATTCGATCAGTTCCAGCCCGTCCCATGTGATTGCCACACTTATGGCACCTCAAGATTTCTTTGAGGATGCAGCCGCGCATTTCGCGGAAAGTTTGCGCGACACAGATGTGTCCGGTGATTGGCTGGATCGATTTAACTCGCGCTTGCGGCAAGTGCCGTCGACCCGCATTGCAACACAAGCCAATGTTGAACGCGAACTGACCGAATTTGCGCTTTATGCCTCCCATGATCGCGCAATTGACGCCCCAATCGAGATGATCTTGCGCCGCCCCGATCAAGTCATCGCCAATGCCCGCGACTATAATTTCGGCGAGACGCCCGATATCGTGATGTCGGCATTCCCCCCCGAAATACATGAACCGCCCAAACCGCCCTCTGCTCCCCGCGATCTGCCCTCTGGCGTCATTTTCATGGAAGATGATGACGCAAACGAGGCGTTGATCTTCTTGGCCGATACAATCCCGTTTGAAACTCACGAGGATCAGGCGCTTGCAAATACGCTTTACCGCTATATGGGCTATGGGCCAGGGTCCGAGATGTTTACAATCCTACGCCAGGAAAAGCGCGCATCCTATGATCCGCAATCCCATTTTACCGAACTTGGAACACGTTTTGCCTTTATGGGCCTCTCCGCAAATGTGGAGGCCGCCAAATGGCAAGACAGCTATGACACAATCGCCGAAATCTATCGCAGTGCGCGGGCCGGCGAAAATTCGGCGCAAGGGTTAGAGAATTCCAAAAACCAAATGATCAACGTCCTGGCCCATGGTCTACGCCAAGAACCCGATTATCTGGTGCGTCGATATTTAGAGGTGTTTCCATACGCGTCGCCTATTGGTCGGCTATCACTGCCGATGATTGCGACAACCTTTGATCTGGATACCAGCAGCGTCAATTCAAATGCGGCCCGTGTTATGCCCCCTGTCAAGGATATGCTGACCATCATCATCGGCGGCCACGAACCCCCGCCCGCAGAAATGCAAGCGGCTGGATATTGCACCTTGGAAAAAGGCGAGCCCTTGCGGATCTGTCTTGATGAGCTTTCGAAATAGGGACCACGATTAGATTCACTGGAACACATCAAGCAAGGCCGGTGGCTGCGCTTTGCTGATTTGTAAAATTGAACCGCTGCATATCGCGCCGCCCCAAAATTAGCGAATCCGTTGTATCACCCCGCACCCCGTGCTAGCAATCTGCGGTACAGCGGGATCGAAGGGACAGCAAAACTGATGATGACTTATACCTTATCAGGTCGCGCGAAGGCTGTGTTCATCGGATGTATTCTGGCGCTGGTCCTTTCAGGGTGCAGTCGTTTCACCCTAGATCCAAGACAGGAAACAAACGGGCCCTTTTTTGGTTTCGTGTTTCCCGCACAAGTGGTCGAAGTTGTGATCGTAAAAAGCGAGGCGTTTGGGGCGGAACGGTTCTCGCGCGTGGGCGCCACGGCAGCGGAATTGTTAGCCGAAAATGCGTTTGAAGGGGAACCCTTGGTCAGCTTCATCTCCGCGCTTTACGCCGCCATCGGCGAGGCAACGGTCGGCGAGGTCGAGGAAGTTTTGCGAACAACCCGGTGCATGTATATCGCAAAGCCCCTTGATAGATCGATCTACACCGGAATACGCGAAAATATTATCTTTGACAGCGGCATCGACGAAGATGATTTGGATGGCGCCTTTTTTGACGACGCAGAGCTGTTGCGCGATATACGTCAGGCAGAAGAGCTGCGATCACGACCGCGCGAAACGCCAGAATTTGAAGCGGATTTAATATCACTGCCACAAACTTGCGACCCCAAGGTGTTGCCGCCAAAAGTTGCGATTTTTACCTATGCTGATACAGGCGGAACCGTACATCCGATGACCCCACGCCTTGCCGCCGCCCTTGGGTTGCCAGATCAATCAGTGGACCCAACGCAATAGAAAGTGTGATGGGTCGGGTCCGGTTAAGTCCGCGCCAAAACCCGCAAATCAATCATCAAGGTGTTGCAGGCAAGTTCAAACTTGGCCGCGCAAGAATGGGGGTTTCACCCACCCCACGCTTTCTTATGCAAAAAATTTCCTAAAACGCGGCCAGTCGATGCCCAGCCGCGACTTGTTTCATATGATTAAGATGCGTCTCACCCCAGTATTTTAGGTTCTATTTCTTTTTGCAAACCAACTGTAGTACCGTGTAACGCCCGTTATTCACAGGTCTAATTCCCTTGAAACTACTGCCTAGGCCGCTGTGTGAAATATTTATGAATTTACCGCCATACAAGGCTTTTCCTTTGCATTTAATTTTGTTGGAGCTCAGTTGCAAGCTCATCCATTGTGGTGTATTGAATGGGCGTTTTATCGTTCCAAACGCAATGGCACTCCCTCTGGCAAGAATGTGTGCTTCCGATAGGAATGCACATTTGCTAAGTTGTTTGGTGCAAAGTTTGGCGCCTTTCGGGGCTGCCAAAGCGGGCGCGGCGAGAATTGCGATAGCCACGGTTGCTGCGATTAGTCTCATGATATTTCCCTTCATCTTTCTTAGGATTAATAGGTTTCATATTCGAGGTATGATCTGACCAAGTTTTGCTGCCGATATGGCTGTGAAAAAATTGATCTTTCAGCTGATAGGCCTGAATTTCGGGCTGACTTCTTTCAGCATCTTTAGACATCCTCCTGATTCAAGATACCAAAAGATCAAACGCGTCTTTATTACAGCGCGCGCCACCCATAACTAAAGTTGGAAACAACTCCTCCTTTCCCTCCCACTCCAGGACCGTTGTTGGTGATGGGCAAAGCCTTCACATTGAAAATATGCCATTTGAAACGGTCGCCTGTCAACTAAACTGTCATGCTCTGTCCCTACCATCGCGTTTCAAGAATGATACATGTACAAACTCGCAAGGGCAGCTGCTTTGACGGCCTCAGCGCAAATCGCATCCGCACCATCCAAAACCACCTCAACACCCGCCCCCGTGCTGTGCTAGGGTGCCGCACACTAAAAGAGGTCTTCGATCAGATGACGCTTGAAGAACGAAGCGGTGCGATTGAGGTGTGCAGGGGCAGCAGACTTTTCGAAAATTAATTATAAATCAATAGGTTAGCATAATGTCCAACCTTGGACACATCACCACCGCGCCGCGCGCCTCGGATATTTCCAACGGGCTTACCGGCAGGCGCACGTATTCCGTCCAGCACCTCAAGCGGCGTCTTGACCGAGACCCCCGCCCCCCCTTTGGGCATCGCAAAGACACTTTTCGTGGCCTCGACCAAAACTACACCAGCCGCAATCGGCAGCCCCGTGCCCTTGCCCACCCGCTCAAACAACTGCTGCAAGCGCAGCCAGCGCCGTTTTTCGGAAGGCGGAAAAAACATCGCCGATTTATGGCTTTCAATATCAAACCCATGCGTGCGCAATTGGGTTTCCAGCTGGCTCATCGAATAAGGCCGCCCAAATCCGAATGGCGTTTTATCCGACCGCACCCAAAGCCCTGATCGATTGGGCACCACAAACACCACCGACCCACCGGGGCCCAAAACGCGCCAAATCTCACTCAAAAGCTCGCCCTGATTGTCCGACGTCTCCAGCCCGTGCAAAACAACCAGCTTATCTATCCGCCCCGTTGCAATCGGCCAGCGGGTCTCGTCCATCAACACCGCGCAATTCGGTGCGTGCCGCGGCCAAGCCATCACACCCTGCGCGCCCGGCATCAGGCTCAACACGCGACGCGCATCCTTCAGATAGGGCCGCAGCACGGGGTTGGCAAAACCAAATCCAGCGACCGTTTGCCCTTTGACATCACGCCAGACCTCTTGCAGTTCTGCGGTCAGGACATTTTGAACCACCACACCCAATTTCGTGCGGTAGTAAAATTTCTTCAGATCAATCACATCCAAATGCATTGAGGGCAGGTCCGCTTTTCGCTAATCTTAATCTAACGCTACTCAACGAGGATTTCCATGGCTTTAGAAACCACAATCGTCCCCTGTCTGGATGACAATTTCGGATATATTTTGCGCTGCACTGAAACCGGCCAAGTGGGTCTGATTGATGTGCCAGAGGTTGGCCCGATCAAAGCAGAGCTTGAAAAGCGCGGGCTGGGTGTGGACGTGATTTTTGTGACCCACCACCATGATGATCATATCCAAGGCGTGGACGAAATCCGCACGGCCTATGGCGCAAAAGTTGTCGGCCATAAAAACGATGCCAATCGTCTGCCCAGCTTAGATCGGGCTGTGGTGGAGGGTGACACGGTCTCTTTGGGCAGTTGCAATGCAGATATCTGGCGCGTCGATGGCCACACAGTGGGCCATATCGCGTTTTATTTTAAAGATGATGCGACAATGTTCTCTGCTGACAGTCTAATGGCCCTGGGCTGCGGGCGTGTATTTGAAGGCACGATGGATCAAATGTGGGACACCTTGGATAAATTCCGCGATCTTCCCCCCGAAACAGAGGTTTATTCCGGCCATGATTATCTAAAAGGCAATGCGGCTTTTGCGATGTCGGTGGATGGCGAAAACGAAGAATTAAAGCGCCGGGTCGAGAATATTGAGGCGTCCGCAGCGGCAGGGGGGTATCTGATGCCCGCATCTATGGCGCTTGAAATGGCAACCAACCCATTCTTGCGCGCGCCGCTTTTGAAAGAGGCCATTGGCATGCCAGATGCCACCGATGCAGAAGCGTTCGCAGAAATCCGCACACGCAAAGACAATTTTTAAAACCTTCCACCTGCCCGATCAGGGCGGGTGGGTGGGCACCAAAATCGCGAAAATCCGCTAGGATTTTCTCTATTTTTTATCAAAACACCCTTCCATCGCCGCTTTGTGAGCAGGATTTTAAAATTTTCCCCTTGAAACACTCGCAATTTAAGCGAAATCTAATGTGTAAGAGCAGAAAGGTTTCAAATGCCGTCTTTTTCAACCTCCCTTGAAAACGCCATTCACCAAAGCCTCGGACTTGCCTCTGAACGCAAACATGAATTGGCGACCCTCGAACATCTCCTCCTCGCACTTTGTGACGAAGTGGACGCCGCACGCGTGATGAAGGCCTGCGGGGTCAATATTGATATTTTGCGCGACAAGCTAACAAAATTCATCGATACCGAACTGGATACGCTTTACAATGATGTGGAGGGGATTGAAGCAACACCGACGACAGCGTTTCAACGTGTCATCCAGCGGGCCGCAATCCATGTACAAAGCTCTGGCCGTCAAGAAGTGACCGGCGCGAATGTGCTGGTGGCCATTTTTGCCGAACGCGAAAGCCATGCAGCTTACTTCCTGCAAGAGCAGGATATGACCCGCTATGATGCGGTAAATTATATTGCCCATGGTGTCGCTAAAGACCCCGCCCTGTCGGAGGCGCGAACCGTTCAAGGCGCCGAAGAAATCGATGTCGAAGGGGAAACGCCCGAACCCGAAGAGACTGCACTGGATAAATATTGTGTCGATCTGAATCGCAAGGCCAATGAAGGCGGGATCGATCCCCTGATCGGGCGCGATCACGAGGTCGAACGCTGTATCCAAATCCTGTGCCGTCGTCGCAAGAACAATCCAATTCTTGTTGGTGATCCGGGTGTCGGCAAAACTGCCATTGCGGAAGGACTGGCGGTGAAAATTATCAAAGGTGAAACGCCAGAGGTTTTAACAGAGACGACAATCTATTCGCTTGATATGGGTGCCCTGCTTGCTGGCACGCGCTATCGTGGTGATTTTGAGGAACGGCTAAAGGCTGTAATGACAGAGCTTGAAGAGCATGAAAATGCTGTGCTGTTCATTGATGAAATTCACACGGTGATCGGTGCGGGTGCCACATCAGGGGGTGCGATGGATGCCTCTAACCTTTTGAAACCTGCGCTGCAGGGCGGCAAACTGCGCTGTATGGGGTCCACGACCTACAAAGAATATCGTCAGCATTTTGAGAAAGATCGTGCCTTGTCGCGCCGCTTCCAAAAGATTGACGTCAATGAGCCCAGCGTCGATGACACCATCAAAATCTTAAAGGGCCTAAAACCCTATTTTGAAAAGCATCACGACGTAAAATTCACCGATGATGCGATTAAGACGGCTGTGGAACTTTCAGCACGCTATATGAATGACCGCAAATTGCCGGATAAAGCAATTGATGTGATTGATGAAGCGGGCGCATCGCAACGTCTTGTCGAAAGGAAAAAGCGCAAGAAAACTCTTGGTGTGACTGAGATTGAGGCTGTGGTTGCCAAAATCGCGCGTATCCCACCAAAAACGGTCAGCCGCGACGATAAAGAGCTGTTGCGCGATCTAGAGGCCAGCCTAAAACGCGTGGTCTTTGGCCAAGATACAGCGATTGAGGCGCTTGCGGATGCAATCAAACTGGCCCGCGCAGGTTTGCGTGAGCCCGAGAAACCAATTGGTAACTACCTATTCGCAGGACCCACGGGCGTCGGGAAAACCGAAGTCGCACGCCAGTTGGCAGATACATTGGGCGTCGAATTGATGCGCTTTGATATGTCCGAATATATGGAAAAACATTCCATCAGCCGTCTGATTGGTGCCCCCCCGGGTTATGTTGGATTTGATCAAGGTGGGCAATTGACCGATGGCGTTGATCAAAACCCACATTGTGTGTTGCTGCTTGATGAAATCGAAAAAGCGCATCCAGATGTGTTCAACATCCTTCTGCAAGTGATGGATCACGGCAAGCTAACCGATCACAATGGCCGTACAACCGATTTCCGCAACGTGGTGTTGATTATGACCTCAAACGCCGGCGCGGCCGAGCAGGCGAAAGAAGCCATTGGTTTCGGTCGGGATCGGCGCGAGGGCGAAGATACGGCCGCGATCGAGAACACATTTAGCCCCGAATTCCGCAACCGCCTGGATGCAGTCATCAGCTTTGCCCCACTTGGCAAAGAGACTGTTGTGAAAGTAGTTGAGAAATTCGTGCTGCAACTCGAAGCCCAGTTGATGGAGCGTAATGTGACGTTTGAGCTGTCTAAAGCTGCGGCTGAATTGCTGGCTGACAAGGGCTATGACAGTAAAATGGGCGCGCGACCTTTGGCACGGGTCATTCAAGAAGAGCTGAAGAAGCCGTTGGCCGAAGAGTTGCTGTTTGGCAAGCTTGCCAAGGGTGGCGTGGTCAAAGTGCGGGTGAAAGCTGGCAAGCTAGATCTTGAACTTTTGGCCCCAGAAAAACCAAAAATCACGAAGAAAAAGCCACCATTGCTCACCGCAGATTAGTAAGAAAATCAGTGATTTAGCTGTTTTTGAGACCCGGACGGCTAACTTTTGTACAGGTTCCGCGAAAGTTGTATAAGACTTTCGCGATTCTTCTTGCAAATGATCGACGAAACCCTAGCATTTTGCTTGGTTAAGGGATCAGCACACCGTGGATCAGTTGGGGGCAATATTGGTCCGCCTAGCCGAGTCGGGCACTGCGACGCTGGACAAGGCAACGAAGAGGCGGGTGATCATCATCAACGCGTTGATGATGGTGATTGTGCTTATGTCGTTGATCTACCTAACTGCGCTGACATTGCTTGATTTCTGGGGCTTTCGCTATGTGATCATTTGGTTGGCGGCAATCGCACCTTTTTTCCTGATCACGCTGAAGCTTTGGCCGATCCATATTCTACTTGGAACCTTCTATAACCTTGGGCTTTGGATGATTTATGGGATGGTCCTGACCTATTTTTTGGGCCGCGAATCCGGTATTCACTTCCTCTTTTTATGTGGAACGACAGTATCGATCTTAATCTTTGGGGTTCGGGTCAACAGTATGTCTGTCTTCTCGATGGTCGTTGGATTGGCGAGCTTTTTTATTGCGCATTTAACGTTTATTGAAACTTCTTCTTGGGTGACCGCATCGGCCAGTTCCATTTCTTCGCTTTTCTTCCTGTCGATCTCGATTTTCATCATCGTGATTTTCAGCATGATCTATTATGCTTTCTACCAACTGCATAAAGCCGAAGATTTGTTGGAAAAAGAATATGCGTATTCCGAAGGGCTGTTGAACGCGATGATGCCCAAATCCATCGCAGATCAGTTGAAACGTGATCGGCATAAGACAATCGCGGACGGTTATGATACCGCGTCTATCTTGTTTGCGGATTTGGCGGGTTTCACAGCCAGTTCGTCGCAGAAGACGCCGCAAGAGGTGATTGGTTTTCTAAACCTCCTCTTCACACGTTTTGATGCGCTTGTCGCCAAACATGGCGTGGAAAAAATCAAAACGCTTGGCGACAGTTATATGGCCGCAGGCGGCATGCCAGAGGAAAGCACCGATCATGCAGAACGGATCGCTGCCCTTGCACTAGATATGCAGGAAAGTGCGCAAGAATTGTCCGCTGAAATGGGTGAAGAGTTTCATTTGCGCATCGGGTTTCATACAGGCCCGGCTGTCGCTGGTGTTATTGGCGCAGAAAAGCCGTTTTACGATGTTTGGGGCGACACGGTAAATACTGCGTCCCGTCTGGAAACGAATGGATCCAATGACACAATTCAGGTCACCAAAGCGACCCGCGATTTGTTAAAAGATACATTTGAATTCGAAAAACGTGGCCTTGTTCCGATGAAGGGCAAAGGACGCCAAGAGGTTTGGATTTTGACGGGAAGAAAAGTGTCGCTTCCAGATTCGATTTAAAATCTTATTTCTCTGTGAATTTGAGTTCAATCCGTCGGTTCAACGCATAGGCTTCGGGCGTGTCTGCCGGATCAATCGGTTGAAACTCCCCAAACCCATTTGCGGCAAGCCGGTTGGGCGGCAGGCCCTCTTGCGCAATCAAAAACCGCACCACGGATAAGGCACGCGCTTGGCTCAACTCCCAGTTATCCGCAAATTGGCGTCCGGCCCCCACTGGTATTTTATCGGTATGCCCATCTACCCGCAGGACCCAATCGATTTGTTCCGGGATACGGTCCACAATATCGCGAATGATCGCAGCAACCTTTGAGATTTCTTCTTGGCCACGAAACCCCAGAATGTCAGAGCCCGGTGCGAACAACACCTCTGACGAAAACACAAACCGGTCGCCCACGATGCGTACGCCGTCTTGCCCTTCCAGCAATGCGCGCAATTCCCCAAAAAACTCTGATCTGTAGCGGCGTAGGTCATTTGCCTCTGCCTCTAACAATTCTTTTTCACGCGCCTCGGCCTCGGCCCGCAACTTCTGTTCTTGAGCAACACGCGCAAGCGCGGCGTTTAGGTTCTGGCCCAGCAATTCCAGTTGAATCTGATCTTCCTGATCCTGCTGCGAGGAAAGGTCGAGCAAACCTTGCAAATTGTTCAACTGTGCGCGCAGTTCTTCTGTCTGCGCGGTCAATAATGCAACGCGGCGTTGTTCTTCTGCTGTTAAGGCTTCTTCATCCGACAGCAACGCGTTTGCCTGCGCCAACAATAATTTCTGCCGGTCAAGCTCTGACAAGGCTTCCGTCTGGCTTGTTTCCAGCGCCTCTTTCGCAGCGTTGGCCGCCGCCAGCAACGTCAGCGTGTCTTCGGCCTCTTTGCGCTTTGCCTCCAACGCCAAGGTGAGTGCCGACAGCTCCGTTTCTGCGCCTTGCAACCGTTGGCGCAAGGTCTCTGAAATTGCGATCTCGGCCAGTCTTTGCTGCTCTGCCGCGTCCAAATTGGCTTGGATTTCCGCCGATGACAGCTCCAACTCATCAATCATCGCTTGCAGCGCATCTGCGCGCAATTGCGCGGCCTCGGCCTCACTGGCGGCTTGTGCGGTGATCTCTTCATTTTGCAGCAATAGGGCCGCAACTTGTTGTTCGAATGCGGAGATCTCGGCCGATTGTGCATTTGTCTGATCAGTCAGTTCAAGGATCGTGGCCAATTGCGAAGAAATCTGCGCCTCTGCGTCCGAGAGGCTTGCGCGAAGATTTCCAATCTCACCTTCCAAAGTGCGGGTTTTGCCTTGCTCTAAACCCAAGGCGTTCGACAATTCCAAAAGCTGTGTGGACAGATTGTCCAGCTCGCGCCCCTGCCCTTGGATCGTGTCGCGCAGTGCAAATTGCACGATCATAAAAATCGACAGCACAAAAAACAAAATGAGCAGCAGCGCTGTCATCGCATCCACGAAACCCGGCCAAATCGAGCCGTCTACGCGTGCGTTCGAGCGTCGTGCCAGCGCCATTTACCCTAGCCCTTTTTCTGCGCTTTAAGCAGTTTTGCAATTTCCCCAAGATCGCTGCGCATTTCGCGCGTCGCCTGCGCGCGCCCATCTGTCATATCCTCCAACAGACGGCTCAGCGAAGTATCCATGTTGCGCAACCGCATGCGCGTTTCTGCATCCAACGCCCCTTCGCCTTCGGATTGCATCCGCGCGATTGCATCAACTATCTGAGACTGCCCGCGCGCGATTTCATCGACAATGCCCTGCGTTCGATCCGCCTGCTGTGCGCCATGGGCGATCAGCGCATCCATGCTTTTGGACAGACGCTCGATCTGATCAGAGGTCGAGGTCAAAACAGCGCCCAAATTCTGCATATGCGCGCCAGCATCTTGGAACACACCCGTCGGAACTGGCTCGCCAGAGCTGCCGCCGCCACTGGTGATATTGGTAATCGAGGACAACCATTCCTCTAACTCTCGATAGAACCGATTTTGTCCGCGCCCTGCAAACAGATCAAGCAGACCAATTACCAAAGATCCTGACAAACCAAGCAATGATGACCCAAACGCAGTACCCATCCCGCTCAGCTGATTTTCAAGCCCGCGCATAAGGTTATCAAACACCTCCATACCCGACTGTCCCTCGGTTGGTGCCAGTGACCGGATCGTATCAACCACCGCAGGAACCGTGGTGGCCAAGCCAAAAAACGTGCCCAGAAGGCCCAGAAAAATCAAAAGGTTGATGATATAACGCGTCAGCTCTCGCCCCTCATCAATCCGCACCGCAACCGAATCCAAAATTGACCGCATCGATCCCGAGGTCAGCGCATGCCGCGCACCTCGATCTGAGAGCAAGGCTGCAACGGATTTAAGCAATCCGGGCGCACGCACCAACTCATGGCCCAATCGATCCTCGGCAAACCCCTCTGCCCAGCTTACGCATTGGACCAGCGTAAAGACTTGCGCAAAACAGGTCACAATGCCGAAAATAAAGACGAGTGCGATAAACCCATTCAACCAAATCGAGTTAAAGAAAATATCGCCCACTTGCGGCAGGATCAGATACCCACCCGCAGCCACGGCAACCGCAATGATCAACATTGTCAAAATCTGATTTACAGGCTGGGTGAATTTATAGGCAGGGCCAGTTGTGTCTACCATGGATATGTCTCTGTTTACTTCAGCAGACCCTAGCGATTTGGGATTGATATACCAATAAAAACTTTCGTCAGACAATCCGCCTTATTCTTGAAAATGGGCGTTATAATTACCATATAGGGCTTAGAAAGATAACGCATAAATAAATAGAAAAGAGGTTGAAATGAACGAATTGATTGGAATTGGCGCAAGCAGTTTGGTCTTGCTGGTTTTTGCACTTATCCTAGTTTTCATGGCGGTTCGCACTGTGCCCCAAGGCGAAACATGGACCGCAGAACGCTTTGGCCGTTTCACACGTTCGCTTAACCCCGGGATCAATTTCATCATTCCATTCATCGACCGCGTGGGTGCAAAAATCAATATGATGGAAACCGTCTTAGATATTGATAGCCAAGAGGTGATCACCAAAGACAACGCCATGGTGCGCACCGATGCTGTGACATTCTATCAGGTCGTTGATGCACCCGCTGCGGCCTACGAGGTGCGCGATTTGAACCGTGCGCTGTCAAACCTGACGCAGACCAATATTCGTTCTGTTGTCGGATCGATGGATCTTGATGAATCGCTTTCAAATCGCGATTCGATCAATGCAAAACTGCTCTCAGTTATTGACGAGGCGGCTACGCCTTGGGGCGTGAAGGTGACACGGGTCGAGATCAAGGACCTTTCACCACCGCCTGACATCAACGAAGCAATGGCCCGTCAGATGAAAGCGGAGCGTGATAAGCGTGCAGAAATCCTAACCGCAGAAGGTTTAAAACAAGCCGCGATCCTAAAAGCCGAAGGTGAACGTGAAGCCCAAATTCGCGAGGCCGAGGGCCGCCGCGAAGCCGCCTTCTTGGACGCCGAAGCGCGCGAGCGCGAAGCGAAGGCAGAGGCCGAGGCGACCGCCATGGTCAGCCAAGCGATTGCGAAAGGCGATATACAAGCCGTCAACTATTTTGTGGCACAAGGCTATACACAAGCATTGAAAGAGGTCGCAGCAAGCCCGAATTCGAAAACCGTGATGATCCCACTAGAGGCAGCGAACTTGATCGGATCTGTGGGCGGCATCGCAGAAATCGCCAAGGAAGTCGTTGGAAACACAGGCGGCACGACACGGAAATCGACCGCTGCGACAAAGAAGTCATAGGAGCATAAGCATGGAATTCTTGGACATCTTAAACGGCATCTCGCCTTGGTGGTGGGTCGCATTGGCCCTTGGGCTTGGTGCGCTCGAGATGGCAACAATGTCCTTTTTCCTGATTTGGCCAGCCCTATCCGCCCTTGTGGTTGCTGGGTTGCTGGTCGCGTCGCCCGGCCTGTCCCCAGAGGCGCAGATCAGCACATTTGCCATCGCAGCCGTGGTGCTGACCATTCTGGGACGGATTGTGGTCAATCGCTATGGCGATGGCGGCGGCAATGCGGAAAGCGTTTTGAACGATCGCGGCAAGCGCTTCATCGGGCGCACAGGCACGGTGCTTGAGTTTGCAAATGGGCAGGGCATAGTCGAGGTTGAAGGTATGCGTTGGCGTGCGCGTTTCCCCGAAGATATCACGGGCGATATTGGCGCGACCGTTCGGATTGTGGATGCAGATGGATTAACGCTTCAGGTTGAACCTATGGTGGCTTAACTGACAAAACCCGCTATTTTCCAGAGATTCTCGCAAGCAGCTTGGCCTTGGTGATTTTCAGCGCTAAAGACATGCCGACTGGCGGGAACGACATATCATGATACGCATATTCACCACCCTGATCCTTGCAGCATTTGTTCTTTATGGGGCCTATTGGTTTGTCGGCAAATCCAGCAAAGAAGCCGGGATCGAAAGCTGGCTGTCGGAGCGTGCAGACGCGGGCTGGATTGCAGAATCAGATGTGAATTTGCGCGGCTTTCCAAACCGCTATGACGCGGTATTGCGCGATCTGAATCTGGCCGATCCAAACTCCGGCTGGTCTTGGCGGGCGCCAGAGTTTGAACTGATCCAACTGACCTATAAACCCAATCATTTCATCGCGCTTTGGCCTGCCAAACAGATTGTTTCATCGCCCGATCAAACAATTGATGTGACAAGTGATGAGCTGCGCGCCTCTGTTATCTTTGAGCCGCGCAGTGATTTTACGCTGGACCGCGCCACGCTCACCAGCAATGCAATCGCATTCCAAAGCAGTGCGAACTGGGGTCTGTCGGCCGATGATTTGGTTCTGGCTGTTCGACAGGCGGAAAGTGGCGAAACCGACTATGACCTCGCTGTCAAAGCAGCCAATTTCAGCCCGTCCAATTCACTGCTCTCTCAGATCGATCGCACGGGGCTTATGCCAAGTAGCTTTGAGACGTTCGAGATGAATGCGATTGCAAGCTTTGCAGAAAAATTGAGCCGCGAGAGCTTCAACAACGGCAGTGGCGATCTACAAAATGTGGAGCTGCAGGCTTTTAATCTGGCTTGGGGTGATCTGCTGTTGCGGGCGGCGGGTAATTTCAGGGTCGATAGCGAGGGCTATCCTTCAGGCCGGATCACGGTGCGTGCCGAAAACTGGGAACTGATGCTGGATATGGCGATTGCGGGTGGCTTTGTAGATGAAAATCTGGGCACGACGCTGCGCTCGGGTTTGGGCCTGTTGGCGCGGTTTTCGGGCAATCCAAACACGCTGGATGCGCCGCTGACCTTTTCGAACAAGCAAACCAAATTGGGACCGATCACGTTGGGGCCCGCGCCGCGATTTAAGCTCTAGAAGAGGACTGCGGATGAAATGCCCTAGCTAGGGCATGGGGTTATATATTTGTTTTTATTAATGAAACTCGAAACACTCGGTTCAAATTCTAAAGCTTAAACAGTGCAATAATTTCTGCTTTGCGGGACGAAGCGGTCATTGGCTATCCCAGTTTGAATGCCCGCTTGGTTGCAAGACAGGGTCGATTAAAAACCCGCAACTACACGAAAGAAATTCGCCCAAGCGGCTTCTTGTTTGTCTGGCATTCCGCTCTCGTCACCCATACCGAATTGTTCAGGCGTAACCCAATCGATGTTTAGCTGAAGGGCAGCGGCACACAGTTGCTTGGCTTGCTGCTCACTCAAGTCACCACCGAAAATGGTCGGCAGGCTTTGTAGCCCAGTCGCCATTTCGTTCAATGTGGCGACAAAAGGCGTCATCTCTGTTTGTTCTGCATCTTCAGGAAAAGCTACAACAAGCCGATCAACTTGGTACAAGTCTACGTCTCTTTGCCCTCCGCAAGCCCACTTGATAGCCAAAGGATGCAGAACAAACTCGAACCCGAAAAATACATTCATGGCTGGATGTTGGTTCTGTGCCGTCGCCGCTGAACCAGCAATTGTGATGCAGAGGACTAATAACACAGAAGACACAAATGATATGTTTGGCTGCACTGCCTCTCCTTCAGAAAATGTGATTTCGGAGGAATCCACCATAGCATCCTGAAAGTCAAATGCCATGCAAAAAGCTGTCATTCATGCAACGAGCAGCATTGGTCGGTACGGGCTCAAAGCGGTCACACAGAGCTTCAAAGCACTCAAAATTTACGGCGCCCAATCAGGTGCAGCCAATTCGAAGCCTGAAAACTCAAAACCGGGCGAGACGGTGCAGCCGACAAGCACCCATCCATCCACGGGTTTTGCACGCTGCCAGGCATGTGCGGGCACGATGGCTTGGGCGACCTCGCCCGCCGCAAAATCCTTACCAAGCTGGATCGTTTGCGCCGCAGACCCGTCGTGAATATCCAATATCAAAGACGCCCCTGCGTAGTGATGCCAAATCTCGGCCGCATCAACGCGGTGCCAATGGCTGGATTGGTGTTCTTCCAAAAGAAAATAGATCGCCGTGCCCGACGCACGGCCTGCCCCTGCGGCACGCCATGTTTCCTTGAACCACCCGCCTTCGGGGTGGGGTCCAAGGCCCAAATGCTCAATCAGGTATTTTGCGTCCAATTTAGGCCGCGCGGGACAGCAGGATACCCACCACTTTTTCGGTGGCCATGCCCTCCTCTGTGCCATCAACAGCGGCGACTTCGCGCGTCAGACGTTCCAATGCAGCTTCATAAAGCTGACGCTCGGAATAGCTTTGCTCGCGCTCTTCATCATTGCGATGCAGATCGCGGACCACTTCGGCAATCGCTTGCAGATCACCGGAATTGATCTTTTGCTCATATTCCTGCGCGCGGCGCGACCACATTGCGCGTTTAACACGTGCGCGCCCTTTGAGCGTTTTCATCGCTTTTGCAATCTCGTCTTCTGTGGACAGGTTGCGCATCCCGACAGAGGTGGCCTTTTCGGTTGGCACACGCAAGGTCATCTTGTCTTTTTCAAAGGCGATGACGAACAGCTCCATCTCGATCCCTGCGATTTCTTGGGTCTCGACATCCATGATCTTACCGACGCCATGGGCGGGATAAACCACGAAATCATTGAGGCGAAAATCGCCTATTTTTTTGTTTCTTGCCATTTCACTTCCTCTTTCAAGCCCGCGACATACCCCAGCGCAATCGCTGCATTTTTGATGTCTGTTTGGGGTAGACGTAACGCTTTGCTATTGTGTTACTTTTCGGGGCAAAATTGTTTCATCACTTTGTAGTATATCACAAATTTCACGGAACCACCAGCACAGGTAGAGGCATCAAAAATTATTTCTTTTCAAACGGTTATGAAAGATAGTGTCGGTTCAAATACCGCTCGCGGCAAAATGATTCTGTTAGCCACCGTCACCGGGGTTTTCAGAAAAATACTTCTCTAATTTACCCTCTTCGCCATCACGCTCTTCTGCGTCGGGCAAAGGATCACGTTTCGAGATGATGACCGGCCAAATTTCAGAATATTTGCGGTTAAACTCGACCCATTTTTCTGTATCCGGCTCGGTATCTGGCAAAATCGCTTCCGCCGGGCATTCTGGTTCGCACACCCCGCAATCGATACATTCGTCGGGATGGATCACCAGCATGTTTTCACCCTCATAAAAACAATCAACCGGGCAGACCTCGACACAGTCTGTGTATTTACACGCAATACAAGCATCGTTGACGATATAGGTCATGTCGGGTGGTCCGTCCTTAACTTCCCGCCGTTTATTGCGCTTTTGGGGATCATTCAAGGGGCGCTTTTGTCAAAGAGGAGAGTTGTCTGCGCGCGCGGCCTGTTGGACGACCTTTTCCTTCGAATTTGGGGTTTTGAAGGGGTTTGTTCCGCTTTGGCTTGGGTTGGGAATGATCGGTGTATAGAAGTGCCGCCTCGGCCGCGGGACCGCGACGGGTGCCCAACCCCGAAACTTCGATCAAACGGATCCAATCGCCTTGCGGGAAGGTCAGCATATCGCCGGGTTTGACCGCATGCGCGGGTTTTGAAACGATCACACCGTTGAGGCGCAGCTTGCCAGTTGTGACGGTTTTGGCGCTAAGACTTCTGGTTTTAAAAAACCGCGCCTGCCAAAGCCATTTATCCACCCGCATACTCAATAATCACTTGGTGTAGAAAGGTGTCGTAAATTCGTGGCTTTCACACGCAATTTTGACAAATATCCATAAAGTGGGAAATCATCAGTGATGACATGTAGATTGTGACTTTTCGCGATCATTATGATCGCAGCATCTGTCAAACCGAATTTGCTGTAGTAATCGCTTTTCGCGACCCCACTACTTGGCTGATAGATTTCATCAAGGTTGTCTACATAGTTTTTAAGCGCGAGAATTCCGCCAGTCACAAGCTGTTGTTTACCCGAACCCAAGAAGTTAGATGTCTCCGACAAAATATTTGGTAGTGACACATGTCCAGAAAATTTTTCAATTTCGGTATTAAGATTTTGAAAATCTCGCTTAGAATAATTCTCTAGTCGCTTACGGCCAATTTTACTTCTATCAAGGCTCCCAACGATCAACAAAAGCAAGAGATTTGTATCTATCAATACGAACCTAGACGTCATACCAATTTAACAAAAGTGCCTTTGTTAGAATCTAAATAGATCTCACGAACCTCACGAATTGGCTCCACTGTTTTTGACTGGCCAAATAAATTTATCTCGGGTTTATCTTCTTTTACGCGCCCGACATCGAATCCAATTGCGACACGCCAATTGCCATCATATTCGAGTTCTAATTCCTCAAGCAGAATATTTTGCAGCCGATTTGTGCCTTTTCCCTTGTCCATAAATTTTTTGAAATATTCAAAAGCAAGATCGATAGCTTTTTCTGCTGAAACTTTTTCTACCGATTGTGATTGCACCGCCATGGTAAAATAGACAACTCCTTTTACCTTAATAAATTACTAATCCACCTTGAGTTTTGCAAGTGCAGCAAACGGGCTGTCGGGATCCAATGGTTTGTCTTTCTTTGGCGCCGATTTTGCACGCATTGGGCCGGATTTTTTGCGCGGTTTGCCCTGATGTTTGGGGCGTTGGGTTGGTTTTTTGGAAATCCATTTGAAAATATAGAAGACGTCCATTTCTGGACCTTCGGGTGTGGCCGCGTCGCTTGTGTCTTGTGCCTCGGTCGGTGCGTCGCCCCCATCAGCGGTGGGGGTCTTTTCTGTGGCGTCAACGGGGGTGTCTGGTGCGGGTTTTTCGCGCTCGCCGCGTTCCGCGGTAAATCCCAAACCCTGCATCAGATTTGCAAACTGGTCCAACGTGGTGCCAGAGATAGACAGCATATCAGGCGTGGCCTCGAACCCCGCTTTAACGTCTTGGGCGCGTGTCAGATCGGCCAGGCGTTCAAGCATATCAATGCGGATCGCGCGTTCGCCCGCCAAGCGGTAGCCTGCGCGGGGGTAATACCCCTTGGGCGCATCGGGCATTTCGGGGATGGTGACAAGGCCCGGCGGGGGGGCCTCTGGAAATTCAGAAAGATCGCTGAAAAGCGACCACAGAACCAGGCGCAACCGCGTGGGCGCAGGTTTCAACATCTGATGCATGAACAGCGTATATTGCCCAAATCGCACACCATGTTTGCGCAGAAGGCCGCGCGCATCTTGATCAAGCTCCTTGACGTCTTTGGCAACGACAGAGCGCGGAATGACGCCCAAGCTTTCAACCAGACGAAAGGCCAGACCGCGTGCCAACCCGGTGATCGCCTCATCATCGCGCATCGCAAGCAGCGCCTCGAAATCGGTTTTGATTTTTCGATCCAGAAAATGCGACAGGCGTTTTTGAACTTTGCTTTGAACATCGGGGCCCGCTTCTTCGTCCACGAAGACCTCGATCTTCGGGGCAAGGATGTCATCGCTTTTGACCAATTTGCCCACCGCGAATTCGCCCCACATCAAGCCACCTTGTTCAGTGAAATCGAATTCCGTGTCGGGCGCATTATACATCCGATCAGAGCGCAGATTAAATTCCGGTGCCAATGCTTGGACCGCGGCCTGACGAATGGTTTTTGCCTCCTCGCCCTCGGCGGATTTATCCATTTGGAACCGAAAGCCTTGAAGGCGACCAACAAATTCACCTTCGATTTTTACTGCGCCATCCGCGTCAAGTTCGGCCACAAGCCTCTCCTTCTCATTCAAGCGCCGCATCAATACAGAGGTGCGGCGATCGACAAATCGTTGTGTCAGCGCTTGGTGTAGCGCATCTGATAGCCGGTCTTCTACCGCGCGGGTTTCGTCCCGCCAAGTGCTTTCGTCTGCCAGCCATGATTTGCGCTGCGCGATATAGGTCCATGTGCGGATAAATGCCAATCGTTTGGACAGGGCATCAATATCGCCACGGGTTTTGTCGACCTGTGCCACTTTGCGGGCAAACCACTCTTCAGGCACAGCGCCGTGTTCATGTAGGAAATTGAACACGTCAGCGACCAAATTTGTATGCTCTTGAAACGAGACTTGCGGGAAATCGGGAATGCCGCATGTCTCCCATAAAAGGGCAACGGATTTTGCGTCTGTTGCGCGGGCGGTCACTTCTGCGTCTTCTGCCAGCACCTCTAGCGTGCGGTGATCTTCTGCGGTACGCGCGCGTTGTAGCTCTGGTTCATCTGATGGGCGGTCCAGCGCGTTTAAAAGGGCTACAATGGACCCAAAATCCAATTTCGAATTGCGCCAATTGACTTTCTTGATCGGCGTGAAACGGTGATTTTCGACGGCATCAACCCAATCTGGATCAAGCGGGCTTGCCTCGCCCGTCACCCCAAACGTGCCATGGTTCATGTGTCGCCCCGCCCGGCCTGCAATTTGTGCCAGCTCATTGGGCATCAGTTGGCGCATGCGCCGCCCGTCGAATTTCGACAGCCCGCTAAAGGCGACATGGTTCACATCTAAGTTCAACCCCATGCCAATCGCATCGGTGGCAATCAGGTAATTCACATCGCCATTTTGATAGAGTTCGACCTGTGCATTGCGCGTGCGCGGCGACAATGCGCCCATGACAATGGCAACCCCACCCTTTTGGCGGCGCATCAATTCGGCGATTGCATAAAGATTATCGACCGAAAACCCCACAATCGCGGATCGCGCGGGCATCCGGCTGAGCTTTTTGGGCCCAGTATAGTCCAACTGCGACAGACGCGGGCGCGACATCACCTCGATATTGCCCAAAAGCGCACGGATGACGGTGCGCATTGTATCTGCGCCTAAAAACAACGTCTCGCGCCGTCCACGCATATGCAACAAGCGATCGGTAAACACATGCCCGCGTTCTGGATCGGCGCAAAGCTGGATTTCATCAACAGCCACAAAATCAGCGCCGATATCACGCGGCATCGCTTCGACCGTGGCAATCCAATATTTGGGATGTGCGGGGATGATCCGTTCCTCGCCCGTGATCAGGGCGACATTCATCTCGCCGCGCAAGGCAACAACGCGGTCATAAACCTCGCGCGCCAACAAGCGCAACGGCAGTCCAAAAACGCCCGTTGCATGGCCCAACATACGTTCAATTGCGTAATGGGTTTTGCCGGTATTGGTGGGTCCCAATACGGCTGCAAGGCGCGCATCTTGTGTCATTTTTGATTAAAGGGCAGTGCCTTCCAAAGCATCTTTCAAGCGGTCAACAGCAGCATTTGCTTGCGGGCTTTTGGGATGAACTTCAAGCATTTTTTCATAGGCAAACAGCGCTTGTTTCGGGCGCTCTGTGCGTTCCAAAATCATGCCCAACCCACCCAATGCGCCGAAATGGCGTGGCTCTAGTGCCAAAGTGCGTTCGATATCGGCCACCGACAACCCATATTGCTGGATCATAAAATAGGCGGTGGCCCGCATATTATAGCCTTCGGCGAATTCCGGTGCTTGTTCAATAACGGTTGAAAAATGGCTGATCGCTTGGCGCATTTTGCCCTCTTGCATCGCTGCCATTCCACGTTCGAGCAAAAAATCCACCGCGTCAGAGCCGGATTTGCGCCATTCTTTCCAAATATCTTGCTCTATCGCCTCAAAATCGGCCTCTTTTTCGTCTCGAAGTTGCGAAAACAAGCCATCAAGCGCCGTTGATTGAGCAAAAGCGTGCTCAAGATCACTCAATAATAAAAAAACTGAGACAAACGCAACGTAAAGCATCTGCTTAAGTCTTGAGATATGGCATTGACGAGACATGTTAAGGCAAAGGGTAACGCAGAACGCCTTAATGTAAAGAACCGGAAACAATAAGGATTGTAAAAGATGAGTGATATGATCAACGCAGCGGTCGCAGCTTTGAACGAAAAGATGGGCGGCGATGGCTTTGATGGTAGCGTCAAAATTGATATTGAAGGCGAAGGCGCCATCATGATCAACGAAGATGGAGCATCAGCGGGTGATGGTGATGCGGATTGCACATTAAGCGCCAGTGCAGAGGTTTTCCAATCGATCCTAGCAGGAGAGACCAATGCAACAGCAGCTTTTATGGGCGGCAATCTTAGCGTCGATGGCGATATGGGAACAGCCATGAAATTGGGCACAATTTTGAGCTAGCATATGTTACAAACGTCCAAAGCCCCATTTCACAGCGACATCGCACGCGCCCCAAAGGGGGGTATTGTATCCTACCGCCCTGCGGATGATGGCGTGCGGTTGCGCATGGGGCTTTGGCGAACAAAATCCAAAAAGCCCAAGGGTACAGTTTATGTCGGTCAAGGGCGCACCGAGTTCATTGAAAAATTCGGACCTGTGTTCAAACGGTTAAACGATTTGGGCTATCACGCCGTTGCAATTGACTGGCGCGGTCAAGGCCTGTCGGAGCGTATTCATAAAAACCCAGTCTTGGGCCATGTCGATAAATTCAGCGATTACCAATATGATGTCAAAGCATTGGTCGATTTCGCAGCCGAGCATGATCTGGACGGTCCAAAATACCTGATTGCCCATTCGATGGGCGGCGCGATCATGCTTCAGGCGGTTTTAAACGGGCTGGATGTTAAGGCCGCTCTCTTTTCTGCGCCATTATGGGGGATTGCCGTTCAAGGATGGCAGCGTCAGGTTCTAAAGCTTTATGTCGATACATTTGGCCGATTTACCAGCGGTCTGTCGCGGATCCCAACAATGTCGGACAGAAACGCATCGATCACCGATGGGTTTGAGGGCAATACGCTGACAACAAATGAAGATGAATTCCATTTTCGTGCAAAACAGCTTTTGGCGCATCCCGAATTGGAAATTGCGGGTCCAACCGTGCGTTGGGTGATTGAGGCCCTTGCCGCTTGCAATTCTGCAAAGCGCAAGCCAGATCCCGGCCTGCCAATGTTATGTCTGCTTGCAGAGCATGAGGCGATTGTGTCGAACAAGGCTGCCCATAAGCTCTCGCAGAATTGGCCAAGCTTGGATGTCATTGAATTTCCAAATGTCCATCATGAGTTATTTATTGAAACCGAAGAGACACAAGACGCGATTTGGCGCGAAATCGAAAATTTCTTCGCCAAACACTAAGTCGCGTTTAAAAGCGCAATAATATCATCCGCCAAATCTTTGTCAGCAATCGCAAGCGCCTGACCGCTTTTATCCAACGGATCGCCCTGCCAATTCGTTACCTGCCCCCCTGCGGCATCAATCAGCGCCGCGGGCGCATAGATGTCATAAGGGCTTAAGCCCGCTTCGATCACAACATCAATCAGGCCAGCAGCCAGCATTGCATAGGCATAACAATCCATCCCGTAGCGCACCAATTGGACTTGCGTGGCCACACGTTCAAAGGCCGCGCGTTCCGTTGATGTCCCTATCTCTGGAAATGTGGTGTAAAGAATTGCGCCGCTTAACCCAGATGATTTGCGTGTTTGGATCAGCGTGGACGTCCCGCAACGCGACAGGATTGCAGACCCCCAACCGCCCATAAAACGCTCGCCAATATAGGGTTGATCGACCAGTCCAAAAATCGGCTTTTGCCCATCGTGAAGTGCGATCAATGTCCCCCAAGTTGGTTGCCCGGCCATAAAGGCCCGGGTCCCATCAATTGGATCGATCACCCAAGTCAGGCCCGATTGCGTGTCCATAGGGTCAAATTCTTCACCCAATATGCCATCTTGGGGGGCGATGCCGCTTAGGCATTCGCGGATTTTGAGTTCGATTTCTCGATCAGCCTGCGTGACAGGATCAAAATCAGATTGATCTTTGTTTTCGATGGTCAGATCGGGATTGCGAAAATAGCGTAAGCTGATTTCTTTTGCACAATCCGCAAGGGTCAGGGCCGTTTCAATGGTTTTTTGTTTGTCCACGCGACATGCCTAGTCTTGGTTTATCGCTGTGTTGCGTAGACAGGTTGCGCTGTCAATATCGGATCAAGCCGCGCTGAGAACACGCGCCAAATCGAACAGTTTACGGCGCTGATTTTCAGGGATCGAGTAGTAAGATTTGATCAATTCAAGCGCTTCTTTATCGGCCAGAATATCTGATTTCGCAGAATTCTCCATCGCACCAGGGATATCTTGGGCTTCGTAGCCTTCGAAGAAAAAGCTGACATCAACATCCATAGATTTGCCGATATCCCACAGACGCGAGGCGCTAACGCGATTGGCACCGGTTTCGTATTTTTGAATTTGCTGAAACTTGATGCCGACTTCTTGCGCAAGGTCTTGTTGCGTCATGCCGACCATCCATCGACGATGGCGAATGCGTTGCCCAACAAAGCGATCAACTGGATGCGTCATATATTTTCCCAACTGTTCAGAAAACGGCTTGTCGCCATTCGTCCTCTACTTCTACATATAAATTCACGAAAAATTAAACAAAATGCGAAGATTTTCTCACATTTTTCGACTTTCGTATTTTTGTGACAAAAATTCGATCCAAAACCTATACTTTAGTTTAAGTATTCAGACGAGCTGAAATTTCAGCATGCATAAGGCAGCACCGCAAATCCGGTATTTTCTGGTTTAAAAGAGAATCAACCTAAGGTTTAAGCGACGCATCTAAGCCAATTTGGAATACCGCTTTCGCTCATGCGGGTCCAAATAAAGCTTGCGTAGACGAATATTATTTGGGGTCACTTCAACCAACTCGTCATCATTTATATAGGCAATCGACTCTTCAAGTGAAAACCGCACCGGCGGTGTCAACCGCACCGCCTCGTCCGAGCCAGAGGCGCGCACATTTGTCAGTTTCTTGCCTTTCAATGGATTGACCTCAAGATCATTGTCACGGCTATGCTCGCCAATCACCATGCCTTGATAGACCTGTTCTTGCGCGCCGATAAACATCCGCCCGCGATCCTCTAGGTTCCACAGCGCATAGGCCACGGCCTCGCCATTTTCCATGGAAATCAAAACCCCTGCCCTACGCCCGGGAATAGCTCCTTTATGCGGTGCCCAGCTGTGAAACACGCGGTTCAGCACACCTGTGCCGCGCGTATCTGTCAAAAACTCGCCGTGATAGCCGATCAATCCGCGTGAGGGCACATGTGCCACAATCCGCGTTTTGCCGGACCCAGATTGCTTCATCTCGACCAATTCGCCCTTACGCGCGCCGGTCAGTTTTTCAATCACAGCGCCTGAATACTCTTCATCAACATCAATTGTCGCTTCCTCAATCGGTTCCATGCGCTGGCCATCAACCTCTTGGAACAGAACTTTGGGCCGTGAAATCGACAGCTCAAACCCCTCGCGGCGCATATTCTCGATCAAAACCCCCATTTGCAGCTCGCCGCGCCCAGCAACATCAAAAGCCTCGCCACCTGGCGTATCGCTCACTTTAATTGCAACATTTGATTCCGCTTCCTTCATCAAACGCTCGCGGATCACACGCGATTGCACTTTCTTGCCATCGCGCCCAGCCAATGGGCTGTTATTGATACCAAAGAGGACAGAGATTGTCGGGGGATCAATTGGTTGCGCAGGGATTGCATCAGAAACAGAAGGATCACACAGCGTATCGGCCACGGTCGCCTTTGCCATGCCCGCAATGGACACAATATCGCCTGCGACCGCTTCTTCGATCGGCTGTTGGCTGAGCCCGCGGAAGGCAAGGATTTTTGACGCGCGGAAGCTCTCAATCTGCGTCCCATCACGCGATATGGCTTTGATCGTTGTCCCTGCTTTTAACCGACCGGCTTCCACTCGCCCCGTCAGAATACGCCCCAAAAATGGATCTGCGCCCAAAGTGGTGGCCAACATCGAAAACGGTTGATCTTGATCAGCCACCTGTGCGGGTGCGGGCACATGATCCAAAATCAGATCAAATAATGCATCCAGATGCACGCGCGGCCCGTCCAATTCCGCGTCAACCCAGCCAGAACGGCCAGAGGCATAAAGCGCTGGGAAATCCAACTGCTCGTCATTGGCGTCAAGCGATGCAAATAAATCAAAACACTCATCCAAGGCACGATCGGGTTCCGCATCGGGCTTATCCACCTTGTTTAAAACAACAATCGGGCGCAATCCCAAAGCAAGCGCCTTAGAGGTCACAAATTTGGTTTGCGGCATGGGACCTTCGGCGGCGTCGACAAGTAAAACCACGCCATCAACCATGGACAATATCCGTTCCACCTCGCCGCCAAAATCGGCGTGGCCCGGCGTGTCAACAATATTGATCCGCGTGCCTTTCCATTCCACAGATGTGGGTTTGGCAAAGATTGTGATCCCGCGTTCACGTTCCAGATCATTGCTGTCCATCGCGCGTTCTGCGACAGCTTGATTGTCGCGAAACACACCTGATTGCTTCAACAGTTCATCCACAAGCGTGGTTTTGCCATGATCAACATGCGCGATAATCGCGATATTCCGAAGGTCCATCTGAGGGCGATCCTTTAAGGAGAATTTATGCGCGGCTTTAGGTCACTCGATGCATAATGAAAAGCGCCAAATGCGTGTAAATCTTCTTTATCTGAAGCAAATTGCTTGACGATGCACTGCACGCAAAGAAACACGCTGCGCGCAACCGCTTCAAAACAAGACCATCCGCGCCAAGAGCACCGTGAATGGCAGCGTCAGAAAACTCAAAACCGTTTGCACCGTTATGACCGTGGCCATCAAACTTGCATTGCCCCCCATTTCGCGGGACAAACTATATGTCGCCACGCCGACCGGCAGTGCTGCAAAAAGAATACAAACCTCTGCGGTCAATTGTGCGGGCTGCATCAGATAGATCAAAAGAACCGCGATCATCGGAAAAACCACAAATTTCCCAAACATCGAGGCCAAAACCGGCGCGCCCTCAGCCGACAACCCCCGCAATTTCAAATTCGCCCCCACACACATCAACATGATCGGCAAAGCAGCCTGTCCCAAAATACCCGCCACGTCATGTAAGACAGGAACACCATTCCACCCCAGCAGATTAAAAACCACACCTGCAAATATGCTTAGGATCAAAGGATTGCGGATCAATTCGCCCAAAATACCGCCCTTCCCTGCGCCCAAGCGAAACGACATCAAAGACACGATGGTCACATTCACAATTGGCACCAAAATCGCAGCCCCCAAAACGGCAATCTGAAGCCCCGGAACCCCATAAAGCGCCTCTGCCAAGGCGAGCGCAATAAAGGTATTAAACCGCGCCGCACCCTGCATCACCGATGAGCCATCAGCCGCCCCCCAGCGCAAAGACAGCAACAAACCTATCGCCACGGCGGCAAAAAAGCTGCCATAAAGCACCGCTGAGAGCGAGATCAGCTCTGGCGAGGTCAAATCAGCTTGCGAGATTTTCACAAAAAACAGCGCCGGCATCAGCACCCAATAGACCAGCCTGTCATTCAGGTTCCAAAACTCTGCGCTTGGAATGCCGCCACGGCGCAGCCCATAGCCCAGCATAATCAGCAGAAAGACAGGTGCAATGGCCAGAAAGACGGGGATCATGGCCCTAATGAACGCGCTTGTGCACATATTGTCCAGCGCAGATGCGCCAAACGAACACAGAAAAATCGACACACACAGAACGCGTTGGTTGGACCCAAAGCGCGTTAACCTTTGCTCCAGAAAATTAGGTTTCTGAAACAGACTTTACCAAATCCTAACCCGCAAAACCGGCGCAAACGCGGCGCCTAGCCAACCGCCTGCAAATGCCCATCACCGCCGCGTCCTGCATCATTCAGATAGGTTGTGCGCACCGTTTCTGCCAACTCAGCAACCAGATGATTGCCAGGCTCGTCAGAGACATAAAGATTGGTGTGAATAAGCGGCAATGCGGGCAAATCCCCGCCATGATCAATCACTTCCAAATCATTGGGCACGGCACTGGCCACGCGCCCCTCAATCCCCAAATCTGCACTTAAGACCGCAGACACAGTCATCGAACTGTCGGTGTCGGTGGCCATCTCCCAGGGGATGCCTGCCCCATCCAAGGCCTTTTGGCACATCGGTCGAAAGGCGCAGCGCTGTTGCGAGGCCAGCCGCAAGGGCCGTTGTCGCCATGCCCGACCGCGCAGCGCTCCAACCCAGACCATATTTTGGCTGTGCAAACAGGTGCCAACCGGACCGGGGGTCGATTCCGTGGTCAATGTCAGATCCACCGTGCCATTGCGCAACTCCTCTTTCAAAGACACCGTATAAGAGGAAACCAAACGCACCTTCACTTTGGGATATTCCGCAGCAAATTGCTTCAAAATCTCTGGCACATGGGGGTAGACGATATCATGGGGTACGCCAAAGACGATCTCACCCTCATAGTGATCGGTCGTCAGCCGCTCCCACGCCTCATCATTAATAGACAACATCTTTCGCGCATAGCTGGCCAGCAACTCGCCCTCAGCCGTCAGTCGAATTTTCCGTGCAGAGCGATCCAACAGGTTTAAACCGGTGGACTCCTCCAAACGTTTTAACTGCATCGAGACCGCAGATTGCGTCAGATGCAGCGCGGTCGCAGCCCGCGTGACCCCACCCAAATCCGCAACAGCCACGAAACTGCGCAAGGCGGTCAGATCAAGATTTCTCGGCATATCACATTCCTTGATACATTATCCAACAATCATTCGTTTTACAGATATTAATGTATTTGGCAAATATATCAACATCACTGATGCAAACGCATCGTCACATAACACAATGGAAAGGATCACAGATGTTGAACGCCACTCTCACCGCCCGTCGCCCACTCACGGCACAGCCCCGCCGACAATCTTCCATTTTGGGGCTTTGGATGAACCGCGCAAAACAACGCCGTGCACTTGCAAAATTGCCTGCAGAACGGCTGGATGATATTGGATTGTGCCAATTGTCACAAAGTTTGGAGGTCAAAAAATACTTTTGGCAGCTTTAACTTCCTACTTTGTGTCAAATATCACTTACTTAGCAACCCCTTAGCTCTAAAACGGTCTCAATCGAAACGATAAAACACTTGAAAGGGACAAAAAATGACAAAGCTAACAACACAACAGACTCAAAGCGATCTAAAATTCGATTTCCTAAGATTTGCCAATAGCTGGGCCTCTCGCTCAGAGCAGCGCAAAGAGCTATCGGGAATTCCCGCGCATCTCTTGGCCGATATTGGGATCACCGAGGCAGATCGCAAAACGGAGCTGAACAAATTCTTCTGGCAGGCCTAAAACCCGCCGACAGCCCACAGGAAAAGCCGCGCCCTCTCCCAGGCGCGGCTTTTTTCATTGGACATCGGCACTGCAGCGCCGAAACCTTTAAGATCAGACCAATTTCTCTTAAAATCGACGTGATCACAGCCCCGATTTTACTTGAAATTACCCAATGAAAAGCCAATATTTAGCTCAATCAAGCCCATCCTCTGGGACTTGAGAGCTATAGGAGTATTAAATGGCTGATCCACAAGTAATTCGTCGTTCGGGCAGCGCGACAACGGCCGCCCAGATTGACGAGGGCCTTCGCGCCCATATGAATTCTGTCTATGGACTGATGTCCGTTGGCATGGTTGTCACCGCCGTCATTGCTTGGCTAACATCGCAACTGGCAACAACGACCGATCCGTCGCAAGCTGTTGCACAATTGCCAAATGACACGTTGCTAACGCAATTTGGCGCAACGATCTACAGCTCGCCTTTAAGCTGGATCATTATGTTTGCACCATTGATCATGATCTTCGCATTCGGTGCTGTGATGCGCCGGTCGACCGCCAATACGGCGCGCGGGTTGTTCTTGGTCTTCTCGGCCGTGATGGGTCTATCGATCAGTTCGATTTTCATCCGCTATACTGGCATGTCGATCGCATCGACGTTCCTGACAACAGCGATCGCTTTCGCTGGCCTATCGATTTGGGGCTACACAACCAAACGCGATATCTCAGGCTGGGGCAGCTTCCTGATCATGGGATTGATCGGCCTGATTGTCGCAATGATCGTCAACCTGTTCTTGCAATCTGATGCAATCGCCTTTGCGGTATCCGCCATCGGCATTCTGATTTTTGCGGGCCTGACAGCGTATGACACCCAAAATATCAAAAACACCTATCTGACGATGGCCCATCATGGTCAAACGGAGTGGCTCGCCCATTCTGGCATCAGCGGTGCTTTGAACCTTTATCTGAACTTCTTGAACTTGTTCTTGTTCATGCTTCAATTCATGGGCGCTCAAGAATAGCCAACGACGGATATGACCAACAGAAAGCCGCGGGACCTCTCGCGGCTTTTCTTTTAAAGGATCGATACTATGAGCACGCTTCCCCTTACCATCACCAGCATAACTGCGATTTTACTTGCGGCACTCTATGTCTTTCAAACATTCAGCGTGATCGCGGTCCGCCGCAGCGCTGGAATTCCTTTTGGGCACGGAAAAGACGCTGAAGATCGCAAGCTTCTAAAACGCGCACGCGGGCATTCTAATATGGCCGAACAAATGCCACTTTTCCTGATATTGGTCGGGCTGATGGAGTTTCAGGGCCTCATGCCAGCAAGTGCGTTAATCCCTCTTGCAGCGCTTTTTGTCATTGGACGTGCGCTGCATGCAATTTACTTTCTGGATATCGGTTTAACTCACCGCCTGCGCCTGTTTGGTATGCTTTTCACGCTTATCGCACAAATCATAGCGGTGGTTTTGCTTGGGATCGGCTTGCTCGCTGCCTAAAGCACGCGCAGCATCTCGACACAGGGAAATGCAACGCGCCCGCCCAATGGCACGGTAATATCCCTGAGCCTGCGAAATCCATGATGCGCATAAAATGGCACGGCTGTCCGGGTCGAAAGCGCCATAAGCTGCGCCACATCAGATGCGCGCGCCTGCGCAAAAATGGCTTTCATCAACGCTGATCCCACCCCCATGCGCAGCGCAGAGGGATCGGTTGCAACATGACGGACATGCGCATTGGTGCGATCCAATGGGTTTCCGGGGGCATGCGGTGACCACCCACCTGCACCCACCAGTTTGCCTGCATGTCGCACCGTAAAAAACCGCCCCGATGTAACAAGTGCGGGCCGCGCGCGTCCCATGATCGGCAAAGCGGTGCGCAGCAAGTCACCCTCATAATCAGGTGCCAATAAAACGGAATAACTGCGCTCAAACATCACTGAAATCTCAGTTAAATCCTGCCCTGTCGCGATTCCAACTTTCATACGCGTTACACTAAGCTGCCTTTATAAAAATTCACCCACATCACAGCATAACCTTTCGAGACGGTTTCCTGATCCCAAAAAACCCTATCACCATTCGGCAGAAAATCATTCATGATCTTCTTTGCCTCTCGCAAATTGCTTTGCAATTTACTGCCGACCGAAAACCATTTCATGGTTTTCTTTGTTCCAAAAATATCTCGGGAGGTGTGGAGGGTTGCGCCCTCCATTTTGACATACGAGGGCAGGTTCACCTGCCCGAGTGTGTCAAACCCTATCGCGCGCCAGCGGCGCGCCACCCCTTCAAAAAAAACCGCGCCTCAACGGACGCGGTTTAAAACACAAAAGAGGCCGATCTTATTTGATCTTGCCTTCCTTATATTCCACATGTTTGCGCGCCACGGGGTCATATTTCTTGACCACCATTTTCTCGGTCATCGTGCGTGCATTTTTCTTGGTCACATAGAAGTGGCCGGTATCCGCAGTTGAGTTCAACCGGATCTTAACTGTTGTTGGTTTTGCCATTGGCGATCTCCAATTTCGGGGCGCGCAAAGGCGCTTGAATATGTGAACCCGCCTTCTAGCCAAACAACCCGTTAAGTCAAGCGCGAAGCTTTACAAATAGGCGCTGATCGCTTGGCGTTGCTTTTCGGTCAGCGCCACAGGCTTGCCTGCCGCTAAATCAGACATCACAATAACAGAGCTGCCTTGAACAACAGCTATCCCTTCAGATTGCACCTGATAGGCAAGCGTGAAGGACGAGGTTCCGATCCGCTTGGGCTTTGTTAGAACCATAAATTTTGCCCCCGGCAGAAGCTGCCGATCAAAGCTGATATCGGCGGTGCGCATCACCGGCATGGCCGTGTTTTCTTCTTGAAGCTTCAAATCAAGATATTCCAAAAACATCACACGAATATCTTCAAACCAACTGTGAAACACGACGTTATTGACATGATTATAGGTATCCAAATCGCGATACCGCACCGTATCTTCAAACCCCAAGGCCCAGCCTTTGACCCCTTTGGCCTCCAAGGCCGCGCGATCTAAAATCATAAAACGCCTCCATCAACCAAAGTCTGTGCAACGCTCTGAAACGCCGCACCTGACGGTCCACTCTCCAAAGCAACGGGCGCGCCTGCATCGCCAGATTCGCGAATATCGAGCGCAATCGGGATTGTCCCCAAAAGTGGTACGCCTAATTTCGCAGCCTCTTCTTTTACCCCGCCCGATCCAAAAATATGCGCACTATGCCCGCACTTGGGACAGATAAATTGCGCCATATTTTCAACCATGCCGACAATGGGAATATTGACCTTTTTGAACATATCAATCGCTTTGCGCGCATCCAAAAGGGCCACATCCTGGGGCGTGGACACAATAATTGCGCCATGCAGATTTGATTTCTGGCTCAGTGTCAGTTGCACATCACCCGTCCCGGGCGGCAGATCGATAAAAAGCACATCTAAATCCGGCCATTCGGTTTGGAACAACATTTGTTGCAGCGCACCCATCAACATCGGTCCGCGCCACACCACCGCTGTGTCCTCTTGCAGCATCAAGCCCAAAGACAGAAATGTGATGCCATGCGCCTCCAAAGGAATGATCGTTTTCCCATCCGGCGAAGCGGGCCGTTTGGACACGCCCATCATGCGCGGCTGTGATGGCCCCATAATATCGGCATCCAACAGGCCCACTTTCTTTCCCAAACGCGCGGTGGCCACAGCCAGATTGGCACTTAAGGTCGATTTCCCAACGCCCCCCTTGCCAGAGGCAATCGCGATCAGTGTTTTCACGCCCGGCACAGGTTGGCGGTCGTCTTGGGGTTTTGCATGGCCCCCGATGCGCAAATTCGGCGGCTCTTTGGGTGCCTCATGGGCCGTCAAAATAACCGTAGCATCCGAAACACCCGGCATCTCTGCGACCACCTGTTCGGCAGCTTTGCGCACGGGTTCCATCTTTGGTCCAAGGGCGGCGGGCACTTCTAACACAAAGCGCACGGCATTTCCCTCAATCGTGACGGCACGGACAAAATCCGCGTCCACGATATTTTGACCATCCGGCATCCGAACGCGGGTCAATTCTTGTAAAATCGCCTCTCGTGTTATGGACATCACTGAAGGACCCTTAGTAAACTCTGCTTCGTGATGGGGATTTATCCCATAAGGTGCAAGGGTAAAGAGGCGTTTGAGCATTTTCACAGAAATCTTAAGCTTTTTTTCAGGCAGCGCGCCTGACCTTTGGCCTATTGTTGCGCTCTCGCTTCACGTCTCGCTCAGCGCCACGCTGCTGGCGGCACTTCTCGCACTGCCCTGCGGTGTCCTTCTGGCCATCAGTCGGTTTTGGGGGCGCGGGGCGGTTCTGACCATTGCCTCTGCTTTCATGGCCTTGCCTCCCGTGGTTGTGGGTTTGTTGGTCTATCTGATGCTCTCGCGCGCGGGACCATTGGGCAATTTTGGCATTCTCTTCACACCCACAGCGATGATCATCGCCCAGACCGTTTTGGTCTTTCCGATCATTCTGTCGCTGACAGTGGATGCCGTCACACCGCTTCATCGCAGCTATAAACCGCTTTTTTCCGCCTATGATGCGCCCAAAGGCTTGATCATCAAAAGTTTGGTTTGGGACGCGCGTTTTGCAATTACCACCGCAATTCTGGCCGGGTTCGGGCGCGCCATCGCTGAGGTGGGCGCAGTGATCATTGTGGGGGGCAATATCAATGGCCTGACCCGCGTGATGACTACCACAATTGCGCTGGAAACCTCAAAGGGCAATCTTGAACTTGCGCTGGCCTTGGGTGCGGTCCTTATCCTGATCGCGCTTGGTGTGAACGCGATCCTGCATTTGATCCGCCGCATCGGACTGCGCTTTGAGGAGGCCGAAAGATGAGCGGGCTTTCCCTTGATGCTGTAAGTTTTCAGGCGAGCGGCAAAACCTTGCTGGGACCGGTCAGCATGTCTTTGGACCCAAATGCATCTTTGGCCATTATGGGCCCGAACGGCGCTGGCAAATCTTTGCTTTTGGAGCTGATGCACGGCCTTATCGCGCCCAGTTCAGGGTCGCTTTCTTGGTCGGGTAAAACGCCATCGCACAGCAAACATAGCCGCGCATATATTTTCCAACGCCGCATTTTGATGCGCCGCTCTGTGCGGGACAATGTTGCTTTTGCGCTGGATGCTGTTGGGATCGTGGGGACGGACCGTACCTATCAAATCGAACAAGCGCTGGAAAAGACACGTCTGACAGATCGCGCTGACCAACCCGCCGCACTTCTGTCTGGCGGCGAGGCGCAGCGGCTTGCCCTTGCCCGCGCGATCGCTACCAACCCCAAAAGCCTGTTGATGGATGAGCCGACATCCAGCCTTGATCCCGAAGCGACGGAAGATTTCGAACGCATTTTGGCGGACCTTAAATCAAACGGCACGCAATTGATTTGGATCACGCATAACCGCGCCCAAGCAATCCGATTGGCCGATCAAGTCGCCTTTATCAACAAAGGCAGCGTAACAGAACTAACACCTGCAACGACGTTCTTTAAATCACCCGCATCCAAACCCGCGAAGGATTTTTTGAACCTGTGATGCGCTTTCTAAGTTTCCTAATCCTGTGGTGTTGCACCGTATCCCTGTCATGGGCAGACACCATGGTGCTTGCCTCGACAACATCCACGCAAAATTCTGGTCTTTATGATTATCTTTTGCCGCTTTTTGAAGAAGATACCGGAATACAGGTGCGCGTTGTTGCCGTGGGCACGGGCCAAGCCATTCGGATTGCCAAAAACGGCGATGCAGATGCGCTTTTGGTGCATCATCGCCCATCAGAGGATGCCTTTATCGCCGAAGGGTTCGGCACAGAGCGCTTTGACATCATGTATAATGATTTTGTGATTGTTGGACCAAAATCCGACCCAGCGGGCGTTTCGCAAACGCAAGATATTCAAGGCGCCATGGCCGCAATTTTGAACTCCGGCGCATCTTTTATCTCGCGCGGGGATGACAGCGGCACGCATAAACGCGAACAGGCGCTGTGGCAGCGTGCACAACTCTTACCCAAAGGTGTGTGGTATCGCGAAATCGGTGCTGGAATGGGGGCGGCATTGAATATGGCCGCCGCGACCGGGGCTTATACATTATCGGATCGCGGCACATGGCTGTCGTTTGGAAATAAGCAAGATCTTTCGATCTTATTTCAAGGTCAGGCGGAGCTTCTGAACCCGTATGGGCTGGTTCTTTTGAACCCAAAGCGCTTCCCCCATGTACAAACACAGGCCGCAAGAACGCTGGCGGCGTGGCTGACCTCAGCAAGAGGACAGGCGGCAATCGGCAGCTTTCGCGTCGAAAATGCACAACTTTTCTGCCCGAATGCCAAAAATGAACAAGAATTAGACAAAAAATACTGCCCAGCGCAGAGCTTATTGAAATAGCCATGCGTCAAACGCATATCGGCTTTGCAGCGATAGGCCTAGTAAAGCCGGTGAAACCAGCTATTTTAATCCCATAAGATCAAGACTTGGCAACGTTTCCTCCTCCCTTAACAATGCTAAGTTTGACAGCGGCGCTCCCTCCCTTTTTGCGTCGCGACATGAAAGAACGGCGATGTACTCCTCCTCCTCCCTTGTACATCGCCGTTTTCTTTTTTGGACTTGTTTTCGCGCACAGAAGGCGTAGCGTCGCGCGACGCGCATCAGCAAAAGGCCAAACATGTCAGACAGACCCACCGCACTCAATTGGGCCGCCCTTGGCGTTTTGGGGTTAATATGGGGTGCGTCTTTTATGGCCGCAAAATTTGCGTTGGAAAGCTACAGCCCGATGATCATCTCGATGATCCGTATCGGGATTGGGGCTGCGATTTTGCTGGTGTTTTGCGTGATGACGGGACGGCATTTCCCGCGCCTTCGTGATCCGCAGGGCAAACGCATTTGGGTGCATATGGCCATCTTTGGGATTATCACCAACGCGCTGCCCTTCTCGCTGCTCAATTGGGGGCAGAATTATGTCACCTCGGGCTTTGCTGGCGTGACCATGGCGTTGGTCCCGCTTTTCGCGCTGCCGCTTGCGCATTTTACACTGCAATCAGAGCGTATGACGGTGATCAAGACCATCGGGTTTTTGATCGGGTTTATTGGGATTGTTGTGTTGATTGAGCCCGCGCGCTTCCTTGCTTCCTCTGGCGCGGCACTAGAGCCGCTTGCGCGAATGGCCTGCATCACCGCGGCACTTTGCTATGCGTTGGGCACGATCAACACGCGGCTCTGCCCGCCTGTGTCAACCTTGGTTTATTCCGCAGGCGGATTGCTGTTGGGCTTTTTTATCATCCTGCCGATCTCATTATGGGTCGATGGTCTGCCACAAATGGGCAGTCCAAACGCCATCTTTGCGCTGCTGTATCTGGGCATCTTTCCAACCGCGATTGCGACATTGCTGTTGGTCTGGGTGGTTCGTACAGCAGGCCCAACCTTCCTAACATTGGTGAACTACCAAGTGCCGA